>JADGRA010000003.1 GCA_017881265.1 Myxococcaceae bacterium | reverse complement strand
GACGTTGCTTCCCTGGATGGTGTAGTTCGCCTTCGCTGTGACGGCCGTTGGCGTCCCGGTGATGACGCCTGTGCCCGCGTTCAGAAGCAGCCCCGCCGGCAGCGCCATCCCCACCACCGTGTACGACGTGATGGCACCACCGGTGTTGCTGGGGTTGTTCGCCGCGATGGCCGTCCCTTTGACATACGTCGCCGGGTTGCTGGAGTACGTGAGGCCTGTGGGGGCCGCGTCATTCACCGTAATGCTCACGGTGGCCTGGGCGCTTCCCGTGACGTTGCTTCCCTTGATGGTGTAGCTGGCGGTCGCGGCGACGGCCGTCGGCGTGCCGGTGATGACGCCCGTGGCGGCGTTGAGACTCAACCCCGCCGGCAACGCCGTCCCCACCACCGTGTACGACGTGATGGCACCCCCGGTGTTGCTGGGGTTGTTGGCCGCAATGGCCGTCCCCTTGACGTATGTCGCCGGGTTGGTGGAGTAAGCGAGGCCCGTCGGCGCCGCGTCATTGACGGTAATTGTCACGGTGGCCTGCGTGTTGCCCACCGCATTGCTTCCCTGGATGGTGTAGCTGGCCGGCGCCGCCACCGCGGTGGGTGTCCCCGAAATGACGCCGGTGGTCGGGCTGAGACTCAACCCCGCCGGCAACGCCGTCCCCACTACCGTGTACGTGCCAATGCCGCCTCCGCTGTTGCTGGGCGTGTTGGGGGTGATGGCCGTCCCTTTCACGTACGTCGCCGGGTTGCTGGAATAGGTCAGGTTGCTGGGCGGCTGGTCATTCACCGTAATGCTGACGCTGACTTGGGTGTTTCCGGTGACGTTGCTTCCCTGAATGGTGTAGCTGGCGGTGGCGGTGAGAGCCGTCGGCGTCCCGGTGATGACGCCCGTGGTGCCGTTGAGACTCAACCCCGCCGGCAATGCCGTCCCCACCACCGTGTACGAAGTGATGGCCCCGCCGCCATTGCTGGGCGTGTTCGGGGTGATGAGCGTGCCCCTCGTGTAAGTCGCCGGGTTCGAGGAATAGGTCAGACTGGTCGGCGCCGCGTCGTTCACCGTGATGCTGACAGTCGCCTGGGTGTTTCCGCCGCTATTGCTCCCCTGGATGGTGTAGCTGGCCGTCGCGGCGACAGCTGTCGGCGTCCCGGAGATAACGCCCGTATTGGCGTCCAGACTCAGCCCGGCCGGCAGCGCCGTCCCGACGACACTGTAGGAAGTGATGGCGCCCCCGCCGTTGGTGGGATTGTTGGCCGTGATGGCCGTCCCCTTGACGTACGTCGCCGGGTTGGCGGAATACGTGAGGCCCGTCGGCGCCCCGTCGTTCACCGTGATGCTGAGGGTCGCCTGGGTGCTTCCGCCGGCGTTGGTCCCCTTGATGGTGTAGCTCGCGGTCGCCGCGACAGCCGTCGGCGTCCCGGAGATGACGCCCGACGCGGCGTCCAGACTCAGCCCGGCCGGCAGGGCCGTCCCGACGACACTGTAGGAAGTGACGGCGCCCCCGCCGTTGCTCGGCCTGTTGGCCGTGATGGCGACGCCCTTGCTGTACGTCGCGGGGCTGGTGGCGTAGGTGAGGTTGGTGGGCGCAGTGACCGCGCCGGCGTTGACCGTGATGGTCAGGTCGGCCGTCGTGCTGCCGCTCGCATTGGATGCCTGAATTGTGTACTTGGCCGTCGCGGCCGCGGCGGTGGGCGTTCCAGAAATGACTCCCGTCTGGGGGTCGAGGCTCAAGCCCGCTGGCAGAGGGTTGAGCGCGGTGTACTGGGTGACGGCGCCGCCGCTGCTGCTCGGCGAGTTGGGCCCGATGGCAGTCCCCACCGTGTACACGGCCGGATTGGTCGCGTAGGAGAGATTGCTCGGCGCACCTGTGGTCGTGGATGGACTGTTGCTGCAGGCCGTGTTGCCGAGACCGAGGAGCCCGGCAACTACGACGAAGACTGCGCTTCCGCTCGTGCGACGAAAATCCATTGCATCCCCCATGTCGGCTGCTTCCGGCGGAAAGCAGCGCTGCGAATGTTCCCTCTGCCGAGAACGAGCCGGCGTCGCGACGCACGCATGTGCAGGCGAAGCGCCGAGAACCTGTGCTACTTGGTGCGCCCAGTGCAACGGGTGAGAAATGAGACACGGGTAGCAAATGACTTCGAGCGAGTGAGCTCGCCGCCGCGGCTGAAGTCCGTCGAGGCTGTCCAGTCCGTTGATGCGGACCACCGTGGTGGGCGCAGCAGCAAGCACGGGTGAGTCCGGCGGCTGCCCGCGACAGCCCCTAAAGGACAGATTGGACGGCGTCAGGTTGTGCGCCAGACGAACCCCGCCACGGGTTCGCGGGTGCTCCCGTATTGGCCGCGCAGACGACTAAGGCATTGGGCTCGGACAGCCGGGCGCCCCGCCCTGTTGCGGACAGCAGGCGAGGACTTGTTTGTTGGCGTCCATGGTCACCGTGGTGTCCATCTTTATGTCGTGGCCGCCGTCGGCGCCGTCGGTGCCGGTCCAGTACCCCCACACGTAACCTGGCAGCGGCGAGGCCTGCAGTGGCACGACAGTCCTGATGACGAATGCCGCCGTTGGCAAATACCCCGCGTCCCCCAGACCGCTGATGGAGCACTGATTGAGGTAGTTGCTCATCGTGAGGAGGTACACCTGTTCCCCGCCGTCCAAGCCGCCGTCGCTCAGCATGCCCGCGTCTGCGGTCGCGCCGCCGTCGCCGGCCGTGCCCGTGTTCAGCTGCGAGCCACCGGACGTCGGGGCGTCGGTGGAAGTTGCGCAGTGAGACGTCAGCACGGAGAGCAACCCGAGAAGGGCGACCCTTCTCCACCCCAGTTGCGTCACAAGACTCGGTCTCACTTTCATCGCTCCCTCTGACCCAGCGGTCGAACCTCGCCACCGTTTCAGGACAGGTCATAGCGTGGTGCGGCCCGGCGTGCTCGGCAACACCCCGTCGTTCCAATGTGCCGACAGTTGTGCAGCCGCTCCGGGGAGGCCACTGGCCGCTTGTCGAGGCGAAAGCCCAGTCTCCCTCAGCTCGCCCTGCCGGGCGCGGCCGGGGGTGCAGCCGGTGGTGGCGCGTACGTGTGGCCTCGCCCCTCGGACAGCAGCACCCGAAGGCCTGGTTTCGCCGCCGTCCGTCCGGCGGCTGCTGCGACACGCCGTGGGTGGCGGCTTGAAGGACGGGCGCCGGGGCGCATAGGACTTTCCCGGCTGGGTTTTCGAACACGCTAGGGGCCGAAGCGCTACGCTCAGCCCGCCTCGCGCAACGCCGCAGTCGCTCGGTGTCCCGAGGGGAAGACCGAGAGGTCCAACGGAGGAGGTCGACGATGAAGTGGTCCTGCACTTCTTTGGCATTGGCCCTCTGGATGTTGGGGGCCTGCAGCACCGTGAGCGGGGGCACGCAGCCCACGGGCTTCCGGGTGGCGCTCACCCCGGGCGCCGAGACCCCGCCCTGTCCGTCTGCCAGCGCCGGAACCTTGGGAGCTGCCCAAATCAACATCCCCGCGGACAACGCCTCCATCGAGGCCAGCGTCACCTACGAGGGCCTCTCGGGACCGGTCACCGCCGCCCACATCCACTTCGGCTCCGCTGCCGCTCCGGGACCCGTCGTGCTGTCGTTCGCTAACTCGCTCGGCGGGCCCGACTCGCACCTCTTCGCCAAGACCTTCGTTGCCAGTGACTATGTCGCTGCCACGGGCGCACCGGCCGACTTCGCCGCCTTCGTCACCGCGCTGAAGGCCGGCGGTGCGGCTTACGTCAACGTGCACACCTCCGCCTGCAAGGGCGGAGAAATCCGCGGCGAGATTCAGTAGCCACGGCGGGCGGCGGAGCAGGAGTGGCTGCCCGCCCGAATCTGTGAAGGGATGAGATTCCGACCGGCGCCACAGCAGCCGGAATACTGTCTGGTAGAGCGTCCGCGTCTGGTGACCGGCCTGGTCTTCAAAACCAGTGGGGTGGCGCGCGAGCGTCGTTCGGGTGGTTCGATTCCGCTGCTCTACCGTGAAAGTGTCGGCCTCTCCCACCCTCAAGGGGAGAGACCCAGTTTTCTGGTACCCGCTCTGGACTGCACCTATTCGGGCATCAAAGTCCATTCACTGCTTGGCGGCGCGAGTCCCTGCTCACCTCAGTACGGCTCGAGCCGGACCTGCACGACACGGCATAGGGGTACCGCTGCTACAGGCGGCGCTGTCCCCACTCGTGCTGTGCGGTGCGGCCTTGTCTTCAAGTATTGGTCGGCCCACCACGCACGGGGGCTTGCGCTGGTGCCAGGCCTGGTCTTCAAGAGTCGGCGGGTAACACGGGGGTCTTGAGGACGGCCTCGCGTCGGAACGGCCAGGCCAGCTGTGCGAACAGGCCGGGCGGGGGCCGTGCCCCGTCGATGCCGAAGCGCGCCGGCTGCGCGTGCGCCGGCAGGTACAGCGTCCCGAAAATCAGGTCCCACACCGGGAACAGTCCGGCGAAGTTCACGCCCTGGACGTCGCGCGCGTGATGCCAGCGGTGGAAGCGCGGGCTGGCGATGACCAGCCGCAGCGGGCCGAAGTCCCAGCCTACCGATGCGTGCAGCAGCAGCCCGTGCAGCCCGAGCAGGGGCGCAACCACCGCGAAGCGTTCCGGCTCGAAACCGAGCGCGAGCAGCGGTAGCGCCAGTGAGACCTTGTTGAGCGCCTCGTTGAGAGGATGGACGCGCGCGGCGGCGAGCCAGTCGAGCGATTCGGTGCTGTGGTGCACGGCGTGAATGCGCCACAACCGACCGCGGTGCAAGGCGCGGTGCACCCAGTAGCCGACCAGGTCGGCAACCGGCAGCCCCTCGAGGATTTGCAGCGCGCGCGGCTGCCCGGCGATGGGCCCGTTTGCTCGTACGAAGTCCACCAGGTCGGCGATGCGACCCCGGGTGACCGCGAAGGCCAGCCCCACCGCAAGAACGAAGGCGGCCGCGCTCGCCACGTGCCCCGCGTAGGGCGTGAAGAACAGTACGCCACGTCGAGCCAGCGCTCGCGGCGCCAGACCGGGACGAGGGGAAAGGGCCGCGCCCGGCGCTCCAGCCAGCCCAGCCCCACCGCGAGGACCGCGAAGAGGACCACCAGGCTGCCGGGGCTGGGAGGCTGCATTCCTTCTGGGATGACGTCCGGCTCCAATTCCGCTTGCAGGGGTCGCCCTTGACCGCGGCCAGCGGGTCGAGCGGCCGGTCGTTCCGCCCCGCTATAGGGAAAGTCGCCGGAGAGGGAGCGCGTTGTCGATGACCCAGACCGAGCTCAGGCGTTCAACCCGAGGGGCCGGGTCGCGACGACCTCATTGCGCACGGGAAAAGTCCTGCAGCCCGCCAACGCCTCAGCGTGGCTTTTCCGGTCTGCAGCCGGGTTCGGTGGCCACATGTCTGCCCGGACGAGGAGCGCGTAGACGACGCGCGATCGACGGCACGACGCGGCGCAAGCACTTCCTCGCACCTCTTCGGGGGTGCGGACACATCGTTACTGAATGAGGAGAAACTCGGTCTGTCGCGGGACGAAGAATTTCCATCCCTCGTCCGTCAGGTAGACCGGGTCCTCCTCCATCACGAAGACCTTCTGTCCCAGCCACTCCGGCACGAGGGTCGCGGTGTTCAGTTCCATCGCCAGCCAGCTTCCCTTGCGAAGGGCCCTGGGCGGCTCCTTCCGGCTCGCCGCCCGGAAGTCGATGGCCGCCCCCAGCCCATGTCCCTGCGCGCCCAAGGGGTGGGAATACACCTGTGCCTCGATGGCCTTGCCCTTCATCGCCTTCATGACCGCGTCGTAGACGTCGGCCGAGCTCCTCCCTGGGCGCGACTCGGCGGCCAGGGCGTCCTGCAAGGCGTTGGTATTGGCCAGCGCGGTCTTCAGGCCCGCCGGCACGTCCTGTTCCCCTGGGCGCAGGACGTAGCCCATTCGCTGGAAGTCGGTGTTCAGGCCGAGGTAGGTCACGCCGAAGTCCACGTGCAGGACGTCGCCGCGCTGGAAGACTTCTGCTTCCGGCGCAACGGCGAGGAAGCCCCGCGACGTGGCTTTCCCCATCCCCTGGCGCTGGATGCGGAGGTCCGGCTGAAACCACGTCGACACTCCGGCGCGACCAAGCGCGTCGTAGAGCCACCGCCGGACGTCGCCGACCGTCGTCTTGCCGGGCTGGATGACCGCGCTGGAAAAGGCTTCGAGGACGATGGCGTCGGTGAGCTGCACCATCCGCCGGTAGGGCTCCATCTCCCCGGGGAGGCGGGTGTCCAGGTACTCGACGATGAGCGGCTCGGCCGAAACGAAGCGCTTCTCGCGCTCGGGCCCCAGCACGCGCACCAGCGTCTGGTAGGCGTCATGCGTCAGGCTGTGGGTGACGCCGCGGCTCCCGCCGATGGACAGGGCGATGGTGGGCGGCTCCACCTGCGCCACCAGTCGGGCCAGGGCCTCCTCCGGCCTCTTTCCATCCTGCGGTGACTCGAAGAAGCGCGTCGTCGTCTCCTCCTCGAAGTCGGTCAGCGCCACCTTGCGCAGCCCCTGGGCACCCGCATCGACGAAGACGAAGAAGTCGCGGCGCCCCGGGGACGGGCGTGGCGGCGCGACGTAGGCCGTCAGCGGGTCGTCATGGAATTCCTCGTTGACGACAATCCACATGGCGACACCGTTGCGCCGCATCATGTCCAGAAGGAGCGCCTGCCTTTGGGCAAGCCACTCCTCCCGGAGGCGAATCTCCTCGCTCCACGGCAGTGGCGAGAAGCCGAAGGCGCTGGGAGGTGGGGCAACCACCGGCGCCGCACCCGCCGGCGTGGAGAGGACAGCCGTGACAAACAAGAGGGCGACAGAACACCGGGTAGGGCAGCGCACGGGCGAGCGAAGCCTAGTGCGGAATGCGCAAGGGCAGCGCGCCGTCACGCACCGGGCGGATGTCCCCGCGCGCTGCTTTTGGCCGCACCTGGCCAAATGGGACTGGGCTTCTGTGGAGCGAGGCCGGTAGTCTCCGCCGCCCCGGAGAGAGTTCCGCCTCAGGAGAGCCTCTTGCCCCGAGCCCTTCACATCCCCTTCCCGCCGTTTCTCGTCGTCTTCGCGAGCCTCGGCTTCTTGGGCTGCAACGCCACGACACCCACCACGCTCGCGCAGACGACGGACGGGACGACGCGGGCGCTCCCCCGCACGGGCGACATCCTGCAGATTGCCCCCGACAAAATCGAAGGGGAGGCGCTGGTCGACGTCCCGGGTGCCCCCGGTCAGCCCAGCCTCCGCATCGTCACCGGGACGGTGAACCTCGACCTGACAGCGCAGGGGGCGGGCTTCATCCTGGGCCCTCCCACCTGGGCCGAAGTCCTCATTCGCTTCTCGCTGACGCCCAAGTCCCCGCTGCGGGGCACGCTGAATTCGGCCAACGGCATCGCCGTGCCCGCCGCATTTGACGCCCCAGGCTTCAATGACACCAACTCGCGCGTCGGCTTCGGGGTTAAGTCCGTCACCCTCGAGCAGCTGCCCAGTGGCGAGGTCGTCTTCTTCGTCCGGGTCGCCGTGCGCGGCCTACTGGACACCAAGCTCATCCGCATCGCCTACCAGGCGAACCTGCTGTGGACGCCGGGCGCGCTTCCGGGTGGCCAGACGCCGGTCGCGCCCGCGCCGGTCGCACCCGCGCCCGTCCCGTTTACGCCGGTCCCGCCCGCGCCGGTCCCCACGGTACCGCCGCAGTAGCGGCAACGCCCCTCCGCGCAAGCACCGTCGAGGCCTTCAGGCCGGGACGGCCGCGGTGGGCAGCATGCGGGGCAGCTGGCGGTGGTGGGTTGCCTGCTCGAAGCCGTAAGCCAGCCGCAGAAGGGTGGGCTCGCTGAAGGCCCGTCCGAAGAATGAAAGCCCCACCGGAAGCCCGGACACCTGTCCCATGGGGACGGTGATGCTCGGGTAACCAGCGACGGCGGCCGGGGTGCTGCTTCCTCCTCCGAAGCTGTCGCCATTCACGTGGTCGATGAGCCAGGACGGGCCTTGCGTCGGGGCCACCAGCGCGTCCAGGCGGTGGCGCTCCATCGTCGCGTCGATGCCCTCCTTCTGGGCCAGTCGCCGGCACGCCGCCAGCGCCTTCCGGTAGGCCGGGTCCGTGAGCGGGCCCTTCGCCTGGGCCTTGAGGAACAGCTCCTGGCCGAAGAAGGGCATCTCGGTGGAGGCATTCTTCTCGTTGAAGGCGATGAGCTCGGCCAGTGTGCGGGGCGCCTTCCCCGACAGGCCGCGCAGGTACGCCTCGATGTCCGCCTTAAATTCATACAGGAGGACCTCGTTCTCGGGCGCGTCCAGCGCCGCCGCCGTCTTGATGGGGGCCGGGTCGACGAGGATGGCGCCCGCGTCCCGGAGGACCGCGAGCGCCTGTTCTGCCAGCGCGTCGGTGCCCGGGCTGTAGCCGAAATAGACGGGCCGCGGCACGCCAATCCGCGCGCCGCGCAGCCCACCCGGCTCGAGTCCCCGCAGGAAGTCCGCCCCGGACGGCATGCCCGTCGAGCGGGAGGCAGCGTCGGAGGCGTCATAGCCGGCCAGCGCGGCGAGCAGCAGGGCGGCATCCCGCACCGTGCGCGCCATCGGCCCCGCAGTGTCCTGGGTGTGCGAGATGGGGATGACTCCCGAGCGGCTCACCAGGCCTACCGTCGGCTTCAGCCCGACGAGGGCGCAGGCAGCGGAGGGAGAGACAATGGAGCCGTCTGTCTCCGACCCCACCGCCACCGCACACAAATTGGCCGAGACGGCCGCCCCGGAACCGGAACTGGACCCCGACGGGCTCCGGTCCAGCACGTAGGGGTTGCGGCACTGCCCGCCGCGCCCGCTCCACCCACTGGAGGAGTGGCTGGAGCGAAAGTTGGCCCACTCGCTCAGGTTGGTCTTCCCCAAAAGCACGGCCCCGGCCGCACGCAGCCGGCCCACCAAGAAGGCCTCCCGTTGCACCGTCGCCTGAAGAAGTGCCAGCGAGCCGGCGGTGGTGTGCATCGGCCCCGTCGTCGCGATGTTGTCCTTCAGCAGCACCGGGATGCCGTGCAAGGGCCCACGGACGCTTCCCGCCCGCCGCTCGGCGTCCAGGGCGTCGGCCTGGGCCCGCGCCTCCGGGTTGGTCTCCAGCACCGCGTGCAGCGTCGGGTCCAGGGTGGCAATCCGCGCGAGGTAACTGTCGGTCAGGCTGCGGGCCGTCTCCGCGCCACTGGCCATGCGCTGCTGGAGCTGCTCCAGCGTCACCTCCTCCAGGGCGAAGGGCTGTCCTGCGTCCGTGGACAAGCGTGCACTTTCGGACGACTCGCCCGTGGCGCGTTGCGCCACGGCGACGACGCCGGTGGCCATGCCGAGCTGCAGCAACGCGCGGCGTGAAAGGGCGGGTGGCTTCGAGGGCGGGTTGGGTTGGGACATCAAACGCTTCTTAGCCGCTGGCGGGGACGCCGTGGTAGACGACGTGCCCCGTCTCGCCACAGGAGGTTTCATCCATGTCCAGTCGACGCTTGGCTTCGGTCCTCTGCCTTGCAGTCACTCTGTCCACCCCCGCCTTCGCGCAGGACGCGGGAAGTGCTCCGGGCCCGTCCGGCTTCCGCGGCGACTACTTGAAGGGGCTCGCCTACGTCGAGCAGGAGATTATGTCGCTGGAGCAGGCCATGCCCCAGGCGAAGATGACCTGGCGGCCCGCCAAGGGCGTACGTTCGGTGGCCGAGGTGTACCTGCACATCGCCGGGGGCATCTACTTCATCGCGGGCCAGATGGGACGGGAGGCGCCGGCCGATGTGAAGGGCATGGACCCGAAGCAGTGGGACACCCAGACGACGAAGAAGGACGAAATCAAGGCCATCCTCACCAAGGCCTTCGCCTTTCTGCACCAAACTGTCCAGGACACGAGCGACGCTGACCTCGAGAAGACTCACAACTTCTTCGGCAACACCATCAACGAGCGCTCGCTCTTCATGATTACTTACGGCCACTGCTGGGAGCACCTCGGCCAGTCCATCGCCTATGCGCGGATGAACGGCGTGGTGCCGCCCTGGAGCAAGCCCGGCAACAAGGACTAGCGGGCCGGAGGTGCTGGCCTAGAAGCGTCCACGCAGGCGCTCCTTCGACGGCAGAATCTCCAGGCACGTCGTCCACCAGCCAGTCAGCACCGTCTCGACGAATTCCTCGGGCAGCTTTTCCGCCCGCATCTCCCTGGCCAGGCGCTGGTGGTCGTACGCCAGCGGGATGAAACAAAACGGCGGCGCCGTTTCCGCCTCGGTGTCGAGGAACGCGTACCAGACGCAGGTGCGGCCATCGTTGGCCGGCCGGCCCAGAGCGCCGACATTCACCACCCGGCGTCCACTTGGCAGCTGGCGCTGCCAGTGGATGCCGGTGTGGGTGCACAACAGCACGTCCGCCCCGGCTTCCACGCACAGCCGCTCGAGGAAGGCATCCGGCGCGGTGCTCTCCCAGAGAAATTCGTTCTGCTGCCGGGGCGAGCCATGCACCAGGTGAAGACGCGTCCCTCCTAGCTCCACCGAAAGCTGCGGCGGTAACCCGGCCAGCCAGGGCCGGTGCCCGGCGGACGTCTTGTCCAGGGTGTAGGCGTAGGAGAGGCGGGCGAAGTGGTTGTCGCGCGGGTCGGTGTAGCCGCAGCCACAGTCTTCGCGGGCATTGCCCACCGCGTCGTCGTAGTTGCCCTGCACCATCTCCACCTGCGCCTTCCGCAGACTCTCGATGGAGCGGTCCGGGTGTGGCCCGAAGCCTCCGACGTCTCCCAGACAGAACAGCCGCTCCGCCCCCCGCCGCCTGGCATCGGCCAGCGCCTCCTCCAGGCCGATGTAGTTGTTGTAGATGCCGCCGAAGAATGCCGCGCGCATGGTGTCGTCAGGTGTTGCAGCGCAGCCCGTCGAGGACGCACGTCTGGCAGGCCGCCCAGCCCAGCCGGATTCCCCGCGACGCCTCGGCCACGCTCGCGCCGAGGCGCGCGCTCGCGTCCTCGACGAGGATGGGGCAGGTGTACACGCCCTGGGCGGTGAAGCACCGTCCGGTGGCACACAGCAAGCTTGACTCCACCGCGGGGAGAAGCGCCTCGTCCCCCAGGCGGTCCGCGTAGCCCTCGCTGCGACGGGCCTCGCGGCCAATGCGCAGCAGCGGGAGGAATTTCACGCGTGGCTGACGGATGCCCAAGCCCCGGACGAAGTCGAGAAACCGGGCCCGGGCCTCGGCGCCTTCCAGGCCCTGCTCATGCTCCACCACAGTCACCACTGGGCTGAAGCCGCCGGCGCCCAGCCGCTGCAGGGCAGCGACAATCTCCGCGAAGGTCCCGCGACCGCGCACCGAGTCGTTCTGCGCCGCCGTCATGCCGTCCAGCGAGACGCGCAGGTCGAGTGCGTTGCGGCTCCGCTCGAAGGCCCCGGCCAGCCAGCGCACGGTGTCGTCGTCCAGGAGGATGCCGTTGGTGACGATGGTGAGGGCCGCCACGTCGAGCGCCCGCGCCACCAATGACTGCAGCTCCGGGTGCAGGAACGGCTCGCCCCCGGTGAAGTAGACGTGGCGCACGCCGGCATCGCGTCCCTGGTCAAGCGCGCGCTGGACTTCGTCCACGCCCATGACGGGAATCTGCGTGGCCTTGGGTCCGCAGCTGATGAAGCAGTGCTGGCAGGCGATGTTGCACAGCGTTCCGGTGACTTGCACCCACAGCGTGTCCATCCACCGGAAGGGCACCCGGGGGCCGCGCGCGACCGCCTCGGTGGCTCGCGACTCCGGGACGTCGGACTTCATAGCTCCGCTCGCGAGCGCGCCCAGACGAAGGCGCGCTGGTCCTCCGCGCAGCCGGCCGCTGCCCACCGGGCCAGCGAGTCGACCACCAGGACTCCCCACTTCGCCCACCGCATGTGCACCGCTCCTCCAAGGGGGGACGCCCGGCCCCGCGAGGGTTTCTACGCTACACGCTCGCTGTCGGAGACGGGGAGGCCGTCGCCACGCGCACGCGGGAACGTCACCACCGCGCGCGTCCCCCCACCAGGGGCCGGCTCGAGGTTGAGGGTACCGCCGTCCGCCTCGACGTATTCCCGACCCCAGCCCGGTGCCCTTGCCGGGGGGCTTGGTGGTGAAAAAGGGCTCGAAGAGATGGGCGAGCACCTCAGGGCTGAGCCCGGGGCCTGTGTCCTCCACCCAGACGGACACGGCGTCCGCGGCGGCATGGGCGCCAATGCGGATGCGCCGCTCCTTCACCTGCGGCGCCATCACCGCATCCGCCGCATTGAGGAGCAGGTTGCCCAGCACCTGCACCAGCCGGCGGCGCCGCACCGTCACCGGGGGCAGCGGCCCATCGAGCGCGCGCTCCAGCTGGATGCCGCGCAGCCCGAGGGGCGGTCTGCTGAAGCGCCTCCTCCACCAGTGGGCGGACTTCCGCCGGCTGTGGCGCGCCCACCCCTTCCGAGCGCGCGAAGCGACGCAGGGTGCGCAGCACCTCGGTGATGCGGTCCACCGCCCGGGCGCTCTCCACCACCGCCGCGTGCACGTCCCGCCGGGAGACTTCCTGCAGGGAGTCCGCCTCCCGCTCCAGCAGCTGCAGGTTGGTGGAGAGGTAGGTGAGCGGGTTGGAGATGTCGTGGGCCACGCCGGCGGCGAAGCGGCCGAGCAGCGCGAGCCGCTCCGCGTGGGCACCCTGTCGCGCGGTGGCGAGGCCGTCCTCGCCACCGGCAGGGACGGGCTCCGCCCCGACGGGCGGGCCCCCCGGACGCACGGCGCGGGCCACCCTCCCGGCGGCGAGGCTTGCCGCCACCAGGGCCAGGGGCCCACAAAAGGACGGTGGGCAGCCCGGCGCCGCCCGTCCACAGCAGGCCCTCGCCCAGGCCCAGGCCCAGCAGCCCGACGAGGGCCACCGCAGCGCGCCCGTCCGGCAGCAGGAGGCCAGCGGTGAGCGGGACGGCGAAGAGGCAGACGAAGTCCGGGCTGGACGTCCCGTCGGACAGTGCGCCCGCCGCGCCCAGCAACGGCGCGGCCGCCAGCAGCAGGGAGGCCACGGCAGAGTCCCGCTGCTCGGTCTGGACGCTTCGCACCAGCGCCGGTGCCGCCACCCACAGCGCCGTCAGCCCGCCGTGCGCCAGAAGGACGAGGCCGTTGAAGGGGCGGACGAGGCTGCCTGCAACAAGGCCGAGGCTGACCCCCGCCCAGACGAGAAAGACGCCCGTGCGGAGCGCATCGTCCGCGGCGGTGCCGGGGACGTGCGGCGCGGGCGCACGGGGGTCCGCCAGGGGCGAGGGGCGGGGGGGTGCGGTCAAGACGGCCCCGCGGCCCGGCGCAGCCGGGCCACCACAGAGGCGAGGTCCGCCGGCGTCTTCACCGGCTCGAAGCGCGTGGTGGCCGCCTCCCCACGGGGCACTAGCAGGAAGCACGCCGGCAGCAGGGGACGCCCGTCGGCGCGACGCAGGCCGGTCGCCTCGGCGGTGACTTGCTCGAACTGGATGACGGGCTCAGCGTCGACTTCCTTGCGCACCGCCCGCCAGGGCAACGGCACCTCCTCGGTGAGCAGGGGTTCCAGGGCGAAGGTGATGTTGTTGGTGGAGATGGTGGTGTGCTGCGAGGCGTCCACCTTCTCCACCAGCTGGAGCTGTCCCCGGATGCGCACCGGCGCCGCACCCGCGTCGAGTTGGCCCTCCGGGGAACGGCGTGCCGTCACCTCCACCGTCATCGCCGCGCCGGACTTGACGTGCATGCCCAACACCACCGCGTCCAGGGTGGCCGCCAGGTTGTCCACGTTGGAAAAATAGAGGTGCCGGACGCCGCCCGCGTGGAGTGTCCGAGCCACCCCCGAGGCGACCAGCGCCCGGAAGACGTCCCCGTGCCCAGCTGGGGCTAGCGAGGGGGCACCGTCGGCCCCCCGGAAGACGCTGCCGTCCAGCCGCAGGCGCGGCAGGCTTCGCTGCTGGAAGGGGTGCACCGGCACCGGAGGGGGCCGGGCCGCCACGGCGGCGCGGATGGCTGCGTCCGTTAGATGGGACGTCATCAGCGCCACCAGGATGGGGCGGCCGGCGCGTGCACTAGCGCGCGCGACGTCGGCCAGCTTGCAGTCGAGGAACGTCTTTCCGTCCAGCACCGGGACCAGCGCCTTCACGGCACCGCCAAAGCGCGTCCCGGCCCCTCCCGCTACCACCAGTGCCGCCACCTGGCCCGCGCCCAGGGCCTCCTCCCCTGCCCTGGAGGCGCGCGCGTGCTCGGCCGTCCCCGGCACCGGAAGCAGCTGGATGTCGCCCGGCCGCAGGCCTTCAAAGGGCTCCGCGCTGGGCGGGGCGGAGAACTCTCCGGCGAGGTACCTGCGGACGAGCTCCTCGAAGAGGCGTCGGTCCTCGGGCGTGTCCATGTCGGCCATGTGCAGCAAAAGAATGCCACGCCAGCCTGCCAAGCGAAGAAGCAACGCGTGGCACGTGTGTGACGGCATGAGCTACAAAGAGGGGCACCACCGACACCATGGACGAGGCCTTGCATTCGACGGCGTCCTCGCGTGGCCCGCCCGACGCCCGCTCCGAGACGCCCGCTCGCGTCAACCTCATCGGCGAGCACACCGACTACTGCGCCGGACTGGTGCTTCCCCTGCCCCTGCAGCTGCGCACCCGCGTGGCGCTCTGGCGCCGCCCGGACCGCCGCGTCCTGGCACACACCGGCCTGGGCGGGGGTGCGGAAAGCGGCTACCAGCTGGGGGACGAGGAGCCCGGCCGGGGCTGGCTGGACTACGTCCAGGGCCTAACCGCCACGCTGCAACGGCGGGGACACGACATCGGGGGCTTTGAGTTGGACATCACCTCGGACATCCCCGCCGGCGGAGGCCTGGCCTCCAGTGCCGCGCTAGGCGTCGCGGTGCTGCGGGCGCTGCGGGAGGCCTTCCGGCTGCCGCTGGACGGACTTGCGGTGGCGCACCTCGTCCAGGCCTCGGAGACGGACTTCGTCGGCGCCCCGGTGGGGCTGATGGACCCGCTGGCGGCCAGCCTCGGCACGCCCGGGCGCGCCCTCTTCATCGACACGCGTTCGCTGGCCATGGAGGACCTGGCGCTGCCGCCGGGCATGCAGGTGGGCGTCATTCACTCGGGCATCTCGCACCGCAATGCCGGCGGCACCTATGCCGCCCGGCGCCGCGAGGCGGACGCCGCGGCCCGGGCCCTCGGCGTCGAGGCCCTGCGGGACGTGGAGGAAGCGGACCTCGGGCGCGTGGCCGCCCTCCCCCCGCCCCTGGACAAGCGCGCGCGGCACGTCGCGACGGAGAATGCGCGCGTGCTTGCCTTCGTCGCCGCCCTGCGCGCCCAGGCGGTGGCCCCCCTCGGCCCGCTTCTCAATGCCTCCCACCGTTCTCTCCGGGACGACTACGAAGTGTCCCACCCCGACGTCGACGTGCTGGTGGCGCTTGCCCAGGCCGAGCCGGACGTCCTGGGCGCCCGGATGACGGGCGGGGGCTGTGGAGGGGCCGTCCTCTTCCTCAGTGTCCCGGGACGCGCCCACGCCGTCGGCTCTCGCCTGGTGGAGGTGTACCAGCACAAGACGGGCCGGCCCGGGACGCTGCTGGTTCCCGCCTGACGACACGAAGGGCGCGCGTGACGGCACCCAAACGGCACACACCCCGGGGCGTGCGTGGGTGCGCTAGGCTTCGCCTTCAGCGTGGCACCCCTCACCCCAGGACCTCGCCCGGGTGGAACTCCCGCCTTCCGCGTCCGCCTGGCTCGCCGTGGCGACGGCGAGCACCTGGGTGCCCTGCTTCTGGAACTGGGGTACCCGGGCGCCGGGGACACCGGCACCGTGCACTGGGTGCTGAGCCACCCGGAGATTGAGGTGTACGTGGCCGGGGATGCGCAGGACCGCCCCATCGGGCTGCTGTCGCTCTCGCACCGTCCGCAGCTGCGGCTGTCCGGCCGCGTCGCCACCATTGACGAGTTGGTGGTGGCGGCTGCCTGGCGACGCCGGGGGGTGGCCCGGGCGCTGATGCAGCGGGCCCTGGAGCGGGCCCGGGTCCTCAGCGTGAAGCGGTTGGAGTTGCAGCTGCCGAGCCTGCCGGACGACGGCGTCGTCGCCTTCTGCGCCGCGATGCAGTTCCACGACGCCGAGCGTGGCGTGGTGGTGCGCATCCCCTGAGGCGTCCCCCAGCGCGCCTGCGGCACCTTCTAGGACGCGGTGCCCACCACCGACTTCATGAGCACCAGCAGACGGGCGCGCGCTTCCTCAGCCACGTCGACGAAGCGGACGCCCACCGCCTTGTCGCCCGGTCGCACCCAGGCCACCACCGCCTGGACGGGCAGCCGCTCCGTCCCCACCACCAGGTCGAGGGCCAGCGTCCGCCCCACCGCATAGGCGCGCCGCGTGCGCAGGCACAGGCCGCCCAGGGAGAAGTCCAGGGAATAGGCGTGCAGGACGCGCGCGGCGTGCACGGCGTCGGTGAAGCGGACCTCAATGCGGGTGGGAATGCGCGCTTCGCGCCGCCGCTCGACGGACGGAGGCCCTTCGGTTGGCGGGTTCAGCTCCACCGTCGGTCCACCGCCACACGGGCCGCCAGACGCGGAATCACCCGGACGCCGCGGCGCAAGGGGCGCTGCGAGACACGTTCCACCTGGACGATGAGCTTGCGGCCGAAGACGCGGCGGAAGAGCGCCGCCTCGTGTCCCGCATCCCACAGCTCCAGGTCCACCGGCTGCTTAGCGCGCAGCTTGACGACGACCGCGCTCGGCAGAAGCCGGGCTTGCAGTCGCAGCACCGTCTGCCGGTGGCTTCTGTCCAGGGAGTCGGCCAGGCGCAGCAGCGTGGCCAGCTTCCGGACGAGTCGCACCTCGGCCGGTTGGAGCCCGTCCATGCCGGAGTGGCTCGCGTCGGGCGGGCTTCGACGGTGGTAGCGGGCGATGCGGGCCACCAGCTCGCGCTCGCGGTCGCGCAAGCCCGGAATCTCGGAGTTCTGAATGAGGTAGTAGGTGTGGCGGTGGTGCCGGGTGTAGCTGACCGAGTTGCCAATGTCGTGCAGCACCGAGGCCACCTCGAGCAGCGGCCGGGAGGAGGCCGGCAGCCGGTGCAAGGGCGCCAGGTCGTCAAACAGCTGGAGGGCCAGCCGGGTCACCTGGGCAGAGTGCGCCTCGTCGAATTGGAAGCGGCGGCCGATGAGTAGCGCGGCCTCGGCGAGGCTGTGGTCGTCGGCGGGCGAGTCGATGCGGCGGACGAGGTCGACGAGAATTCCATCGCGCAGGCCCCGCTGGACGGCGGTGACGGTTTCCAGGCCAAGGTGATGGACGACGGACTCGAGGATGATGGCGCCGGCGCAGATAATCTCCGCGCGCTGCGGGTCAAAGCGCTTGCGCAGCTGCGCCGGGGACATCTCCGCCAGCTCCTCCACCGCCTGCGTAATCTGCCGGGCCGTGGCGTGGGCGGTGCCCTCGGCAGCGGCAAAGGCGACCACCGCGTTGATGGTGCCACTGCTGCCCAGGGCGCTTCGCGGCGCGCGGGCGATGCGGGCCGGCAGGGACTCGGTGAGGGCCTCCGCGGCAAACCCCCGGATGAGTTTTAGCTGCTTGCCACTGACGCCCCGGGCTGTGCCAAACAGTTCCGTCAGCCGGACAGCGCCCAGGGCGACGCTCCACATGGAGGTGGGGTTCTCACCCGTGGCGGCAGCCACCTCGGTCGAGCCACCCCCGA
The DNA here is from genome assembly GCA_017881265.1 of Myxococcaceae bacterium. Classification (GTDB taxonomy): domain Bacteria; phylum Myxococcota; class Myxococcia; order Myxococcales; family Myxococcaceae; genus JADGRA01. The sequence continues at coordinate 83,523 of JADGRA010000003.1, read as the reverse complement.
TGTCGACGCACAGGGACCGGGCCGAGGGGGGCTTGCCCCGAAGCACGCCCAGGGTGGTGAGGCGTGCCTCCTCCATCCCGGAGATGACCTCCAGCCGCAGGCCGGCCTCGTCCCGGGCGCGGCGGACAATGTCGTCGCGATTCTTCGCCTCGCGCAGGGCGCTGGTGGCCACTGCCCGCACGTCCGCATGGTAGCGCCGGCAGAGCGCCCCGTACCGCCGTAGGGTGGACAGCAGGCGGTCGGCGACCTCGCGGGGGATGGCCCCGGTGCGAAAGACGCCCTCGCCGGGCCGCACTGGGTCGCGCTCGCTGTGCAGGGACTCCAGCGAACCGTTGGACAGCCGGCGCGCCAGCTCAAGCCGGACGGCGTTGGTCCCCACGTCGATGGCGGCGAGGACCGGCTCGGTGAGGGGAATGCGTGTCACTGGAGTTGAGGCATTATCAGCTCAGTCCGACCGTCGGCGAGCCCCCGGGCTTGCCCTCCCACCACGCTGTCACCTATTCGTGACCCAGACGCCCCCGAATGCCTGAAGCCCCTGCCACCGTGGAGTTGAACGACGCGCGCCTCTTCCTGAACCGGGAGCTATCCTGGCTCGCCTTCAATGAAAGGGTCCTCGGGGAGGCCCGCAACGGCGGCCTGCCGCTGTACGAGCGGATAAGGTTTCTTGCGCTCTTCGCCGCCAACCTCGACGAATTCTTCATGGTGCGGGTCGCCGGGCTGAAGCAGCAGCTCGCCGGCGGGGTGGCCGCCCCGGAGGCCGACGGCCTGCTTCCCGCCGAGCAGCTGGCCGCCATTTCCGAGCGCGCCCACGCTCTGGTGGCCCAGCTCGGCCCCCTCTGGCGGGGGGAGCTCCTCCCGGCGCTGAGCGCGGTGGGCGTGTCGCTTCTATCCACCTCTTCCCTGGACGCCACCTGGCAAGCGGCAGCCCGGGAGCACTTCAACTCCAGCGTCTTCCCGGCGTTGACCCCCCTCGCCGTGGACCCTGGCCACCCGTTTCCCCACCTGCGCAACAAGACCCTCAACATCGCCGCTGTTCTCCGCCCGGCGGCCAAGGGCCGTGCGCGCACGGTGGTGGAGGCGACGCAGCTGGCGGTGGTGCCGGTGCCCTCCGTCCTGCCACGGCTGGTGCCCCTCCCCTCCCTGGCCGGGCATGCCTACGTCCTTCTGGAAGACCTCATCTGCCGCTCGCTCGGGGACCTCTTCCCCGGCTTCACGGTGGAGCACGCGGCGCCTTTCCGGGTGACGCGCAACTGGGACCTGGCCGTGGACGAGGAGGAGTCCGAGGACCTTTTGGCCTCCATCCAGGACGACTTGAAGCGGCGCGAGCGCGGCGCCACCGTCCGCCTGGAACTGGACGCGGGGGCGCCCGACGCCCTGGAGGAAGCCCTCAAGAAGGCGCTGCACCTGACCGCCGACGACGTCTACCGGTCTGAGGCGCCCCTGCAGCTGTCGGACCTGGTGGCCCTGGCCGAGCGGGACCCCCGCCCGGACCTGCGGGTGGAACCCTTCTCGCCCGTGCTGCCGCCCATCCTGCGGGACGTCCAGAGCCAGTTCCCCGTCTTCGCCCAGCGCGACGTGCTGCTGCACCACCCCTATGAGTCGTATGACCCGGTGGTCCGCTTCATCGAAGAGGCCGCCGACGACCCGGCGGTGCTGGCCATCAAGCAAACCCTCTACCGCATCAGCGCCGAGAGCCCCATCGCCCAGGCGCTGAGCCGGGCGGCGGAGAATGGCAAGCAGGTCGCGGTGCTGGTGGAACTCAAGGCCCGGCTCGACGAGGCGAACAACATCGCCTGGGCACGGCGGATGGAGGAGGCCGGCGTGCACGTGGTGTACGGCCTGCTCGGCCTGAAGACACACTGCAAGGTGGCGCTGGTGGTGCGGCGCGAGGCGGGGGGCATCCGCCGCTACGTCCACCTCGGAACGGGCGACTACAACGGCCAGACGGCCCGGCACTACACCGACGTGTCGCTCTTCACCTCCCGCGAGGAGATTGCCGACGACGTCACAGCCCTCTTCAACATGCTCACCGGCTACTCGGTGCCGCCGAAATTCAAGCGGCTGGTGGTCGCCCCCTTCGCCCTGGCCGACCGGCTGCTACAGCTGATTGAGCGTGAGTCGGAGCGGGCGCGGAAGGGGGAGCCGGCGCGGATTGTCGCGAAAATGAACAACCTGGTGGATGCCACCATCATCCGGGCCCTGTACCGGGCGAGCCAGGCCGGGGTGCGGGTGGACCTCCTGGTGCGAGGCATCTGCTGCCTGCGGCCAGGGTTGCCTGGCATCTCGGAACACATCCGCGTCACCTCGGTGGTCGACCGCTTCCTGGAACACACGCGCCTGTTCGCCTTCGGCGCCCGCGAGCGCGCCGAAGTCTTCCTCACCTCGGCCGACTGGATGCCGCGCAACTTCTTCCGCCGGATTGAAGTCATGGTGCCCGTCGAGGACCCGGCCCTGCGCACCCGCCTCCTCGAGGAAGTCCTCGGCCTCAGCCTGCGCGACACCGCCAAGGCCATGGAACTGACTGGGGAAGGCACCTACGTGCCGGTGACGCCGCACGCGGGCGGCGCGGGATTCCGCAGCCAGATGGCCGCCCTGGAGCTGGTGCGGCGCCACGACGAGTCCAAGCCGGCGGATGCGCGGCTGCGCCACACGCCCGGGCCGGCCGAGCCCTCCGTGACTCGCAACGTCCCACCGGCCTGAGCGCAACCCCCTGGAGGGGCCGCGCGCAACGTCGAAGGAGGCGCCCCACCCCTTGCCCCCGTCAGACATGTTGCCGCGCCTGGGGCAGGCCCTGCGGCGGCTTTCGCCCGCCCTCCGGGCGGCGGTGGCCGTGTCGGCCTGCATTGCCGCGGGCCAGCTGTCCGGCCGCACCGGCCTCGGGCTGGTGATGGCGGTGGGCGCCCGGCGGGTGGCGCTTGCCGACCCAGGTGGGGAACCGGCTTCCCGGGCGGCCAGCCTCGCCCTGGCCGCGTTGGCGGGCGCTGCGGCGGTGTTTGTCGGGACGTTGGCCGGCAACTCCCTCGCCCTTGCCGCCTTGGGGATGTTTGGTTTGGGCTGGGTGGCCGGTGCGGCCAGAAGCAAGACGGACGCCGCGGGACGGCTGGCGGCGGTGCCGGCCGTCCTCTTCGCCCTGGCCCAGCTGCTTCCCGGGGACGTGTCGGCCGCCGCCGAGCGCGCCCTGGCGGTGGCCGTCGGGGGCACGGTGGCGCACCTGCTGTTGCTGGACGCGCTGCCCGCCGGGTGGATTCGCCGCGTGGCGCAGCGGACGGTGGCCGGCCTGCGGTTTCTGGCCGCGTCCGCCGCGTCTCCGGCCGCCGCGGGCCGCTTTGGCCTGGTGCTGGCCGCGGCGGTGACGGGGTGCCTTCTTACGGTGCGGGCCCTGGAGGTCCGCCGCGGCAACTGGGTGGTGGTGTCCGTGCTGATGGTGCTGCGCCCGGAGCTCGCCACCACGCGGCGGCGTGGGGTGGAACGGCTTGCCGGGACGCTGGTGGGGTGCGCGCTGGCAGCGGCGCTGGTGTTTCTTCTGCGCTCGGTCGTCCTCACCGAGGTGCTCATCTTCCTTCTGTTGGTGGGCTACTTCCGCCTGCAGCCGGAGGCCTACGGGTGGAGCCTGGCCTTTCTGACGCCGGCCATCGTCCTCGGCGTGGGCCTTCTGGAATCTGGCAACTGGCACTGGGCGACCAGCCGCGCGCTGGACGTCGTGGCCGGCACGCTGGTGGCGCTGCTGGTGGCCGTTCTCCTGCAGCGCGCCGCGCCGCCCCCGCCGTCCAGCGTTATAGGGTGAAACTCCTCTTGTCCGCCCCGCTCGCCGCCCTGCTTCCCGTGGACCCGACCGCTGCCGACGCGGACACTCTGCTCTCGCGCTTCCTTCAGTACGTCGCCGACAGCGGCCTTCAGCTCTACCCAGCGCAGGAGGAGGCGCTTTTGGAAGTGATGGCGGGCAAGAACGTCGTCCTCAACACCCCCACCGGCTCCGGCAAGTCGCTGGTGGCGACGGCCCTGCACTTCAAGGCGCTCGCCCAAGGGAAGACGTCCGTCTACACCACCCCCATCAAGGCGCTGGCCAACGAGAAGTTCTTCGCCCTCTGCCAGCTGTTCGGCCCCGCCCGGGTGGGGATGCTGACCGGGGATGCGTCCATCAACCGCAACGCCCCCATCCTCTGCTGCACGGCCGAGGTGCTGGCCAATATTTCCCTCCGCGAGAGCCGGCCCCGCATCGACACGGTGGTGATGGACGAGTTTCACTACTACGGGGACACCGACCGCGGGTGGGCCTGGCAGGTGCCGCTGCTGGCCTTGCCGGACGCCACCTTCCTGCTGATGTCGGCCACCCTGGGGGACACCAGCCACATCGAGGAGTCGCTGGCCCGCACCACCGGCCGCCCGGTGGCGCGCATTTCCAGCGGCGAGCGGCCGGTGCCGCTCGAATTCTCCTACCGGGAGACGCCGCTGCACGAGACGCTGGAGGAGCTGGTCGCCGCCGGCAAGGCACCGGTGTACCTCGTCAACTTCACCCAGCGGGCGGCGGGCGAGCAGGCCCAGGCGCTGACGTCCGTCAACCTCACCACCCGCGAGGAGAAGGAGCGCATCCGCGCCACCCTGGACGGGACGCGCTTCGACTCGCCCTTCGGCAAGGACATGCGCCGCTACCTGCAAGTCGGCATCGGCTTGCACCACGCGGGCCTGCTGCCCAAGTACCGGCTGGCCTGCGAGAAGCTGGCCCAGACGGGCCTCCTTAAGGTGGTGAGCGGCACGGACACCCTGGGCGTGGGCGTCAACATCCCCATCCGCACCGTCCTCTTCAGCCAGCTGTGCAAGTACGACGGGGAGAAGACGGCGCTCTTGTCGGCCCGCGACTTCCACCAGATTGGCGGACGCGCCGGTCGCAAGGGCTTCGACGACCGCGGCTTCGTGGTGGCGCAGGCGCCGGAGCACGTCATAGAGAACCTCCGGCTGGCGCAGAAGTCCGCCGCCGGGAAGAAAGTCGTCCGCAAGCAGCCCCCCACCCGGGGCTACGTCCCCTGGGACAAGTCCACCTTCGACAAGCTGGTGGGCCGGCCGCCGGAGCCGCTCGCCTCGCGCTTCGACGTCACCTTCGGGATGCTGCTGAACCTTTTGCAGGGGGACCCGGAGGAACGGGGAGGCGGCTATGGGCGCCTGGTGCGGCTGACGCTGGCCAGCCACGCGTCGCCCTATGACAAGCGCCGGCTGCTGAAGAAGGGCGCCATGTTGTTCCGGACGCTGCGCTCGGCCGGGCTCCTGTCGACGTACAAGCACCCGCACGCGGCGGCCCAGGTGGAGATTGCGCCCGGGCTGCAGCGGGAGTTCTCGCTGCACCAGACGCTGTCGCTGTACCTGCTGGCCGCCCTCGAATCCCTGGACCGCACCTCCCCCAGCTACGCCCTGGACGTCGTCACCCTGGTGGAAAGCATCCTGGAAAATCCGGAGGTGGTGCTGCTGCGCCAGCGCGACGTCCTGCGGACGGCCCGCATGGCCGAGTTGAAAGCCTCCGGGGTGGAGTACGCCGAGCGGCTGGCGGAGCTGGAGAAGGTGGACCACCCGAAGCCGCTGGCCGACTTCATCTACGGCACCTTCGACAGCTTCTCGGCCCTGCACCCCTGGGTGGGGCAGGAAAACATCCGGCCCAAGTCCATCGCGCGCGACATGCTGGAGCGCTTCTGCAGCTTCGCGGACTACGTCCGGGAGTATGAGTTGCAGCGCTCCGAGGGCGTCCTGTTGCGCTACCTTACCGACGCCTACAAGACGCTGGTGCAAACCGTCCCTGAGTCCTACCGCACCGAGGAGCTGGAAGAGTTGATGGCCGCCCTGCGCCAGGCGCTGCGGGACGTCGACAGTAGCCTTTTGGATGAGTGGGAACGGCTGCAGCTACCCCCGGGCGTCACGCCGGACGCCCCGCCCCCGCCGCCGGCCGCGCCGTCCCAGCGCGCGGTGGTGGCGCGGCTGCGGGCCGAGTTGCACCGGCTTCTGCGGGCCTTGGGCACGCGCGCCTGGGAGGAGGCCCTGGCCGCGCTGGCCCCGGGCCACGGCTGGACGGCAGCGGACTTGGAGGCGCAGATGGCGCCCTACTTCGCCGAGCACGGCCAGGTGGTGCTGACGCCCGAGGCGCGCCGCCCGCACCAGTCGCTGGTGAAGCCGGTGGGCCCGCGGCTGTGGGAGGCCCGGCAGCGCATTCTCGACCCGGACGGGCACGCCGACTGGATGCTGGACTGCACCGCCGCGCTGCCCGAAGGGCCGCTGCTGGACTCCCCCCTGCTTGAACTTCGCCGCGTGGGCGTTTAGAGACGCTCGCTTCCCACGTGACCCTGCTCAGCCGCCTCTTGCAGTCCCCCCTCAACGACGTGTCCACCGACGTGGAGGCGCCCCCACCGCTCGACGGCCGGGACGGCACGGCCGGCACCGGGCCACTGATGACCGAAGCGCGCCGCGACAAGTCGCGGCGGGCCTACCCGGAACTTCTCGGCGGCCTCCGGCTTCCGCTCGCGCCCGCAGAAGCCCTGGCCCTGGCCGAGCAGCGCGCCCGCGCCCAGCCCGGCTGGTCCATTGGCCGCCTCGCGCCGCCCCAGGGCCTCCTCACCGCGGTAGCCGTCACGCGGCTGCTGCGCTTCCGCGACGACATCACCATCCGGGTGCGCCCCGCCGACAGCGGCTCCCGGGTGGACGTGCGCAGCCGCTCCCGAGTCGGACGGGACGACCTCGGCGCCAACGCCGCGCGCATCCGCCGCTTCCTCCGCGAGCTCCAGCAAGCCTGAAGCACGCCCCTACCCCTTCGCCCTTTTCCAAAGAAGAGTCCCGTCATGGCCACCCTGCAAGTCACCAGCGTCACCAAGGCCTACGGGCAGAAGCGCCTGTTCGAATCGGTGGACGTCGTCTTCTCGGAGGAGCGCCGCTATGGCCTCACCGGGCCGAACGGGGCCGGCAAGTCCACCTTCATGAACATTCTGTCCGGCGAGCTCGAGCCGGACGCCGGCACCGTCTCCCGTCCGAAGAAGACGTCGGTGCTGCAGCAGGACCAGTTCGCCTACGAGGAGCAGCGCGTCCTGGACGTGGTGATGCAGGGCAACCGCGCGCTGTGGGCCGCGGTGCAGGAGAAGGAGGCGCTCCTGCACAAGCAGGACCTCTCGGACGCCGAGGGGCACCGCCTGGCGGACCTGGAGTCCCTCATCGCCGAGGAGGATGGCTACACGGCGGAGGCAGACGCGGCCGAGCTCCTCAACGGCCTCGGCGTGCCCGAGGAGGACCACGCGAAGAGGATGCGGGAGATTGCGGGCGGCCTGAAGCTGCGGGTGCTTTTGGCCCAGGCCCTGTTTGGAAAGCCGCAGGCGCTACTTCTGGACGAGCCCACCAACAACCTGGACCTCGACTCCATCCGCTGGCTGGAGCGCTTCCTGCAGTCCTACGACGGCGTGCTGGTGACCATCAGCCACGACAGGCACTTCCTCAACGCCATCTGCACGCACATCGCCGACATCGACTACCAGACCATCATCACCTACACCGGTGGCTACGACGACATGGTGATTGCGAAGAGCGAGGTGCGCAGCCAGATAGAGCAGGAGAACGCCGAGAAGCAGAAGAAGATTGCCCAGCTGCAGGACTTCGTGGCCCGCTTCTCTGCCGGCACGCGGGCCAGCCAGGTGCAGAGCCGCAAGAAGGCGCTGGACAAGCTGCAGTTGACCGAGCTCAAGCGCAGCAACATCGAACGCCCCTTCATCCGCTTTGAACCGAAGCGCCCCTCCGGCAAGCAGACGCTGCTGGTGGAAGGCCTCACCAAGCGCTGGCCCGGAGTGACCGTGTGCGACGGCTTCGACGCGCTCATCATGCGGGGCGACAAAATCGCCGTCATCGGCCGCAACGGCGCCGGCAAAACCACCCTCTGTAAATTGCTGCTGGGCGAGCTTCACCCCGACGCGGGCACCGTCACCTTGGGCCACGAGGCGCAGGTGGGGTACCTAGCGCAGGACCACCGGGAGGGCATTGCCCGGGACACCACGGTGGCCGACTGGCTGCATGACATCGACCCGCGCGCCGGCAACGAGGACATCCGCGGGCTTTTGGGACGGATGCTCTTCAAGGGAGAGGAGGGACTCAAATCCACCAACTCCCTCTCCGGTGGAGAGGCGGTGCGCCTCATCCTGGCGAAACTCATGTTGACGCGCGACAACGTCCTCCTCCTCGACGAGCCGACCAACCACCTGGACCTTGAGTCCATCATCGCTCTGGGGGATGCGCTGCAGCGCTTTCCCGGCACCGCCATTGTCGCCTCGCACGACCGGGACCTCATCGGCAGCTTCGCCACCCGCCTCTTCGCTTTCACCCCGGCGGGCCTGGTGGACTTCCAGGGCACCTACGAGGAGTTTCTGGAGAAGGTGGGCGACCAGGACGTGCGCCGCCGGCAGGACGGGACGGGACGCCGGCGCTAGCCGCCAGCGCAGGGACGCCGCCTCACAGCGTCTGAAGCCCGCGGCCGGTGGGGATGGGGAACGCCGCGTCCAGCTGCGCGACTTCCTCCTCCGTCAGGACCAGAGCCGCGGCGGACGCGTTGGCGTTGACGTGGCTGATGTCCACCGACTTGGGAATGGCGAAGACGTGCGGGTTTCGCAGCAGGAATGCGAGCGCCACCTGGAAGGGCGTCGCCCGGTGCGCGCGCGCCACCCGGGCCAGCACCTTGCCCCCGGTGCTGATGGGCGAGGGGAAGCGTCCGGAGCCGAAGGGGCTGTAGCCCACCACGGCCACCGCGTGCCGCACGCACCAGGGCAGCACCTCGGCTTCCATGTCCCGCGCCTTCAGGTGGTACAGCACCTGGTTGCAGGCAATGCGCCGCGGGCCGGCAAGGGCCCGGGCCGCTTCCAGGTCCGCCACGTCGAAGTTGCTCAACCCCCAGCTGCGGATTTTGCCGGCCTGCACCAATTCCTCGAAGGCAGCGATGGTGTCCGCCAGCGGGTGCGGCCCTGGCCAGTGCAACAGGTAGCAGTCGAGACGGTCCGTCCCCAGCCGCCGCAGGCTACCCTCGCACGAGCGCAGCGTCCCCTCGCGCGAGGCGTTGGCGGGCAACACCTTGCTCACCAGGAAGACGTCGTCCCTTCGCCCCAAAAGGGCGCGGCCTACCAGTTCCTCCACCCGTCCGTTGCCGTACGCCTCCGCGGTGTCGACGTGGCACAGGCCGGCGTCCAGGCCCGCCTCCAAGGCCGCAATGGCCTCTCCGGCGTCGTCGCCCTCCATCTTCCACGTCCCTTGCCCCAGCTTAGGGACAGCCGTCCCCGTCCACCCCCACGCCCTGGCTTCCATTGCCGTGCCCCTCGCGTCGTCGCGCTGGGCGTCCCAGGACGCACAACAAAGGACGTCCCGAATGCGACGCTAGTGTCAGGACACGGGCGCTTCCCACGCACCACAGGTGGGGGAGGCTTCACCAGAGGCCAAGCGAGTCCCCGCCCAGCTTCACCACCAGCGCCAGCACCACCGCCAGGACGACGAGACGCACCACTCCGTCGCCGCGGTGGATGGTGAGGTGCGCGCCCACCCAGCCGCCCACCAGCTGGGCCGCCGCCATGGGAAGCGCCAGCTGCCACACCACCGTGCCACGAAGGGCGAAGAGGAGGAGGGCGGCGAGGTTACTGGCGGCGTTAACGGCCTTCGCCTCCGCCGAGGCCTGGCGCAAGGGAAGGGCCAGCAGCGCCGCGAAGCCCACCACCAGAAAGGTGCCCGTCCCCGGTCCAAAAAAACCGTCGTACGCGCCCACCCCCAGCGCCAGAAGGGCCGCGCGCGCCCGGCCGTCCACGGCGCGTCCTGCCTCCGCCTGGCGCGGCCGGACGGCCACCAGGAATGCGGTCGCGGCCAGCAGCAGCACAAGGACGACGGGCCGCAGCACGGCTGTGTCCACGCGCAGCACCAGGCTGGCTCCGAGGAGGCTTCCGGCAAAGCCCAACGGAATGGTGAGGCGCGCCCGGGGAAGCGACACCAGGCCGGCGCGGGAAAAGCGCACCAGGGCGGCCGTGGAACCAAACACCGACTGTCCCTTGTTGGTGCCCAGGGCCAGGTGCGGCGGAAGCCCCACCGCCAGCAGCAGCGGGACGGTGAGGAGGCCCCCTCCACCCCCGATGGCATCCACCACGCCGGCCGAGAGGGCGGCGACGACGAGGACGGCCAGCTGTCCGGGAGTCGCCATGGCGGCGTCTTCTAGTAAGAGAGGCTGTCCATGACCCCCCCCGAAACGCCTCCCACGCCCCCCGACGTCCGGTCCGCGCTCGAGAAGCAGGACCCCTTTGCCCTGGCCGCAGCCGGTTCCAAGGAACAGCTGGACCGGCTGAAGGGCGCCCTGGACCTCATCGACGCGGACACCAAGCGCAAGCAGACCCACAGCCGCTTCGCCATCGCCAGCCAGGTGCTGGTGGGCTGGGTGGCCATCGCCGGCTTCGGCGTCAACGCCTACCAGAGCTTCGCCAACAAGCAGAACCAGGAGCGACAGGCCAAGGTGGACCAGGACCGCTGGGACAAGGAGTTCCAGCGGGCGCGCGAGGCGGACAAATACCGCTCCTTCTTCGAGTCCTCCATGCTGGCCACCGACCAGAGCAACGCGGACAAGCGCATGGTGGGGTACGCGCTGCTGCAGGAATTCGTCCGGGACGAGTCCTACAACGCCAAGGCCACCGTCATGCTGGAGGAGTCGCTGGTGGAGGAGCTGGCCAGCAACACCGACAAGGGCATCGATGAGCCGCACCGCAATGCCGTGGTGGCCATCGTCACCGCGCTGGCCGACTCCAGCGACTGCCACGCCCTCGCCCGCGCCGCCAGGAGCTTCGACAAGGTGGCCAAGCGCCATGCCAAGTTCGGTGACGTCGAGGAGACGAGCGAGATTTTCAAAGTCTACGTCCGGCGCCTGGTGGGCCAGGCGGCCGAGGCGTGCGGCAAGCGCCCCGACGACTTCAAGAGTGTCCGCAAGCCCATCCGCGACACCCTCATCAAGCAGCCCGACATCCTCGGGCTGAAGCCGCCGCTAACCGTCGCCATTGCCAACACGCGGCTGGCCGAGACGCTGCGCGACCGCTGCCTGGAGGACATCGCCGTCAGCGGCGCCAGCGAGTGCCCGGAAATTTTCAAGGACTACGTCGAGATGTGCAAGGCGAAGGAGATGGCCAGCGGGGACGAGGCCGGCGCCTGCGCCGTCATCAAGGACGTCAACAGCAAGCTGGAGGCCGCGACCGCCGCACTGCGCGCCTCGGGCACCCCAGCGTCCCCGCAAGACGCGGGCACACCTTAGGGCGCCTGCCCCACCCCGTGAGACGGCCCCCGCAGCTGGAACTCTTCGCCCAACAGCCCTGGGCCCCGGCGGCGCCCCGGGCGCCGGAGCCGGCCCCCACCACGGCGGAGCTGCTCGACCTCGGCGCCCGTCTCCCGCACACAGTGCGCCTGGGGACCTCCTCCTGGTCGTTTCCCGGCTGGACGGGCCTCGTCTACGCTGCCGACGCCAGCCAGCTGCAGCTGGCCCGGGAGGGACTTCCCGCCTACGCACGCCACCCGCTGCTGCGCACGGTGGGCATCGACCGCACCTTCTACGGGCCGGTCCCGGCCGAGGCGTTTTCAGCCTGGGCAGAGGCCGTCCCGGAGGACTTCCGCTTTCTGGCCAAGGCCCACGAGGAAGTCACCCTGGGCCACTTCCCGCACCGGCCGCGCTACGGAGCGCGCCGGGGCGCCCGCAACCCGCGCTTTCTGGATGCGCACTACGCCGCCGACGCCGTGGTGGCGCCCTTTGTCGAGGGGCTGGGGCCGAAGGCAGGGCCCCTGGTGTTTCAGTTTCCGCCCCAGGACGTGCAACAGCTGGGGGGCGCGCAGCGCTTCGCCGAACGGCTGCATGGCTTTCTGACCGCGCTGCCCCCGGGCCCCCTGTACGGCGTGGAGGTGCGGAACCGGGAACTGCTGTCCGCAGACTACGCCGACGCGCTGGCCGCGGCCGGGGTGGTGCCGGTGCTGGCCGCGTGGGGCCCCCTGCCGGACGTCCAGTGGCAGGCCCAAAGGACGCGCGCCGGCGGCGCGCCGGCGCTGGTGGTGCGGTGGATGCTGCACCCGGGCCTGGGCTACGAGGAGGCCAAGGAGGTGTACGCGCCCTTCGACCGGCTGGTGCAGGAGGACGTCCCCACGCGGACGGCCATTGCCGCCCTGGCCGTCGAGGCCTTCCAGGCCGGACGCGCGGTGTACGTCACCATCAACAACAAGGCCGAGGGCAGTGCACCCGTCTCGGCCCAGCGGCTGGCGCAGGCCGTCGTCCAGCGGCTGTCCAGCCCCCCTGCCCCCCAGCCACCGGGGACCCCGTGAAGCGGTCGCGACTTCTTCTTTCGGGGGCCTTGGCCCTGCTGGGCTGCAAGCCAGGGCCTGCCAAACTGGTGGAGCAGGCCGTCCAGGCGCGAGGCGGCGTGGAGCGCCTGCACGCCGTCCAGTCCCTGCGCCTAAGCGGCAACGTGGCCTTCGGCCCGGTGACGGGCTCGCTGCGGGTGGAATTCAAGCGGCCAGACCGCCTGCGCATGGAACTCGGCCTGCCCGAGGGCACGCTGCTCCGCCTCTTCGACGGGACGAGGGGCTGGACGTCGACGGTGGCCAGCGTCTCGCCCGTCCTTCAGCCCATGTCTGCCGCGGAGCTGGCCGGCGTCCGCCGTGAGGCGGACCTCGACGGCCCGCTGGTGGATGCGCGCGAGAAGGGCGTCACCTTCGCGCTGGCCGGACGCGGCGAGGTGGACGGACGGGCCACCGAGGCGCTGGACGTCTTCTTCCCGGACGGCACCGTGCAGCGCTACCAGCTGGATGCGGCCACCCATGAGCCGCTTGGCTGGAGTGAGACACGCACCGTCGACGGAAAGCAGCGCGTGGAAGAGACGCGCTTCACCGCCAGCCGACGGGTGCAGGGGGTGCTGTTTCCGGTGGGCATCGACACCACGGTGCAAGGTGGCGCCAGTGGCCGCCACATCGCCATCCACTCCATCGAGGTCAACCCGCTCCTCGACGACGCGCGGTTTCGCCCGCCCGCCGCCGGGCCCGCCAACTGAAGAAGACGGGCGGAGCCCGGGCCCCGGGGCTGTCAGCGGGGCGCGGCGTCGCGCCTGAGGAACAGCACCCGGGCCACCATCGTCATGACGGTCTCGGCGCGCTGGTTGGTGCAGGTGTAGCTGAGACGGACGCTGCCGCGGTCCGGCTTGCTGCGGGAGGGCGTCGTCTCGAGGATGGTCACCTCCACGCTGAGCGCATCCCCCGGGCGCACGGGCTTGAGCCACTTCAACTCGTCCAGGCCCGGGCTTCCCATGCTGGTGGACTGGGCCAGAAGCCCGTCCACCACCAGGCGCATGCACAGGGCGGCCGTCTGCCAGCCGCTGGCGATGAGGCCGCCGAAGGGCGAGCGCGCGGCTGCCGCCTCGTCGACGTGGAAGGGCTGCGGGTCCCAGTCCTTGCCGAAGGCGACAATCTCCTCCTTGGAAAGCACCCGCGGCCCGAAAGTCTTGCGCTGTCCCGCCGCCAGGTCCTCGAAGGCAAGGGGACGTCCACTGGCCAGGCCGCTCACCACCTGTCTCCTTTCGCTTTGTGCCGCTCGCCCGGTAGCGTAGCGGCATGGGGATTCCAATGCTCGGCATCATCGGCGGAAGCGGCCTCGGGCAGGCGCTGGGCGCGCTCGGCGGCACGCCCACCGAGGTGGAGACGCCTTTCGGTCGCCCGTCGGGGCCCATCCTCCTCACCACCCTGGAAGGCACGAAGGTGGCGCTGCTGGCCCGCCACGGGGAGGGCCACGTCCACAACCCCACCCAGGTGCCGTCGCGGGCCAACATTTTTGCGCTCAAGACGCTGGGCGTGACCCATGTGCTGGCGAGCGCCGCGGTCGGTTCTCTGCACGAGGACGTGCGGCCTAGGGAACTGGTCATCCCGGACCAAGTCATCGACAAGACGTACCGCCGGCCCGGTACCTTCTTCGAGGAGCTGGCCGTCCACGTGGAGTTCGCCGTCCCCTTCTGCCCCACGCTGCGCACGCTGCTTCTGGCGCTGCCCAGCAGCGTCAAGGTGCACCCGCGGGGCACCTACGTATGCATGGAGGGGCCGCAGTTCTCCACCCGGGCGGAGAGCGAATTGCACCGCGGCTGGGGGGCGGACCTCATCGGGATGACTCTCATGCCGGAGGCCAAGCTCGCCCGGGAGGCGGAGCTCTGCTACGCGGCGGTGTGCCTGCCCACGGACTACGACTGCTGGCGGCCGACGCCGGATGACTTGGACAAGCACGCCCTGCTTCGGGAGATTCTGGGCAACCTGCAGGCAGCCACCGCCGCGGCACTGGCGCTGTTGCGCCTCGCCGTCCCGGCGGTGAAGGCCCTGGCGGAGACGCCCTGCCACTGCCAGAGCGCACTGGCCCAGGCCATCTGGACGGACCGCGCCCGCATTCCCGCGGAGGTGAAGCAGCGCCTCCTCCCGCTGCTTCGCCACTCCCTGGAGTCCTGACTGCCGCGCCTTTTGCTGGTGGGGGCGGCGCACGCGCACCTGTTGGTGGTGGCCCGCCTCGCCCGGGCGCCCCTGCCCGGCGTGGACGTGCACTGGGTAACGCGCGGGGAAACGCAGCCCTACAGCGGCATGGCCTCGGGCTGGGTGGCGGGCGAGTACCCTGCCGACGCCTGCACCCTGGCCCTGGCCCCCTTGGCACGCGCGGCCCAGGTGCACCTGCACCCGGGCGGCGCCACGGCCCTGGACGCAGCCGGGCGCGCGGTGGTGCTAGCGGGGGGTGAGTGCCTGCAGGCGGACGTCCTGTCGCTGGGCGTCGGTTCCGTGATGCGCGGGGCGGAGTTGCCCGGCGTCCTTCACTACGCGCTGGACGTGAAGGCCCTGCTGGCACGCGGCGAAGCGCTGCCGGCAGCCGCCCGGGCCTGGGCCGTGGTGGGGGGCGGCCTGGCCGGGGTGGAACTGGCCCTGTGCCTACGCGCCGTCGCGCCGGACGTCAGCCTTTTGGCGGAGGCCCCGCAGCTGGCGCCCGGGGCCCCCATGGCGCTGGCCCGGGCGGTGGGCCGGGCCCTGCGTCAGGCAAACGTCCGGCAGGTGGAGGGGCGCGCGGTGGCCGTCACGCCCGAAGCCGTTGTCCTTGCCGGCGGCGGGGCGCTGCCGGCGCAGGCGGTGCTGTGGGCCACCGGGCCGGCGCCGCACCCGCTTCTGGCGCACTGCGGCCTTCAGCTGGGCAGCACGGGGGCGGTACGCGTGGACGCCAGCTTGCAGAGCACATCCCACCCCGGCGTGTTTGCCGCCGGGGACTGCGCGGACTTGCCGGCGGCGGTGCCCAAGTCCGGCGTCTACTCCGTCCGCGAGGCGCAGGTGCTGCTGGACAACCTAATGGCGGCGCTGCGGGGACAGGCCCTCCGCCCCTACCGGCCGCAGCGGCGCGCGCTGGCGCTGGTGAATTGCGGGGACGGGACGGCCCTGGCCTCCTGGGGAAGCCTGGCCGCCCGGGGCCACCTCTTTCGGGCGTGGAAGCACCAGCTGGACACGGGCTTTCTCCAGCGGCTTCGGCAGGCGGCTCAGCGCACCGTCCCGTACAGCCTCTCCAGCACCGCGGGGCGGACGCCCAGCCGGTAAAGGGCCGGGAAGCTATTCCAGTAGAGAAGGGTCCGCAGCGGACGTTTCAAAAAGCGCCGCCCGGACACCGTCACCCGGGCGGGAAGGCGCGCCAGCCGGCCCAGGCCGGACAGTCTGTGTGCCAACTCCACGTCCTCCATCAGCGGTTGTTCCGGGAAGCCTCCCACCTCCCGGAAGGCGCTACGGCGGACACTCACCGCCTGGTCCCCGTAGGGCAGCTGGGTGAAGCGCGAGCGCACGTCCGCCATGGGCAGCAGCGCTGCCCCCCAGCTTCGCCCCACATCGTCGACGGTGCGCGTGCGGAAGGCGCACGCCACCACCGCCGGCTGCGCCATGGCCCGGGCCACGTGCCGGACGGCGTCGCGGGGCAGCGTCACGTCGGCATGAAGGAAGCACAGCACCTCGCCCCGGGCAGCCCGGGCCCCTGCATTCATCTGCCGGGCCCGGCCCCGCGGCGTCTCCAGCAACTGGACGCCCGGGACGGCGCGGGCAATGGCGCGGCTTCTGTCGCGGCTGCCTCCGTCCACCACCAGCACCTCGTCCACGGCCGGCAGGCCCACCAGCCGCCGCAGCGTCGCCTCCAACCGTCCGGCCTCGTCCAGTACTGGCAGCACCACCGACAGCCAGGGGGCAATCGTCAGCGTGCCCAGCACTTCGGCGGTGTGGCGCGCCTGGACAGTGCCTTCGGACAGCTCCACCCGCAGTCGGGCGACGTCCGCCGGGCCGTCCACGTCAAACCAGCGGCTGCAGCGAAGGACAGTCAGCCCGCGCGCGCGCAGTCGCGCCTCGGTGGCGGCCAGCGTCTCGGCCCCACTCCACGGAAGCCCGTCCAGCAGGCCTTCCGGGCAGCGTCGCAGGCCGAGCAGCGTGAAGCCGCCGTCATCTGCCGGGGCCAGCACCGCGTCGGCCTTGTCCAGGCCGGCGAAGGCTTCCGCGAGAAGCGGCGCGGGAAAGCCGGGTGTGTCGCTGCCCACCACCACCACCGCCGGCGCGCGGGCCAGCCCGCGACGCAGCACCCGTTCCAGCCGCTGCCCCAAGTCGCCCGGGCCTTGTTCCACCAGCGGCAGCCCGCGCCCCCGGAAGGCGTCGGCGTCGTCCACGGCCAGAATGGGCGCCGCCCGGCCGTCGGCCAGCAGCGCCTCCAGCGTGTCCTCCAACAGGGCGGTGGCCAGCCGCGCGGCGCCGTCCGGGCCGAGGGCCGGGATGAGGCGCGTCTTCACTCGGCCAGACACCGGCGCCTTGGTGAAGACATACACGGGACGCGGGCTGCCCATGGCTAGCGCTGCACGGACAGGACGGCCTTCAACAGGGCCCGGGCCCCCGGGGTAAGGCGTCGCGCATTCCAGGCGTCCCCCAGCTTCTTCCACGCCTCGGCTTGCGTCGGGTAGGGGTGAATGGTGTCCGCCAGCGCCGGCAGGCGCAGGCCAAGACGCACCGCCAGCGCCGCCTCGCCAATGCTTTCCCCGGCGTGGCGGGACACCAGGGTGGCCCCCAGCACGCGCCCGGTGCGCGCATCGGCGTGAATGCGGGCAAAGCCTTCTGTCTCCTCGTCCACCACCGCCCGGTCATTGTCTGCCATCTCGGTGGTGAGGGTGAGGACGCGCTTGCCGGCGGCGTACGCTTCCTCCGCCCCGAGGCCGACGTGCGCTACTTCCGGGTGGGTGTAGGTGCACCAGGGGACGTGCAGCGCCGACAGGCGCTTCTTGCCGAAGAAGAGGGCATTTTGCAGCGCCAGGCGGGCCATGGCGTCCGCGGCATGAGTGAAGGCCCAGCGGCCGGCCACGTCCCCGGCCGCAAACACGCGCGCGTTGCTGGTGCGCAGTCCGTCGTCGACGGCGGGGTACGCGCCGTCCAGGCGGATGCCGGCCGCTTCCAGGCCGAGGCCCTCCAGCGCCGGGACGCGGCCGGTGGCCAGTAGAATTTCATCCACCTCGACACGCAGCGCCTCTCCGTGCCGCTGGGCATGCACCACCTTGCCGCCGGCCGTCTTCTCCACGCGCGTCACCGGCGCGTCCAGCCACAGCTGCACTTCCGCGGCGAGGGCCCGGGCGAGGGCGTCACTTGCCTCCGGGTCGTCCCGCGGCAGTAGCCGGCTGGACTCCGTGAGAAGCGTCACCTCCAGGCCGAGGCGGGCCAGGCCCTGCGCCAATTCACACCCCACCGGGCCGCCGCCGATGACGGCCAGCCGGCGCGGCGCCCGAGTGAGGCCGAAGACGGTGGCGTGGGTGAGGTAGCCGGCCGTCTGCAGGCCGGGGATGTCCGGGATGCGCGCCTGGCCCCCGGTGGCCAGCAGCGCCCGGCGGAAGCGCAGCGTCTGCCCGGCGCACTCCACCGCGTCGGGGGCAAGGAAGCGTGCCGCGCCCAGGTGCACGTCCACCCCGGCCTCGCGCAGGCGCAGGGCGGCGTCGTGCGGGGCAATGTCCGCCCGCAGCCGCCGGACGCGCTCCAGGACGGCGGCGAAGTCCACCACCACGTCGCCGGTTTCCACGCCCAGGGCGGCCGCCTCCTGGACGTCATGGGCGAGGTGCGCGCTGCGCAGCAGCGCCTTGCTGGGGACGCAGCCGTACACCAGGCAGTCGCCGCCCAAAAGCGCGCGCTCGCACAAGGCCACCCGGGCCCCCAGCGCGGCCCCGCCCAGGGCGGCCACCAGCCCGGCGGTCCCACCGCCCAGCACCAGCAAGTCATAGCGGGACGGGGGGCTGGGGTTGGCCCAGTCCGGAGGGTGGACCAGCCCGACCAGGCGGCGGTCCTCGCCCTCGGCGAGAAGGCCTTCGAAGGTGCCAGTGTCCAAGCCCTCCGCAGCGTGGACGAGTCCGCCCGGCCGGACAAGGCCCAAGCGGCCGGGCACCCAACGGGGGGGGTGCGGAAGACACCCTGTTAGGCGCACGCTGCTAGTCGGCGCGCAGCGCCTCGACGGGGTCCAGCTGCGCGGCGCGGGCGGCCGGCCAGATGCCGAAGAGGAGGCCCACCGCGGCGGCAAACCCAATGCCGCCGACCACGGTGAGGGGCTGGACGGCGGCGGCCAGCGGCGTCACCAGGGACACCAGCTTGGCCAGACCGAGGCCCACCGCCGTCCCCAGCGCGCCTCCCAGGGCGGAGACGGAAGCGGCCTCCAGCAGAAACTGCGTGACGATGGTGCGGCGCCGGGCGCCCAAGGCCCGCCGGACGCCAATCTCGCGCGTCCGCTCGCGCACTGAGACGAGCATGACATTCATGATGCCGATGCCGCCGACGAGAAGCGTAATCAATCCAATCCCGGTGGCGACGCCGTAGAGGGCCCCCGTCAGCTGGGCGTAGGTGTTGGCCAGCATCTCCGGGCGGTTGATGCTGAAGTCATCCTTCTTCTCCGGGGGCACGGCCCGGGCGCGCCGGAGCGCCATCTCCACCTTGTCCACGGTGCGCAGCACGTCCTCGCCATCGGCCACCGCGGCGCCGATGGTGATGCCGCGCTTCTTGCCGAAGGTGGCGAGGTAGGTGCGCAGCGGCACCATGGCCGTCAAGTCCTGGTTCTGGCCGAGGATTTTTCCGCGGCGCTGCAGCACGCCCACCACCCGGAAGGGGCGCCCATTCAGACGCACGCCGTTGCCCACGGCAGAACCGGTCGGGAAGAGGCCCTTGGCGACGTCGGCGCCCAGCACCGCCACGTTGGTGCTGTTCTCGTTGTCCCCCTGGCTGAGGAAGCGGCCCTCGGCGACTTCGTAGCCGCTCACCTGGGGGTACTCCGCCGTGGTGCCCACCAGGGCCACACTGGACAGCTGCTCGCCATGGGCGAAGGCGTCCACGTTCTGCTGTGTCATGGGCGCCACCGCACTCAGCTCCGGCACCTGCTCGCGCAGGCTGTCCACCAGGTGCACCGACAGCTCATGCCGGTTTCGGTACTCCCACCAGTCCCCGCGCATCACCCAGGGAAACTTGGAGATGTACATGGAATTGCTGCCCAGCTGGGCCAGCTGCCGGGCGAAGGAGACGTTGAGACCCTGGATAATCCCAACAATGGCCAAAAGCGTGCAGACGCCGATGCCGATGCCGAGGGTGGTGAGAAGCGTCCGCAGCCGGTGGGCACGGAGGCTGAAGAAGGCGATCTTCCCGCCCTCCAGCAAGTCGACGCGGATGCCCATGGCGGAAAGCGCTCTCCCTTGCTGGACGGCCAAGACCTCGACGGCCGCTGGAGGGCTTTACGCCCAAGGCCGTCGGCCCATTGCGTGGTCCCTCGGTCGGAAGGGGCTTCGGCTCTCAGGTGCTGCTTGGCCGTTGGGGTGTGCACGGGCTGCTGTCCTCTGCGGCGGTGAAAGGTTAACTTCCGGTCACGGCGAGTTTTCGCAACACGTTCTGTTCTTCGGTGACGGCTCGGGGGGCCAGGTGCAGCGAACCAAACTGCTACCAGTTGCCCTCGTGGCCCTGGGCACGGCGTGCAGCTCCTCCCCGGTCGCCGACGGCGGCACCCTTCCCCCCCTCAGTGTCGGACTCGACGGGACGTGGGGCGGCAGGGCAATCGCCCTCTTCGGCCCGAGTGGCGCCCCCACCGGTTCCTACGCCTATGACACGGCGCTGCTCGTCACCGTTTCTGGAACGACGGCCTCTCTCTCCGGCGTCTGTCCGGACGGGACGGGCGCGGTGACGGTGACGGGGTCGGGGACCACAGGCTCCTTCTCCGCCCTCTTTCCTTCCAACAACGTGCAGTGCCCGGCCATCGTCATCGCCGACTGCCAGACCGTGGTCTTCGCCTACCGGTCGGTGCAGGCGACGCTGACAGGCCCGAGCAGTCTGACAGTGACGGCCACCGGCTCGGCGAGCGGCTGCGGCACTACCGTGGGCGTGACGACAACACTGGACGGGGTCCTCGCGGCTGCGGGCGACAGCCAGGTCCCACCCTGGGACCTGCGATTCAAGGGCGTCGGCCAATCCCTCGTCCTCCGCGGCGGTGGAATCGGCGGCGGGACGACACCCGGCCCGTCGGAGATCTTCACCTGGACGGGCCGCGGCCTCATCCCCTGGGGACTCATCGCTGGCGGTGGATTCTTTGTGGACTTCTTGTACGGCGCCTCGCAGACGGCCGTCTACCAGGACATGCTGTGGGCGCTCGGCGGCAGGTGCCCCGACTACCTGTCGCAGGCCCTCGCCGCCAACACCGTCATCCTTGCGCTTGATGGCGACCCGTATCAGGAGAATGCAGCGTGCACCATCCTCGGCGTCGGGCAGCCCGACGGCGGCCCGGCCCTCCAGTACCTCACCGAGGACGCCGTGCCCCTCAGCCACCTTCTGGACACGTTGACGACGTCGCCCCAGGGTCGCTCCTTCGTGGTGACGGCCCTCTTTCAGGTAGACGCCGGCCTGTACACCTATGTCGCCGAGTCGGTGGGTCCGCTTTCGGACGGGGGATACGAAGCGTTCGACACCGTCATCCAGACGCCGCTGGTGACGGACCTGGCTGCGGCGGCCGAGGACATCGCGGACGCGGGCTACGTCATCACGGCGTCTGCCTGGCAAGGGGAACCAACGTACCTTCTGGTGGGCACCCGGCCCGTCGGCGCCACCGCGGCGCACGCCACCCGGACGGTGATGACGGACGACCTCACTTATGGCGGGGACGCGCAAGCTATGCTGGACGACGGGTACGTCCCGGTCTCCTTGCTGCAGGACTACTACGCCCTGCCCGACGGCGGCCTCGGCGCCGACACCTGGCTCATCGGCGAGAAGTGACTCAACACGCGGGGCCGGAGGCACGTCACCGCGTCGCCCCCGTCATCCGGGCGCGCGTTGCGGCGCGGGACTCCTCCAGTTCCTCCAGGGTGCGGGGCCAGTCTTCCTTGAGGAGCCGGGACAGGGAGCGGTCTGCCAGCAGCTTGCCCCCCGTCTGACACACCGGGCAGTAGTTGGTCTCGTTGTCGGCGTGCACAATGCGCTGCACCGGCGAGCCGCACACCGGGCAGGGCTGGCGGTAGCGGCCATGGACGGCCATGCCCTCCCGGAAGGCCGTCACCTTTTCCGGGAAGCCGTCCCCGGCCTCGGCCCACAGCCGCTCGGTCCACGTGCGCAGCACCTCGTGCGTCGCCTGGCGGAGGCGTTCCAGCTGCGTCTCTTCCAGCTTCTGGCTGAGGGCCACCGGGGACAGGCGGGCCCGGTGCAGAATCTCATCCGAATAGGCGTTGCCGATGGCGGCGAAGAGGCGCGGGTCCGTCAGGGTGCGCTTCAGCGTGTGGTTCTCCCGCCGGACGACGGCGGCAAACTCCTCCGGGCTGACCAGAAGCGGCTCCACGCCGCCCCGGCCGAGGGACTGGAGCGCCTCCTCACCGCGCATCAGGTGCAGCTGGGCCCGCTTCTTCGGGCTGGCCTCAGTGAGAACGAGGGTGCCTTGGGGAAAGTCGAAGGCCGCAAGGCCAATGCGCCCGGGGACGGGCGCCCGGGGTGGCCGCCAGTGCAGCCGGCCGGCCACCATCAGGTGCAAGACGAGGAAGAGATTGTCCTCCAGGACGAAGACGAGGCGCTTCCCCAGCCGGCGCAGGCCCAGCACCTGCTTGTGGGCAGCCTGCGCCAGGGGCGGCTCCGCGGTGCGGACGAGGGCGGGGCCGCGCACGCGCACCGCCTCCAGCCCCTGGCCCACTACCCGTGGGTTAAGGGCGCGCAGGTAGACGGTGAGGTCCGGGTACTCGGGCATGGCGGCGGGTGGGCAAAAGTGTAGGAGGGGACCAGCCCGTGCGTCACTTGGACTGGAAGAAGCTGGGCAGCGCCTCGGAGAGGTAACTCTTCAGGGCGCGGGCGGCGGCGCTGAGGTACGTCTCCCCCCGGTGCAGCAGCGCCACCTGGCGCTTCACCCCGCCCTCCCCCACCTGCACCACCTCGAAGCCCCGGCCTGTCCTCTCCCTGGCCATGAGGGAGGGCATGAGGGAGAGGCCGAGCCCCCGTTCCACCATGCGGCGCATGCCCTCTGGGTTGTCCGTCTCCAGCACGATGTGCAGCGGCTCGCCTGCCGCCTCCGCCGCCGCCTCCAGGGCCCGCGTCGCCGCCACCCCCGGCACCACCACCAGCGGCTCCCCCAGCACCGCCCGCAGCGGCACCGGGCCCTTGGCCTGGGCCAGCTTGTGACCGCGGGGCACGGCCAGGATGAAGTCCTCCGTCCACAGCTTCTGGGCCACCAGGTCCACCCGGCGGACGGGGAGGTTGAGGACGGCCAGGTCGAGCTCCCCCTTGGCCACCCGTTCCTCCAGTTCCTCCGCCTTACCCTCCACCAGCCGCACCAGCACCTCCGGATGCTTCTTGTGAAAGCGGACGAGGAGATCCGGCAACAGGTACGCGCCCACCGTCACCAGCGTGCCGAGCGAGACGGCGCCCCGGGCAGTCTGCGCCATCTCCTGCACCTCCGAAGCCCCCCGCCGTAGCGAGTCCAGCGCGCGCTGGGCGTGCACCAGGTACAGCTGGCCGGCCTCCGTCAACACCACGCCCCGGGGCGTCCGGACGAGGAGGCGGGTGCCGAGCTCCCGCTCCAGCGCCTGCAGCTGGCGACTCAAACCCGACTGCGAGACGCCCAGCCGGCGCGCCGCCGAGACGAAGCGGCCCTCCTGGGCCAGCGTGAGGAAGGCGTCGAGCTGTTCGCTTGTCATGCCCGGGTGGCAAGGACGTTATGCGCTAAATGCGTTTTTGGCATCGTCCTTGCCGTCATTAGTCTTCAGCCGTGCGTGTGACGACGACGGCGCGGGTGGTGGACGTCCGGGCGCCGGGTCCGGCGCGCCGTATGGCGACGGTGGCGGTGCTGCTGGGCCTCGTCATGGCGGCCTTCGAGACCACCGTCGTCACCACCGCCATGCCGACGCTGACGGCGGAGCTCGGCGGCCGGCACCTGTACGCGTGGGTGTTCACCGCCTTCTTCCTGGCCTCCACCCTGGGCGTCCTGCTGTCCGGGGGACTCGCCGACGGCATCGGCCGCCGGGCCACCTTCCTCGGGGGACTGGGCCTGTTCCTCTTGGGCACCATCCTCTGCGGCTTCTCGGTGTCGGTGCCGGAACTGATTGCCTTCCGCATGCTGCAGGGCCTGGGCGCGGGCGCCTTGCAGCCGACGACGCTCACCATCTCCTCGGACCTCTACAGCCTGAAGGAACGGGCCGCCATCCAGGGCGTCTTCACCGGCAGCTGGGGCGCCGCCTCGGTGGTGGGCCCCCTCCTCGGCGCCTTCCTCACCCAGCACGCCAGCTGGCGGTGGGTGTTTTGGGTGAATGTCCCGGTGGGCGTGGCGGCCGCCATCCTGCTGCAGCTGTCCTACCGGGACCCGCCGCGCCGGGCGGCGCACCAGCTGGAATTGACGGGCCCGCTGCTCGCCGGCACCACGCTGGCCCTCACCCTCTTCGCCCTGGAACCGCACCACCTGGCCGGGCTGCTGCAGCTGCTGGCCGCCCTGGGCGCCGGTGCGGTGGCAGTGGCGCTGGTGCAGCAGCAGCGGCGCTCCGGGCGCCCGGTGCTGCCGTTGCACCTGCTGCGCGACAGGACGGTGCTGTCCGGGGTGGTGGGCGGCCTCGTCTCCGGCGGCGTCCTGTACGGGGCCAGCGCCTACGTGCCCCTGTGGCTGGTGGGCCATGGCCAGCGCACTGCCCTGGTGGCCGGGGCGGCGCTGGTGCCCCTATTGGTGGGGTGGGCGGTGGGCTCGGCCCTCGGGGTGCGGGTGCTGCTGCGCGGCGGGCTGCGGGCCAGTGCCGCCGGGGGCTTCGCCGTGGCGGCCGTCGGCGCCGCGCTGCTGGCGACAGCCCTGGTCCGCGGCTGGGGGGACGGGGCCACCTTCTCCGCCCTGGCCATCCTCGGCTTCGGGCTGGGCCCCGCCGCCAGCACGTGTATTTTTGCCCCGCAGCAGCGGGTGCCCTGGCACGAGCGGGGGGCCGTCACCAGCGCCCTGTACGCCAACCGCATGCTGGGCGGCTCTCTCACCATCGCCCTCCTCAACCTGGCCCAGGGACAGCTGGCAGTGCAGGCGGCCCTGCTGGCCTGCGTGCCGCTGGCCGGCGCCCTCGGGCTGTGGCGCCTGGCACCGCCGACGCTTGCGGGCGAGTACGCGGAGTCCGCTGGCTCCGAGGCACTCATCTCGAAGTAGCCTGTCGGGCCACATGGCCAGCCGGACCGACGCGGGACCCGTCCTCGAGAAGGCGCACGTCTTCTGCTACCGCCTCTTCGACGTCGCGGAGGAAGTCGACCTCGACGCGGCCCAGCGGCTCTTGGCCCGGGACACGCGGCGCGTCCGGCTGACGCGGGCCGGTGCGGAGTACCTTTTGCTTCCCAACCCGCCCCTGGCGGTGGAACTCGGCCGCCGGACGCTGGCCGTTGGCCACGGGACGCTGATGGTGGACGTGGTGGGCCGCCTCTTCGACCATGGCAGCGTCAGCATCCGCCTGCGCGTCCCGGTGCAGCCCGGCACCAACCTCGGCGCCCTCATCCCGCTGGCGGATGAGTTGTACGACAGCCCGGCCGTCGACGCGCTCGCCCTGGAAGTCCTCGAATCGCTGCGGCCGGCCATCGCCCCGGCGCTGCGCAGCGCCAAGCTGTGGGAACAGAGCGAGAGCTACGCTGTGCACTTCGTGGAGCGCCTGGAAGGCACACCCTCCGCCCAAGCGGTGCTGGACTGGCCCGGCCTTGCCCCGCTGCTTCTGGGGGAGACACGCGAGCCGCGCCTCAGCGAGCGGGAGGTGACGGACGTCACCGCGCAGCACTTCAGCTACGGCGAGTACGACTTGGTGGTGGTGGACTGGAACGCCGCCTTCGTCTACGAGCCGACGGGCTCCACCGACATCCCGGATATTTTGGAAATCTGCAACGCCCAGCTGCTCGAGTTCCGGTACTACGACAGCCAGCTGGACCGGCAGTTGACTCGCGTCGGGGAGACGCTGCGCCGCACCCGCCGCCGGGGCGTCCCCCTCTTCCGCACCACCGACGCCCCGCTGGCGCGCAGCGTGCAGCTCACCCTCATCGAGATGTCCGAGGCCCTGGAGCGGGTGGAGAACTCCCTCAAAGTCATCGGCGACTTCTACCTGGCCAAAGTCTATGAAGCCGCGCTGGAGCAGCTGCGGGTGGACGACTGGAAGGCCTCGGTGCAGCGCAAGCAGCAGACGCTGGGCGACGTCTACCAGTGGCTGAAGGGCGAGGTGGACACCGCGCGCTCCCTCACCCTGGAGTTGATGATTGTCGCCCTCATCGTGGTGGAAGTCCTGCTCGCCTTCTTCCGGCACTAAGGGCCACACCAACGACGGCGCTTTTAGCGCGCCGACGGGTCGCGCTGGTGCATCCCGAACAGGTTGCCTTCGGTGTCGCGGGCGTAGGCGAGCCAGCCGAGGCTAGGCAGCGCCATCCTGGGAGCCGCGATGCTGCCCCCCAGCGTCAGCACGCGGGCCAGCGTCTCATCCACGCTGTGCACCGCCACCGTGCAGGGGTAGGCGTTGACTGCTTGGGTGTCGGTGGGCGGCGGTCCCCGGCGCTGCACGAGGCCCCCGTCGATGCCGGACTCCCCCGCCTCGCCCGTTTTCACCAGCCAGTAGCCGGCGCCGCCCCAGGGGGTGAATTGCCAGCCAAACAGGCCGCTGTAGAAGCGCATGGCGCGCTCCGGGTTGGCCGCGTGGATTTCAAAATGGACGGGACGTGGCATGCAGGAAGCCCTTCCTTACGCCTTCGGTGCGCGCCCGGGCCAGCGCCCGGTAGCAAACGTCACGCACGCGACAGGGGCCGAGGGCGCCCCTCTGGACTACTTCTCGCCCCGCAGGGCAAGCAGCCACTCGGCGAAGTCCCGGAAGGCCCCCTGCCCGCCTGCCACGGCGCAGCGGTGGTGCACGCGGGCGGCCACTTCCGGCAGGGCGTCGGCCGGCGCGCCGGTGAGGCCTTCCTTTCCCACCGCCTCCAGGACGGCCACGTCATTGACGTCATCGCCCATGTAGGCGAGCTCGCCCAGGGTGAGGGCTTCCTGGGCGCACAAGGCAGCCACCGCGGCGCGCTTGTCCTTCACCCCCAGAAGCACGTGGCGAATGGCCAGCTTCTCCGCGCGCCGGGCAATGGACGGACTCACCTCTCCGGACACAATGCCACTGTCGACGCCGGCCAGCCGCAGGCGTTCCACCCCCATGCCGTCGCGGATGCTGAAGCGCTTCATCACCTCGCCCGACTCCCCGTAGAAGACGCCCGTGTCGGTGAGGACGCCGTCGCAGTCGGCCAGCACCAAGCGGATGCGCCGGGCCCGGGCGCGGGCCTCCGCCAGAGAAAGCTGGGGCAGCCTCGTCCGCCCCCGCGGACGTCTTCTTGGGCCCGTCACCGGGCCCACCGGGGCGGCCGACTCTTCAGCGTCTGGGACCCCAGGGCGTCACAGAAGGCCAAGAAACGTTCCCGGGGGACGCCCGCGTGCTGCAGGGCCGAAAGCGTGGGCGTCACCGGCGCGTCGGTGCGCAGCGTCGCCAGCGTGCGGTAGAGGAAGGCGTCCTTGCGCCGCTCGGCCCACACCCCGGCCAGGCGTTCCCGGCTGCGGAGGTCCTTCGGCCAGCGGGCGACGTCGGTGGGGATGGCCTCCAGGGGCCCGAAGGCCCGCAGCACGGCGGCCGCCCCCTTCTCGCCGAAGCCGGGGAGGCCGGGAATGCCGTCGGCCGTGTCCCCCACCAGGGCCAGCCAGTCCGGAATGAGGGCCGGCGGAACGCCCCGCAGCGCCGTCACCGCGGCCTCGTCCAATTCCTTGCCCCGCATGCGGTCGACTTGCACCACGCGGCGGCCGCGGACGCACTGGCCGAGGTCCTTGTCCGGGGTGAGGAGGCGCACCTGTTCCACAGCGTCGGCCAAGCGCGCCGCCCCGGTGGCCATCGCATCGTCGGCCTCGAAGTCGTCCATGGACCAGACGGTGATGCCGCAGGCGGCGGTCCCCTCCTCGGCCACGTCAAACTGCGCCAGCAGCTCCGCCGGCACCCCCTCCTCCGTCTTGTAGCCGTCGAAGAGCTGGTTGCGGAAGGAACGGATGGGGTTGTCGAAGGCCACCGCCAGGTGCGTCACCTTCTCCTGCGCATCCCCCAGCAGCGCCAGCAGCGAGGCCAGCAGGCCAACGGTGGCCTTCCGGTCACGTCCCTTCGGGTCGTGGTGTCCGGGCCGCGGGCTGAAGTGGGCGCGGAACAACTCGTACGTGCCGTCGACGAGGTGGAGGCGCATTCACACAGGCGAAAGGCGTCACAGACTCAAGAAGACGATGCGCACCCCGCCGGCCAGCCAGAAGTGAATGGCCCGCGGCGAGATGAGGCCCGAGACACCGGTGAGGGTGACGCTGGCATTTCTGTACTCACCCATCATGAAGTCCAGGTAGGGCCCCAGGCGGATGTCCTTGCTCAGCCGGAAGTCGACGCCGAGCGGGACGTCCAGCCACGTGAAGCCGTTGTATTGCACGGAGAAAGGCGTGCTGTTGCCGGAGACGTCGACCTGGAGCCACTCGTAGCCGGCCCCAACGCCGATGTAGGGGTCCAGCCCCCGGCTCCCCCAGGGGTGCCACTGCACGGTAAAGCCGGCGTGGTAGGTGGTGGAGTGGCAACTGGTGCCCGACACGGCGCAGGTGCTGAAGAGCGGGGCGGAGCTGTTGGGCGAACCGAAGGGCGCGTAGGTGAACGTCCCGCCGATGAAGACGACGCCGGCAATCCGGTAGCCGATGGCAATGCCGAACGGCACCGAGAAGTTGATGACGTCCGATTCGCTGAGCGAGCCAGTGCTGGGCGACAGCGGGTTGGTCCCGGCGGCGTTGCCGAGCGGCAGCGCGAAGCCTGCGTTGAGGCTGAGCTCTCCCATGCCGTTCTCGTACTCGTCCTGGGCAAGCACGGGCTGGGCTGTGAGGAGGAGGCCGACGAGAAGTCCAGCGGTCGAGGTGCGTTTCATTCGCTCACGAGGGGCCACCGTAAAGTGGGCCCCGGCCGTGACGGCCGGACGCCCGGGGGGGGGTGGCGCTCCGTTTAAAGCGTACCCGGCGCGCCCGGCTTAAGCACTTTTTGCACCCCGGGCCGGAGCGGGCCCGGTGTGGGAGTTGCCCACCACGGCCCCCTCCTGGGCCGCGCGAGGCCCCCGGGAGGTGACGGCGGCGGGTCCAGGGTCAGCTACGGCTGCAGGGCGCGCAGCCCGTGGCGCATGACGAGGGTGAGGACGCCCAGCTGCGCATCCACCGGCGGCTGCTGGGGCCCCGGGTGGCGGCGGTGGTACACGCCGGAGGCGTCGAGGTCGCGCGCCCGGCAGTTGTCCTTCAGGACAGGCTCCACCACCTCGCTGCGGATGCGCTCGCGGAGGGCCTCCCGGGTGACGGGGAAGAGGAGCTCCACCCGGCGGTACAGGTTGCGCGGCATCCAGTCGGCCGAGGAGAGGAAGAATTCCTCCTCGCCCGGCGGGCCGAAGACGAAGACGCGCGCGTGTTCCAGAAAGCGCCCCACCACCGAGAAGACGTGGATGTTTTCGGAAAGGCCCGGCACGCCCGGCCGAAGGCAGCAGATGCCGCGGATGTCGAGGTCAATCTCCACGCCGGCCTGGCTGGCCCGGTACAGGGCCTGGATGACGGGCGCGTCTACCAGGGCATTCATCTTGGCAAAAATCCGCGCTGGCTTCCCGGCGCGCGCGCGCTCGGCCTGCCCGTCGATTTTCTCCAGCACCCGCTCGGCCAGCGTGGTGGGCGCCACCGCCAGCTTGCGGTAGTGGCTCCCCTTGGAGAAGCCGGACAGGGAGTTGAAGACTTCCGTCGCGTCCTCGCCCAAGTCCGGGTCACAGGTGAAGAGGCCGAGGTCGGTGTAGATGCGGCTGGTGGCGGCGTTGTAGTTGCCGGTGGAGAGGTGGACGTAGCGCCGGATTCCGTCCTCCTCGCGACGGACCACCAGGGTGACCTTGGCGTGGATTTTCAGCCCGGCGCTTCCGTAGAAGACGTGCACGCCGGCACGCTCCAGCGCCCGGGCCCATTCGATGTTGTTCTGCTCGTCGAAGCGGGCCTTCAACTCGATGGCCACCGCCACCTGCTTGCCGTTCTCGGCGGCGGCGATGAGACTCTTCACAATCTCGGAGTTGGAGCCGGTGCGGTACAGCGTCATCTTGATGGCCAGCACCGCCGGGTCCTCGGCCGCCTTTCGCACGAAGGTGAGCACCGGGGTGAAGGCGTCGTAGGGCAAATGCAGAAGGACGTCCCCGGCCCGGATGGCCTCGAATGGGTCGCTCGCGTCGAGAAACTCCCGCGGGACGGCGGGGACGAAGGGCGCGTCGTGCAACTCCGGCCGGGGAAGCCCGGCGAGCGCGAAGAGGGCCGACGGCCCGAGCGGCGCCGGCGTCTCGTAGAGGTCCTCCTGGTCAATCTCCAGCTTGGAGAGCAGAAAGGCGCGAATGCGGTCCGGGGTGGCCGGGTCCACCTCCAGTCGCACCACCGCGCCGAATTTCCGGCGGCGGATTTCGCGGTCGATGGTGACGAGGAGGTCGTCCGCCTCGTCCTCCATAATCTCGATGTCCATGTCCCGGGTAATGCGGAAGGGGTAGACGCCGAGGATGCGCATGCCCGGGAACAGGGCATCCAGGTTGGCCGAGATGAGCGATTCGAGCGGGAGAAACTCGCTCGGGGCGGCCGGGTCCGCCGGGTGCGGCTCGCGGAAGGCGTCCAGCGGGACGAAGCGCGGCAGAATCTCCGGCACCTTCACGCGGGCGAAGCGGCGCAGCTCGGCCTCCGGGTCCTCGGCCTCCACCGCCAGCGACAGCGACAGGTTGGAGATGAAGGGGAAGGGATGGCCCGGGTCCACCGCCAGCGGGGTGAGGACGGGGAAGACGGTGGTGTGGAAGTAGGCCCGCGCTCGCTCCTGCAGCTCCGGTTCGAGCGATTCCCAGGTGCGTAGCCGCACGCCGGCCGTGGACAGCTCGGGCACCAGCTGCTTGGCGAACAGCTCCGAGGCGGTGCGCAGCTGCCGGCGCACCGTCTCGGCAATGCGGGTGAGCTGCTCCCGGGCGCTCAGGCCGTCGGGGCTGCGCTCCACGTCCGGCTGCACCAGCTGGCCGTGCAGCCCGCTGACGCGAATCATGAAGAATTCGTCCAGGTTGGAGTGGAAGATGGCGAAGAATTTCAGGCGTTCCAGAAGGGGCCAGGCCGGGTCGGCGGCCTCCTCGAGGACCCGTTCGTTGAAGGCCAGCCAGGACATCTCCCGGTTGAGGTAGTGGGCCGGCTCAGCGGGGGGCAACGCCTTGGGTTTGGTGGGTTTGCGCTGGGCGCGGGCCATGGTCCATCCGGCAGGTTAAGTCAGCAAAGCCCATCCTGTGTGCTTTTCGCCCCCCCGCGGGGTGACAAATGCAAGGCACGGGACGGCAAGTCGCCCCGGGGCGGGCCGCCGTCGCCCAGGGGGGGCCCCTTGCGCGCAGGCCACGAGGCGTGAGAATCGCCCTTGCATGCGCCTCCCCGCGCCAGAGGCAGGGCCGCTCGCTCGCTTTTTCGCGGAATTCCGCGACGGCATCGTCGGCATCCGCCACGCCTTTGCCGGCCCGTGCGGAGAGCAGCGGCTTCTGTACGCGGACTGGACGGCCAGCGGACGGCTGTACGGGCCCATTGAGAGGTGCCTGTTGCAGCAGTTCGGGCCGCTGGTGGGCAACACCCACTCGGAGTCCAGCACCACCGGCGTCGCCATGACGCGCGCCTACCAGCACGCCCAGGCCATCCTCAAGCGGCATGTCCACGCCGGACCGGACGATGTCATCATCACCCAGGGCTCGGGCATGACGGCGGTGGTGAACAAGCTGCAGCGGATGCTGGGTTTGCGTCTGCCGGAGCAGCTGGCGCCCTTCTGCCAGCTTCCGCAGGCGCTGCGGCCTGTCGTCTTCGTCACGCACATGGAGCACCATTCCAACCAGACCTCCTGGCTGGAAACCGTGGCCGACGTGGAAGTCATCCCTCCGGACGCGCTCGGCCAGGTGTCACCGGCCAACCTGGCCGAGGCGCTCGGGCGCTACCGGGAGCGGCCGCTGAAGCTGGGGGCGTTCACCGACTGCTCCAACGTCACCGGCATCCGCACCCCCGTGCACGCGCTGGCGCGCGTCATGCACGAGAACGGCGGGTACTGCTTCGTGGATTTCGCCGCGTCGGCGCCCTACGTCGACATCGACATGCGCCCGGCCGAGCCGCTGGAGCGGCTGGACGCCGTGTACTTCTCGCCGCACAAGTTTCTCGGCGGTCCGGGGAGCTCCGGCGTCCTCGTCTTCAACTCACAGCTGTACCACAACCGCGTCCCGGACCAGCCGGGCGGCGGCACCGTGAACTGGACCAACCCCTGGCAGCAGCACAGCTTCGTGGACAACATCGAGGCGCGCGAGGACGGGGGAACGCCGGGCTTCCTGCAGACCATCAAGGCGGCGCTGGCGGTGCAGCTGAAGGAGGCCATGGGCACCGGGCGCATGCTCGAGCAAGAGCGCGAGCTGCTCCGCATCCTCCTCGGCGAGCTGCGCGCCATCCCCCGGCTGCACATCCTCGCCGACCACCTCGAGGACCGGCTGGCCATCGTCTCGTTCTACGTCGAGGACCTGCACTACAACCTGTTGGTGAGGCTGCTCAACGACCGCTTCGGCGTCCAGGTGCGCGGAGGCTGTTCCTGCGCCGGAACCTACGGGCACTACCTGCTGCACGTCGACCCCAATCGCTCGCAGCGCATCACCTCGAAGATTGACCGGGGCGACCTCTCGGAGAAGCCAGGCTGGGTGCGCATCTCGCTGCACCCCACCACCACCACCGAGGAGGTGCACGCCCTGGCGGCGGCTGTCCGCAGCTGCGTCGAGCATGCCGAAGCGTGGGGGACCGATTACCGCTACTCCAGCACCACCAACGAATTCCGCCACGTCCGGGACGACACCGACAACTCGGTGGAACGCCTCTTCGAATTGTAGGGCGCGCCGGGCCCGCGGCGACTACCCCTTCTTCCCCCATGCCTTCCCTGTTCGACCCGCTCTCGCTGCGTAGCGTCACCCTCCCCAACCGCATCGGCGTCTCGCCCATGTGCGAGTACAGCTCCCAGGACGGCTTTGCCGGCGACTGGCACCTGGTGCACCTCGGCTCGCGTGCCGTGGGCGGGGCGGGCCTGGTTATGACGGAGGCCGCGGCGGTGGAGGACCGCGGGCGGATTACGCCGGCGGACTTGGGCATCTGGAAGGACGCCCACGTGGAGATGCTGGCCCGCATCGCGCGATTCGTCGAGGCGCATGGCGCGGTGCCCGGCGTGCAGCTGGCCCACGCAGGGCGCAAGGCGAGCTCGGCCGTGCCCTGGGAAGGCGGCCGCGGGCTGTCCCCCCAAGAAGGCGGCTGGGAGCCCCTCGCGCCGAGCGCCCTGCCCTTCTCGGCCGAGGCCGTCCTGCCGCGCGAGATGACGGAGGGCGACATCCGCACCGTGCAGGAAGCCTTCGTGGCCGCCGCCCGGCGGGCCCTGGGCGCGGGCTTCCGCGTCGTGGAATTGCACTTCGCCCACGGCTACCTCGCCCACAGCTTCCTCTCGCCGCTGTCCAACCACCGGCAGGACCAATACGGCGGCACCTTCGAGAACCGCACCCGCTTCGCCCTGGAAACGGTGCGCGCCGTCCGCGCCGTGTGGCCGGAGCGGCTGCCGCTGCTGGCCCGGCTGTCCTGCAGCGACTGGGTGGTGGGTGGCTGGACGGCCGAGGACAGCGTCGCCCTCAGCCGGGGGCTGAAGGCCGAGGGAGTGGACCTTCTGGACTGCAGCTCCGGCGGCCTCGTCCCCGGGGCCTCCATCCCGGTGGGGCCCGGCTACCAGGTGCCCTTCGCCCGCCAAATCCGCGCCGAGGCCGGGGTGGCCACCGCCGCGGTGGGCATGCTGACGGACGCGGCCCAGGCCGACGCCGTCGTGCGCGGGGGCGGCGCGGACCTCGTGCTGCTCGCGCGCGAGATGCTGCGCGACCCGTACTGGCCGCTGCACGCCGCCCAAGCGCTGGGGCAGCCCGGGGCACGGCGCATCCCCAAGCAGTACCTGCGCGCCTTCTAGGGGAAGGCCCCTCCGGTGCCGGGGGGCCCTCCGTCCGATGGCCAGGGCGCCGGTGCTGGCTACTTGATGGTGGGCAGGTCGCTCGGCGGCGGGGCCATGCCGATGTCGATGCGGCGATTCTTCGCCCGCCCCTCGGCGGTGTCGTTGGAGGCGATGGGGTGGAACTGCGCATAGCCCGCCGCGCCCAGCGTCTTCGGGTCCACGCCTTCGGCGATGAAGAAGTGCAACACCGACAGGGCGCGCGCCGTGGAGAGTTCCCAGTTGGAGGGGAACTGCTTCGTCTTGATGGGCTTGTTGTCCGTGTTACCGGCCACGTAGAAGACACGGTTGCTGACGCCCTTCATGGCGGCGGCCACCTTCTTCAACTCGGCCTTGCCCCCCTTGATGATGGCGGCCGAGCCGGGCGCAAACAGCAGCTTCTCCGGCAGGCGGATGGTGACCAGGCCGGCCAGGTTGGCAATCTCCAGCTGGCCCGCGGCCGTGTCGGCGGCCAGCGCGGCGCTCATCTGCTTGTAGTCGTCATTCTTCTGCTCCAGCGTCGCATTCGACTGCTCGAGTCCCGTCACCTTGGTGGACGTGGCGCCCAGCTTGGCTTCGCAGTCGGTGACGCGCTGGCCCTGCGCCGCGGCGTCCTGCTTGTACTTGTCCGCATCGGTGACGGCGGCGTTGTACTTCTCCTGGGACACGCCGCCGCAGCCGGCAGCCAGCGCCGCCAGGCCGAGGACGGCGGTGGTGTTACGAAGGACACTCAACATGGGGACTCTCCTGGCGGGGCTGTGGGTGGACGGGCTGAAGTGCCCCGGGACGGCGCTTGCGGCGCACAATGCCCGCACGTGGGTCCGAGTGCAAAAGGGAACGGCACCGCTGCCCCGGCGCACGTTTTGGCGTGGAGGAAACACAAAAATCCCCTACGCTGGCCCGCTTGACGCTCGGCGTCGGGGGTTATCTCTCGTCATGGTGAAGCGCGGGCTGCTGCTGCTTCTGGTGCTGGGCACGAAGGTGCTGGCCCAGGGCACGGGCCCTGGGGGGGAACCGGCCGCCCCGGGGCCAGCGGCAAAGGACGACGCCGAGGCGCTCGCCAAGAAGACGCAGAACCCGGTGGCGGACCTCATCACGGTGCCCTTCCAAAGCAACACCAACTTCGGGGTAGGGCCGAGCAATGCCGTGCAGGAAGTCCTCAACATCCAGCCCGTCATCCCCATCCACCTGGGGACCTTCAACCTCATCACCCGCACCATCATCCCAATTATCAGCCAGCCCAACGGCCAGGGCGGCAGCATCGTCGGGCTCGGCAACATCAACACCACCCTCTTCATCTCGCCGAGAGACCCCGGGGGTCTGGTCTGGGGGGTGGGCCCCGTCTTCGGCTTTCCCACCAACACCAGCCCCGCCCTGGGGGTAGCCAAGTGGACGTTCGGCCCCTCCGCGGTGCTGGTGGCTATGCCAGGGCCGTGGGTGGTGGGCATTCTGGTCAACAACGTCTGGAGCTGGGCCGGCGGGGGCAGCCAGAACGTCAACAGTTTCCTTCTGCAGTACTTCGTCAACTACAACTTCCAGGACGGCTGGTACCTCACCACCTCGCCCCTCATCACCGCCAACTGGCTGGCCGCGCCCTACAGCAACAAGTGGACGTTCCCGGTGGGCGGCGGCGGCGGCAAGCTTCTGCGGCTGGGACGGCTTCCCCTCAACCTGAATGCGGCCGCCTACTACAACATCTGGCGCCCAAGCGGCGGGCCGACGTGGCAGCTGCGGATGACCGCTGCACTCCTCTTCTGAAGGGCTGCGCCCTGGAAGGCCGGCAAGCGTCTTTTTTTTGAGAGAAAGCGCGGCCGGCTATGGGAGGTTGCGCCTTCCTTTGGGGGCTGGGGAAAGGCAGGGCAAGCCGGGCGTGGACAGGGCAACCAGCAACAGACGGCCAGACTGGCAGTGGAGGCTGACGCGCATCCCCGCCGCTGTTCTTGCCGCGCTCCTGCTCGCAGGCTGTCCCCAGACGCCGCCCGCCGCGCCTGCGTCCGCGAAGAAGCCCCGGGCGGCCGCTGCGGCGGCGTACGTCGGTGGGGCCTCCTGCGCGGAGTGCCACGCTGGCGAGACGCAAGCCTGGTCCACGTCCCACCACCGGCTGGCCATGCAGCCGGCGACGGACGCCACGGTGCTGGGAAACTTCCAGGACGCCCACGTCAGCTTCCACGGGGTGAGTACGACGTTTCTCCTCCGGGACGGCGGCTTCGCCGTCCGCACCGACGGGCCGGACGGCAAGCCCGGGGAGTTTCCGGTGCGCTTCACCTTCGGGATTGAGCCGCTGCAGCAGTACCTCGTGGAATTTCCCCGGGGCCGGCTGCAGTGCCTGGGCATCGCCTGGGACAGCCGCAGCAAGGCCGAGGGTGGGCAGCGCTGGTTCCACCTGTATCCGGACGAGTTGCGGATGGACTTCCGCAATGCGTTGCACTGGACACGTCCTCAGCAGAACTGGAATTACATGTGCGGGGCCTGCCACACGACGGCCTTCCAGAAGAATTACCGCGCCGACGCAGACCGCTTCGAGACGGCCTACAGCGAGGGCAACGTCTCCTGCGAGGCCTGCCACGGCCCGGCCTCCGGCCACCTGGACTGGGTGGCCTGGGGGCAGCCCGCCTCGGACCCCCTCAAGGGCCTCACCTTCGCACTGCACGGGGCCTCGCTGTCCAGCTTTGGGCCCGTCGGCAGCAATGGCACCCAGCAGCGCAACGGCCCCGTCTCACGCGTGGAGGTGGAGACGTGCGGGGCCTGCCACTCGCGCCGGGGGCAACTGTGGCCCACGGCGACGCCTGGCGCGCCACTCGGCCAGGCCTACCGCGTCGCGCTTCTGGAGGAGGGACTGTACGAGGCGGATGGCCAAATCCGGGATGAGGTTTTCGAGTACGGCTCCTTCCTGCAGTCGAAAATGTACCTCAAGGGCGTCACCTGCTCGGACTGCCATGAGCCACACGCCGCGAAGAAGCTGCGGGCGGAAGGCAACCCCGTCTGCACCAAGTGCCACCTGGCGGCGCGCTTCGACACGCCCGAGCACCACCACCACCAGGCCGGCACGCCCGGCGCGAGTTGCGTCTCCTGCCACATGCGGATGAAGACGTACATGGTGCTGGACGGGCGACGCGACCACTCCTTCCGTATTCCGCGGCCGGACCTCGCCCAGACTCTCGGCACGCCCGACGCCTGCACCGGCTGCCATTCGGACAAGGGGGTGCGCTGGAGCGCCCAGAAGGCCCTCGCCCTGTGGCCGTCCCTGGCTGGCCGACCGCAGTGGGGGGAGGCGCTGCACGCCGGGCGCCACTGGCTTCCAGGCGCGGGCGACAAGCTGATGGCCACCGCCTCGGACACCAACTTCCCGGCCATTGTCCGGGCCACGGCGGTGGAACTGCTGGAAGGCTACCCGGACCCGGGCCTGGTCCCCCTGCTGGACACCCTGGCGCGTGACCCGGACGCGCTGGTGCGCCGGGCCGCCGCCCACAGCCTGGCCGGCCTCGACGTCCCCGCCCGGGTGCGCCTTACGTCTCCGCTATTGGCCGACCCCATCCGCGACGTCCGGCTGGAGGCCACCGCGACGCTGGTGGGCGTCCCGTCGAGGGAGTTGGACGCCTCGACGCGGGCCGCGCTGGAGGTGGCCGTGCGCGAGCGGCGCGCCTCGCTGGCCTCGGACGCGGACCGGAGCGAGGCCCAGTACAACTTGGGCGTGCTGGAGCTGGCCCTGGGCAACCTGGCCGCGGCCGAAGCCGCCTTCCATCTGTCCATCCAGCGCGACCCCACTTTTGGACCGGCCTACCTCAACCTGGCGGAGGTGCTGCGGGGTACGGGCCACGAGAAGGAGGCCGAAGAGACGCTGCGGCAGGCGCTGCGGGTGGATGCGGGGGATGCGCCCGCCTACCACGCCCTCGGCCTGTCGCTGGTGCGCCAGGGGCGCAAGGCGGAGGCCCTCCAGCTTCTGGAAAAGGCGGCGCGGCTGGGAAGCGCCAACCCACGCTTCGCCTACGTCTACGCCGTCGCCCTTCAGGACAGCGGCAACCACAGCGGCGCCCTCAAAGTGCTGGAACAGACGCAAGCGCGCTTCCCGGGCAACCTCGAGGTCCTCACCCTCCTCGTCCAGTTGCACCGCAACGCGGGCGACATGGACGGCGCACGCCGCTGGGCACGCAAGCTTGCCCTGGCTGCCCCCAACGTGGCGGCGGTGCAGCAATTCGTCCGCAGCGTGGAGCAGGGGACGCCCTGACGACGGACGCCCCGCCGGCAAGGAAGTCGCCCGGGCCTGACTCCTGACGTACCGTTTGCCGTCGGCCCCCCGCCCCCTGGGGCCGCCCCATGCGCGACGCCCTTCTCGCCAGAAAGCATTCCGTCCTGCTGGGCATCGCGGTGCTGGCCGAGACGTTCCAGTCCTTTTCCACCACGCCGCTGGGAGAGGTGGTTTTCGTCTGTCTCGTCATCCTGGTGGTGCTGGTCACCTTCCTGGTGGTCTTCGACACCCGGCAGCAGCGCACCATTGGCTTGCTGCTGGGGGTGCCGGCCCTGCTCGCCGACTTGGGGCACTATTTGTTGGCCGGCCCGGCGCTGGACACGACCGAGGTGCTGCACAACCTCTTCATGTGCGCGTTCCTCTTCTTCGCGGCGGTCACCATCTTGCAGACCATTTTCCAGCGCCAGGACGTCAACTTCGACGCGGTGGTGGGCGCGGTGTGCGGCTATGTCCTCGCCGGGGCGGCGTTCGCCAACCTCTACACCCTGGCGGAGAATGTCTCCCCGGGGTCCTTCTCCATCACCACCTCCATCGGTGCACACTTCACGGGCTGGCACGCCCGGCGTTCTCTTTTTGGCTATTTCAGCATCGTGACGTTGACCACCATGGGCTACGGAGACATCACCCCCGTCGTCCCGACGACGGCGGCGCTCGCGTGGATAGAGGCCGTCTTCGGGCAGTTCTACATCGCGGTGGTGGTGGCGCAGCTGGTGAGCATGCGGATGATGCCGAAGCCGGCCACGCCTGCGCCGCCGCCGGCGGAGGGGCACCGGTGAGCGCGCACGTCGACACCGTCCTTCTGGTGGTGGGCGCCTACACCGTGCTGGCCCTGCCCCAGCTGTTCGCCCCGCGGCTGTCTCTGGCCCGGCTGACGTTTGGCGTCCAGACGGACGACGCCTTCACGCTTCTGCTGGCCCGCCACTGGGCCCTCCTGGCGGCGCTGGTGGGTGGCCTCCTCCTCTACGCGGCCTTCCACCGGGAAGTGCAGGGACCGGCCCTTCTCCTCGGCGCGGTGGAGAAGCTGGGCCTGTCGGCGCTTGTCTTCTTCGGCGCCTGGAAGCGCACCCCGGGCGCGACGCGTCTGGCGGCGGTGGACGCCGTCATGGGCCTAGCCCTCGGCGCGTGCCTTCTCGGCCTTTGAAGAGATGGACCCCGGCGCCCGCCGCAGCTTCCAGCAGCGCTACGGGCCGTGGGCACTGGTGGCCGGCGCCTCGGCCGGACTCGGCGAGGCCTTCGCGCGGGCCCTGGCCAGGCGCGGCCTGCACCTGTTGCTCCTGGCCCGGCGTGCTGAGGCACTGCAGGCCCTGGCCACGGACCTCCGCGCCCGGCATGGCGTCCAGGTGCGGGTAGAGGCGGCCGACGTGGGCGGGGCGGACCTGGGCGAGCGGGTGGCGCGGCTGGCGGCCGGGGTGGAGGTGGGGCTCCTCGTCTACAACGCCGCGCACAGCGTCATCGGCCCCTTCCTGGACAATGCACTCGAAGCACAGCTGCGCGTCATCGACGTCAACTGCCGCGGCCCGCTGACGCTGGCACACCTTTTGGGACGCCCCATGGCGCAGCGCGGGCGGGGCGGCCTCATCCTCATGACGTCGCTGGCCGGCTCGCAGGGCGGGCCGCTCTTGGCCTCCTACGCCGCCTCCAAGGCCTTCAACCTGGTGCTGGCCGAGGGCCTGTGGGCCGAACTGGGCGGCAGGGGGGTGGACGTGCTCGCCTGCCGGGCGGGTGCAACGCGGACGCCGGGGTACGTCTCAAGCCAGCCCAAGAAGTCCATCCGCCTGATGGAGGCGACGGACGTCGTGGAGCAGACGCTGTCGGCGCTGGGCCGCGGGCCGAGTGTGGTCCCCGGCGCCCTTAACCGGCTGGCGGCGTTCCTGTTGGTGCGCCTCTTCCCCAAGCGCGCCGCCATCCGGGTGATGGGACGCGCCACGCGGCAGCTGTACGGATGAGGCCCGAGAAGGCCCCGCGCCTGAGTCGCCGGCAGAGCCGCTTCCGGGTGACGGTGGCGTACGCGCTGGCCCTGGGGGCGGCGCTCGCCGTCGGCTGGGCGCTGCGCGGGCAGCATCCCATCGTGGTGGCGGCTCTGGCCGACGTCGCGGCGACGGCCGTCGTCTTCCTCTTCAGCCTCGGGTACGACAACTCGAGTGTCTATGACCCCTACTGGAGCCTCGCCCCGCTTCCCATCGCGGTCTACTGGGCGAGTCTCAACCCCGACGCCCCGGAGGCGCGCGGGACTGTGGCCCTCCTCCTCGTCACCTTGTGGGGACTGCGCCTGACCGCCAACTGGGCGGCGCGCTGGCATGGGCTGCATGACGAGGACTTCCGCTACCGCGAGATTCGCGGGCGCACCGGGCGGCTGTACTGGCCAGCCAGCTTCGTCTCCATTCACCTGATGCCCACGGCCTGGGTGTTTCTCGCCATGCTGCCCTTGTACCCGGCGCTGGCCCGCCCGGCGCCCGGCTTCGGCGCGCTGGACGCATTGG
Organism: Myxococcaceae bacterium; assembly: GCA_017881265.1. Lineage (GTDB taxonomy): Bacteria > Myxococcota > Myxococcia > Myxococcales > Myxococcaceae > JADGRA01. The sequence goes on along the minus strand of JADGRA010000003.1, from coordinate 43,210 downwards.
CCACCGCCGTCACCGCGGCTGCCATCGCGGTGGAGGCGGTGGCGGACCTTCAGCTGCGCCGCTTCCTGCGCACGCGCCAGGACGCCGAGGCCGTCCTCGACACCGGCCTCTGGGCCTACAGCCGGCACCCCAACTACTTCGGAGAAGTCCTGTTCTGGTGGGGCCTCTACCTATTTGGCCTGGCCTCTGGCCCGGGCTGGGCCTGGACGGGGCTGGGGGCCGTCAGCATCACGCTGTTGTTTGTCCTGGTCAGCATTCCTTGGATGGACCGCCGCATGCTGTCGCGACACCCCGGCTGGGCGGCGCACCTGCGCTTGACATCGGCCCTGGTGCCGTGGCCGAGAAGGCGGCGCTGACGGGCGCGGGCGCTACTTCGCCAGCGTCTTGATGTAGGCGATGAGGTCCCAGACTTGCTGGTCCGTGAATTGCGGGTACGCGTCCATGTCCTTGGACAACCCGTTGGCCTTCCCGCCCTTCCGGATGATTTTGAAGAGGGTGGCGTCCGGGGAGAGGCTGCCCTCGCTGAAGGCCCGGGGCCGGGGGCTGAGACTCTTGCCCACGGGCCCGTTTCCGTCGCCTGTCTTGCCATGGCAGATGACGCACTGGGCGTTGTAGATGGGCTTGCCGCTGGCGGCTTCGCCCGCCGCCGCACGCGCCAGGACAGGTAGCAAAAGGACACAGGGAAACAGAAAGCCAACGCTGCGCATGCACCCTCCAGAAGAAGCCGGGGGCACGCACTCTAGGCCCCAACCGGCCGGGCCGCCCCCTGGCTTCAAGGGCTTGGGGGCCCCAAGTCCCATGGGTAGCCGATTGACAGTTTCTTTTGTCTGGACAAATAATACTGTCCTGTGCAGGCCGCCGTTCAAGTCCTCCAGTCCCTGGACGCCGCAGCGACGGTGCTGGACGCCACGCGCCTGCGCATCCTCTCCGGCCTCCGGGAAGCCGAGTCTGCGGCCGGGGTGGCCCGCGCCCTCGGGCTGCCGCGCCAGCGCGTCGGCTACCACGTGCGCGCGCTGGAAAAAGCGGGGCTGCTGGTGGCTGTTGGCGAGCGGCGCAAGGGCGGCACGGTGGAGCGGTTGCTGCAGGCGACGGCGCGCGCCTACGTCATCTCCCCGGACGCCCTCGGCCTTCTCGGCGCGACACGGGCCGAGGTGCAGGACCGGTTTTCGGCCGCCTACCAGGTGGCGGCCACCGCGCGCACGCTGCGGGAAGTGGCCATCCTCCAGCAGCGGGCCGCCCAGGCCAACAAGCGCCTGCCGACGCTGACGCTGGAGACGGAGGTGCGCTTCGCCTCGGCGGAGGCGCAACGGGGCTTCGCCCGGGACGTCACTGAGGCGCTTTCCTCCCTCGCCGCCCGCTACCACCAGGCCGACGCTGCCGGCGGCCGCACCTTCCGCTTCGTCCTGGCCGGCCACCCCGCCCTCTCCCGGACAGGCGAGGCCGGGCCCGAGGAGCCTGTCGTCTAGCGTGAGGAGGTCACCCGTGCCGTCCAGCAAACCCAAAGGCCGCACCATTGAATGGGAAGTGCGCATTCACGCGCCCCGGGAGGCCGTCTGGGCCGCCCTCACGGAACCCACGCAGCTGGCGCGGTGGTTTCCGCCCGTCGCCAGCGGGAGGCCCGGCCTTGGCGAGGAACTCACCTTCGCCTGGGGCCCCGCCTTGCAGTGGCACACCCGCGTGGTGGCCTGGGAGCCCGGGCGCCATCTGGTTTGGCGGGACGAAGCTGTGCCCCAGCCAGACTCGCCCGGAGAAAGCGGCCCCTCCGGCGCCGGAAGCACGGCGCCGCCGGCAGAACCCATGGCGGTGGACTGGACGCTGGAGGCGTCCGGCGGACAGGTGCTGGTGCGGCTGGTCCAGTCCGGCTTCGGGGAGGGCGACAGCTGGGACGACTTCTTCGACGGGACGGACTTCGGCTGGCGCTTCTACCTCCACGCCCTGCGCCACTACCTGGAGCGGCACCCGGGCAAGACGCGCGACATGGTGTGGGTGCGCCGGGCCGCGCGCGGAGGAAAAACGGCCATCTGGGGGAAAGTGTGGAGCGCGGAGGGCTTGGCGCCCAGCCCGGACGCCTCGCGCTTCGCCACGGGCCGGGCCCTACAGCTGCAGCTGGGGGCCGAGCGGCTTTCTGGCACGGTGGACTTCGTCTCGGCGCCGCGGGGCCTCTTCGCGACGCTGGGCAGCCACGAGGAGGCTACCCTCCTCGTGGAGATGGAGCCCGGCCAGGACGCGCTGCACGCGGGCATCTGGCTGTCCACCTACGGCCTTCCGGCCGGGCGGGTGCAGGCGCTGCAGACCGCGCTGACGGCCATGGCGGACCGCCTTTTCCCGGGCGCGGGCGAGCAGGCTTGAGGGGGCCGGCTCCTCAGCGCGCGGCTGGCACCACCTGGTTGAAGAGGATGCGGCGAACCTCCTCGGTCAGAACCATCGGGGAGGCACTCACCTTCGGCCCCAGCGTGTAGGCGCGCTGGACGGCCGGCCGCTGCTTCAGCGCCTCGAACCAGCGCTTCACGTTGGGGAAGTCCTCCAGCTTCTGGCCCTGCCTTTCGTGGGGGACAATCCACGGGTAGCAGGCCATGTCAGCAATGGAGTAGGCGTCTGCGATGAAGTCCCGTCCGGCCAGCTGCGTGTCCAGCACGCGGTACAGCCGCGTGGTCTCCTTCACGTAGCGGTCGATGGCGTAGGGGATTTTCTCCGGCGCGTACTGCAAAAAGTGGTGGTTCTGCCCCAGCATCGGTCCGAGTCCCGCCATCTGCCAGAAGAGCCACTGCATGACGGCGGTGCGCGCGCGCAACTCAGTCGGCAGAAAGCGCCCCGTCTTGTTGGCCAGGTATTCCAGAATTTCCCCGGACTCGAAGACCGCGAGCGGGGGGCCGCCGTCAGCCGGGGCATGGTCGACGATGGCTGGCATCTTGTTGTTGGGGGAGATGCGCAGGAAGCCCTGCTGGAACTGCTCGCCTTTGGTGATGTCGACGGGCACCAGCCGGTACGGCAGCCCCGCCTCCTCGAGGAAGATGGTGATTTTGTGCCCGTTGGGCGTGGGCCAGTAGGACAGGTCAATCATCTTGAGGCTCCTCCGGAGGTGGCAGGGATGGTGGAATAGCCGAGCGCTTTTCCGCCCAGCCCTCCGTACAGCGCGAGCATGCGCTCGCGCCAGGCGAAGACAGGGCTCTCGGCGTCCAGCAACTGCACGCTCGAGATGCAGCGCGCCCACTGGAAGGCGCCGAAGACGACGTAGTCGGCCACTGACGGAGATGGGCCCCCGACGAAGGGCTGCGCGGCCAGCGTCGCCCGGAGGGGTTCCAGAACCTTGCGCAGCCTCTCCAGGTGGGCCGGTGGGTCCGCGGTGAAGGCCTCCAGCGTGGTGCCGATGCGCGCCTCCCGGGAGGTGCGGAAGTACGCCCGGTCCTTCGGGTGCAGGTGGGCGAGGATGTCCAGGTAGAGGATGGGGGCCAGGGCCACCTGCAGGCTGCGTTCCGTCCAATGCTTCACGAAAAGGGCGTGCGCCCAGGCCTGGGCGCCCTCAGCCAGCGGCGCGGTGTCCGGGTAGGCGTTGTCCAGGTACTGGCAGATGGCCCAGCTGTCCGTGACGACGCGCTCGCCGTCCACCAGCACCGGCACCAGGCCCTGGGACGAGAAGGCGATGGCCTCCTTCTCCGTGAAGCGCCAGGGCACCGTCTGGAAGTCCAAGCCCTTGTGCGCCAGGGCCATCTTCACACGCCAGCAGTAGGGGCTGAAGCGCCGGTCGTCTTCCGCACCGGCCAAGTCGTAAAGCGTCCGCGCCAAGGTGCCCTTCCTACTAACGCGGCCCCCCCGGCCCGGGCAGCGCCAAACGCCAGCCCCTCGCCGGCACCGGCCCGGCACGCCGGCCCGTTGGCAGCGCGGGCGGCCCCGTCGGCCGCAAACCCCGGACGGCCGGAACCACGCCCGTGGGAGAACTGCCCCCGGTGCGTCCTCTGGCGAGAGTCCCCCGCGTGGGCTGGGCGAGGGTGCTTGTGTGGCTCCTCCTCCTTTCGCCCCCGGCCCAGGCCGCGGGCAGCCTGGACGGCGCCGAACGCCTCACCCTGCAGTCCAGAGTCCTCGGCGAGGAACGGGTGCTGGCGGTGGTGACGCCCGCCTCCTATGCCAGCGGGCAACAACGCTACCCCGTGCTGTACCTCACCGACGCGGAGGCGCACCTCGGCCATGCGCGGGCGACGGCCGAATTCCTCGCCCGCAACGGGCTCATGCCGGAAGTCCTCCTGGTGGGCATCCTCAACACCCACCGCACCCGCGACCTGACGCCCAACCGCGGGACGGCGGCGGAGCGCACCGACTTCCCGACGGCGGGAGGCGGGGAGTCCTTCCTGGACTTCCTCGAGCACGAACTCGCCCCCGCCATCGAAGCGCGCTACCGCACCGTCCCCTTGCGCCTCTATGCCGGACACTCCCTCGGGGGGCTTTTGGGCATCCACGCCCTCCTCAGCCGCCCGGCCCTCTTCCAGGCCGTCGTCGCCGCCAGCCCCAGCCTGGTGTGGGACGACGCGCTGCTGTTGCGGGAGGCACGCGCGCTGAAAGCCGGCACAGGACGGGTGCCCCGGGGCCTGTACGTGACGCTGGGCGAGAGGGAAGCGTCTCCGCCCGTCCTGCAGGACTTCGACGGCTTCGCCCAAGGCATGCGGGCGGTGCCCTGGCCGGGCTTCGACTTCCGCTGGCAGCGGCTGCCGGAGGAGGACCATGGTTCCTCCGTCCTCCTCGGCTACTACGCCGCGCTGCGGCACCTGTTCTCGGGCTGGCGAATGCCGCGCGAGGCGCCGGCGTCGCTGGCCATGGTGGCGGCCCACTTCCGGGGCCTCTCCGAACGCTGGGGGTATGCGGTGGAGGCGCCGGAAGCCGTGGTGAACGCTTTCGGCTACGCGGCGCTCCAGCGCCGGGCCGTGGGGGAGGCCCTGGACCTCCTCCGCTTCAACACCGGGGCCCATCCGCTGTCCGCCAACGCCCAGGACAGCCTCGGCGAGGGGCTGGAACGCGCCGGCCAGCTGGACGCCGCGCGGGAGTGCTACCGGCAGGCCGTGCAACTAGGGGAAAGGACCGGGGAGCCGGGCTTGCCCGCGTTCCGGGCGCACCTGGATGCCCTGGATGAACGGCCGCGGTCGCCGCCCTCGTCTGCCGGCCGGTGAGGCCGCTGGTGCGAAAACCCGGGCAGCGCGCTCGCAAAGCGATTGCGGCCGCCACCGGCCCTCCCTAAGGTTCCGCCGCATCGCGCCTCCGCTTCGACTGGTCGTCCTCCTCGCCGCGACACTCCTCCCGGGCGGAGCCCGCGCCGCGGATGACGCCCCGCGCACAGCGCCCGTCGAGGCCCAGGCCGCGCTGGACTCGCCTGACACCGAGCGCATGGCCGCCGTCCTCGCCGGGCAGTACGGGAACGCGCGCCTCTGGTACTACGGCTGGTCGGCCGTCTACGGCACCGTCATCGTCGCCGAGACCATCATCAACGCCACCTCCACCGGCGGCTCCCGCCTGGTGGCGCAAGTCAACATCGCCACCAGCTGGGTGGGCCTCCTGCAGACGCTGGTGCTACCCCCGCCGGTGGCCTTCGGCTGGGAAACCGTCGAGAAGATGCCGGACGCCACCCCGGAGGCACGTGCGGCGAAGTCCGCCGCCGTCCGCGCCCTCTTCGACGCCGAGGTGAAGAATGAAGCCTTCTACCACTCGGCCTTCAACCACATCGTGGGGCTGGCGGTGAATGCGGGCGTCTGCGCCTTCGTCTACTGGGGGCAGCACCAGGGCACGCGCGCCCTCATCAACCTGGTGGGCGGTAGCCTCATCTGGGAGGCCAACATCTTCACCTACCCCAACGCCTCCAGCCACCTCGCCGACGAATTGAAGGGCAGCAGCGTCCTGCACCTGCAACTCATCCCCCTGGCCTTCGGCACCGACGGGGCCGGCGCCGCGTTGGTGGGGCACTTCTAAGTCACGCCCGGGATCGCCGGGCGCGGACGGCCTGGGCCGCCGCGCGGATGCGCGCCATGCGCGCGGCGCGTTCCGGGGACATGGGGGCGCAGCGCGAGCAATGCGCCACCAGCGGCCCTCCGGGCCGCATCCACTGGTTCACCGGCTCCCGGCACACAATGCACCGGACGACTTTCCACCCTTCGGGGATGGCGTTCATCTGCAGACACCTCCTGCCGTGGCGGAAGGTGCCGCGGGGAGGCTGTACCCTACTCCTGCGCCCGTCTCCGTGCCCGCCTGGCCCCTCCCCACGGCCCGTGCCTCTGGCTGTAGGCCCCTAGAAGTGCAACTCCGGGCCCAGCAGCAGCTGGATGGTGGAGACGTAATGGCCTCCCAACCCCCCGGCTTCAAAGACGGCGTCCACGCCAATGCCCACCGTGGACTTCGGGAATAGCGAGATGCCCACGCCCAGTCGGGCCGCGCCCCCCACCGCGGTGTAGTGGATGGCCTCCGCCGTGGTGTTGAGGCCGTGCACCTTCGCCACGGAAAGGCCGACGCCCAGGCGCAGGCGCCCCGCCGCCACGGCCGAGGGAAAGAATGGGCCCAACAGCACGTCCAGGTGGGGCTCCCAGGTGGTGCTGTAAATCCGGGTGGGGGGCACGCCCGTCACCCCGGGCGCGTAGCTGCCCCACAGGACGCTGGCCCCCAGGCTGAGGCCGAAGCCCGGCCGCAGCCACACGTCCACGGCCAGGTCGAGCTCCGGCTGGGCGGTGGCGTAGCCCGCGCCGCAGCCGTCCAAGACGACGTAGTACGTGTCGTAGTAGCCGCAGAAGTAGCCGCTGCTGACGAAGGCCAACCCACCGGAGGCCCGCACCGTCACCATCGGCCTTTTGTCGGTGGGCGGGACAGGCGCCTGCTGCGGCGCTGCGGCCGGGACGTCGGCGGGCGCCGCCGCGCCGGTGGCAGGGGCCTCCTGCGCAAGGGCCGCCCGACCGGCGAGGAGCGCGAAGGCGGCCACCACGGCCGCCGCGGCAAGGCGCACCCGGCGCGGCAGACGTCTCACGCGCGGGGCACCCGGGCCGTTGCACCGGGGGCGGGGCAGTCGCAGGGGCGGCTGACGGCCACCGCGCCCCGAGGCCTAGAAGAAGTGCAACTCGGGGCCGATGAGCAGCTGGACGGTCGAGACGTACTGGCTGCCAATCCATCCGGCCTCGAAAATCGCGTCGATGCCGATGCCCACCTTGGACTTCGGCAGGAAGCTGGCGCCGAAGCCCAGCCGGAACGCCCCGCCGACGCCGTTGAAGACGTAAGGCTGGACCCCTGCCGGCGGGATGCCGTTGTTGACGTTGGCGATGTAGAGCCCGAAGCCCAGCCGCACCCGCCCCTTCACCTGCTCGCTGTAGGGCGGAGCCAGCAGGAAGTCGATGTGCGGCTCCCAGATGGTGGAGTACGTCGTGGCCAGGTTGGTGGTGCTGTTGTAATAGGGCGTGTAGGTGCCCCACATGACGTTGGCGCCGAGGGTGACGCCCAGCGATGGCTTAATCCAGACGTCGAGGTCGACGTTGACGTCCGGGAAGGCCGTCGAGTAGCCCGCGCCGCACGAGTACACCGGGTAGTAATAGTAGTAGTAGCCGCAGTAGTAGCCGGCGCCGATGAAGGACACACCACCGGAGGCGCGCAAGGTGTAGCTCAGTTTGTCCTCCATCGGAGGCGGCTGGTAGTAGACGGGCTGCGGCGGCGGGTAGTACTGCGGCGGCGGCGGCGGGGGCGGCGGGTAGTACTGCGGCGGAGGCGGGGGGGGCGGCGCTGGCGTGTTCGGGTAGTACTGCGCGAATGCCGGCCCCGCGAATAGCAGTGCGCCAGCGACGAGAAATGCTCCCGCTGCAGTCTTCATTGCGTTCACCCCTCCTCGATTGGGCCCCGGCACCGGCCCCGGGGCAACCCACCCCGCCTCGCGGTTTACCCCGAAGACACCGCGCTGCAACAGTTACATTTCATACAGCAAGTGAAAATCGGCTCTAAATCAACCAACGCTGGCAGACGACCGACCGCCTGGACATATTCAACCCGTAGGCAACGCCGACGCATGCCGGGAGGCAGACGCCATGAACGACCAGGAACAAGCGGCCATCGCCACCATTGCCCTCTTGGCGGCCGCGGCCGATGGGACCCAGTCCGCCCAGGAGAAGGCGCAGCTGCAGACCCTCGTCTCGGGCGGCGGACCCGTCGACTTCGAGCCCATGCGTCAGCAGCTGGCCTCTGGACAACTGACGCTGGCCAAGGTCGCCCAGCAACTCTCGACGGATGCCGGCCGTCACCGCGCTTACGAGGCGGCGCTTTTGGTGTGCAACGCGGACGGCCCGGCCAACGCGGCCGAGCAGAAGTTCCTTTCGGAGCTCCAGTCGGCGCTCGGTCTGTCCGCCTCTGCGCTCCAGCCCCTCCATCAGGGCACCCAGGCGCTGGCCGCCGCCGCCACCCCCGGCCCGGCCCCTCTCAGCCCGACGGCCGGCGCCTCGCTGGACGACACCATCCTCAGCCAGGCGAAGCTGACGGGAGCGCTGGAGATTCTGCCCGACCGGCTGGCCAGCCTCGCCATCGTCCCCCTGCAGCTGCGGCTGGTGTACCAGGTGGGCCAGGCCTACGGCCAGACGCTGGACGCCAACCAGGTGAAGGACCTCGCCGGGACGCTGGGCATCGGCGCCGCCGCGCAGCTGGTGGAGGGCGTCATCCGCAAGGTGCTGGGCGGGCTCGTCTCGGGGGCCCTCGGGGGGATGCTGGGCGGGGCCACCGGCCTGGCCGCCGGAGCGGCGGTTTCCTTCGCCTCCACCTACGCCCTCGGCCACGTCGCCAAGCAGTACTACGCGCAAGGGCGGAAGCTGAGCGCGGACGACTTGCGTGCCCTCTTCGCGCGCTTCCAGGACGAGGCGAAGGGCCTGCTGCCGAAGGTCCAGGGGCAGATTCAAAGCCTGGCCACCACCCTCAACGTGCAGGACGTGGTGAAGCAGCTGGGCTTCGGGCCCCGTTGAGACGACCGCCCCGGCCCTTCCCCCCCCCGCTCCTGCTTAACCGAGCGAGCGCATGACTTCGTCCAGCGCCGTGCGCGGTGGGCGGACCTCGTTCGCTGGAAGCGTGGCCAGCGGAGTCTCCACCATGCCCAGACGGTCGAGGAAGGTGGGGGCCGCCGGGTCCACGTAGAGCACGCCCGTCAGCACCTCGCCCCGCACCTGCGCCTCGAGAATGCGCTGCACGGCCTGCAGCTTCTGTCGCGGGTCGTAGCTTTCCTCCAGCTTGTGCAGTTGCAGGTGGGAGCCGTCGTGCAGGCGGACGTCGACGGTGGTGCCGGCGTTGTACTCGACGCCGATGTCCTCGAAGACGGGGACGAAGGACAACTCGTGCAGCGGCTCGTCGTGGTCCTTGGTGTAGGCGAAGGACTTGGTGGAGCCCTCGTGGTCATTGAAGGCCACACAGGGCGAGATGACGTCCAGTACCGCCGTCCCGCGGTGGGACACCGCTGCCTTCAGCATGGCCGACAGCTGCCGCTTGTCCCCGGAGAAGCTGCGCCCGACGAAGGTGGCACCCAACTCGATGGCCAGCAGGCAGGTGTCGATGGGCGGCAACTCATTCACCACGCCCGTCTTCAGCTTGGAGCCGACGTCCGCCGTGGCGCTGAACTGGCCCTTGGTGAGGCCGTACACGCCGTTGTCCTCGATGACGTAGACGAGCGGCAGGTTGCGCCGGACGAGGTGGACGAACTGTCCGATGCCGATGGAGGCGGTGTCCCCGTCGCCCGAGACACCGAGGGCGATGAGCGTGCGGTTGGCCAGAAGCGCGCCGGTGGCCACGGAGGGCATGCGGCCGTGGACGGTGTTGAAGCTGTGCGCTCGGCTCATGAAGTAGGCCGGGCTCTTCGAGGAGCACCCGATGCCGGAGAGCTTCGCCACCCGTTCCGGCTGGATGCCGAGCTCGAACATGGTGTTGAGCAGGCGCTCACTGATGGCGTTGTGGCCGCAGCCCGCACACAGGGTGGACTTGCCGCCCTGGTAGTCGGCCAGCGTCAGCCCAATCCGGTTGGTCTTGGCGTCGGCCATGGTCAGCGTCCCTCCCGGGCGGCAACTTCTTCGGTGACACTCCGCGCATCCAGCGGGAGCCCTGGAATGTGGGCCACCGACCGAAGCCTCGGCACCAGCTCCGCGGTGAGGTCCAGCTTGAGCAGGCCCGCCAGCTGCCCGTCGCGGTTCTGCTCCACCACGTACACCCGGGCGTGGTTCTTCACGAAGGCCTCGACGTCGTCATGGAACGGGTAGGCCCGCACCCGCAGGTAGTCGACGTCTAATTTTTTCTCACTCCGCAGCTGCTCGCGCGCTTCCAGCATCGCGTGGTGGCTCGACCCGTAGGCGATGATGCCCACCTCGGCCCCCTCCCCCTGCAGCACCGGGGCGGGAAGGGCCGTTCGGGCGTTGTGCACCTTGCGCTCCAGCCGGGCCAGGTTGCGCTCCCAGTCGTCGGACCGCTCGGAGTACTGGGCCTTCTCGTTGTGTCCGGTGCCGCGGGCGAAGTAGGCGGCCGCTGGATGGTCGGTGCCGGGCAGCGTCCGGTAGCCAATCCCATCCCCGTCCACGTCCCGGTACCGCTCGAAGCCCCCCAGCCGGTCGAGGTCCTCCTTCGAGAGCACCTTGCCGCGGTGGATGGGCCGGTCCGGGTAGCGGAAGGGCTCGGCCATCCAGTTGTTCATCCCGATGTCCAGGTCCGACAGGACGAAGACCGGCGTCTGGAAGTGCTCGGCGTACTCGAAGGCCTCCCAGCCGAACTGGAAGCACTCCTCCACCGTCGCCGGGAGCAGCAACAGGTGCCGGGTGTCGCCGTGGGACAGGAAGGCCGTGGACAGCACGTCGCCCTGGGAGGTGCGCGTGGGGAGTCCAGTGGAGGGGCCGACGCGCTGGACGTCCCAGATGACGGCCGGCACCTCGGCGAAGTAGCCGAGCCCGGCGAATTCACTCATCAGCGAGATGCCCGGGCCGGCCGTGGCCGTCATGGCGCGAGCCCCGGCCCACCCCGCTCCCATCACCATCCCGATGGCCGCCAGCTCATCCTCCGCCTGGACGATGGCGTAGGTGGCCTTGCCGTCCGGCCCGATGCGGTACCGCCCCATGTAGGAGATGAGGGACTCGACCAGCGACGAGGAGGGCGTGATGGGGTACCAGGTGACCACCGTCACACCGCCGAACATGGCCCCCAGGGCTGCGGCGGAGTTGCCGTCGATGATGATTTTACCCCGCGTCGCATCCATCCGCCGGACGACGAAGGGGTCCGTCTTCTTGAGCTGCGCCTTGGCGAAGTCGAAGCCGGCGCGCGCCGCAGCCAGGTTGAGCTCGAGCGCCTTGGCCTTCTTGGCGAAGTGCTTGCCGATGGCCCGCTCCACCTCGGCCATCTCCAGTTCCAGAAGCTGCGCCACCACGCCCACGTAGGCCATGTTGCGAAGCAGCTTCTTCGTCTTGGCTTCACTGCTGATGGGGTGCACCACCTTGTCGAACGGCACCGGGTAGAAGGCGACGTCCGAGCGCACCGAGGAAAGGGCGAGCGGCTCGTCGTAGACCACCGCCGAACCGGGCCGCAGGCTCGCCACGTCCTCCTTGGCGGACTCGGCATTCATCGCCACCAGCACGTCGATTTCCTTCTTCCGGCCGACCCACCCGTCCTTGCTGGCCCGGATGGTGTACCAGGTGGGCAGTCCGGCGATGTTGGACGGGAAGAGATTCTTTCCCGACACCGGCACGCCCATCTGGAAGATGGCGCGGAGCAGCACCATGTTCGCGCTCTGCGAACCGGAGCCATTCACAGTCGCCACCTGGAGGCTGACGTCGTTCACCACAGTCGTCATGGTTTTCCTTCCGCCCGCCCTGCAAAGCGTCGCACCAAGGGCCTGACACGGCAACAAAAGTCTTCCCAGCGCTGGAACGCGCAGTGTGCGGTGCGCGCACTGGCCACCGCAGCGGACGAGGCGTGTTCCCTACCAGCCGCGCTCACAAAGCATAGCCGAGCCCGACCAGCACGTTCTGCTCGCCGAGGAAACCCACCTCGACGAAGGCTTCTAGGTGCGCCGGCAGGCTGAAGCTCGAGCCCACGCTGAGGCGGAAGTGGTACTGGTCTGCGCCGGTGAGGGACTGGCCCGCGGGCGCGAAGAAAGCCGGCCCACCGAAGACGGCAACGCCGGCGTACGGCAGCCAGAAGCCAAACAGGCGCTTGCCGATGACGGCGGAGAGACGGACGTCCACGGCGGTGAATTGAGGACGGTCACTCGCGTTGGCCTCATTGTAGGTGGAGGCGCTGGCCACGCCCGCCGTGAAACTCATCGCCAGGTAGGGCGAAGGCCCGGCGCCGTCGAGAATTGTGAAGCCCACCGAGGCGCTGCCGAGGACGCCCGGCTGCAGGCGGTAGTTGCCGAGCGCCCCGTCTAGGCTGCCGGAGATGACGACCCCGAGGGAGGCCTGCACGGACCACCGGCTTGCAAAGCGGTACGTCAAGGCCACCGCACTGCTGACCTCCTCCAGGCGCTGGCCCGCACTGCCGAACGTGAGGTTGGTCCGCAGTCCGCCCACGCTGAGCGCAAGCTGAAAGGGCCGGTCTGCCTCCAGGGTTTCTCCGCAGGTGCCCGTGAGACCCACGGGCGGTGCGACTCCTCATGCGCGCGCGACAGCTGGCGCCAGCAGGGCCACCAGCAGCCCTGCGGCCCCCGCCAACCAGCCCACGCGCCTGCGAAGGCGACCGCTTCCTCGCCTCGGCCTGACAGAAGTCACGCGCGCCTCTCTACCCTGTCCCGCCAGCCGGAAGCGACTTCGGCGGCGGGCCCGCCGGGGCACGCTGCCGGATGGCAGGCGCTTCTGCCTTCCTTGGCGCTGCTGAGGGCCCCGGCGGCTGCGTGCGCCAGCGGCTTCCTGCCTGGAGCCCATGGGAGCGCGCGTCACGATGCACCGGGGCGGAATGAAACCGCAAAAAAGACGCCCGCCTGGGGTTCAAACCAGGCAATGAAGCGGCCCCCCAGCCGTCCTTTCCCCACTCGCCTCCCCCCTTCGCGCCCGCTGCCCTCCATGACTTCCTTTCGTCCGCTTCCCCGGAAACGCCTCACCGCCCTGGCGTCTGCCCTCACCCTGGCCAGCCTTTGCCTGGCGGGGGCCGCCTTCGCGCAAGCGCAAGCCGCGCCGACGGTAGGCATCCTCATCGACGTGACGGGCATGGACCCAAGTGTGAAGCCGGGAAACGACTTCTACGCGTACGGCAATGGCGGCTGGATGAAGGCCACCGAGATTCCGCCGGACCATGCCTCCTGGGGCATCTTCAACATCCTCGCCGACAAGGTGCTGAAGGAGACGCGGACGCTTCTCGACGAGGCCGTCCAGCAGAACGCGCCGGCCGGGTCCGACACCCGCAAGGCCGCCGACTTCTACGCCAGCTACTTGGACGAGGCCGCCATCGAGGCGCGGGGGCTCGCGCCTGTGAAGCCCGAGCTGTCGCACATCGCCGCCGTGAAGCACGCCACCGCGCTGGCCCGTCTTCTTGGAGAACAGCTTCGCGCCGACGTCGACCCCGTCAACGCCACCAACCTGTGGACCACGCGCCTGTTCGGCCTCTTCGTGTCTCCAGACTTCAATGACCCGACCCACAACGTCGGCTACCTGCTGCAGGGCGGCCTCGGGCTTCCGGACCGCGCTTACTACCTGGACGCCTCTCCCCGCATGGCCGACATCCGCACCAAGTACCAGGCCTACGTCGCGCTGGTGTTGAAGCTGGCCGGCATCGCGGAGGCGGAGGCGAAGGCGGCCCGCATCGTCGAGCTGGAAGGCAAGATGGCCAAGGCCCACGTCAGCCGCGAGGAGTCGGAGGACGTTCTCAAGGCCAACAACCCTTGGAAGCGCACCGAGTTTTCCGCCCGGGCGCCCGGCCTCGACTGGACCGCGTTCTTCGCCGCTGCCAGCCTGGACAAGCAGCCGATGCTGATGGCCTGGCAGCCCACCGCCGTCGCCGGACTCTCGGCGCTGGTGAAGAGCGAGCCACTGGCCACCTGGAAGGACTACCTCAGCTACCACGCCATCAGCCGGCGCACCGGCGTGCTTCCCAAGGCCTTCGGCGAGGCACGCTTTGCCTTCTACGGGAAGACGCTGAGCGGGACCCCCCGGCTGGCCGAGCGCTGGAAGCGCGCCGTTGCCGCCACCAACGCGGCCGTGGGGGACGCCGTGGGGCAACTGTACGTGAAGCGGCACTTCCCGCCCGAGGCCAAGGGAAAAGTGCAGGCCATGGTGAAGGGAATCATCGCTGCCTTCAACCAGCGGATTGACCGCCTCGGGTGGATGGCGCCCGAGACCAAGCGCAAGGCGAAGGAGAAGCTGTCCACGCTGTACGTCGGGGTCGGCTACCCCGAGCACTGGATTGACTACTCTGGCCTCACCGTCGTGCGCGGCGAGGCCTTCGAGAACATCGAGCGTGCCGACCTCTTCGAATACCGGCGGCGGCTCGCCCAGCTGGGCAACTCCGTCGACTTGAGCCAGTGGTGGATGACGCCCCAGACCGTCAATGCGGTCAACATGCCGCTCCAGGATGCGCTGAATTTCCCGGCCGCCATCCTGCAGCCGCCCTGCTTCGACCCCAACGCGACGCCCGCCGCCAACTACGGCTCCATCGGCGCCACCATCGGGCACGAAATCAGCCACAGTTTCGACGACCAGGGCGCCCAGTTCGACGCGCACGGACGCCTTTCCAACTGGTGGACCCCGGAAGACCTCGCACACTTCCAGGCGTCCGGCGCGCAACTGGCCGCCCAGTACGATGCCTACCGGCCCTTTCCGGACCTCGCCGTGAAGGGCAAGCAGACGCTGAGCGAGAACATCGCGGACCTGGCAGGTCTCTCCGCCGCCCACGACGCGTGGCTCGCTTCGCTTGGCTCGCAGCCGGCGGCCACCGTCCAGGGCTTCTCGGGGGAGCAGCAATTCTTCCTGAGCTACGCCATCTCCTGGCGCACCAAGGACCGCGAGGCGCAGCTGCGGCAGCAGATTCTCACCGACGGCCACGCCCCCGCCGAATACCGCACCGACACCGTGCGGAACCTCGACGCCTGGTACCCGGCCTTCGACGTCCAGTCCGGACAGACGCTGTACCTCGCTCCGAAGGACCGCGTCCGGGTCTGGTGAGGAAGGCCGGGCGGGCGCCAGCCAACCCGCAGCCACCGCCGGGGCCCCCGGGGTGGCCTGGGGAAGCACCGTTGGGCTAAGTCCGCCCTCTTCTCCCGACGTGGAGGCTCCGCCATGCGCACTGCCAGCCGCACCCTCGCCGTCCTTGCGTTTCTGTTCGCCTCCGGCGCGCGCCCCGACGCGCCTGCGAAGCCGCCCTCCACCGAGGATTTCCAAGTGGCGCACCTGCAGGACATCCAGTGGACACCTTCGAAGCTGAAGGAGTTTCCACCAGGAGCGCTCGCCGCAGTCATCGCGGTGGACCCCCAAACCGGCGGCCCGGTGGGCTACGGGAAGTTGCCGGGCGGGTCCACCATCCCCGCTCACTGGCATTCCTTCACCGAGTACACCGTCGTCTTGAGTGGCAAGGCCGCCTTCACGGTGGAGGGCAAGACAGTGGAACTGTCGCCCGGCGACTACGTGGTCATCCCGGCCAAGGCGCACCACCGCCTGACGTGCGAGGGCTCGGCCCCCTGCGTTGTGTTCACCCGGCGCGCCGGCCCTACGGACTACCACTTCGACAGCTGACGGGCAGTCTGCCCCCCGGGGTGCGCCGTCCGCCCCCAAGGACGCGCGCCACTGTTGGCCCCGGGGGCCTTCTTCTTTGCGTCCGGAGGCCCCTGGCATGCGACGCCGCGCGCCCCTACCTTGCATGTCGCCCCCCCCCGCGTCGGGGGCAACGTCGTCTTTCGGAAAGGGGTGTCGGCCCATGGCGAAGCTGGATGCAGAGGCCCGCAGCGACATGTCCCAGAACACCTTTGCGTTTCCGAAACAGCGCAAAGAGCCGTTGGAAGACGCAAGCCACGTGCGAAACGCCATTGCGCGCTTCCGCCAGGTGGAAGGCGTCAGCGACGAGGAGCGGGACGAGGCCTGGGCCCGCATCAAGGCGGCGGCGCGGAGTTTCGGCGTCGACGTGAAGGAAAGCAGCTGGCGAGAACTCAACAAAGACTCCGCCCGGCGCTGAAGCCGAAGCGACTGCGGGCGCCGCAGCGTTTCACACATGCGCCCGCGGAAAGCTGGCGTCTGTTAGCGTGCAAGGACACGTTACGCCGCGTGGCTGAGCTGAGCCCTTCCGCGGTGGAGTGACGCGCCTGCCCATGGACCTGCTTTTTCTCCAGCACCCCGTGCAGTGGTGGAACAGGCTCGGGACCTCCGACCAGCTCGCGTTGATTGCCGTCACCCTCGGCATGCTCACCGTGCTGGTCGCGACCTTTGTTGGGGTGCGCCGCTGGTGGCGGGGATGGAGCCGGAACCAGAACGACGACGAGTAGCCCGAAGCAGGGGCGCGCCCTTCCTTCAGAGAGCCGCGGCTCGGGCGGGAAGCGATTGCCCGAGGCCTTGCTCAATCGCAGCCCGAAGCTCGGCCAGCCGGGCCTTGCTCGTCATGGCGCCCTCGAACTTCCGCACGACGGCGCCGGCGCGACTGATGACGTACGTCGTCGGAAGCACGCGGGCGGGGAACAGCTGATGGAGGGCAGCATTGCCCCACGCCACCCGGTGCGCGAAGGACTCGGGCTGGCTCCGCAGCCAGCTGGTCACCTGCGCGCCCGCGGTGGATTCCGACTGGTAGTAGACAGCGACGAAGAGCACGTCGCCCCGGAACTGGGTGGTCAGCGTCGTGAGCTCCGGAACTTCCATCAGGCATGGCTTGCACCACGTCGCCCAGATGTTCAGCAGCACGACATGGCCCCGGAAGATGTCGAGCGGGAACTCCTGACCGGAGAGTTGATGCCGCACCGCCGGCGCCTGCGGTGCGGTGGCACACCCAGCCAGAAGCAGCCCGCACGCCAGGGCGGCAGCCCCCATCCTCCGTCGTCGGCTGAATGACATCTCCCCGACTCTAGCCAAAGGTGCCTTCTCGGCGCGCGCTGGCTGCAGCGACGGAGCGACGGAGAGCTGGTGTAGCGTTCCGCGCCCATGGCGCCGCGAGCCGACTACGGGCTGGACGCTCCGGGCGTGGTCCGCAACCTCGCGTTGGTGGGCCTTACCGGCGTGGCCATCTTCGCCAGCATCGCTGCCGGCCTCTGGCCCGGGAAGGTGCCCCTGGGCGGCGGCGGCGTCCTCGAGGTCGGGTCGATGGCGCTCAGCGTGGGCCTCGCTTGCGCCGGAATGGCGCTCTACATGGCATGGTCGAGTCGGTTCGGAAAAGTTGCCGAGCGCGAACGGCTTCTCGACCGGCTGGCCCTGAAGGGCACCGAGCGCGTGCTGGACCTCGGTTGCGGCCGGGGACTGATGCTCATCGGCGCGGCGCGACGTCTGACGACGGGAAGCGCCACCGGCGTGGACATCTGGCAAGCGGAGGACTTGTCGGGGAACCGGCCCGAGGCGACGCTGGAGAACGCCCGGCGCGAGGGCGTGGAAGCCCGCGTCCAGGTCCAAACCGCGGACATGCGGGCCCTGCCCTTCGCGGACGCTTCCTTCGACGTCATCGTCTCGAAGGCCGCGCTCCACAACTTGTATGCGCGGGCGGAGCGCGCGAAGGCGCTGGCCGAGATGGTCCGCGTGCTCGCCCCGGGCGGCCGGCTGCTGATTGACGACATCCGCCACCTGCGCGAATACGAGGCCGAGCTGCGCGCGCGGCAGCTGACCGACGTCCGCCGCCTCGGGAACCCGCTGCTCGAGGTCTTCCTGGCGATGCTGACCTGGGGAACCCTCCGGCCCGGCGTGCTGACGGCGCGGAAGGCCTAGTAGGGCCAATCGACCGAGGACACCGTCACGCCTTCGGCCGCCAGCCAGCTTCGCCCTTCTCGTACCGCCGCTTCACCGCGGCCCACGCGACGCGCGTCGCCGTGACGTCGTCATGCCCGTGCACGTCCCAGGCATGGTTGAAGGCCGCGCGGTAGATGTCCTGTGCATGCTCCGGCAACACGGACTGGACGCTGCGCGGAAGTCCGGAGTTGTCGATGTAGGGCGCCATCGCTCAGCCGTCGCTGGCCGTGCGCAGCGGAGTGGCGTTGCGCACCTCGCGGATGAAGGCGCTGAGCTTCTCCATCTGCTTTCCAGCCCTGACGTCCCCGGCCGTGAGAGCCAGCGTCGCGACAGGAGAGCGTCTGGCTTCTGACGCCATCTGCTGGAAGGCCGTCTCGCTGCCGCGCCCGCCCATGGTGGCGAGGAAAGCCAACGGCGGAAACTTTCCGCCGTGACGTCGCAAGAACGTGCGCACCGGACTGCAGACGGCGGAAACCCATACTGGCGTGGCCACCACCACGAGGTCATAGCCGAGCACTTCCCGGTGCACGTCGCGCAGCGTCGTCGTCCTGGCGCGGGCCGCTTCGAAGCCGGACCGGAGGTACCCGAGGAGGCCTCCTCGGCCTCTTTCCTCGGTGAGCTCTACCCCATCTGCGCCGAGGGCCTTTGCCACCTCCAGGGCCAGTTGCTTGGTGGTGCCCGTGCGCGAATAGAAAACGACGGCGATTCCGGGGGACGCCATGACGAACCTCCCTCGGGAAAGGGGCGTGCAAGCCTCACGCCATTTCACGCGGGTCGGCATTGGAGCTGCACGGGCTTCCGGGTTTCACGCGTGAAGACCGGCACCGGTGGGTCGCGGGCTCACCCCAAGTGCGCGCACGGGTCTGCCGTACACGTTGGGGGCGAACGCACCTTTTGCGGAACATCCCCGGGTCACCGTGCAGAGACTGCGGCGGCGCACCCGGGTTCCCCGGCCTGTGCGCGCGGCCGCCCGCTGCGCGTCAGTGTGACTTCGCCTTGCCCAAAAGCTTGACGACGCACGACGGGGGGCTCTGCTGCTCAGGCTTCCACGTGCCTTCCCCTTGCCCCCACTGTGGCTTCAGCGGACCCAGCCTCGACCCAGGCGCGTGCGGCCGCTGCGGCATCATCTTCTCGCGCCTCCACCAGGCGCCACCGGTTCCTCCGGCTGCCGAGGTTGCCACCGCGTCCTGGGAAACGCTTGAGGCCGACGGGCCGCCGGCCTCCACCGAGGCAGCCAGCCCCACAGCAAGCCGGTGGGCACTCCCGCTTGCCTTCGGCGTTGCACTGCTGCTCAACAGCAGCGGCTGCGGCCGGCTGGTCGTCTTCTCGACCGCTTCCAACTGGGCACACGAGTTGGGCCATGCCAGCTGGCGATGGCTGAACGGGCGCAGCGCCGTGCCCGCGCTGTTCTTCACTTTCTATTCCGAGCCGGGGCGCTCGGTTGTCTTCTCCCTCCTCGTGCTCGGCGGCCTCGTCGCACTGCTGCTCTGGGCACGCTCGGAGGACTGCAAGGGGCTGGTGTGCCTGGCGGCATTCTTCCTCGCCAGTTTCGCCGGTTTTGCCGTGGCCCTGCCGGCCTCCAGTGAACACACGCTCGAGAGCTTCGCCGGCATCTTCGGAGAGTTCTGGATTTCGACGTTTTGGGTGCTTTCTTTCTACTACCGCTTTCCGTCCTCGGTCCGCTGGAGAGAGCTGCGCTGGGTTTTCCTTTTCCTCGGCGCCGCAGCGTACACGCGCATCCTCGGCGTCTTTATCGCGTCGCGTCAGGACCTGAGCAGGCTGCCGTGGGGGTCTTTCTTCGGCGGCGACGGCGACCTGGACCGCCTTCTAGCGGCTGGCTGGCTGGTGCCCGCCATTCGCCGCGTCTACTTCATCACCGCAAGCGTCTGCGCCACCCTCATCGGCGTCCACTACGTCTTCTTTCTGTGGCAAGGCGAGAAGGCGCGGTGGCGGGGCAAACCGGACCGGGCCAGCTTGCACTGAGTCCAATTCGCAGTTGCACGGAAAGAAGGACGCGCTCTCTCGGTTGGAGCTAGGCTTTCTTCAACGATTCCAGGGAGGACCCCCATGGCCGAGCGCGTCGCAGTCGTCACCGGTGGCACGGGAGGGTTGGGAGCCACCATCAGCACCAAGCTCCACGACCGCGGCTACATCGTGGTCATCACTTATTCGCTCAACAACGCCAACATTCAGCAGACCCTCTCCGACTTCAAAGCGCGCGGCTACAACTTCAACGCGTACAGCGTCGATGTCGCGAGCTTCGACTCCTGCCAGGCGTGCGTCGAAAAAATCCATAAGGACGTCGGCCCCATCGACATCCTCATCAACAACGCAGGCATCACCCGCGACATGACATTCCGGAAGATGACCAAGGTGGACTGGGATGCGGTGATGGACACCAATCTCGACAGCGTCTTCAACATGACCAAACCAGTCTGCGACGGCATGGTCGAGCGCGGCTGGGGGCGCATCATCAATGTGAGCTCGGTGAATGGCTCCAAGGGTGCGTTTGGCCAGACGAACTACGCGGCGGCAAAGGCAGGCATGCACGGCTTCACCAAGGCCCTCGCGCTCGAGGTCGCGCGAAAGGGCGTCACAGTGAACACCATCAGCCCCGGCTACATCGGGACGAAGATGGTGACGGCCATCCCAAAGGAAGTCTTGGATACGAAAATCATCCCGCAGATACCGGTCGGTCGACTCGGAAAGCCCGAGGAGGTGGCCGGTCTCATCATTTACCTGTGCTCCGAGGAAGCGGCCTTCGTCACCGGAGCCAACATCGCCATCAACGGCGGGCAGCACATGCAGTGAGCTGACGGCCCCGGCCGAAGAGGGCCCTCCCCGAGCGGGGGCCGTGCGCCAGCTCGACGCGGAACCGCGCGGGCACACCCCCAGTTGGATGCGCGGCGCGCTGCGGAGGTGGACACCTCGCCGCTGGCGCGTCCGGCGCTCGCGCGGAAGTACCCGTTCCGGCGGAAACGTCAGGGGCGCACAGCGGTGCTCGAAGGATGCTGTTTCCCACGTTCACCCACCGGAAAATTTTCGCGCGAAAAGAGGCCGACGTCGACCTTTGCGCGAAAATGACGGACGTGAGCGGTTGGCGTGAAGACATGCAACGGAGGCCGGGCCGCGGAAAACCCCTTCGTTGTTCCCACATGACCTCGGTGAATGACGCAACAGCCCCTCACCGAGGAACCGCGGCCCCCCGCACCCCCGACCTGGTCGGGCATTTACGCACACCCGCGCGTTGCCTCGACAAGTCCTCTACGCGCCTTCCTACAACCATGAACGTACCCAAGGCCCGCCGTCCTATGTCCAACTGTCCACCCAACGTCACCCCCCCCCAACCCGGCCGACTGAGCCGCTTTGCCCCGTGGACGGGCCAGCTGCGAGACGCGCCTCGCTTCCTAGCGCTGCTCGCGCTGGCCTCCAGCGCCGGCCTCGCCATGGCGCAGTCGGGTTGGACGACCGCTCCTGCGATGGGAACGGGCCGCCTCTACCAGTCGGCCACGCTGCTTTCCTCCGGGAAGGTGCTTGTCGTGGGGGGCATCGGCAGCACCGGCGCCGCCGTTTCCAGCGCTGAGCTCTACGACCCGACGACGGGGACCTGGAGCGCCACCGGCTCGCTCATCACCGCCCGCGAGGCACATACGGCGACCCTCCTCTCGTCGGGCAAAGTCCTCGTCGCCGGCGGCGCGAGCGCCGGGGCGCCCCTGGCGAGCGCGGAGCTGTATGACCCGGCCACTGGCACCTGGAGTGCTACCGGTTCCCTCACCACCCCCCGCACGGAACACACCGCGACCCTGCTCGCCACGGGCAAGGTGCTCGTCGCCGCCGGTTTCCTCCAGAGCGCCGAGCTGTATGACCCTGCCACGGGCACGTGGAACGCGACGGGCTCGCTAGCGTCTGCCCGCGCCTACCACAGCGCCACCCCTCTTCTTTCCGGCAAGGTGCTCGTCGCCGGCGGCATCGACAATGGCGGCGTCATCCTCGCCAGTGCCGAGTTGTACGACCCCGGAGCGGGGACCTGGAACTCCACGGGTTCGCTGGTAACTGTCCGCGCCGAACACACCGACGTGCTCCTACCGTCGGGGAAGGTGCTCGTCGTCGCAGGCATCGACAATTCCGGCTTCACGCTGGCGAGCGCGGAAGTGTATGACCCGGCCGCCGGTACCTGGAGTGCCACCGGAGCCCTGGCCACGGGCCGCGAGGACCACACCGCGACCCTGCTCGCCTCCGGAAAGGTGCTCGTCGCCGCCGGCGTCGACAACACGGGCCTCACCCTCGCGAGCGCTGAACTTTATGACCCAGCCACCGGGACGTGGACCGCCGCTGGCTCTCTCCCCACGGCGTGCCGGGAGCCGACGGCGACGCTGCTTCGCTCCGGACAAGTACTTCTAGCCGGGGGCGGCAATCCCGATGTCGCGCTTGCTAGCGCCGAGCTCTACAGCCCACCGGAGGCCGTTGCACCGGCGGCACACGGCTGTGCCTCCGCGGGCGGACCGCTACTGCCTTTTGCGTCGCTTCTCGCCCTGCTGGACTTGACACCAAGGCGTCGCAGAAACTGCGCGACGAGGGCCTAGCGAATGGTCCCGGCTGCGCGCACGTCCGCTCAGCTCCAGGAATTGGTGCCGGCCCGCGTGTCGAGGTCTGTCGTTCGGACGACGCAAAAGCGTTGCCCAGTCGGCGCTGCATCACCCACCATGTCTTCACCTTGCCGACGCGCTGGGCCCCCAGACGTTCGAGGCGTGCCTCGGCGTCGATGTCGTCTGTCTCGATGTCGAGGTGGACGCGGCTCTCGTGCGACACCTGCTGGACTTCGACGTGGAGGTCCCGCGCCGAGGCGTCCAGCCTGTCATAGCCATTCGCATCGCGCTCGCGCACTGGCATCGCGAGCGCTCGGGCCAAAAAACTCGACGCGGAGGCGAGCTGGTCAGTTTTTCAGTTGATGATGAAGCCGGAGAGGCGGGAGCGGTGCATGCGAGAAAGACTAGCCAACCGCAGGCCCCACCTGCCAACGCCCGTCCGAGTACGACTAACGCGTGGCCTTCTCGTAGGTCCCGACCAGTTCCGCGGTACCCACCACGTGCCCCTGCATTGCCTTCTCCACCTCATGTCTGGACGGCCGCCCAAGGTCGGCGAGCATGACGTCGAGCGCGTACAACTTGAAGAAGTACCGGTGCCGGCCCACCGGCGGGCAGGGCCCCCCGTAGTCGGGCTTCTTCCAGTCGTTCAACCCCGTTTTCGCCCCCCGGGGCAGCGACGTCGAAGACTGGCTTTCGGCGAGTGAAGTCGTCGTCGTCGGGAGGTTGTAGACGACCCAATGCACCCAAGTCATCCGCGGGGCTGAGGGATCCGGAGCATCCGGGTCATCGACGATGAGCACAAGACTCTTCGCGGACGGAGGGACCCCCGCCCAAGTGAGAGGTGGCGAAACGTCGCCGCCCTCGCAGGTGTACTTCGCGGGGATGGACCCCATGGACGGGAAACTCGGTGAGGATAGTTGCATTGGCATGGGCGAGCCTTCCGCGGGCGCCAAACGAAACACAGAACTCTTGGAATTCTAGGTACAGGACCTTGACGATGCTAGAGCGGTCCTGGCGACCTGGGCCGGCACCGAACAACCCAAAGCAACGGATTCTCTGCGGCCCGTCGAACGCAGTCACCAGGCTTTCCGGTGGTGTCTCGGGCTGCGCCGTGGCGGCGCCATCGACACGCCCGATTTGCTCAATATCCTCACCGTCATTGATGCAAACAGGAGATTTCTGACATTCGCCGGATTCATGGGCTACGACGGGCACGTCTTCTTCGGGCCACAGTTTGGCCAGGACCCCGACGCCGAGTTCGTGGCCGTCCACTCGCGTTACAAGGACTTCGTGACCGCCGGCGCCGCTGCATACCCGGAGATGTTCAGCCGCAGTGACCTCGTCTTCAACAGTGGTGGCTCGAATAGTTACAACCGATACACCAAAGACTTCGTCGATACGCCTGTCAACGACGTGGCGATGGGGTCAGCGTTCGTGATGCCGGGAAATTACGCAACCTCGAACGCGAACCTTTCGGCCCTTGGTCACTATCCAGCTGTGCATCTCGCGACCCCCGTGCTGAAGCGGATTCTCCCGGCCGAGGTGCCCTTCATCCAAGGGTATCTGCCGCAACTGGCGCAGACCAACCCCAGCCTCGAGGTCGCCTTCTTCATGCTCAGCGGCCCCGGACCCTCGCAAGTCGTCTACCCAACCCAGCTCGTGTGGAACCCGATTCTTTCGCCAGGCCCCGGCACTTGCCCCCAGGCAGGCGACCCCCTGGGTAACCAAGCGTTAATGAACGGCTCGCACGACCTCCAGCTCGGAGTCGGCGACTTCATCTTCGGCTGGATTTGTGAAGGCGGCGCCGTGTCGGAGTGGGGATCAATCTCGGCACTCCGTAACAACGTCATTGTCGACACCTGGGATACGGCTCGCGAGAACTGCTTGAACTGTGGCAATCGCGAAAGGCATTGGCACTAGAGGTTGGCCAGCGTCTGTGGGGAGGCCAGCAAGCCAATCTCGTGGTCATCACGTCCGGCGCACTCTTCCGCGGAGCGCTCTGCTCCCTGGAGATGCCAGACGGCGGCAGAGCTCAGGAAGGCTACGCCTTGCTCCGATAGCACTCGATCACCATGAAGTCGCTCCAGGTCTTCTCGTCGTCAGATTTCTCACCTCGCCAGGTGAAGTGCTTTTCGGCGATGTTCGTGTAGGTGGCGCGCGTATAGGCGTGGGCGGCGACCGGCTCTTTGAAGACGTAAATGATGGATTGACCATCGGCCCTCACTCCACCGAATTGCTCCGACCCGAGGTCCACCCACGTGCCAGCCAACGCGTTTAGCCACTTTATGTTCCAGGTGCGCTTCATGGCGTCATACGCACGGAAATTCATGCCGAGGACCATCAGCTCTCCGGAGGACCCAGTCATCCTGTATTCGTCGGCGATTGCATGGCCGTCGAGGATGTAGCGACCGAGCCATGTCGCCTGCAGTGTTTGCCATTTCCCATCGGCCAATCTCAGTCTTGCTTCGCAACGCCACCTGCCGATGAGAAATGCGAATCGGGAGAGTTCCGCCGGCGCATTGGGGCTGGCCTTGCCAAACTCCTGCGCGACCTGGTCCATGGAATGCTCCTCCTCCGGGGCGGCTGCCGCTGTTCGCGCTGGTACGAGCAGCAGCAATAGTCCGCTCAGCACCACAACTTCCTTCGTCCGCGTCATCAGGCACCCCTCGATGGATGACGTCCATATTCGCAACCGCAAATGCCCGGGGCAAGATCGCCGGGGCGAGCGGTCCTGGCGGCCGGGGGAGCTGGCTTCAACAAGACGGCAGAACGCCTCAAACCAGGTGAATGCCCGGCACCTTCTGCACGAGGTCGTGGTTCGCGAACTTCGGACTACTCTCGAAACAGTGTTCGCGGCAATCAGCCCTGGCCGCGCGCCCGCGACAGCACGGCCTCGCTGTGTTCCCAAAGTGCCCGACCGGCTTCGGCGTCGGCGGCCCGCGGGTCAACATCTTTGGGCGCCATCTTGTGCAAGTAGACGGCAGTGCGGCCCTCCAGGCTGCGGCTGCACGTCAGGTAAAGGACGGGCTCGTCGGCAACGAAGGGGTCCTGGAAAAAAAGGCGCATTACCGCTTTGAGAGGAGCGCGCAGGGGCGCTGGCAGCTCACGTATGATGTTGGTGCTCATCGCTCCGGGGCAGAGCGCGAACACCGCTACTTGAGGCGTCCCCTCCGTGGAGAGCCGTCGCGCGAGTTCCCAGGCAAAGGTAGCGAGCATGAGCTTATAGGTTGCGTACCATGCGAGCACGCGACGGGGAGAGCCATCGCGCGGTCGGTCGATGGTTTCGAGTGCAAGGTCTTCGGCCCACCGGTGCGCCTCGGACGCGACGAAGACGACACGTGGCACCTCGCCGTCCCGGCGGTCGCGGGGTAGTACGCCCTCATCTAGCAAGCGCGTGACCAGCGCGAACGAGGAGAGGTAGTTCACGACGAACATTTCGTCGAGCCCCTGTGGCGTCGACCGGGCTGCGGTCGGGACGACAGCAGCGTTGAGGACCAGCCGATCGAGACAGACGCCACGGCGGGCGAGGTCCATTGCAACGCGGTCGCTCGAGCGGAGGTCGGAGAGGTCGACGTTCAACGGCTCGATTCGGTCGGGTGCCACGCCGAGAGAGACCGCCCGCCTATGAGCGCGCTCGAGGTCCCGACAGTCAGCAAGGAGCACCCGGGCGCCGCGGCGCGCTAAGTCCACCGAAGTTGCAAACCCCAAGCCCGACGCGCCACCTGTCACGAGCGCAAGCTTTCCGTCGAGGCGCTCGTCGGCGCCAAGTGCAGGAAGCCGTCGCTGCACGCGGAAGCGGTCGAGCGCTCCCGTGAGGACGGCGGAGAGCGGGTGGTTCTTGTTGAGTGCGGCCATGTGCACCTCAAGAAACGCGAATCAACAGCGCAGTGACAGACAATCGGCTTGAACGACTGATTAGTGAACCCGCTTCTGTCGTTCCACGTCGGGGCACGCAATCGGAGGCGAGTACCACTGGCCGAAGCCAGAGCCACGAACGACTGGCCTCCCCTCAACCGCGCTCGCTCAGGCTCGAGCCCAGCATCAGCAAGCCGGTGGCAGCGACCCAGCTGCCGGCCACGCGGCTGGCGATCCGCATCCAGAGCTTGCGCAAGGAGACGACAAAGGCCGCCACCAGGGCCACCAGCACGAAAGTGACGGCGGCGATGCCGGCTAGTCCGAGCGCTTCCCGCCCGGCTCGAACGTCGCAAGGGAGGCGTGACCGGGCAGCTACTGCGCGTTCTCTTCGAAAGCCGCAGTCCTCCCGACTTCGAGGTATTGGGCTCCCTCGAGTCGACCGAAGACTTGAATAAGCGTCGCGACAAGTCCCGTCCACCCAGTCTGGTGACTGGCGCCAATACCCGCGCCCGTGTCCCCGTGGAAGTACTCATAATAGAGCACTAAATCGCGCCAGTGTGGGTCGTTCCGGTACGTCTGCGTATTCCCGTGGACGGGTCGCCGGCCCTCCCCGTCCCGCAAGAAAATGCGGGTCAAGCGCGTCGCAATCTCTTTGGCTACCTCGAAGAGGTTCATCAGGCGACCGGAGCCAGTTGGACACTCAATTTTGAAGCCATCGCCATAGTAAAGATAATAGTTAAGTAGCGCACGGATGAGTAGGAAATTTACGGGCATCCAAATTGGACCACGCCAGTTGGAGTTCCCGCCAAACATCCCGCTGTCGGAGTCGCCGGGCACGTACGCCACTCGGTACTCCTGTCCCGACACATTGAGGACGTATGGATGCTCGGCATGATATCGGGAGAGCGCTCGAATGCCGTATGCGCTCAGAAATTCACTCTCGTCCAGCATGCGGCTCAAAATGCGGCGCAGGCGCTCCTGGTTGACGACTGCCATCATGCCACGTTCGCCGTAGCCAAAGTTTCCCTCTCCCCAAGCATGCATGCCGCGGACAATGTCTGGGTTTCGGCGCACCCGTTCCTGGAGGTGTGCAATGAGGTTCGGGACACGCCCGCGCTGCCACGGTTCGACTACAGTTGCCGCGCACAGGGGAAGCAGTCCGACCATTGACCGAACCTTCAACCGTTCCGCGCTTCCATCCGGTCGCCGTAGGACATCGTAATAGAAGCCGTCTTCCTCGTCCCACATCCCCTGAGAGCCCTCTCGGTTCAGGGCCCGGGTGATTAGGAGAAAATGGTCAATGAATCTGACGGCTAGTTCCTCGAAGGACTGGTCGTGCGCGGCGACCTCGACCCCAATCTCGAGCATGTTCTGGCAGAAGAGCGACATCCATGCCGTGCCGTCCGCCTGCTCGAGGTGGCCACCGGTGGGTAGCGGCGATGAGCGGTCGAAGACACCGATGTTGTCGAGGCCGAGAAAGCCCCCCTCGAAGACGTTCTTCCCGAAGCGGTCCTTGCGATTTACCCACCAGCTGAAGTTCGAGAGAAGCTTCCCAAAGGAACGCTTCAGGAAGCGAATGTCTCCCTTGCCCTGGAGCGCCTGTTCGATGCGATAAATAAAGAGGGTGGCCCACGGGTGTACGGGCGGGTTCACATCGCTGAAGTTCCACTCGTAGGCCGGAATCTGCCCGGTCGGGTTCAAGTAGTTTGGAGTCAGTAACAGGTCGAGTTGCTGCTTCGCGAAGTCCACGTCCACTCCAGCAAAGACGATGGAGTGGAAAGCGAGGTCCCAGGCGGCGTACCAGGGGTATTCCCACTTGTCCGGCATCGAGACGACATGGTCGTTCACCATGTGGGCCCACTCTTGGTTCCGAACCGAGCTACCCGTCGAGAAATGTCCGACGCCGTGCTCCGCAAGCCATTTCTGCACGTCGAGGCCGTAGTACTGCTTGCTCCAAAGCATTCCTGCCAGCGCCTGCCGCATGACGTGGGCGGTGTCCTCGCTCGCTCGATTCGGCGTGATGGAGGCGTAGAACGCGTCGGCTTCTGCTGAACGGCTCACAAACGTCGATTCGAAGTCCGCGAAGGGCTGCCCCAACGCTTCAGGAGGCTTGTCCGTTAGCCGCAACCGTATGGTGGCCGTTTGTCCAGGACCGATGGTGAGTTGATGGTGCGCCGCAGCTTTCGTGCCAACCTGAGCCGGGTTGACAACGTCGCGCCGGCCATGGACGACGAATTCGTCGATGCCGTCCTTCACGAACGCGGTAGCATTCGGCGAGCCGAAGAGCCGCGCACTGTTAGTCTCATTCTCGGTGAAGAGAAGCGGGACGGCGCCCTCCACGAAGAGCCAGCGGTCGCCGAGCTCCGCGTGTTTTGCAGCAATGGCGCCGGTGCCGCGAGGCGAGCTCACCTGCCGCAGGGATGGCTTCGCGGCAGGGCTTTCCCAGCTCCACGTGTTGCGGAACCAGAGCGTCGGGAGCACGTGGATGGGTGCAGCCTCTCGCCCTCGGTTGACCACGTTGATTCGAATGAAGACGTCTTCGGGGGCGACCTTCGCATACTCGACAAAGACGTCGAAGTAGCGGTCCTCGCCAAAGACGCCGGTGTCCAGCAACTCGTACTCCGGCTCTTGACGAGAACGGCGCCGGTTGGTCTCGATGAGTTGCTGATAGGGGTAGGCGCGGTGCGGATACTTGTAAAGGTACTTCATGTACGAGTGCGTCGGAGTACTGTCGATGTAGAAGTAACACTCCTTCACGTCCTCGCCGTGATTCCCCTCGCTGTTGGTAAGTCCAAAAAGGCGTTCCTTGAGGATAGGGTCCGCGCCATTCCAAAGCGCGACGGCAAAACAGAGCTGCTGCTTGTCATCCGAAACGCCACCAAGCCCATCCTCGCCCCAGCGGTAAGCGCGAGACCGAGCATGGTCGTGCGGGAAGTAGTCCCAGGCGTTCCCGTCGGCGCTGTAGTCCTCACGGACAGTTCCCCATTGGCGTTCGGAGAGATACGGACCCCAGCGCCTCCAAGGGACACCCTTCCTCGCGTCTTCGAGCCTCAACTCTTCGGCTGTCGCCATTCCTCCCCCTCGCTCAAAGTTGATGGCCGGCCAATCACGCAGTCCGCGCTGGTGTGTACAGAAAATGCAAAAACGTCCTCGGGAGCGGGGGACAACCCTGTGCCGAGCGGTGCCGGCCGAACCCAGTTCACTCCATGTCGTTGCCCGATTCGAATGGTTTCCGGAGTTGTCAACAGGGATGCTAGGCCAATGGGTTCTAAGGGTTCTGCCATGCCTGGTCCAGGCGAAGAGGCCATGCCGTTGCGGGGGCAGACGCCCCTTTAGAGGCGGCGACGAACGGCCGGGAGCCCTGGCAGAGCCTTCATAGGGTTCGGTTCCGGACCTCGGCGCTGTCTTCCGCCACGCGGGCGCGCACCAAGAGAATGTGAGCCTTGAGCTGGTACAGGTTTTGACTGAGCTGCAGGGGGACGCGCAAGCGGTTGGCCCGCGCCTCCACTTCCACTACCCGCCCAGCCAAGCGCGCCAGGTGCTCCCCCTTGGCTCCGCCGTCGAGCTCCGCCTCCACCAGCTTCAACTCTTTGTAGAGGGCGAGAACTCTCCGCTGCATGGCGCCTAAATACACCTCCGGGGCCACCCGGAGCGCGGAGTACAAAAGGCCGAGGAGAGGGACGAGTGGGAGGAAGAGAATGAACAGGCGCTCCAAGAGGACGGCCAGCCAGAAGGGGAAGGACCGGTAGAGGAAGGGCGGGCCGGACTTGTAGAAGTGCCGCGCGTCAGCACTGAGCGGCACGTCCATGGCCTCACCGGCAGGAAACCGCCCGGCGCGTTGAAAGAGGGCCGGGCCGCTGTGGATTTCGGAAGCCGCTTCCAAGAGGAGGTACTGCAGCGCGGGATTCAAATCCTCGCGGATGAGGAGACTCGGCTGGGAGGCAATCAGCGTGACGTCCGTGCGTGGCAGGTTCTTGGCCAAGTCCCCCACTCCCATGGGGAGAACGAGCTTGGTGAGGTAGGGGTTGCGCGCCACGTAGGCGTCCGCCCGCGGGAAGCTCACCAGCGAAACGCGGGGCTCGGCCGCAAGTCTCTGGACCACCGGAGACTCCCAAGAGGCGACGAGGACGAGGGCGTCCAGCTCGTCACGACCGAGCGCCTCCGCTCCCTCGGCCGGGGTGAAGTCTTTCAGCTGCAAGCTCTTCGGGTCCACACCATTCAGCGCCAGCAGTCTCAGCGCTTGAAAGTGAGTGCCGCCGCCCTCGGGCCCAATGGAGACACGCTGACCGATGAAGGCACCCAGTCCGCCAGCCTTCGGCTCCCCCCGCACGAAGACCCACATGGGTGAGTACATGAGGGTGCCGAGCGAGGCGAGGCCGCGCTTCTGCGCGTCGGTGGCAATGCCGGCCAGCACGAAAGCGGCGCTCACGTCCGAAGCGCTGTCGTGCAGCCTGGCCAGGTTGTCGATGTCCCCGCCGGTCGGCAACAGGCGAACAGTGATTCCCTTGCGGGCAAGTATTGTCTGGTACCGGGGCCCGAGCGCCGCATAGTCGCCGCCCTCCAAGCCGGTCGCCAGGGTAAGGGTGCGCGGAGGGCCGGCCAGGCGCGGGCCCAGCACCCAAAGCGCCGCCACCGCTGCGACAGCAGACATGGCCGCCACGACCAATACGGCATAGACCTGGGAACGGCGACGGGTAGGGCGTGTGGAGGAAGTCACGTTTTCTCGAGCGCTTCCCTACCCTCTGAGCGACCGCGTCCAGCGCAGTCCAGAGCCGGCCTTGGGGAAGGGACTTCTCAGGGCTACCATTTCACCACTCCCACCTGGTCCAGGGGGACCGGTTCCTTACCAATGAAGAGAACGAGCCTATTCCCGTCCGTGTAGTACGGGTCGCCGGTGAGGTTGCCCCGCGGCGCGGAGATGGGAGCTGGGCCCACGCCTCGGACGAAGCCGACAGCCCGGACGAAGCCCGAGGCGAGGATGTCCTGAAGCAGGTAGTCCCGGTCGGCGTCCACCTCTGGGTCAATTTTGTGGGTGGTGAGGTACCAGGACTTGCTGGTGAGGCGAACACCGATGTCCCGGCTGATTTGGCCAACCCATACCCTCTGGCCCTCGTAAGTGAAGGGGGCCATCCAGCCGCGCATGTGGTTCCGCTGGCTGATTTTGTTGCGGATTTTCTGAAGCGCAATGTCCTGCGCACGGCCGTACACGTACAAGGGGCTGACGGGCGAGGACTCGTAGGCCTCACCGAAGAGGAAAGCCGTGACTGCCTTCCGGGAGGCTGCCAAGTCGAAGGGCTCGGTGAGATGCCATCCCCTTTCGACGAACGGAAAGAAGACGTGGGCCGGGGTTCCAACGATGACGAGGTTGAGCGGGTCCCCCCACCGCGACCCGTCCTTGTTGGTGACGCAGCAGGGCAGCGCCTCGAGCGCGGCTTTGAGCCCTGGGAGGTCCAGCGCCTGAACCTTGTCCGGTGGGTAGAGCGCCTTCAAGTCGACGCGCTGGAAGTCCCATTTCCCGCCCGGGACAGGGACGACGAAGCGCATTTGCATTGGCTTGAGGCTCGAGAGCAGCGCCACGCTGACGAACTTGCTGCCTTCACTGCTGTGGGTGAGCACGACGCCTTGGGC
Organism: Myxococcaceae bacterium; assembly: GCA_017881265.1. Taxonomy (GTDB): domain Bacteria; phylum Myxococcota; class Myxococcia; order Myxococcales; family Myxococcaceae; genus JADGRA01. Next base: position 11,286 of record JADGRA010000003.1, on the reverse strand, counting down.
AGTGCTCTTGGGACCGACAGGGTTGTTGAAAGCGGTCTTCAAGAAGTACTCGTCAATGGCCTGGTTGTCCCCGCCCAAGGAGCGATGGAACATGAACGCCACTTCCGAGGGTGAGAAGTAGCTGGGGTCCGTCCCGAGGGGCAGGTACCAGACCGGTCCTTCCGTCTGGTTTTCGATGCGCAGCCACACGGGCTGCACATCTCTGCCATTCAGGTCCTCGCCGAAGTACCGACGACTCTCGTCCGGGGTAAGCGCCACGACGGAAACACGGACTCCATCCGCTTCCTGCGTCTGAGCGCGCGAAAGAAACTCGGCCCCCTCCATAGACTGGGGCGAAAACGGCGTGCAGGCAACGAGGAAAAAGCCCGCCAGAGCAAGAGGGCACAGACCTACGGCCCTGGCGAGTCCGAGGTGCGCTAACATGAACCGACGGCTTTTCAAGATGACCTCCCGTGGGCCACTGGCTGAGAGGCCTCCTCGCCTCCCTTGCCCGAAGCAGCCAGGGATGGCAGACCTTTCGGGCTCGCCTGCCGAGCCTCACGAAGTTTTGATGTAGCCCCTTGAAGGACCGGACAGGCTCTATGAATTAGGAAGCGAATCTGACCGATGGAAAGGAAGACCCCCGAAGTGGCCCCGACGAGCGGGGCGATTGAGCCGGCCAGGCGACGACGTCGGTACTCTGCGGAGGAGAAGCTGCGCCTTTTGACGGAGGCGGAGGCGCCCGGCAGCAGCACGCGCGCCGCCCGGAACCTCGGAGTCGCCCTCAACACCCTGGAGCGAAGAATGGTGGAACTCGGCGTCGCCGGCGACTCACGCTGAAACGGTGAGCCAGTAAGTCACGCCGGCAAGCGCGCTCACCAAGGCTACGCGGCCTGGTCGAAGGTTGGCGGCAACTCGCCGAGAAAGTCTCGCTTGCCGATCTCAACACCCCCAGCGCGCAGCAGCGCGTACGCCGTCGTCACGTGAAAGAAGAAATTCGAGACCATTCGGCTCAGAAGCCAATCCTCTGCACGCATGGCCTTCCCGGGCGGCTTTGGGAGGTTCACTTCCGTCGCTGCCGTCACAGCGGCGAAGTCACCCGACTGGAACGTTGCCAAGTAGGCAAGGCACTTTTGGATGCGCTCTCGCAGCTGCACCATCGTTTGCTCAGTGTCTTCGTGTACAGGCGCCTCCTTGCCGACAAGGCCGGCCGCGGTGCGCTTGGCGGTGTCGCACGCAATCTGAATCTGTTTGCTGAAGGGGAGCATGTCCGGCGCAAGTCGGGCGGTGAGAAAGTTGTCAGGGTTGAACTTCCTGGCCTCGGCGAAGGCGACGGCTTCCCCGAGGATGGCGTCCAGTGCGTGAAGGGTCCGTTGGAACTGCTGAATGACGGCGAAGTACATGCGTCCCTTCCTGGTGGACTTGGAGCGCGGCAGTGTGCCCGCGGCGCAAAGGGCGCGCAACCCAGCTTCTTTGCGCATTCGCGGGGCGCACCCCCCCTCGAGTTGACCGGCCAAGGCGCACTCCGGGACATCGCCGAGTGGACCCGCCGCTGCGAGACAGATCGCCCTAGCGCGGCGTGAAGAGCGCGTTCAGGTCGGCGTAGGTGAGCGAGCGCTCCATCAGCGGCGCGGAGGCCCCGGTGGCCAGGAAGTCGGTGGCGAGCGAGGCAATCTGGCCGTACACCACCTGGCAGATGGAGGACCCGGCGCTGAGCCGCCGGACGCCGAGGCTGGCGAGCTCGTCGGCGGCCGGCAGCCCCGCCCAGACCAGCACGTTGAGTGGGAGCTGCTGGCCGGTGGCGATGGCGCGGATCTCGGCTGCATCGCTGACCCCCGGGGCGAAGAGGCCGTAGGCACCGGCCGCCCGGTACCGCTCGGCACGGGCCAGCGTCTCCGAGACCCGGCGGTCGGCAGCCACCAGGCCGCGGAGGTAGACGTCGGCGCGCGCATTGACGAACAGGTCGATCCCGAGCCGGCCGGCGCTGCGCTTGGCCGCCTCGATCTTGGCGCAAAGGAGGTCCGGTGGCGCCGTCCCGTCCTCGAGATTGATGCCCACCGCGCCCGCGTCGACCACCCGGGCGACGGCCTCTCCCACGGCCGCCGGATCGCTCGAGTAGCCGCCCTCGACGTCCACCGACAACGGGACCCGCACCGTGCGGGCGATGGCCGAGGCGGTCGCCGCTAGGAGAGCGACCGGCAGGCGATCCCCGTCCGGGTACCCGTGGGACCAGGCCACCGCGGCGCTGCTGGTGGCAATGGCCGGGGCTCCCAGGCTCTCGAGTAGCCGGGCGCTACCCGCGTCCCAGGCGTTCGGGAGGAGGAGCAACCCGGAGTCGTGGAGACGGCGAAAGAGGCGTGCAGCTTCGGTGGCAGATCCAGTCATCGAACATCCTTTGCAGTCCGGAGCTTCCCGGCATCGGTGGCTGTGCCGCATACGCCCGCCACGGACGCCACGGCTCTGCGCGACGAAGCAGGTCAGCCGGCGTCGCTGGAGCGTCCGCGCCCGTTGCCGCGCGGCGCAGCAACCCGAGGTCGCTGGTGGGAAAGGCGTCCGACTCGCGCAGGGCCTGCAGGGCGATGTACTGGACGGTCCATTCGCCCACACCGCGGATGGAGCGCAGCCGGCGGATCGCCTCCTCGACCGTCCCCAGCGGCTGGAAGAGGTGAGGGTCGGCGACGGCTGCCTCGGCCAGCGCGCGGAGCGCCGCCCGCCGTGCCGCGGGCATGCCCAGCGCCCCCAGGTCTGCCGCGCCGACCTGCCGAGCGGTAGGGAAGGCGTGGGTGAGCCCGGCGGCCTGCACCTGATTCCCGTGGCAGGCGCGGCCCGCACAGCACGACCAGCCGCCCGGCGAGCCGGCGGGCCGCGACGAGCGAAATCTGCTGGCCGAGGATGGCCCGCCCGGCCAGCTCGAATCCCTCCCAGCCGCCCGGCGCGCGAAGGCCCGGTCGGCGCGCGACCAGGGGGCGAGGAAGGGATCCTGCGAGAGGTGGGCACCGATGGTCTGGATGTCTGCCCCGACGGCGAACAGGCGCCGCACGGAATCGAGGATGGCGGGCAGGGCCCGAACGCTGGGAAAGCGAATGGTCGCGGCGAGGCCGTTGCGCGCCGGCTGGTGCCGGACCTCGACCGTGCCCAGCACGCCCGCGTTCGACACCGTGCGCCCGTAGACGCGCTCCACCTGCTCGACACCGGTGATGGCTCGCGCCTCGAGGTGGGCGAGCATCGCCGCCCAGTCATAGGGCGGGCGGTAGCAGAGCCGCAACGTCACGCCGGCCTCCAACTCCGCCCGGAGCATGCCGCCGGACCGCGGGGAGCGCCGCAGCTCGGTGGGCGGGCGGCGGAAGAGCTTCGCGCGCATCCAACTCACGTAGCCACTCCGCCTCCCATTCGGGGTCCGCGCCTTCGGCGCTGTCACTGAGCTCAGACGCGAGGGCAAGGCGCTCCTTTTCAGGAAGCTCGAGAGCCTCGGAAGCAATCGTTCGGACTGAGCGAGCCATGGCATTCAGGAGTTTCAGCGACTCCATTGATTAACACGCGCTGGTAACGCTTGAGAACAGGCGGGGCAGCTGAATCGGGAATTTCAATTGGATTTGCCGGTGCCGTTCACGCTCCTCGTCGCTTTCCTTTCCGGCGACGTCGCCGGGGGGACACGGCCGTCCAAGTAGCCGCCACGATCCGTCGGTCGATGCTGAAATCCTCCGGCCCTCCGGCGCTCGCGAGGAGCGGGGCGGCGAGGGTGTGCAGGGGATTCACGAGGTAATTGAATTCCCCAGGGACATGGACGCTGGGGACGCGAAGCACGGGGCTCCGTCCTTCACGAATCCACCGAGTCCCGAGCGTGCGGGTGGCCTGGAGGTGTCGGACGCCCTTCCACCGCGCAGGAAGGCTCGCCGTGTCGACCGTCTCGACCGGCGTTCGAGACGCATCCAGGTCGAGCCACCACCAGGTTGCCGCGGCCGGCATCGACCCGGGCGTCAGGTGCGCCAGAAACTCGAGGACGCTGAGCGCCTTCGTCCCGGCCGTGTAGACGATGCGCACCCCACGCTCGTGCCAGCGCCCGGCGACGTACAGCCCGCCGTCTCCAGTGAAGGGTGGATGGCGGCGCTTAGCCACGCGCCAGAGACGAGTCACGCGAAGAAACCGTATTCGATCCGAAGCAGTGCCTCCTCGACGGCGCGAGCACCCTCGTCCGTGTCGAGCAAGTCGACGGGCCGCTCCCCGCCAAGAGCGGGCACCGGTTCGCGCAGCCACGCGCGGGCCTGCACAGGACCCCCTAGGACGTGCTCCGCGAGAAGAGAAGCTCTAGTAAGGCGGACGAGCTTCTGTGAATCATCCGGGGCGAGGTGTTGCTTCGACGCGAGCCGGCGAAAGATGCTCGCGCGTCCGACGCGCAAGGCACGAATCAACTCCTCCCGCGTCAGTCCAGCGCGATCTGCGGCCCGCTGAAAAGCCGACGAGGGAAGACCTTCGCGCAACACAGCAATGAGGTCCCCACGCCCGCCCCGGACCCCCAGGGCGTCCAGAACCGTTCGCTCGTCTGGCCGGGGATTCAGGCTCCGCTTGGTGTCCACGTGCGCCTCCTCTGGGTTAAGTCTCAAATGAGATGGTAACAACATGCCATTCGGGATGCCAGCGGCCTGGCCGCTTTGACCTCGCGGCTTACCAATTTGCCCCCCCCCGTGGGGCGCTGTCGTCACCGCTTGACGTCAAAGTACCTGTCGCTACTCTCTGCCGCTGAATGGGACTTCTTCCGGAACGCGTTGAGACGTCGCGGCTCACGCTCCGGCGGCCGACTCTCGGGGACGCCGAAGCAATTTTCAGCCGCTACGCCAGCATTCCGGCTGTTACCCGCTACCTCAGTTGGCCGACCCATCGCAACGTTGCTGACACAAGGGCCTTTCTCGAAATGAGTGACCGGGCCTGGTCTATTGACGGAGCTGGCCCATACCTGGTTTTCAGTATCGAAGGCCTACTACTGGGAGGCAGCGGCCTCGCTCTCGAGTCGCGGGCGTGTGCTCAGGTTGGCTACGTCTTTGCAACGGATGCTTGGGGCTGCGGCTACGCGACCGAGGCGCTGGCGTCGATCGTTCCGCTCGCGTTCCAGATTCCCTCGCTGACGCGTCTTCACGCCGTTTGCCATATTGAACATTCCGCGTCTAGGCACGTGCTCGAGAAGAGCGGCTTCATCTTGGAGGGATTGCTCCCACGCCACGCAACGTTTCCGAATTCCGGCTCGACAGAACTCGCCAACGTTTGGAGCTATGCGCGGCTCAGGGAGCCCATCGAGGAACTGGACTGACGCCGGAGGCGGCGGGAGCAACGCCAGCACCACCGCCACGGGAATCAAACCGCAGACCCTAGTCTTGGCAATTCGTTGCCTTGCAGATCCGCTATCGGCTGAGAGCGTGCAGGAGCGTCCGAGTTCGGGCAACTTCGAGGGGTTGGCGGACCGGAAAGCGAGCCCCTGTCCCGGCGTAACGCCAGGGTGCGTTACCGCCGGAAGCAGCGGCCCTGGAAATACTCCCATGGGGCGCTGTCGTCACAGCTTGCCCCGGTTGCACAGCCAGCCCGCACGATCTATATAGATCGTTTCGATGGCCAAGACGAGAGCGAAACCATCCCGCGGCGGGAAGAAAGCGCTAAGCGGCGGACGCAAACGCGTCCTCGTGGTTCTGTTCGTTCCGAGCGTTGAAAGAGACGGTATGGCCGCCATCGACCAGCCACGTTGGGTGGACTCGTCGCTGGAGATGTTTGGGCGCGTATTCGGCGGCGCGACCGCCTATCCGAAGGCGAAGGGAATCTGGCGGGACGACGAGCGAGGTGGCGCCCTTATAAGGACGAGCCCGTGGTCGTCCACTGCTACACGACGCCGGCCGACATCCAGAGCGGCGCCAACCTTGCCAAACTTGGAAGCTTCTGCCGAAAGATGGGACGTGAGGCACGGCAGGGAGAGATTGGCCTTGTGGTTGGTGACGAGTACTTCGCCATCCGCGACTTCGGAAAGGAGTAGACGATGAAGACACAACTCGACATGGACAAGATCGCCAAGGGTCTCGGCGCGGAGCGGCGCGGGAAGGTCACCGCCGGGGGCGGCTACTTCGGAGCTATGCAACTCCTGACGGACATCGAGGGCCGCTTCCGCGTCCCGTCCGGTGGCGGCAGGCGGACGGACCCCGCCTGGACCGAGCGGCGCCTCCTGCCGCTTGCCCCCCGCACCCTGAAGAAGCTCGAAGAGATCGTTGCCAGGGTTCGTGAGCACGGCGGCGCCAACCTGGAGCCGATGCAACTCGCGGCCATTCTGATCGAGAAGACTACCGAGAAGCTCAGTGAGGAGGACGCAGAAGAACTCGTGCGCCCGAAGCGACACGCGACAGCCACTGATTAGCAGAAAATTCTGCTCCACAGCTACCCAAGCTCACCTCCCCAGGCACAGCCGTCGTCTGTTCCTTCTCGCTTCGCCATGACCACCTCTTCGACCGAAATACAGAGGTCTTGTTGGTGGTCCGACTTCAGAGGGGTGCGGGATACCTACTGGTGTCACCTGTCCTTCGCCAATCTTCGAGGCACAACCTACGCCGCCGCGCTTAGCCTCCCCCTCCCCCGCTGCTCAGCCGCCCCGCAGCCAGCGGTGGCGAGGATCACGTGATCACGTGGTTCATGGCCAGGAGCATGAGGGCATAATGCCAGCTTCGATTGCAGCTCATCTGGGCCGCATGAGACCCACCTTCGCAAGGAGCTTGAGTACATCTGTCCACAAATGGCGCAGAAAATGGCCCAGCGGAGATCAACTGGTCCGACAGGGCGAGTGACGAAGCAAGATACGCTTCGATCGCCCTTGCTCACGCGGATGGCGTTGCTGATACGCGCGCGGCCACTAGTTGTCACATCGTCCTTGCTCAGAACACCGGGCTCCTCGCTTCCTTTGAGCTGAACGCACTCCACCCGAAGAGCATTAGAGGAGAAGGGTGACCTGCAAACGAATGGTCCACGAAGCGGAGGGAATGTTTTCCGGATGGACGGCGTTCCAATACGCTTGGACCGAGAAGTTAAGAGGGATTTTTCCGAATTTCTGGAGCTTCCCGACGCCAGCACCAAATGGAACAGTCCACTGCGCGCTTGACCCAGAAGGCAAATTGGACAAATTCCAGACGGCCGTGATGATGGGCGACGTCGTGACGTACCAGCCTTCACCGAAGTTGTAGTTGATGAAGTACTGAAACAGGAAGCTGTTCCCGCTATCCCCAGCGACGCTCCATACGACGTTCGACACCAAACCAATCACCCACGGCCCCGGCATCGTCAGGAGGACAACGGAGGGTCCAAGGCCCCACGTTGATTGCGAACCCACTTGAGGTGAAGTCGCCGTCGGGAAACTGACAACAGGGCCGACGCCCCAGATGAGTGCACCGGGGTTGGCTGGCGAGACGAAGGCAGTGAAGTTGATATCCCCCAGCCCGGTCGTGCCTCCCTCCTGTCCCGCGACGACGCTCGGGTTGGAGACGAGCGGGATGATGGTGCGGGCGATGATGTTGACCGGTCCGGCATGAATGGGGATGACGGGCTGAAAATTGAGAACGTTTTGAACCTGCTTGTTCGGCCCGTAGTTAAGTCCGATGTTGTCCTGGAATGGGAAGGAGTAGATGTCCGCGACGGGGTTTTGCGCCTCCTTAGCCAGCTGCTCTGCGCTCTTCTCTGGGGCTGCACCGGACGCCCCGCCCTTTGGCATCGTCTCGTCAGCAAAGACGGGCGTGCTCCACGCAAGGCTAGCTGCGAGCAGCACGGGTCTCACTAGGCGCATGTTGGGTATCCTCTCCTCTGCTGCGTGAACCTCGACGGAGCGCGCAATTGCCACAAACTTCTTCATTTGTCCCCCCTTCAGGTTTGCGCGTGCAGTACTACTTGCTGAGCACGCGACAATGTTGCCCAGGTCTAGTTTTGTACACATGCGCACGCCGGGCACTTTGGGTGAGATGCACCCCGCTGCCTGGAGGTCAGCAACGCAGGCGTGCACCGCTACTCTCGCTAAAATTACCTCCCGCATACCCCGTGAAGGGTGAACCATCGCAGGTGGCAACGCAGGAATAGGTGTAGGTGCATGCGGCATTTACGAAATGGAAAACTCACTCTCTATGGGTGGAACGGACGGCGAGAGCACGTTTGTCTCATCCCCAGCGCATTGAGAATGCGCGCTACTCACATCTTCCTGTAGCCGGTGTTGGTGACGTCGACCTCGAGGTTGGACGACGGGAGCGAGAGCTCGGTCCTGGCAGTGTAGGTCGAGCCATCCATCAGCGTCCCCATCTGCGCAACCATCGTGACGGGGGTGGAAGGGGAACCCAAGTACGTCGAGACGTTCAACTCGAGGATGCGATTCGTCTGGATGTTCACCGTGATGCTGAGCACGTCGCCGGGGAGATTGTAGTTCTTGAAGTTGAGGCGGACGACCTGGCCTGGCTGGATGATGTCGAAGCTGACGTTGCCCGATTGTTTTGCCTGGTCGAGCTTGAAGGTGTTGGGGGGAACGTAGCTCTTCACCAGGGCGACGGCCTGCTTCATGGTGTCCGTCATGCTCGACTGCTCCGAACTCTGAATCATCCCCCGAAACCCACGCTTCTTCGGCGGGGGAGCCGACGACGCGATGGGAAGCTTCTGGATTGACCCGTCGGCGCCGTAGTAGCAGCTCTCCTCCTTGTAGGACTTCTGCTCACCGTTCACGCTCACCGTCGTGGTTTCCACCCACTGGTAGGTGCGCAAGTCCTGCTGACTCGCGGTCATGATGTTCTTGAGCGCGGCAAGGTGCTGTTGAATGCCTCCGCCGCCTTGCGCCTGAGCAAGCCCGGCGATAAGCGAGCCGAGCAGCACTGTCGAAAACAACATGGTCTTTTTCATGTTCTCTCTCATGGTTGTCCTTCTGGAATCCCTCGCCGTCCGACTGGACGGGCGCGCTAGCACGCTTTGACCGCTCGTGTAGTTTTGTGCCGCGTCCGACTATTTGGGGCGCCGGTTGCAGTATCGTGTTGTGAACCCCCTTGCGGTCGTAGCGAGGGCCGCAGCTGTCTGACCCCTTCATCAAGCCTACCGAGAGAGGTCAAGCTCAAACCGACGCGACCAGGGCCAGCGCGATTGGGGTACGAGGCGCTTCGCCTTTTCTCAGCGAGCCGGTCTTGTGGGTGGCCCGATTTCAAAGGGGTGCGGGATGTCCAGCTCAAAAGTAGATGTACCAGATGAATCCCAACACCGGTGACCAACTGTGACTGGGCTCAAGTTTGGTGACCACCGAAAAGTTTGCCTCGATAATCTGGCCCCTCCCAAACCAGTGGAAGCCGTACTGGAGGCCCGCTTCCATCCGGAACTCAGTCCACATCGCCGGCGGGCTGCTCCACGCAAGCTGTGCGTTGACGAAGGGAGTGAGCGACTGTTGGCTGACGTTGAACTCGCGCTCGAACTGAAGCCGCCCCAAGTACCTGAACGTGAAGGAGTCACCATTCGAGAGCGACCATTGCTCCTGCAACCGATTGCGGATCGCAATGAGGATGTCCCAGGGCAGGAAGTACCGTGGTGTAACGTCCTCCTGAAGAATGACACTTTGCGAGGGCTGGAGGGTTCCGGGATTGATGGTGGTTGCGTACTCGAGCCCAAGCCTCAGGTTCAAAGCTCGCGATTTGGCAAGGTCCGGACTGAGGAGCGGCCGGAATACGGCCGCAATCATCCAATCGGCAAATGCCCCGACGGTCGCTGTGCTGTTTGAGTCGGCCGGGATGAAAGTTGTTTCCAACTTACCGAGCAGGCGAAAGTCCTCGCTGACGTGGTAGTAAATGTCGACTTCAGGTCGGATTTGGAGCGGCTGCTCTGGTCCGAAATAACCAGTCCCCTGGCTCCATGCCTTCGCGGCGAGGAGAACCACGGCGACGGCAAGGAGACGCTGGCCTGAATACAGTCTCCGCCTCGGAAGACCGCAGTGGAAAGGGGCAGCCAGTGCCGAGCTCCGGGACGGCGTTGGGCTTCGACGCGGCCCTTTCCGAATGGAGCCGTCGGTCCTGTTCTTGATGTCCTCTCCCTTCGCTTCGCCAATTCGAGCTCGCGCCGCTTGGGCGCTTGCAAGAATTTCGCTCCGGTCCCTGGCGAGCGTATCCCTCTTTGGAAAGTGTTTTCGATGCAAGCCGGACGCCTGGCTCGCTCGACGGGCGCACGACTGCGTCCGCCCTGAGGACGGGGGCTCCTTCACCCCGTGGCCGAGGCTTAGTGTGTCCGTGCTCAGTGGCCGACTGGCTGCCAATGAAAATCCTTCTGCCAAGTCCCATCCGCTTAACCGACCTTCGCCGGTCGACTTCTTTCGAGCGCTCTCGGCTCCTCATTCGAATTATTGATGGGGCTTTCGAGGTGCGGGAGAGATTTGAACTCGCGCAAGGGTTGCAGCGCCATCAGCGGATGGCCTCCAATCAACCACGCCCACTGAGACTCCAGCCAAGCATCAGCAAGCCGGTGGCGGCGACCCAACTGCCTGCCACGCGGACGACGATGCGCATCCATGGCTTTCGCAGGGAGACAACGGCGGCTGCGACCAGGGCGACGAGCACGAACGTGACGGCAGCGATGCCGGCCAGTCCGAGCGCTTCTCGTCCCCCCGCGGCAAGGGCCGCTCCGTTGAGCCAGCCGTGCACCATTCCCAGCGCCGCAGCTAGGGTTGCGACCAGGCCCGACGGGAGCTGGCGGCCTAAGGCGATGAGGATACCGAGCGCCAGGAACGAAACCACCGCGGGCGTGCCGCGGAGGAGCGGGTCGTGGAGCCAGTAGCCGGCGAGGCCACCCACCGCCCAGGCCAGGGGAAGCACGAACAGCGTCAAGCGCCCGGCCCGTCTTCCGCTGAGCCCGGCGAGGAGAGCCATGGCCAGCACGGGCACCAGGTCATCCGGGCTTGCCAGCAGATGTCCGATGCCATCATAGAATGGTCCAAGCCCGGTGGTGACCAAGTGCGCGTGGGCAGTGGCCGGGGAGAAAAGGACGACTGCGACGCTCGCGGCCAAGCGCCGGTGCGAATTCACCATGCCGCCCTCCACACAAACCCGCAGCCCGCCAGGGCCACCGCCGCGCCGGCAATGCGAAGGGCGAGGCGTCCCCAGCCCCAGCGGTGAACGAGGCCAATGCCGATGCCAGAGGCATGGAGGCACCCCGTAGCTACGACGAAGCCAATGCTGTAGAGGAGCGCACTCTGCCCTGCAGGCAGCTCCCGGCCGTGGGCGTGCCCGTGAAAGACGGCAAAAAAACCCACCAGCGCCGCTGCCACCCAAATGGGGGGCCGAGCTT
>JADGRA010000011.1 GCA_017881265.1 Myxococcaceae bacterium | reverse complement strand
GCCTGGACCTTGAACTTGACGCGGTGACTGCCGAGGATATTCGGCCGGACGTCGGTCTCGGCCGCAGCCTGCAGCTCGGGATGCCTGAACTTGAAGACGATCTCGGGCTCGCCGATCGGGAAGCCGTCCTTGTAGGGGATGCGGCGGCGCAGGATGAAAGCGTTGTTGTAGAGGCGGAAGTCAGCCGTGTCGAGGAATAGCACTTCGCGGATCTTGACCGGCTGTTCGATGAAGCCTTCTGTCGTGTACTTTACGCCATGCTCTTTCGCGGGCTGTTTGAACACCTTGCCAAATTCGAAAAGACTTTCGCGCGAGTGAAACTTATTAGGCCGGAGGATGAGCTTGCAGCAGATGTACTCGGGCGAGTGGATGGGCATGCCGTCCGCGTACTGACCCGGTTTGAGCTGGGGGACGCGTCCCACCCAACTCGGAGTTAGAGGCTCCTTCCTTGGCAGTTGTTTGGCGGCTTTTTTGCGGCTTGGCGCACTTGCTGTGGTGGTTCGCATAGTGGCTCCTCACTGGCGATGAGTTGTTGGTAGGTCATTGTGTTGGGTGAGTTCGAAACGCAAGCTGCGATTCCGCCCGAGTCTCCATGCGGTCGATGCTCAGGAACTGGGGAGCGGCCTCGTGCTGAGACATCCCTGGCAATAGCCTTGCCCTCATGACCTCGGCAAGAAGCGCCGATGAGAAGGAAGGCGCCGAAGATCTCCGTGATGTTCGGCTTCCTCAAGACCCGATCTCCGTTCAGCCAAGCCGTGGCCTCCCTCTCTCATCTGGATCTCGACCGCGACACCATACTACCGCCCGCATGCAGGGACGGTTCCATCTTCTTGCATCTCTTCCGAGGAACGATGCCACCTGGCTTGATCGGAGGTGGACACCATTCGAAGCTCCGACGAATTGAGGGCTGGCGCGATGCGGCTCGTGCTCGAAGAGGGCAAGAGCGTCACGGCGGCCGCGAAGAGGCTCGGCCTCGCCACGTCAGTGCCTGGAGCGGTGGGTCGAGCAGGCCCGGGCTGACAAAGACAAGAGCTCGCTCGGGACACCGACCAGCGGCGAAGAGGAAGAGCTCTCGCGGCTGCGGAAGGAGGTCCGGGAGGCGCGCCTCGAGCGTGAACTGCGAGGAAGTGCCGTCCCTCCTTGCGCGCCAGCTCCTCGTTCCACAGGTTGTCCACAAGCTCCACGGAAGGAGCCCGCGCCTGGGCACCGGCCCGCGCGGGATTGAGGAGCGCGTAGTGCAGGGCCCAGACCTCCTGGGGCCCGAGCTCCCGGATCCGCACCCCCACGGAGGTCAGCCGGGCCTGGAGCCTGTCCCGGAGGGCGGCGAGCGCCCGGAGGCGACGGGCGTGCTCCACGCGGGAGAGGCGATCGACATTCTTGAACAGCAGGGGCTCGCCGAGGACACCCCGGTCCAGTGGACCGTTGCCGTCCCCGCGGGAGAAGAAGAGGAACAGCTCGCTCCTCCGGAGGGGCTGCTCCCGGAGCCACTGCACCTTGGCCTCGACGTAGGCCCGCATCACCCGAGTACTCCGCGGTGCCATGGCGGCCTGGTAGCGGCCGATGTCCGCCTCTACGTCGCGGTGCACCCGGTGGAGGAAATGGAGCGTCACCGCCTCCTCGAGGCCTCCAACGAGCTCCCGGAGCGCTTCCCCGAGCTGCTCGTGGCTCTCGTCCTTCAAAAACCGAGTGTCCACCCCGGACACAGCAACGCATCCGACGTAGTCGCACCCCGGCGCCTGGACGAGCACGCCGGGGTGAAAGAGACGCATGGGGGGGATCGCGTCCCTCTTCTCCGAGGTAGCCTCTGAGGTCCTAGCGGGTCTTCAGCGGAATGCGCAGAGGGAACTCGCCCCCGGCGGCACGAAGTGCGTCACGAACTGCGGGCTAATGTCGGTTGCTGCCTCCGACGGCGCGGCGGCACCTTCCGGAGCGCCGCCCACGAGGCCAGACCAGCAAGGCCGAAAACACAGAAGACGAAGACGAAGTCCCTGAACTGAAGGTCCTCCTCCGTGGTCTTCAGACAGATCTTCACGAACCAGGCGCCGGCGGGAACCAATGCCGCGAGCCACGCTTTGAGCCTGAACAGCCACCGGAGCAACAGACCCGGAACGAGGACGAAAATCGTCGCCGCAAAAACCACGCCGAAGCCATATGCCCACTCCATCGGAGCGCAACGATAGCGGCTTCAGGGCGCGTCGGCTCAGGCCGAAGAGTTGAGACGCAAGCGCTCCCGGGCCGGCGCGACCGTGGAAAAGGTCGCGGACTAGATGCGCAGTTCGGGGTGCTGCCGAAATTCCTGTGCGGTGGCTGTACGGTGCGGGACGGATTTTGAGGGGGTCCCGCGGACTGGAAAGCACTCGACGGACTAATTTAGGCCGAATAATTCCAGGAACTTACAATCTGGGGAACTAGGATTCGAACCTAGATAGCCAGATCCAGAATCTGGCGTCCTGCCGTTAGACGATTCCCCAAGACCACTACTTCTTCTTCGGTGCTGCAGGTGATGGCTTCTTGGCGGGCTTGCCCGCCGTGCCATCCGGCGGAACGACGTACACGCGGACTTCGTCGTTCGCCTCGTAAATGTTCAGCCCGACCCAGCCCCCATGTCCATCCGGATTCGCGAGGTGAATCGCTTTCACCCCGGGCTGGTTGACGATGGTCCGCCGGGGAAATTGCGCCGACGGGTACGCCGTCTTGAAGTACTTCATCGTGTTCTCCCAGTCCTGCGGAACACGGTACCTGCGCTCTCCCACCTTCGTCGTCCTGTCGGGCAACTGCACCCCGTCCAGTATCTCCCCCCACGCCGTCCCCGAGACCAGCACCCCGAGCGCGGCTGCCGTCAGCCACCGGCGGGCGGGCTTATAGGAACGGAGTTCTGGGGTGTCAAGGCGGCCCGGCATCGAGCGCGCATGGTAGGTCCCTCGGGCTAGGGCGTCCACGGTTTCAACCGGCTCACCCACCGTTGGTGCGGAGCCCCGGCGAAAGAGGGCGGCAGAGGTCGCTGGGGGACACAGCCGGTGCTGCGCGCTTCAGCTAGCGAGCGCGGCCTCGATGCGCTCGAGTGACTCCACCTTGCCGAGGAGCTCCAACGTCTCGCCGATGGGGGGACTTACCGGTATTCCCATGGTCGCCACCCGCACTGGCTGCGCCACCTTGCCCATGCCCAGTCCGGCCGCCTCGGAGACGCTCTTGAGTGCCGCGTCGATGCCGAGCGTCGTCCAGGGCTGCACGGCATGGAGCGCCTCGCGGGCCAATGCCAGTGCGCGCTTGCCGGCGTGGTCCAAATGCTTCGCCGCCGCCTTCGGGTCCACCGGTACACGGACGAAGAAGGGCCGGGCGAGGTCGGCCATCTCGACCAGGGTCTTGGAGCGTTCCCGCAGCGCGAGAACGATGCGCTCCAGCCGAGGGTCCCTGGCGGCGTCGACACCGCGAGCGGCCAGGAAGGGAAGTAGCCGCGCGCCGATGTCCAAGGGGGGCAGCGTCTTCAGGTAGTGCTGGTTCAGCCAGAGCAACTTTTCCGGGTTCCAGACGCCCGAGGTGCTCCCGACGTGGTCGAAACCGAACCAGGCGACCATCTGCTCCCGCGAGATGACCTCGTCGTTGCCGTGACTCCACCCCAGCCGGACGATGAAATTGACCAGCGCCTCCGGAAGGATGCCGTTGCTCCGGTGCAGCATAACGTCCGCCTCAGGGTGCCGCCGCTTACTCAGCTTCTCCTTGTCCGGCCCCAGGATGAGGGGCAGGTGGGCCATCGCTGGCGGCGTCCAGCCGAGCGCCCGGTAGAGCATCAGCTGGGGAAAGGTCGAGTTGATGTGCTCCTGCCCGCGGACCACCAGGGTGATGTCCATGGTGTGGTCGTCCACGACGCAGCCGAAGTTGTAGAGGGGGATGCCGTCGGCTCGCAGCATGACGAAGTCGTCCAGGTCCGACGTCTGCTTGGAGATTCGGCCGAGCACCTCGTCCGTGTAAGTCAACGTCTCGTCCACCTCGGGCATGCGGAAGCGCACCACCGCCGTCCGGCCCGGCGGGATGTCCGTCCGGTTCCGGCAGGTTCCCTCGTACTTGTAGGGGCGCTTCTGCTTCTCGAAGACACGCCGGCGCTCCTCCAACTCCTCCTTGGTGCAGTAGCAGCGGTAGGCCTTGCCTCCCCCGATGAGGGCGTCGGCCTCCCGCCGGTAGAGGTCCAGGCGCTCGGTCTGGAAGTACGGTCCCACCGGTCCGCCGACGCCCGGTCCCTCGTCCCAGTCCAGCCCCAGCCACCGCAGCCCGTCCAGAATGGCCTGGACGGATTCCTCCGTGGAGCGCTCGCGGTCGGTGTCCTCCAAACGCAGGATGAACTTTCCGGCGTGGCGGCGGGCGTACAGCCAGTTGAAGAGCGCCGTCCGCGCCCCGCCGATGTGGAGGTAGCCCGTGGGGGAGGGAGCGAAGCGAACGCGGGGGGGGGTGGCCATGGGGGGCCGAGGGTTAACAAGCGGCCCTGGGGTGGGTCAACGCGGGCGAGGGGCCGTCACGCGCCTGCAGGCAAGAGCGGGTAGCATGAGAAGCTGCAAGCATGTCGCGTCTTTCCCTGCTGCTGTGGTGCCTTGCCGGTCCGGCGTTCGCCAGCAGCGCCCTCCAGATGGACGTCCATGCGCTCGCCCATGCCGCCAGCGACGTCGTCCAGGGGCGCGTCACCGGCACGCGCACCGAGTGGACCGACGACCACAGCCGCCTGGTGACTTTCATCGAAGTGGACGTCCGGCAGACCTGGAAGGGCAGGGCGGCAGGACGACTGACGGTGGTGCAGCCGGGAGGGCAGCGCGATGGTCTTGCCCAGCGCGTCGCGGGGGTCGCGTTGCTGGACGTCGGGGATGAGCTGGCGCTCTTCCTCGAGCGCCAGGGGCCACTGTGGCGCGTCGTCGGGCTGTCGCAGGGCGTCTACCGTGTCGAGCGCCCGGCGGACGGGAGTGCCGCGCGTGCGGTGCCCGCGGCGGTGGAGGGCCTTCGGCTGGTGGTACCCCCCGGCAGCTCGCCCCGTCCGCGGACGGCTGTCCTCCTCGAGGAATTGCAACAGCAGGTGCGGCGGGAGGTCCAGCGAGAGTGAGAGCTGGGCTTTTGGGTTTCGCCGTGGCCCTGGCTGTGACGGGCTCGCTTCCCTACGTGCGCACCACCGACGGTACGCACTGCCTGCGGTGGCCCGCGGGCCAGCTGGTCTTCTCGCAAAGTCGCAAGGGCTACGCCCCGCTCGGAGACGCGGGCTTCGACGCAGTGACGCGCGCCTGGGAAACCTGGCAGGCGCAGCAGCAGGCGTGCGGGAACCTCACCATCTCCGAGGGACCGCGTTCGGCGTCGCGCTCCATCGGGCTGCTGACGGATGGAGGAAACGAGAACCTCATTCTCTTTCGCACCGTGCTGTGCAGCCAGGTGGTGGACGCCGGCGACCCCTGTCTGGCCACCGCCAGCTGCGGCAACCAGCACGACTGCTGGGAGAACCCCGCGGGCGTGCTCGCGCTCACGACCGTGACGTTCCGGGGCCAGGACGGCGTCATCGTCGACACCGACGTCGAGTTGAACGCGGCGGAGGCCTTCTTCACGACGGTCGATGGCCCGCCGTGCGCTGGTGCCGAGTCGCTCTCCTGCGTTGTCTATGACACGCAGGCGACGGCCACGCATGAGTTCGGCCATACGCTCGGGCTGGACGAGTCGCCGGACCCCGCCTCGACCATGTACCGCTACGAGGGGGTCGGCGAGACGTCGGAGCGTGTCCTCGACCCGGGCTCCAAGGGATTCGTCTGCGACGTCTACCCCAGCGGACGGCCCTCCCAGGACTGCTTGTTGCCGGACGGTGGACCGGCGTCCTCCGGAGGGTGCAGCAACGCTGGAACCGACCCCAGGCCAGTGGTTTCCCTCGGGCTTCTGGGCCTGCTGTGGCTGGGGACGCGGCGGCGGCGGCGGTGAGCAGTTAGCATGCAAAGCTGCCGTGTCCATCGCCTTCTTCGACTTTGACGAGACGCTCATCGTCGGCAACTCCGGCAACCTGTGGATTCGCCGCGAGCTGCGCAGCGGCAACATCAACCGCCTGCAGGCGCTTCGGGCCGCCACCTGGATGGTGCGCTACCGGCTCGGCTTCGCCTCGATGGAGGAGGCGCTGCGGACGGCCATTCGCAGCCTGGAAGGGACGCCGGAACAGACGCTGCGCCAGCGGACGCGCGCCTTCTACGAGGAGGAGGTCCGGCAGCTTTACCGCTCTGGCGCCCGTGCAGCCGTCGACCACCACCGCTCGCTGGGGGAGGCGTGCGTCCTTCTCACCGCGAGCTCTCTCTACCTCTCGGAGTTGGTGAGCGCCGAGCTCCGCCTGGACGGGGTGCTCTGCACGCGCTTCCGGGTGCGCGATGGTGTGCACACCGGCGAGTCGGAAGGCGAGGTATGCTTCGGCGCGGGCAAGCTCCGCTATGCGGAGGAGTACGCGCAGCGCGGAGGGGTGTCCCTTGCCGCCTGCACCTTCTACACGGACAGCTATACGGACTTGCCCGTCCTGGAGCGGGTCGGCCGGCCGGTGGTGGTGAATCCCGACCGTCGGCTCCGGCGCGAGGCCAACCGCCGCGGCTGGCGGGTGGAGGAGTGGGGCGGCCCTGCCCCGCTCGGCGAGCAGGCGCTCGCCGGGTAATCCCGCCGTTGGCATTGCGCTAGACTGCCTCTCCAGTGCTCCCCTCGCTTGGACCCGCCGTCGCGCTGTTCATCTCCCTGGCCGCCCCCTCCGCCGCGCCAGCGGCCTCTGACCCGCGGCTCCGGTTGCTGGACGCGATGGCCGGGGAGCTGGAACGCAACCAGGCACGGCTGAAGCTGGGCGAAAACCCGGCTCCCTACTTTCTCAGCTACACGGTGAAGGACCTCGAGCAGCGCTGGGTGGCGGGCCGCTACGGTGCCCTCTTCGACGACGAGGCCCTCCGCGACCGCCGCGTCTACGTGGACGTCCGTGTGGGGAATCACGACTTCGACAGCAGCCTTAGCGAGGACATGGACTTCAACTTCTCGCTCAAGGGGACGAGTTACACGGCGCGCAAGGAGGCGCCGCTCGACGACGACGCTGCGGCGCTGCGGGCGGCGCTGTGGATTATTACCGACGAACGCTACAAGGCGAGCCTCTTCAACTACCTGAAGAAGAAAGGCGAGAGCGTCTACGTCGTCGAGGACCCCAAGCGCCCGCCGGCGTTCTCCCGCGAGCGCCCCAACGTCTTCATCCAGCCGCCGACCGAGTTCCCCTTCGACCGGACCCGCTGGACGCGCACGGTGCGGGCCGTCTCCGCAGTGTTCAACTCAGACCCCCGCATCTTCGACGCCGACGTGCGCGTCACCGCGGACAAGCAGGTGCGCTACTTCGTCTCTTCCGAAGGAAGCCGCATCCTCACCGAGGAGACGCTGTACGGCGTGCACGTCTTCGCGGTCACCCGGGCCGACGACGGGCAGCTGCTCGACGACAGCCGGGATTATTACGCCTTCCGCGAGGCGGACCTGCCGTCCGACGCCGCGCTGGTCCAGGACGCGAACTCTGTCATTGCCGAGCTGGCGCAGCTGCAGGCGGCGCCGGCCATCGACCCGTACACCGGCCCGGCCATCCTGGAATCGAATGCCGCCGGGGTCCTCTTCCACGAGGCGGTCGGTCACCGTCTGGAGGGGGACCGCCAGGACAACGATGGGGAGGGCAAGACGTTTCGGGGCCAGGTGGGCAAGCTGGTGCTTCCCGACTTCCTCACCGTGGTGGACGACCCGACGCGGGCCGGCATGGGCGGCCGGTCGCTCAACGGCTTCTACCGCTTCGACGACGAGGGCATCCCGGCCCAGGCGGTGACGCTGGTGGACAAAGGCGTGCTGCGGAGTTTCCTCGTCTCGCGTCACCCGGTGGAGGGCTTTCTGCAGTCCAACGGGCACGGGCGCGCCCAGCTCAACCGCCGCCCGGTGGCGCGCATGTCCAACCTCATCGTCACCTCCACGCGCCAGGTGAGCGATGCCGAGCTGAAGCGCATGCTCATCGCCGAGGCGAAGCGTCAGGGGAAGCAGTACGGCCTCATCATCCGCGACATCACCGGGGGCAACACCAACACCTCCAGCTTCGGCTACCAGGCCTTCAAGGGCATTCCCCGGCGCGTCTTCCGGGTGGACGTGCGCGACGGCACCGAGACGCTCGTCCGCGGGGTGGAGATTGTGGGCACGCCACTGAGCGCGATGAACAAAATCCTCGCCACCGGCCAGACCCCCGGCATCTTCAACGGCTTCTGTGGGGCGGAGAGCGGCAACGTCCCCGTCTCGACGGTGGCGCCGCCGACGCTGCTGCAGGAGATTGAGTTGCAGCGCGTGGTGGAGGGCAAGGACCGTCCGCCGCTGCTCGACAACCCGGCGGCGGTGGCGCCGCGGGTCTCACGCTGACGGCCGTTCCCCTCAAGGAGTCCCCCCATGCCCGACAAAGCGCTGAACGAGAAGAGCGTTCTGGACGTCCTCAATCGCATCCTCGAAATCGAGCTGGCGGGCGTCGTCCGCTATGCCCACTACTCCTTGATGGTATTTGGGCACGCCCGCATCCCCATCGTCTCCTGGATGAGGACGCAGGCCAGCGAGGGGCTGACGCACGCGCTGCAGGCCGGCGAGCACATCACCTCCATGGGCGGTCATCCCTCCCTGCGCATCGGCAAGCTGCTCGAGACGCAGCGCCACGACATCGACCAGATTCTCCGCGAGGCCATGGAGCACGAGCAGGAGGGTGTGGAGGCCTACCGCAAGCTGCTCGAATTGGTGCGAGACCGCGACATCATGCTCGAGGAGTACGCCCGGAGAATGGTGCACGACGAGGAAATCCACATCAGCGAGATTGAGAAGATGCTTCGCCGGCCCGGCAAGCTCGAAACGGCGCGGTAGGCCCGCCACACACTAGGCGAGCAGCAACTGGCCGACGTCGGCCACGGTGCGTGGCCGTGACTCACCCTCCAGCGGCGGGAAGGCCAATAGTGGCACGGGGGCCCGGGTGTGGTTGCGCGTCCGGAGGTCCTCCACGTTGCCATGGTCGCTCGTCACCAGTACCCGCGTGTCGGCCGGGCGGCCGGCCAGCACCGCCCGGACGAAGGCGTCGAAGGTGGAGAGGGCCTCCACCGCCGCCTGGGCGTCCTGGTCGTGCCCAGCTTCATCGGCTGCGAAATGCTCGAACAGCGTGAAGTCCATGCCCGCGGCGACGCGCCAGAAGGCGGCGGCAGCCTCGCTAGGCGTGCGCAAGGGGAGGGAGAGGCCGCGCGCCAGCCCGCGGGCCCCGGTGACGTCATGGGCAACGGCCTCGCCCCGCCGCAGGGCGTCCAGCGTGCGCAGGGGCACCCCACCCGCGGCGAAGGCAGCGGTGGAGGCGGAGGGGCGCAGGCGGCGGCGGGCGCTCGGCGGCAGGGTGACGTCCGGGGGGCCGCCTTCGGCGTGGGGCAGGCCCAGCGCGGCGAGGTAGGCGGCCGGGTAGGCGTTGGCGAAGGTGGCGGTGCGTCCGGACTCCACCAGGCGCTTCACCAGGCTGTGCTTTTCCAACAGCGCCCGCAAGGAGGCGTCGGGGTAGCCGAGGACGTGGCGGCCCACCAGCAGGGGGGCTGGGAGGCCGGTGAGGAGGGCCGTCTGGTTGGAGGCGGACTGGGGGCGTCCTGCCATGCCGAAGGTGGCGTCCACCAGCGACAGCTCGCCGCCCGGCAGCGCCGTGCCGCTGCCGTCTTCAAACTGGGAGAGGAGAAACTCCCGACGGGCCAGCGGGTTGACGTCCGGGTTGGGAAGCCCGACGCCGACACCGTCCACGAAGAGGAGGGCAACGCGCAAGGGGCGCCCGCCCTCGACTCAGGCTGCCTTCACCACCTTGCCGGCCTTGATGCACCGGGTGCAGGCGAGCACACGCTGCGTGCGCCCGTCGACGGTGGCGCGCAGCTTCTGGAGATTCGGCAGCGAGCGCCTCTTCGTCTTGTTGTTGGCGTGGCTGACGTTGTTGCCCACCAGGGGGCGCTTGCCACAGATGTCGCACTTCCAGGCCATGACTTCCTCGGAGAGACGCTAGGACGAAGGAGGGGGCCTGCGCATAACCGAATTCCGGGGCCAATGCCAGGCCCCTACCGCCCGGGGGGCCGTCGCTTCTGGGTGGCGCGCTGGACCCGGGCCACCGCCCCCAGGGCCGCCAGCACCTCCCCCTCGAGCCCCAGCCCGGGGCACACCTCCCGGCCGGCCCGGAGGAGGCTGGCCCAGGGTGTGGTGGGAGGCAGTCCCGCGCCCTCCCACGCTGCCTTGGCCGCCCTTGGCAGTAGCGGGTGCAGCAGTAGGCCCGGCCCGCGCCCGGGTGCGTCCAGCTGCGGCACCGAGCGGGCCAGCGCCTTTGGGCGCGCGAAGGGCAGCAGTCGCTCCAGCGCCTCCTCGATGAGTGCCGCATGGGCCGAGACGGGGCCTTCTTCGACGTCGGCCGGGACGACGGCCGCTGCCGTCACCAGCCGCAGTCCCGCCTCGTCGCCTCGCCCCTCGGTCCGTCGGGCCGGGCCCACCTGGACGAGGCACGCGCCCACGGCCGAGGCCTCATCCACCAGGGCGAGTTCCCCGAGGCCCTGTGGAAGCGCAGCGGCGGGAAGCACCCAGTGGACGGCCAGCACCGCGCGGTTGGGGGCGGCGAGTTGCAGCGCGGCCGGCTTGGCCGTGCGCAGCGAGGCGGGCAGCAGTGGTAGCAGCTCGACGTCGTCCAGCGCCGAGAGGATGAAGGCGGCCCGTTGGGTGGCCTCGGAGCCACGGACGTCCAGGCCCACCGGCTGGCCGCCCTCCACGCTGAGAGACTGGACGGCCGACGCGGCACCGTCTGCAGGCAGCAGCGTTCCGCCCAGCTCCTCGAAGCGGTGCCGCAGCAGTTCCACCAGGCCGGCCTGTCCCCCGGGGAAGCGCTGGGGCCCGGCCAGCAGTTGGCCGAGGCTGCGCCGCACGGCGAGCGGCCCAGGCGCATCCTGGTAGACGAGGAAGGCCGTGGCGCGCGCCAGCAGGTGTTCGGCCGGCTCGCTGTCCGATAGGGGGGAGGGGAGCGACAGGGCGGGCCAGGCCTTCAGGGCCCGCCGCAGCCGCCAGCGGGAGAGGAGCCCGGCCGCGGGCAGCGCCTCCTTGCTGCGCAAGAAGCCGTCGGTGGCGGTGTGCGCCGCCGCCAGCTGCTTCAGCCCCTCGGCGAGGCGGGCGCCGGAACTGCCAAACTCCCGGGTGCACTCGGCGAGCCGCCGGGCGTCGTCTAGGGGCAAGTCGAGCCGGTGGCTGGGCAGGACGAGTTGCAGCGCTGGCACCAGCGGCTTCAGCGCCCGGGAGACTTGGGTGGTGAGGCCGAGTTCCGTGAGGGCGTCTTCCAGAAGCGGCGTGGCGCGCGGCGGTGGCAGGGGCAGCACCCGGGTGGGCCAGAGGAAGCCCTGGTGGGCGTAGGCCGCGGGCGGGCCGCCATGCTCAGCCCATAGCACCCGCAGGCCGCGCCGCGCCAAGAGGGCCGCGGCAAAGGCGGCGCCGAGGCCGGGGCCGAGGACGATGGCGTCGTAGACGCGGGAACTGGGCGCCGCGGCGAAGCGGGGCTTGTCCGGAAGCCGGGCCATTGTCGCGGGCCGTGCCTCCCCTCAGCCCGACCCAGGGTTGAGGAGCGCGAGTCCGGATGCCTCGGGCGGGCCGCCGCCCTGCAGGCGCCGTCCGTCCCGAACCACCGCGCCAGTGGCCACAAGGCGCACCGCCAGCGGGTACAGGCGGTGCTCCTGCTGCTGGATGCGCGCGCCGAGGCTAGCCTCGGTGTCTGCGGGCAGCACCGGCACGGCGGCCTGGGCGATGATGGGGCCGGTGTCCGTGCCCTCGTCGACGAGGTGCACGGTGCAGCCGGACACCTTCACCCCGTGCTCGAGCGCCTGCCGCACCGCATGCAGCCCGGGGAAGCTGGGAAGCAGGCCGGGGTGGATGTTGAGGACGCCGAGGGGAAAGGCCCGGAGGAAGGTGGCACCCACCAGGCGCATGAAGCCGGCCAGGCAGCCGATGTCGGGCTGGTAAGGCGCGAGCGCCGCCACCAGGGCCGCGTCGTAGGCCCCCCGCCCCGCGTACCCCTGGTGGGGGAGCACCACGGTGGGCACGCTGGCGGCCTCCGCGCGCTGCAGGGCAAGGACGCCGGGGACGTTGGACAGCACCACCGCCACGCGTGCCGGGAAGTCCGCTGCGGCGCTGGCGTCGAGCAGCGCTTGCAGGTTGCTTCCGCTGCCCGACACCAGCACGGCCAGCGCGCGGCGGGCGGTCATGGCAGGACCACCGCGGTGGGCTCTCCCGCTACGGCCTCCACCCGGCCCACGTCATAGGCCTCGACGCCCCGGCCGCGGAGCAGCGCGAGCGCCGTCCCGACGGCTTCCGCGGGCAGGACGCACACCATGCCCAGGCCCATGTTGAAGGTCGAAAACATCTCCGCGCGCTCCACCTGGCCCAGCCGGGCGATGGCGGAGAAGATGGGAGGGCAGGGCCAGCGTGAGGCATGCAGCACGGCCCGCGTCCCTTCCGGCAGACAGCGGGGGACGTTGCCGGGGATGCCGGAGCCGGTGATGTGGGCAAGCCCGCGGACGTCCACCGCGTCGATGAGGGCGAGGACGTCCTTCACGTAAATGCGCGTTGGCTCGAGCAACTCCTCCCCCAGCGGCCGGGCCAGGCCCTCGACGTGGGCGTCCAGCGCGAGGTGTCCCTCCTCGAGGAGGACGCGTCGGGCCAAGGAGTAGCCATTGGAGTGCAGGCCAGAGGAGGCGAGGCCCAGCAGCGCGTCGCCAGGACGGATGGAGTGGCCGCTGATGATGCGCGAGCGCTCCACCACGCCCACGCAGAAGCCGGCCAAGTCGTACTCTCCCTTGGCGTAGAAGCGCGGGAGCTCCGCCGTCTCCCCGCCCAGCAGCGTACAGCCCGCCTGCGCGCAGCCCTCGGCCACCCCGGAAATGACGGCGGCGGCCTGCTCGACTTCCAGGTGAGAGGTGGCGAAGTAGTCCAGGAAGAACAGCGGCTCGGCGCCCGAGGTGAGGACGTCGTTGACGCTCATCGCCACCAAGTCGATGCCGATGGTGCTGTGCCGGCCGGCGGCGAAGGCCACCTTCAGCTTGGTGCCCACCCCGTCCGTCCCGGCGACAAGGACCGGCTCCTTCCAGCGCCCGGGCGGCAGGGCGAAGAGGCCGCCGAAGCCGCCCACGCCCGAGAGGACTTCCGGCCGCTGGGTGCGCGCCGCCAGGGGGCGGATGCGCTCGACGAGCGCATCCCCGGCGTCAATGTCGACCCCCGAGTCCTTGTAGGTGGTGCCCACGGGTGGACTGCTTGTACGCCATTGGGCGGCTTGCTGGGGGGCGGAATTGGATGCGGTGGTGGGGCCAGGGTTGGGGGAGACTAGGGGGCCCACACCGCCCCCCCACCCCCCTGGCATGGAACGTCTCTCTCGACTCCTCAGCCGCCGCCGGTACGAATTGGTCGCCCTGGCGGTGGCCGGCCTGGTGGCCGCGCTGCACGTCTTTTTTGAGGGAGCGCCTCTGCCCAGCGGAGGGAGCGGGCCGGCGGGCGCCCGGGAGGTGCTGGTGCGCGGGCTGGCCTCGGCCGAGGGCAAGGCGGAGGACCTCCAGTTTCTTCTCCGCGGTCCGGTGGCCCCGGTGGCCGAGCTCCGGGTGGTGGCCATCGACGAGAAAAGCATCCAGCGGTACGGGCGGTGGCCCTGGCCCCGGGACGTGCTGGCCAAGGGGTTGAAACGCCTGCAGCAGCTGCAGCCCGCCGCCGTGGGGCTGGACATGACGTTCACGGACGAGGCCGAGCGCGGGCCCTGGGCCCAGGTGCTGTCGGAAGTGGAGGCTGCACGCAGACCGCTGCCCGAGGCCGAGCGCTCGGCGCTTCAGCCGGTCCTCGAAGCCCTACAGGCGCGCGCCGGCGAGGACCCCGACGCCGAGTTGGCCAGCGCGCTCGTGGCCGCCAACTTCGTCCAGGGGGTGGAGGCCTACCGCTCCGCGGAGGCTGCCGACTACGCCGCCCGTGCCGCGACGGACGCCGAGGTGCTGGCGCCCAAGCTGAACGCCGTTTTCCCCATGGCGCACCAGGCAGCCCGCTACCAGGTGCCGTGGACGGCATGGCTTGCCGACCGGTACCGCAGTGCCCAGGCGCCGCTGGCCAAGTTTGTCCTGCCCCAGACGCGTCTGGGCCACTACATGGTGAAGCTCGACCCGGACGGGGTGCTGCGGCGGACGCCCCTCTTCATCCAGCTGGACGTGCCCCAGGGGTTGTTGCCCAGCCTCGAACTGCAGACGGCGGCAGTGGCGCTGGGCGCCGAGGTGGAGCCTGCCTGGGACCCGGTGCTGCAGCGGGTGGTGGGCGCGCGGCTGCGGAGGGGCCGCGAGGTGGTGCGGGAGGTGCCCAATGAAGTGCAGGAGCCCTACGCGCGCATTCCCTGGCTGGGCGCCGCCTCGACGGTGCCCACGGTGTCCATGGCGGACGTGCTCGCTGCGGAGCCCTCCGCCGGCCAGCTCGCCGGCAAGACGGTGCTGGTGGGAGTGACGCTGGTCGGTTCCTTCGACCAAGTGGTGACGCCCTTCCGGGAGGTGGAGCCGGGCGTCTACGCGCACGCGGCGATGCTCTCCGCCATCCTCTCCGGCCGCTACCTGCAACGCGGGCCGTGGCTGCTGTGGCTGGAGGTGGCCTTCCTGCTGGGCGGCGGGCTGCTGCTGGCCTTCGTCCTGCCCCGGGTGGGAGCGGGGTGGCGGGTGGCAGTGCCATTGGGGCTGGTGGCGGGCTGGTGGCTTCTGGGCCAGGTGCTGTTGCGCAGCGGCACTCAGCTGGCGCTGGTGCTACCCGCGGCCGGCATGCTGGCCGTGGCCTCGGCCCTGACGCTGGTCGGCTGGCTCTCGACGGACCGTGAGAAGCTGCGCCTCCGGCGCACCTTTCGCTACTACCTGAGCGAGGCGGTGATGACGGAGATGCTCGAGCACCCCGAGCACCTGAAGCTCGGCGGCGAGAAGCGCGAGTTGACCGTCCTCTTCAGCGACATCCGTGGTTTCACGGGCATCTCCGAACGCATCGCACCGGAGGCGCTGGTGCGCTTCGTCAACGCCTACCTGAGCCCGATGACGAACATTGTCTTCGAAGAGGGGGGGACGCTGGACAAGTACATTGGCGACGCGCTGATGGCCTTCTGGGGCGCTCCGGTGGCGCAGGAGGACCACGCGCTCCGGGCTTGCCGGGCGGCGATGCGCTTCTTGGAAGAGCTGGAGCGGC
This sequence comes from Myxococcaceae bacterium, assembly GCA_017881265.1. Classification (GTDB taxonomy): domain Bacteria; phylum Myxococcota; class Myxococcia; order Myxococcales; family Myxococcaceae; genus JADGRA01. The sequence continues at coordinate 6,162 of JADGRA010000011.1, read as the reverse complement.
TGCGGCCCGCCTGGCGGGCCGAAGGGGTCGGCGAGGTGGAGATTGGGGTGGGCATCAACACCGGCCCCATGGTGGTGGGGAACATGGGCTCCGACGTCCGCTTCGACTACACGGTGATGGGGGATGCGGTGAACCTGGCCAGCCGGCTGGAGGGGGCCAACAAGCTCTTCGGCACCCAGGTGCTGCTGTCCGAGGAGACGCACGCGCAGGTGCGCGGGGCGGTGTGCGCACGGCGACTCGGCTCGGTGAAGGTGCGGGGAAAGCAGCACTCCACCCAGGTGTATGAGTTGCGCCATCTCGGCGCGCCGACGCCGGCCGAGGCAGAAGCGGTGGGGCGTTTCGAGGCCGGGGTGGACGCCTTCAGCGCCAAGGACTTCGAGCGGGCGGAGCAACACTTCCAGGCCGTCTTGCGGCGGTGGCCCAAGGACGGGCCGTCCCGCCGCTATTTGGACGAGGTGGCCTTTCTCAAGCTGTCCCCGCCGGGCCCGGAATGGGACGCGGCGTCCGCGGGAGTGGTAAAGTGACACACTGTTGGCCGAAGGGGCCTCCGCGCGCGCGGGCGCCTTCTTTGACCCAACGTCCCTCCACCGAAATACTCTCTCCCATCCTGAATCGACCGGTACCATGAGCGCCGAGGACGCCCTCTTCCAGCGCTTCGGAAAGGAATTTCCCAAGTCCACCATCCTCTTCCGCGAGGGAGAGAGCGGCAAGGAGATGTATGTCCTGCAGGCCGGCCGCGTCCTCATCACCAAGCGCGTCCGGGACGAGCAGAAGACGCTGGCCGTGCTGGGACCGGGGGAATTCTTCGGAGAGATGGCACTCATTTCAAACAAGCCGCGGAACGCCACTGCCACCGTGACGGAAGCGGCGAAGCTTCTGGTGATTGACCCCAAGACGTTCGAGGGAATGATTCGGGGCAACACCGAGATTGCGGTGCGGATGATTAAGAAGCTCGCCGAGCGGCTGGCCGACGCGGACGCGCAGATTGAGACGCTGCTGCTGGCCGACCCGGGCAGCCGGGTGGTGCACCACCTGCTCACCGCCTGTCAGACGCGTGGTCGGGCCGCAGAGGAGGGAGTGGAAATCGACCTCCAGCTGCGGGAGCTGCCCGCCGTCACCGGGGTGGGGGAGCCCGGGGTCAGGAGCATGCTCGAGCGGCTGGAACGCCTGGGACTGGTGGAACGCAGTGGAGAGCGCCTCACGGTGCGTGACACCGCGCGGCTCGACGAGTACCTGTCCTTCCTGGAAATGCGCTGGAAATTCGGAGACCTCTGACACGTGAAGCTCTCCGTCCTCGGCTGCCACGGTGGCGAGTTGCCCGACTGCCGGACCACCTGCTTCCTGGTGGACGACGTGCTGGCGCTCGACGCCGGCGCTCTCTGTGCAAGTCTCGAGCTCGACGCGCTGGCGCGGGTCGACCACATCATCCTCACCCACAGCCACTTCGACCACGTGAAGGACCTGCCGCTGTTGGCGGACTTGATGGTGGGGCGGCGCGAGCGGCCGGTGACGGTGTGGGCCAGCCGGGCGTGCGTCAAGACGCTGCAGAAGAACATCTTCAACGACGCGCTCTGGCCCGACTTCACGCGCATCCCCTCGCCCAAGAACCCGGTGCTCAAGCTGCGGGCCTTCCGGGCTGGCGAGACCTTCCAGGCCGGGCCCTACGAGGTCACCAGCGTGCTGGTGAGTCACCCGGTGGAGAGCTGTGGCTTCGTCGTGCGCCACGGGGACACCGCGCTCGGCATCAGCGGGGACACGGGTCCCACCGACCGGCTGTGGGAGGTGCTCAACGCCACCCCCAACCTCAAGGCGCTGCTGCTCGAGACCAGCTTCCCGAGCGAGATGCAGGCCCTGGCGGACCTCTCCGGCCACCTCACGCCACGCACGCTGCGCACCGAGCTGGCGAAGTTCCGGCGCGATGGGGCGAGCGTGCTGCTCTACCACCTCAAGCCCGCCTTCGTGGCCGCGCTGAAGCGGGAACTGGCTGACCTGCCGGTGAGGGTGCTGGAGCTGGGAGACAGCTTCGAGTTATAGGACCAGGGGCTCTATGGCCGCCTGGTTCTCCAAGAAGCCCCGCATCAGTCCAGTCGAGGCCGCAGACGTCGAGGCGCTGCGCCAGCAGCCCTCGCGCATGCAGGGCCTGTGGGCCAAGTGCGACGCCTGCAATGAGATTATCTACCGCCAGGAGATTGAGCGGAACTGGAACGTTTGCCCGCTGTGCGGGCACCACCTGCCCTGGCCGGCCCGGGTGCGCCTGCAGACGCTGCTCGACCCGGGCAGCTTCGAGGAATTCGACACCGAGCTCGAAGCCCAGGACCCGCTCGGCTTCTCCGACAGCAAGCGGTACAAGGACCGGCTGCGCACCACCGCTCGCGCCCTGGGCGAGGCGGATGCCTTTGTCTCGGGCATGGGGCGGCTGGAGGGCCATCCCGTCTCGGTGGGCGCCTTCGTCTTCGAGTTCATGGGCGGGTCCATGGGCTCGGTGGTCGGGGAAAAAGTCACCCGCCTCTTCGAACGGGCCTTTGAGAATCGCTGCGCCGCGGTCGTCTTCAACGCCTCGGGCGGCGCGCGGATGCAGGAGGGGATTTTCTCGTTGATGCAGATGGCCAAGACGTCCGCCGCCCTGGCGCGCTTCCGCAGCGTCAAGAAGCCCTACATCTCCGTCCTTTTGCACCCCACCACCGGCGGGGTGGCCGCCAGCTTCGCCTGGCTGGGGGACGTGGTGCTGGCCGAACCGAAGGCCCTGATTGGCTTTGCCGGCCCCCGCGTCATCGAGCAAACCATCCGCCAGAAGCTTCCCGAGGGGTTTCAGCGCAGCGAATTCCTCCTGGAGCACGGGATGGTGGATGCCATTGTCCCCAGACGGGAGCTGCGGACGCGCCTCGGGGCGCTGCTCTCATTGATGGGCTGACGTCCGGGCCCCCCCAAAGGCTTCCCCCGTGCCGTCCACGCCCGCCGAGGCCCTCGCCTTCCTGCACAGCCGGTCCCCCTCCACGGTGGTGCTGGGGCTCGAGCGCATGCGCGCCGCGCTGGCGGAGCTCGGGCACCCGGAGGTGCGTGTCCCGGCCGTGCACGTCGCGGGCACCAACGGCAAGGGAAGCACGTGCGCCATGGTGGACGCGGTGCTGCGCGCCGCCGGCTTCCGCGTGGGGCTGTATACCTCGCCGCACCTCATTCGCTTCAATGAACGGATTCGTCTCGGCGGCGTGGACATCGACGACGGGGTGCTGGGGCAGCGGCTTTTGCACGTGCTGCAGCACGCACCGACGGCGTCCACGCTGACGTACTTTGAACTGGGCACCCTGGTGGCCTTCTGGCACTTCGCCGAGGAGGACGTGGACTTCGCCGTCCTGGAAACGGGCCTCGGGGGGCGGCTGGATGCCACGGCGACGTGCGTGCCCTGCGCGACGGCAGTCACCGCGCTGGGGCTCGACCACACCGAGTTGCTGGGTGACAGCCTCGCCGCCATCGCCCGGGAGAAGGCTGGCATTTTTCGCGCGGGAGTGCAGGCGGTCGTGGCGCGGCAGCCAGAGGAAGCCGCACAGGTGCTGGTGGAAGAAGCGGCGCGCGTGGGGGCGCCGCTGGTGCGCGAGGGGGTGGCCTTCGCCGTCGTGGAGGAGGCGGGCGCTGCCCTCGTCTACCGGCACGGGGCCCGTCGCCTGGGCGGCCTTCACGTCGGGCTGGCCGGGGCGCACCAGCGGCAGAATGCGGCCGTGGCGCTGGCCCTTCTGGACGTGCTGGCGGACGCGGGCGCCGACATTCCGGAGGCCGCACGGCTGTCCGGACTGCGCGAGGTGCGCTGGCCCGGGCGTCTCGAGGTAGTGGCTGGGGCCCCGCTGCTCCTCCTGGATGGGGCCCACAACCCCTCGGGCGTGGAGGTGCTGTGCGCGGCGCTCGACACGGCTTACCCGGGCCGAGCTGTCCACCTCGTCTTCGGCGCGGTGGCGGACAAGGACGTGCGCACCATGCTGGCTCGGCTGCTGCCGCGCATGGCCTCCGTCACGTTGACGCCGCTGCAGACGCCCCGCGGACTGCCACCGTCTGCCTACCTCGAGGAGGCCCGCGCGCTTTGCCCACGGGTGCGCGTGGCGGACTCGCCCGCCGCTGCGCTGGAGGAGGCCCGGGCCGCCGCTGCCCCGGAGGACGTCGTCCTCGCCGCAGGCTCCCTGTACCTGGTGGGTGCGCTGAAGGCCCACCTTTCGTCGGCCCAAAGGCCTGCAAGGACGGACGGTTGAGGGGTGGCCGCACGCAATGCTTGGCGCGCCGCGGCAGCCCCCCGTACATTCCCCTGTAAACATGCGCCTGCCGAATGCCCGGCCGGGCTCGTCGCACCCGCCCTCGGTGGACGAGGTGGCGTTCCGCGAGCTCTACCGAAAGAGCGACTACGAGGTGCAGACCCCGGACGGCTGGACGCTGGTGGTGACGCGTTACCAGCCGGTGCCGCAGGGTTTTCCGCAACCCCTCTTCGGCGAGCCGCTGCTTTTGGTGCACGGCTTCTCGCAAAACCGACACGCCTGGACGAGCGGAGAATTCGTCAAGAATCTCCTCTTCTTCGGAGCGGACATCCACATCCTGGAACTGCGCGGACACGGCAAGAGCAGCCTCGAGTTGCAGCGCTCGCGCGCCGAAGCCGCCGGCGTCCCCCCGCCCAAGGACCTGGACTACGGCTGGGACATCGACAGCCACTTCCTCCACGACGTGCCGGCGGGCATCGCCGCGGTGAAGGCGGCCACCGGACGCTCGCGCCTCTTCTACGTGGGCCACTCCATGGGAGGCATCCTCGGCTACGGCCATGCCGGGCTGCACGACGACTTCGAGGGGATGGTTACCATTGGCGCCCCGGCCGACCTCGGGCGGGGGTTCCCGCTGCTGCGGGCGCTCGCCGTCACTGGGCCGCTCTTCGGCCCCGTGGTGGACTTCGCCTTCGGGGCTGTCAACGCCGAGCGTCGGGTGGTGCACGGGCTGCGGCGCCTCGCCGGCCAGGCCTTCAGCGCGGCGCGGCTGCCGGTGACGGAGCACCTGGCGGACCCCGGGCCCCCGCCGGACGAGGTGCAATTTACCTACGTCCCGATGGACAGCTGGCTCAAGACGCTGGAGCGCCTCATCGCCCGTGCGGAGGTGCACCCGCTCTACGACGCGCTGGCGCGGCGGGTGAATTGGCTCTCCAACCCCTCGCGGGCAAGTGGCGCCGACCTGCGCTGGCTGCTGCGGGAGGGTGGCGAGCGTGAGCCGCGCAAAGTCATCGAGCAGTTTGCGCGGTGGATTCGCGGGCGCGAGCTCAAGTGCTACCGCACCGGGTACGACTTCAAGCAGGGGTTTGGAAACATCGCCGTCCCGATGGCGATTATTTTCGGGGACATGGACCCGCTCGCCTCGGTGGACTCCACCCGCAGCGTCTACCGCGCCGCCAAGAGCGAGTACCTCCTGTGGCGTCCGGTGAAGGGCAACAGCCACATTGAGCTGACGATGGGGCACGACATCCGGCAAATCTGCTACGACATCAAAAACCTGGTGGAGTACGCTGTCACACACCGGCACAAGCCGCCGGTGCTCCCTCGGCGGTCCTGACTGGCTGCTCGGCGGCGGGGTTCGTTCCTTGGAGTACCCGCAGCTGGGGGGTAACATTCCCAGCCCGTGAGACGTCCTTCCTGCCGCTGGCTTCTGCTCGGCGCGGCGCTGTGCGCGCCGGCCCTGGCGCAAGATGCCCTGAATACCATCACCCGGGTGCAGGTGAAGTCCGGGGTGGTAGAGATTACCGGGACACAGAAGCCCAGCTTCAGCACCTTCCCGATGAGTGACCCGCCGCGGCTGGTGGTGGACATCTCCGAGGCCGTCTTCAGCGGCGTGCCGGAGGCTATGGACGTCGCCTCCGGGCACGTGGTGGCCGTCCGCACGGCGAGCTACGGCAACAATGCCTCGGCCATCGCCCGCGTCGTCATCGGCTTCGACCGCGAGGTGGAGCCGGACATCCAGACTGTGGGGAACAAGCTGGTGGTGCGCGCCTCGCCGGCGCCGGCCAGTGCCCCGGTGGCCGCGGCGCCCCTCGCAGCACCCGCCGCCCGGCCGGCGGCGAAGCCTGCCGAGGCCAGCCCGAGCGCGCCCCTGGCGGCGGCCCCCAGCGCAGCGGCCGCGGCCAGTGCCGAGGCCGACCGACAGGCAGCG
>JADGRA010000061.1 GCA_017881265.1 Myxococcaceae bacterium | reverse complement strand
GTGCAGGGCCGCCAGCTGCCCTGGCTGGACGGCGGCGGCGGCGCCGGTGTTGGACGCGCGGCCGGGCGGGCGCCGGGGCGGCAGCGGCGGCGGGGCCGCCGGCAGGCCGGAGGGCCCGGGCTGCGGGTTGTGGTGGGGCTGGGCGGGCGTGGCACGTCCCCCCGGGCGCTGGACGAGGGGTTCGTCGTCCAGGGTGCGCAGGTCCACTGTCGCCCCCGCGTCTTCCGGCGAGATAGCCATGGGTTTGCTGTTAGAGACTACCCCTGCCCATGCCCGCCCGCCATCGACTGACAAACGGCCTCACCCTCGTCCACGAAGCACTGCACACCGCCCGGGTGGTGGCCTTTCAAGTGTGGGTACAAGTTGGCAGCGCCGATGAGGGCCCGGAGGAGGCCGGACTGGCCCACCTGCATGAACACATGCTCTTCAAGGGCACCGCCAAGCGGGGGCCGGGGGAGGTGGCCCGGGACATCGAAGCGCATGGCGGGGAAGTAAACGCATGGACGTCTTTCGACCACACCGTCTACCACGTGGTGATGGCCTCGGACTTCGCCCGGGTGGGCCTGGAAGTCCTCGCCGACGCCGTCCGGGCCCCGGCCTTCGACGCCGTGGAACTGGCCCGCGAGGTGGAGGTGGTGGTGGAGGAGATTAAGCGCGCCGAGGACTCCCCGGCCCGGCGCGCCTCCCGTGACCTCTTCGAGAGAAGCTTCCTCCGCCACCCCTACCGGCTGCCGGTGCTGGGCACGCAAGCCTCCGTCCGCAGCGTCACCCGGGAAAACATTACGGACTTCTACCGGCGGCACTACGTGCCCGAGTCCATGGTGCTGGTGGCAGTGGGCGACGTGGAGGAGGCACCGCTGCTGGACTGGGCCGAGGCCCTGTTGGGCGGCGACTGGGGACGGAAGCGCCCCCTGCCCCGCAGCCGCCCGGTGGAACCCCCCCGGACGGCGCAGCGGTGGCTTCTACGGGACGACGACGTGAAGGAAGCCCACGTGCACCTGTCCTTCGCCGGGCCGGCGGTGGCCCACGAGGACGTGCCCGCGCTGGACGTTTTGGCCATGCTGGCCGGCCAGGGGGAAAACAGCCGGCTGCAGCGCGCGGTGAAGCGCGAAGCCCGTCTGGTGAATGACATTTCCGCCTACGCCTACACACCCCTGGACCCCGGCCTCTTCGGCGTCGGCTTCACCACCGCCGGCCCCCACGCCCTACGGGCCCTGCAGGCCACGGCGGAGGTGCTGTCCGGCCTGGCGGCGGAACCCTGCAGCCAGGCGGAACTGCAGACGCTGCAGGCCCTGGTGGAAAGCGACGCCATTTACCAGCGGGAGACGGTGCAGGGCCTGGCGCGGAAGCTGGGCTTCTACGAAACGTCCCTCGGCGGCTTCGAGGCCGAAGGCCGCTACCTGGCCAAGGTGGCGGCGCTGACGCCGGAGGCGCTGCGCACGGTGGCCCGGAAGACGCTGGACGCGGGCACCGCGGTGGTGACGGCGCTGTTGCCCCAGGACGGCCGGGCCGACGAGGCGGCGGCCGCCCGGGCGCTGGAGGCCGGGTGGAGTCGCCCGCGGGCGACGCCCACCGAAAGGCCCCCCATCCCCCGGGGGACGCCCACGCCGCGCACCAAGGGCGTGGAGGTGTCCGCCCCCCTCGTCCATGTGCTGCCGGGCGGCGCCACCCTCCTCGTCCGCGAGGAGAGAACGGTGCCGCTGGTGGCGCTGCGCGGGGCCTTTGTGGCCGGCACGCGGGCCGAGACGGAGGCGGACAACGGCATCAGCCACCTGGTGGCCCGCCTTCTGACGAAGGGCACCGCCAGCCGCACCGCCGAGGAGGTGGCCCAGGAGGCCGAGGCATACTCCGGGGCGCTGGGGGGCGCCGCGGGGCGAAACTCCCTGTCGCTGCAGGGGGAGTTTTTGAGTCGCCACCTGGAACGGGCCTTCCACCTGTTTTCCGACTGCTTGCTTCACCCGGGCTTCGCCGAGGAGGAGGTGGCGCGGGAGAGGCACCTGCAGCTGCAGGACATTGTCGCCCGGGAGGACAGGCCGACGTCGCTGGCCTTCGACTTATTCGCCCGGACGCTGTACCAGCGCCACCCCTACCGGCTGCCGCTGTCCGGCGAGCGCGACAGCGTCCAGCGCCTGGATGGCGCGGCCGCGCGCGCCTACCACGCGCGCTTCCTGCAGCCGGCCTCCCTCACCCTGGCCGTCATTGGCGACGTGCGCGCCGAGGACGTCCTGCGCCTGGCTGAGGCCGCCTTCGGCGGGGGCACCGGCAAGCCCCAGCCGCTGTCGGTGGAGCCGGAGGCCCGGCCGGTGGAACGCCGGCGCAGCCAAAGGACGCTGGCCAGGGCCCAGTCCAACCTGGTGTTGGGCTTCCGGGGCCTGCGGGTGGACGAGGAGGACCGCCACGCCCTCAACGTCCTCACCACCGTGCTGTCCGGCCAGGGCGGGCGCCTCTTCGTGGAATTGCGGGACAAGCGCAGCATGGCCTACTCGGTGGCCTGCATGGCGGTGGAGGGCGTGGACCCAGGGCACATCGCCGTCTACATCGGCACCAGTCCCGACAAGCGCGACGCGGCGCTTTCCGGGATTGAGGCGGAACTGAAGCGGATTGTGGAGGAACCCATCACCCAGGCGGAGCTGGAGCGCGCCCAGGCCCACCTGATTGGTTCTCACGAAATTGGCCTTCAGCGAAACTCCTCCCGCGCCGCCCTTCTCGCCCTGGACGGTGCCTACGGCCTGGGCCTGGAAAACTTCCTCCACTTTGCCGAGAAGGTGCGCGCCGTCACCGCCCAGGACGTGCAGGCGGTGGGCGCGCGACTGCTGCAGCTGCAGCACTCCGCGCTGGCTGAGGTGGGGCCGTGACTGAAGCGGCCCTTGTCCTGTGGGACGGCACGTGCGGCTTCTGCCGCCGCGCCGTCCTGCAGCTGGAGGCAAGGGACACCCAGAAGGCCTTCTGTGCCATGCCCTACCAGGAAGCGCCCTCCCCGCCCATGACGGCTGCCTTGCAGCAGGCGTGCGCGCACGCCGTGCACGTGGTGACGCCCGACGGCCAGGTGCTGCGCGCCGGCCGCGCCGTCCTCTACATTGTGGGCCGGCTGGGGCACGCGGCGCTGGCCCGGGTGCTGGCCGTGCCGCCGCTGTTGTGGGTGGTGGAGTTTGCGTACTTTGTGGTGGCGCGCAACCGGCGCCTGTTCTCCCGGGTGCTGTTCCGGAGGGCGTAAATGGTGTGTCTGGCCGTCACCTACCTGGTGCTGCCCAACCGCGAGGAGGAGGCCGTGGCCCTCTTCCAAAAGCTGACCGCCGCCACGCGCGCCGAGCCGGGGTGCCGCATGTACCAGGCGCACCGAAGCCTGTCGGAGCCGCGGCGCTTCTTCCTGTATGAACAGTACGACGACGAGGCGGCCCTGCAGGCCCACCGGCAAAGCCTCCACTTCGACGAATTGGTCCAGCGGGGGCTGTTCCGGATTATTGAGAACCGGACGCCCGAGCTGTACGCGCCCCTGTCGGACTGAGGGGCGGCTTTCCTCTCTCGCCTTCCCCCCCGGGGCGCCTTTTCCGCGTGGCCAGCTTCGCCCTCACCGTGGACGTGCCGGACGAAGAGGCCGAGCTGGCCGCGTCCGTGTTGTGGGACGCGGGCTGCAGCGGCGTGGAAGTGCGCGACGCCGAGGCGCCGCCCATGCCCGGCGTCCGGGGGCCGGCCCCGGGCGAGGCCATCCTCATCGCCTGCTTCGCGACGGAAGCGGAGGCCGAAGCCGCACGGGCCGGCCTGGCAGCGGACTTCCCCAGGGCGCGGCTGTCGGTTCAGGCCGTGCCCAAGGAGGACTGGAGTGTCGCCTGGCGCGCGCACATTCGCCCCACCCGGGTGGGACGGCTGTGGGTGGGGCCGCCGTGGGAAACGCCGCCAACGGACGCCGTCAGCCTGCATATTGAACCCAAGATGGCCTTCGGGACGGGGGACCACCCCACCACGTCCTTGTGCTTAGAGGCCGTGGACAGCTACCTGGCCGCGCACCCAGGGTGCAGCGTGCTGGACGTCGGCACGGGCACGGGCGTGCTGGCCCTGGCGGCGCGGAAGCTGGGGGCCGGGCGCGTGGTGGGCGTGGACACGGACGCTGTCTCGGTGGCGCTGGCGCAGGAAAATGCAGAGGCCAATGGCGTGCACGGCGTGGAACTCTCCTCGGCCACGCTGGAGGAGGTGCCCGGCCGCTTCAACCTGGTGCTGGCCAATATTCTGGCCAACACCCTGGTGGAATTGGCGCCGGCGCTGGTGGCCCACACCGGCCACACCCTGGTGCTGGCCGGCGTGCTGCGGCCCCAGGTGGCAGACGTTTCCAAGGCCTTCCTGGCGCAGGGCCTGACGGCAGGGCCGGTGGCCTTTTCCGGGGACTGGGCGCGGCTTTCCTTCCACCGGAGAGGGACATGAGTCGCCGGCTGCTGCTGCCGCACGCGAAGGAGACGGCCGCGCCGGTGCGGGTGGAGGGGCCGGCCTTCCACCACCTGCGGGTGCTGCGCGTGGGCGTGGGCGACGCGCTGGAAGTCTTCGACGGCAAGGGGCGTGCTTTTCCCGCGCAGGTGCTTGCAGTGGAGGCCGACTTTGCCCTCCTCCGGCTTGGCCCCGGACACACCGCCCTGGCTGGCCGGGCGGTGTCCCTGCTGCAGGCCCTGCCCAAGGCGGAGAAGCTGGAGTTTGTCCTGCAGAAGGGGACGGAATTGGGCGCGCACGCCTTCTACCCGGCCGTCGGCGAACGTTCCGTGGTGCGGCTAGCGGGGGCCGCAGCGGAGGCGCGTCGCACGCGGTGGCAGCGCATTGTCGAGGAGGCGGCGCGGCAGTGCGGCCGGGCGGATGTCCCGCACGTGCATGCCGTGCAGGGCCTTCTGGAGGCGGCGCGTGGGCTGCCCCCGGAGACGCGAATGCTGGTGCTGGACGAGGAGGAGAAGGCCGTGCGCCTGAGTGAGGGCGCTGCCGCCGACGCCCATGCGCCGCTGGCCCTCGTCGTTGGCCCGGAGGGCGGCCTGGCACGCGCCGAAGTCGAAGCGCTGCAGGCGCTGGGCGCCGTCAGCGTTTCCCTGGGGCCGCTGGTGCTGCGCACCGAGACGGCCGCGCTGGCGGCCCTGGCGGTGCTGCGACACCGCGAGGGCCTTTTGGGCTGATGCCCGTCCCCGCCCCCCGGGGCCACGCGCTCCGCGGCGGCGGGACTTTGCTACCCTCTGCGCCTCCAAAGGAAGGGGCAAGACGGTGCTGAGGCCGACGCACAACCCCGCCGGGACGCCTGGGGCCTTCGCGGGAAAGCCTGTCCCCTCCAGTGGACGGTGGCGGCCAGCGCTGGGGGTGTTTCTCCTCGCGCTGGCTGTTGGCTGCCCTCCCAGCGGCAATAGCGGCGGCCCGTCCACCCGGACGGTGGACGACTTGTCCGCAACGCTGGAGCCCTTCCGCGCGGACGCGGGGCTGCCCGCACTCGCCGGGGCCGTCTTCCGCGGCGGGACCCTGGTGGCCCTCGGCGCCACCGGCGTGCGGAAGCTGGGAGACGTCACCAAGGTGACCACGGCGGACCTCTTCCACTTAGGTTCGGACACCAAGGCCATGACGGCCACGCTGGTAGGCCTGTACGTGGACCGAGGAAGGCTGAGCTTCTCGGACACCGTGGCGGCCCTGTTTCCGGGCGCCACCATCGACCCTGGCTACGCCGCGGTCACGCTCGACCAGCTGCTGCAGCACCGCGGCGGCCTGCCGGCGAATATTCCCCCGGACATCTGGGCGCAGATGTGGAGTGACGGCAACCGTCCCGACGCACTCAGCCGCGCCGTGCTGGCGCTGCTGTCCCGGCCGCCGGCCCAAGCCCCCGGCACCTTCGTCTACGCCAACGCCGGCTACATGGTGGCCGGCGCGGCGCTCGAGCGCACCGTGGGCGACAGCTGGCAGCAGCTGATTTCTTCCCAGCTGTGGGGCCCGTTGGGCATGGCCTCCTGCGGCTTCGGGGCCCCCGGCACGCCGGGTCAGGTGGACCAGCCCTGGGGCCACCAGACGAATGCGGACGGAAGCCTCACGCCCCTGGACCCGGGCAACCCGAGTAGCGACAACCCCCCGGCGCTGGGGCCGGCCGGCACCGTGCACTGCTCGCTGTCTGACTGGGGAAAGTTTCTCGCCCTGCACCTGGCCGGGGCGCGGGGGGAACCGACGGCGCTCGTCACCACCGCCACGCTGCAGCACCTGCATACGCCCCCGCCCGGGGGAAACTACGCCTGCGGCTGGGGCGTCTATTCGCGCAGCTGGGCGGGCGGGCCTGCGGGCACCGCGCTGACACACAGCGGCAGCAACACCCTCTGGTATGCCACCGCCTGGCTGGCCCCGGCCAAAAACCTGGCCTTCGTCACCGCCACCAACTGCGCGAGCCCTGCGGCGGCCACCCAGGTAGACGCCGCCTTCGGGCCCCTCATCTCCAAGTACGCGCACTGACGGCAGCGCCGCGGCCCTTACCCCGGCTTGCGCGCCCAGGCGCCCACCAGGCCGACGCCGGCTGCATAGCTGCTCGTCTCGTCCAGCTCGCGCTCCAGGCGCTCCCCCAGCGTGGCGACGTCCCCCACGGCTTCTGCGGAGAGGCCCAGCTGGGCAAAGCGCGGCTGCAGCGTACACACCAAGTCGTACAGCCAGCGGCGCGTGTCCGCGCCCTGGTCCACCGGCACGTCCAGCCGCATGGTGGGCACCGGCAGCCCGGCGTCCTGAAAGCCCCGGAAAAGGACGTTGCCCATGTCGCTGCGGACGCCGCCGCGGTGCAGCGTTTCCATGATGAGGGCGGCACAGGCCGTCCACAGCGGCAGGTGCGCCACCTGCGGGAGAAAACTTGGCCAGCTGGCCTCCTGAAACACCAGGACGCCGCCCGGGCGGACGTGCGTCACCAGCTGGCGGAGGATGGCCACCGGGTCCGGCAGAAACATGAGGATGAAGCGGCCCACCACGGCGTCGAAGGGCACCTCCCCGGTGAGGGCCGAGACGTCCGACTCGAGGAAGCGGACGTGCGTCATGCCGGCCTCGGCCGCCCGGGGACGCGCCTTGGCAAGTGCCGCGCCGTCCCGGTCGACGCCGACGACGGCGCCGGTGGGGCCCACCAGGCGGGCCGCCAGCAGCGCGACGTCGCCGACGCCCGAGCCGAGGTCCAGGACGCGCTGGCCGGGGCCGAGGCCGGCGTCCCGGAACAGCCGTTCTGTGAAGGGCCCGAGGCGCTTCCCCTGGCGGACGAGCCGGTCATGCTCGCTGGCCGCGCTGCCCAGCACGTAGCTGCCCGCTGCTTGCGGTGTCGCCATGGCGTTTGCTGCCCCCTCTACCTGGACGGTTGGACGGCAGGAATGGGCCGGTACGGGACGCCCATCTCGGCGAAGAAGAAGGTGAGGACGTCGGAATACAGGGCAATCTGTTCGTCGACGCTGGAACCGATGCCGTGCCCGCTGTCCGTCACGCGCAACAGCACGGGCAGGCCCGAAGTCGACGCCGCCTGCAGCCGCGCGGCCATCTTGAAGGACTGCATGGACTCCACCCGCGGGTCATTCAGGCCGGTGGTAAGCAGCACCGCCGGGTAGGCCACGCCGTCCTTCACGTGGTGGTAGGGCGAGTAGCCGTACAGCGCCTTGAATTGTGCAGGGTCCTTCACCGTGCCGTACTCGGTGATGTTGAAGGCGCCGTTGGGCGAGAGCTCCACGCGCAGCATGTCGTAGATGCCGACGAGGGATACCACCGCC
>JADGRA010000060.1 GCA_017881265.1 Myxococcaceae bacterium | reverse complement strand
GCCCTGATTCGAATCGCTCAGCTCACTTGGATATGCGGCAAAGCTTCCCGCTCGCAGAGCCCGTAGACCGTAGCAGTACTGACCCTGAGTTTCGCCGCCACTTCTCGGATGGTGAGGAGTGCTTCAGCTGGCCCTTTGACCAGCGTTAGATCCCTTGCTCCGGGTCCCGCGGGGTCCGCCGCTTACGCGCACGTGGACAAGCTCGCCCCGGTCGCAGAGACGATAGACAGTGGCGGTGCTCACGTTCAGCCTCGACGCGACTCCCAGAATCGACAGGAGCGGCTTGGCTACGGCAAGGAACTTCACCTCCGCTCCGGGTCCTGCGGGGGTCCCGCTACTTGTCGTCCAGGGGCGTCCACGGCGTCCAACCCGTCGATGCTCCTCATGCCCAGGGCCTGGCGACGAGAAGCGTGGAGGCACGGCGCTGCACGAGGACACCCGGGTATGCTGGCGCGCCGAACGCACGGGCCGCAAGCTCTGGTCGGGGCCCTGGCCAGGGGCCCGGGCTGGGTCAGCGCGGCCCTAGGCGGCGGGCGCTAGCACGGCCCGGGCGGGCAGAAAGCGCAACAGCAGCATGCCCAGGGTGCCGGACAGGGCCGAGCCCACCAGAATTCCCAGCCGCGCCTCGTCCAGCAGGTGGTGGCCCGTCCCGAAAGCCAGGTTGGCGATGAAGAGGGCGACGGTGAAGCCAATGCCGGCCACCGTGCCCACCCCCAGCAGCTGGCCCCAGGAGGCCCCCGACGGCAGCCGCGCCAGCCCGGCCTTCACCGCCGCGGCGGTGAAGCTGAAAATCCCGACCATCTTCCCAAGGACCAGACCGGCCACCGTCCCGAGAAAGACGGGCGACAGGAAGTCCCTCGGGTGCAGCCCCCCCACGTCCACGCCGGAGTTGGCCAGGGCGAACAGCGGCATGATGGCGTAGGCCACCAGGGGGTGGATGGCGTACTCGAAACGGTCCAGGGGCGAGACAATCTCGGCCAGGGCCTGGCCGGCCCAGGTCACCTCATCGGCGCTGACGGCCACCCCGGTGGCAACGCGTTCATTCACGCGCCGCTGCAGGTCGGCCATCACATCCCCAGGCGCATGCCGGCTTTCGGCGGGGATGAGGAGCCCCAGCACCACGCCGGCCAGGGTGGGGTGCAGCCCGGCTTCGTGAAAGGCCCACCACAGGGCCCCGCCCACCAACAGGTAGGGGAACAGGCCCTGCACGCGGAGCCGGTTGAGGCCGAAGGCGGCCGCCGTGGCCACCACCGTCCACAGAAGGCCCGAGGGCTGGATGCCCGTCCCGTAGAAGAGGGCGATGACGAGGATGCCGCCGATGTCGTCAAAAATAGCCAGGGCGGTGAGAAACACCTTCAGGCTGTGGGGCACCCGGGGGCCGAGGAGGGCGAGGCAGCCGATGGAGAAGGCGATGTCGGTGGCCATGGGGATGGCCCAGCCGCGCAGGCCTTCGCCTCCGCGCTGGAAGGCGACGAAGACGAGGGCGGGAACGGCCATGCCGCCCACCGCAGCCACGGCCGGAAGCAGGGCCTGGGCGGGCGTCCGCAGCTCTCCGCGGACGAGCTCGCGCTTAATCTCCATGCCCACGACGAAGAAGAAGATGGCCATCAGCACGTCGTCGACGACGAAGTGCAGGCTGCCTTCGAGGGCAACGCCCCCCACGGCCAGGCTGAGCGGCAATTCCCACAGGTGGTGCCAGCCCTCGCGCCAGGGGGAGTTGGCCAGGGCAAAGGCCGCCACGGCGGCCAGCAGCAAGAGAATGCCCCCCTTGGCCTCGGTGCGCAGGAAGGCCTGCAGCGGGGCCACCAGGACTTGCAAGACGCGGGGCGGCGGGCGAGAGGCGGCCATGGGCTGGCGGGAAGCCCCCCGGGGTGTATGCCGCCCCCCCGACGGCCGTCCAGCAACTTTCAGCGCGACGAGACTTCGTCGCGGCGGTTCTTCGCGTGCGCCGCCGCGTCATGGCCGGGGTCCGCCGGCCGGTCCTCGCCGTAACTGACGGTGTCCATGCGCTGCGGGGAGATGCCGAGGGCGGCGAGGTAGGCGCGCGCCACCTCTGCCCGGCGCTGCCCGAGGTGGAGATTGTATTCCACGGTGCCCACCTCGTCGGTGTTGCCGGCAATGACGATGTGCGCGGTGGGGTGGTCCTTGAGTTCCTTGGCCAGCACCATCAGCTTCTGCTGGTCCTCGGCCGTCAAGTCGGCCCTGTCGAAGTCGAAGTAGGCGATGGGGCCCGTCAGCATGCGGGCCAGGGCCGCGGCGTCTTCCTTCTGCGCCGAGGAGGCGTCGGCGGGCGGCGGCTCCGCCTTGGCGACGACGGGGGGCGGAGGCGCCGGGGGCGCCTGCACCACCGGCGTCTCGTGGGCACAGCCCAGGGCGGAGATGACGGCGAAGGCGAAAGCGGCAAGGGACAGACGGACGGAAGCGCGGGGCATGCCGTGTCCTCCAGGGGCGGGCAGAGAAAGCGTGTCGGCGCAAAGGTGGTAACCGTTGCGCTTGCAAGCAACTCCCCCAGGCGGAACACCTTTCCCGAGCAAGCTGCCCGGAGGCGGGCAGTCGTGACAAGCTGCGTTGTAACCAAGGGCCGGAGCCGCCACGCCCTGTCTGAGGAGGTCACGCCTTAGGGCCATGCGCGCGTTGCTGCAGCGGGTGACGGAAGCCCAAGTGCGTGTCGACGGCGCGACGGTGGGCGCCATTGGCCCGGGTCTGCTGGTGCTGCTGGGCGTGGGCTCCGGGGACACCGAGGCCGAAGCAGCCTGGCTGGCCGACCGGGTGACAGGCCTGCGCGTCTTCCCGGACGCGCAAGGGAAGATGAACCTGTCCCTGTTGGACACGCACCGCGCGGCCCTGGTGGTGAGCCAGTTCACCCTCTACGCGGACACCAAGAAGGGCCGGCGGCCGAGCTTCACCCAGGCTGCGGCGCCGGAGGTGGCCAACCAGCTGTACGGCCACTTCTGCACCGCGCTGCAGCGGCTGGGCGTCCGGGTGGAGAGGGGCGTCTTCGCCGCCGACATGCAGGTGGCCCTCGTCAACGACGGCCCGGTGACGGTGCTGCTGGAGACGGAAGGCCGCGGATGAGGACGGTCCCAGGCGCTGCCAAGAGCGGGGCTGGGCCGTCCCCAACTCCGCGCTGCCGCCAGGACACCTTGGTTTCTGCCGGGTTGACGGTTGAAAGAAGGCTGCCACCCGCGCCGTTCAGTCGATGGGCGCCAGCGTGCCGCTCTCGCGCGTCACCATGGAGGTGAGGCCGAAGTCCTGAGCGGCGGCTTCCCGCAGCTGCTGGGCCAGCTGCCCCACCTCGCGCACCCAGGCCTGCGCGTCGGCCCCGAGGCCGCTGAAGGCCACCGTCAACGTCGGCGGGGCGTGCAGCGTGCCAAGCCAGTAGGCCTGGAGTTCCTGCGCCTCGGGCAGTTCGACCTTGCCCAGCCGCCGGCGCTCGCGGTCCACCAGGCCATGCACCTGCTCCTGCAGGCGGCGCCCCCAGGCCTTCACCGCGTAGCTGCTGCGGAAACTCCAGTCGGCCACGGCGGCGTTGTCCGCCGGCCGGTACAGCGAGCGCCCCAGCGTCACCAGCACCTGGTCCGGCGGGAAGGCCGGGAAGGGGTCCCAGATGCCGGCCACCAGGGCCACCAGCCCGCTGCGGATGACGCGGCCCAGCCAGTCGGACTGGAAGGCCTCGGCGGCGCGCGGGTCCCAGTAGGGGTAGGCCGGCTCCTGCAGCATGAGGGCCGCGTGCAGGGCATGCTCATACCTGCCGGCGTAGCCGGGGTGTTCCGCCACCACCGTCCAGCCCTCCCCCTGGTTGCGCCACTCGGCGAAGAGGACGCGGTGCAGGGCTTCCAGCCAGTCGTCGTCGTCCAGGCCGAAGAAGCTGCCGCCCACGGTGCGTTCCAGGACGCGCTCCACCAGCCACGCCGTGCGCGGGTCCGCCATGCCCTGCAGCAGCCGGGCGAGGCCGGCGCCGGCGTCCACCACGCCCAAGGTGAAGGCCGGGAACGCCACCTCCTCGAGGAAGCGGTCGTTGACGGGGCGGAGGATGACGTTCACGGGGGTGGAAGAAAGCGTCCGGCGACGCTTTGCGGGGCGGGGGGGGGGCCGGGCGGGCGCCCGTTTCAGGCGCGGCCGTCCTCCTCCGAGATGAGACGGTAGATGTCCGGGTCCGTCGAGGCGCCGAGGATGGCGGCGCGCAAGTCGGGGTTGCGGAAGAGGCGCGAGACGCGCGCCAGTGCCTTCAGGTGGATGCCGGCCGAATTCTCCGGTGCCACCAGGGCGAAGAAGAGATGGGTGGGACGCTTGTCGATGGAGGCGAAGTCCACGCCCGCGTGGGAGACGCCGAAGGCGGCGTAGAGGCGGTCCAGGCCCGGCATCTTCCCGTGGGGGATGGCCACGCCGTCGCCGATGCCGGTGGAGGCCAGCTTCTCGCGCTCGCCCAGCACCTCCAGCACGCGGTCGGCGCGCAGCGCGCCCCCGTAGGCCGACGCGAGGTGTTCAGACAGCTCGCGCAGCACCTCCGCCTTGGTGGTGCCGTGCAACTCGGCCACCACGGCATTCGGGCTGAGAAACTCGGTGACCTTCATGCCGTCGGACGCCTCGACCCAAAAGATGCACAAGCGGAAGGGGGAGAGCTCGCGCCTTGGGCAATTACCCCGCACGCCACACCAGCGCAAGACGGCAACCCTGACGGCCGCCGTCATCCCCTCTGAGGCCCGCGGGGCCGGCCGGCCCCCGCGGGCCGCGTGTGTCCCGGTTATGGGGTGTGGTCAGCCCACCGACTCGAACTCGAAGGCACCCGCCTGGTGGTGCACCCAGTCGCGGGCGTGGTGGTGCTTGTGGCGGTCCTTCTCCCGCCGCAGCTGCTCTTCCAGGCGGTCGCAGGCGAGGTCCAAGGAGACCACCAGGTCCGGGGTGGCATGCCCGGCCCGAAGCAGAAGTGGCCCCGCGGCCACCGTGACGTCGGCGCGGTGCAGGTGCCGCTCCAGCGAGAAGACGACGTGTGCCATCCCCGCGACGTCGAGATGGCGAGTCACCCGTTCCACCCGTTCCTTGGCGTGCTCCTTGAGGGTTTCCGACGCCTCCAGGTTGCGGAACGTGATGGTCAGCTGCATAGGCCCCTCCTTGGGGGGTGTGCGGGGTGGAGTCACATCGCCATGCCCGAATTCAGCCTCGCCGGGGCCCCCGGGCGCAACTGGGTCCTGGACAGCCCGGCCCAAGGGCCGAAGTAGCCCAGGTCCGCCCTCACCTGAGCGCAAGTTCAGCGAACGCGCGCACCGCACGGACGGCGGCCGGGCAACAAGGGGCCCCGCGGGCCTTGCCAGCGGAAGGCTGGGGCGGGGGACACTAGGAGGAAACGGGGGCAACGCGGAGCCCCGAAGGGGGGCCCGGCCCGCAGCGTCAGTGCTGGAGGTAGCTCTCCAGCGGCCGGCCCATGCTGGTGTTGAGGCGCTTCGTCCAGTCGACGACGGGCGTCTGCCACATCATCCCCGTCTCCCCCGGCAGGGGGTCCTGCTTCTCGAAGTCGAAGCCGTCCCCGCCGAAGTAGAGGTACTCCACCGAGGCCACCGAGTAGATGCCAGTGGCGACAATCTCGCGGCCTTGGGCGTCCTGGTAGCCCCTGGCCCCCTTGGTGACGCCGGCGACGACGGCCTTCGGGTTGGCCAGGGCGCGCAGCAGCGCGTCGCCCTTCAGCTTGAAGGTGAGCAGGGAGTTGTCGAAGGGCAGGACGGCGTAGACGGCGCCCCGGGTGATGGGGCCGGCCGGCAGCCCGGCGCGGAAGCCGCCGGTGTTGACGATGGCGACGTCCGTCTTGAGGATTTCGCGAATGGACCGCGTCACCCAGGCGTGCAGCGCGTCGGACCCGGCGTCGAGGCCAGAGCGGGTGTAGCCAATCTTCTCGCCGAAGGCCGCCTCGTGCTTGGTGACCCAGGGCTTCAGCAATTCCACGAGGACGGCGTCCGGCGGCGGGGCCGTCGGGCCCCCGACCATCTGCACCACCTTGGCCTCCACGTTGGTGAGGCGCTGGCCGGCGGGCTTGGCCGTGTCGAAGGCGAGGTGGGCGCGGGCGTAGCTTTCGAAGCGGCGGCCCGGGTTGATGAGGGGGGTGGTGCCCACCGTGGCCTCCATCGGCTTCTTGCAGTGGCCTCCGACGAGGAGGCTGAGGCTCCACTCCGGATGCTTCTTCACCACCGGCTCCAGCGCGGTGGGGCAGTCGTCCACCAGCACCACCACCGCGTCCACGCCTGCCTTGCGCAGCTCCTTCACCGCCTGGCCGAGGGAGGCTTCATAGGGCAGCACCTGCAGGCCGTAGAAGCGGTCGGCCATGGCGGTGGCCACCGCCTGCGCGTAGCTGAGGCCCACCACGCCCACCCGGACGTCCCCGCGGGTGAAAATCCGCCAGGGCGGCATCTCCACCGTCTTGGCCAGCGCGTTGGTGACTTTCAGGTTGGCGGCGAGGAAGGGAAAGCCGCCCACCTCCCGCAGCGCGCCGAACTGCTCGCGGCCGTAGTCGAGTTCGTGGTTGCCGAAGCCGCTGGCGGCGTAGCCCATGCGGGCCATGGCCTGGGCCACTGGCTCGCCCTGGAAGAAGGTGGACAGCGAAGACCCATTCCAGTGGTCGCCGGTGGACAGCGCCAGGGTGAGGCCGCCCGGGCAGGCCGGACTGCCGTCGCGCTTGGCCGGGCCGGGGCAGTGCTTGTCCTCGGCCACCCAGCGGCCCAGCATCTGCGCCGCGCCGCCCCGCTGGACGTCGCCGCCGAAGGCCACCAAGTCCCCGGCCGTGGATTGCGTGCTGGGGAGAAGCGCGCCGTTCTCGTCCGAGGTGACGAGGACGGTGACGGTTTGCGTGTCAGCAAGCGCCGGCGGGACCAGCAGCAACGCCGCCGCGAGGAAGGGGGCAGGGAGGTGTGCGCGCACGGGATGTCGCATACCACACAGGCCTCTGGACGTGGGGCGTCTCGGAGGGCCAGGGGGGCCTCCCCTGGCCCTCCGTTCAGGGCAACAGGTACGTGAGCGTGTGGTGGGAGACACGGCGGCCAGACGCGTCGAAGCAGGAGGCCTCGCCATACACCACGCGCCGGCCCGACTGCAGCACCCGGGCCTCGCCGCGTAGCGCGCCCTTGGCCCCTTTGAGGAAGTTCGTCTTCATCTCCAAGGTGACGGCCATCAGTTCCTCGCCGAGGAGGGTCATCAGCGCGAGCCAGAAGGCGGTGTCCGAGAGCGCCATGACGGCGGCCCCTTGCAACAGGCCCCCCGGGCGCTCCAGCTCCGGCCGGTGCGGAAGCCGCAGCACCGCCGTGCCTGGGCCGACCGACTCCACCTGGAAGCCCCACCACGGGCCGAAGCCGGTGGCCTGAAGGACGCGCTCGGCGTCGGCCTGGGTAATTCTCGGCGCCTCCGCGTCCATGGGCCCGTTACCCCCCGGTGCTTCCGGGGCTAGAAGTAACTCTTGCGCTTGCTGGAGGGCAGCACGCCCAGCACCTCGCGGTACTTGGCCACCGTGCGGCGGGCGATGTCGATGCCACGTGCGCGGAGCAGCTCGACAATCTTCTGGTCGGAGTAGGGGCTGCCGCTGTCCTCCTCGCCGACAATCAGCTTGATGTGATTCTTGACGGCCTCTGATGCGATGTCCTCGCCGGCCACCCGGGCGATGCTGGAGTTGAAGAAGTACTTCAATTCGTAAATGCCCTGCGGGGTGTGGACGTACTTGCTGGTGGTGACGCGGCTGACGGTGGACTCGTGCATGCCGATGTCCTCGGCCACGTCCCGGAGGATGAGGGGCTTCAGGTGGGCGATGCCCTTGTCCAGGAAGTCGCGCTGGAACTTCACGATGGATTCGGTGACCTTGTAGATGGTGCGCTGGCGCTGGTGGATGCTGCGGATGAGCCACATGGCCGAGCGCAGCTTGTCCTGGATGAATTCCTTGGCCTTGCCGGGCTCCATCACGCCCTTGCGCAGCGCCCGGCGGTAGGCCCCGGAAATCCGCAGCTTGCTGAGCCCGTCGTCGTTGAGGACGACGGTGTAGCCGTCCCCCATCTTGTAGATGAAGACGTCCGGGGTGATGTAGTGCGCGTCCTCGGCGCTGAAGTTGCGCCCGGGCTTGGGGTCGAGCTTGGCCAGAAGCCGCGAGGAGTCGATGACCTCGTCCAGGCTGACCTTCAGGTCCCGGGCGATGGCCGGGTAATTCTTGCTCTCCAGCGCCTTCATGTGGCGCTTCACCATGGTGCCGAGCAGCGCGGCGCGCGGGTCGTTCAGGCCCGCCACCTGAATGAGGAGGCACTCCTGCAGGTCCCGCGCCCCGCACCCCTTGGGGTCAAGGTGCTGGATTTTGCGCAGCGTGCGCTCGGCCAGGCACACGTCCACGTCCGCCTCGCTGGCCATTCGGATGAGGGGGTCGCCCTCCACGTCGGGCAGCCGCAGGTAACCGTCGTCGTCGAGGTTGAAGAGGATGGAGTGGGCAATCCTCTTCTCCGCCTCGTTCAGCTTCAGCATCGCCAGCTGCGCGGCCAGGTGGGCGGGCAAATCCTCCTTGTCCACCAGGTTGGCCTCGAAGGAGGGCAAGTCGTCGCTGGCGACGTTGCCCTTGTTGCTGGCGGTGCTCGGCTCATTGAATTGGTAGCTGTTGAGGTAGGCCTCCCAGTCAATCTCATTGGGGCCGTCCTCGCCCTTCACTTCCTCCACGCGCTCAGGCGTCTTGGCCGCCAATTCCTCGGGGGAGACCTCGGCATTGGCCGCCTCCAGGGAGGCCTCGCCGGGGGCCTTCTCCGAGAGGTCTCCTTCCACCGTCTCGTCCGGCTGCTCGAGGAGCGGGTTCTGCTCCATCTCCTGCTGCACCTGGGCCACCAGCTCCATGTGCGAAAGCTGAAGCAGCTTGATGGCCTGCTGCAGCTGGGGCGTCATCACCAGCTGCTGCGACAGCCTCAGACTCTGCTTGAGTTCCATGGCCATCGCGGGTTCGGGGGTCTCCGGGGCTCGCGGCGCCCCATCAAAGACCGTGCCAAGCTACCAGGGCCGCCCCGGGCCGTCTAGGCAACGCAAGCCTCCACCCGCCCTACAAGGTGTGGAAAGCTGAGTCCTGACGCATAGTTACTAGCTTTCCTGCCAGACTTAGGCCAGGGCACTCGGCGAGGGTGGGGGTGGCCGCGTACCCCTTCCGTTTGGGGGTCCTGTCAGGTGTGTTCGTCCAGGACGAAGCGCTCGCCAAGGTAGACGGCCCGGGCGTCGGCGGAGTTGGCCAAATCCCGGGGCGTGCCGTGCAGCAGCACCTTGCCGTGGGCCAACAGGTAGGCCCGGTCGCAGATGCGTAGGGTGTCCCGCACGTTGTGGTCGGTAATCAGCACGCCCAGCCCCCGGGCGCGCAGGGCGGCAATCTGCTTCTGGATGTCGCTCACGTTGATGGGGTCCACCCCGGCGAACGGCTCATCGAAGAGCATGAAGCGGGGGCGGCGGATGAGGCTTCTGGCAATCTCCGCCCGCCGGCGCTCCCCGCCGCTGAGCTGTTCCCCCAGGGACTCGGCCACCTCGGTAAGGTGAAATTCCTCCAGCAGGGCCTGGGCGGCCGCCTCGCGCTGGCCCCGGGTGTTCTGCTTGTCCAACTCCAGCACGGCGAGGAAATTCTGCCGCAGGGTGAGGCGGCGAAAGATGGAGGCCTCCTGGGGCAGGTAGCCGAGGCCGGCGCGGGCGCGCAGGTGGATGGGCAGGGGCGTCAAGTCCAGGCCCGCCAGGCTGACGGTGCCTGCCTCGGCCGGGACGAGGCCCACCACCATGTTGAAGGTGGTGGTTTTTCCGGCGCCGTTGGGACCGAGCAGCCCCACCACCTCCCCGAGGGACACCTCCAGGTGGACGTCGTCCACCACCCGCCGGCCCCGGTAGCTTTTCACCAGGCCGCGGGCCACCAGCTGCTCGGTCACTTGGGGGCCGCCTTCTTCATGTTGGCCTTCCGCCGCTCGTCCTGGCCCTTGCTTTCGAGAACGCCCACCGCGTTGTCGACGTCCATCAAATCCGAGTCGACGTAGAAGGTAATCTTCGTGCCCGCCATTTCATTGGTGCCCTGGCGGCCCTGCGG
>JADGRA010000059.1 GCA_017881265.1 Myxococcaceae bacterium | reverse complement strand
GGCTTGAGATCGCGGTGCACGACGCCGAGGTTGTGCGCCTCTCGCAGCGAGCGCGCGACCTGCTGGCCGATGCTGAGGACCCGGCGCCAGGGCAGGGCTCCGTGGCTCTTGACGACGGACTCGAGGGTCTCGCCCTCGAGGAACTCCATGGCGATCCAGAAGATGCCTTCGGGGGTGCAGCCGTAATCGATGACGGTGACCGTGTTCGGGTGGCGCAGCTTGGAGGTGAGGCTTGCCTCGAGGAAAAAGCGGCGCTTGAAGGCCGGGTCCTTCTCCGCCGGGAAATTCGGATTGAGAATCTTCAGCGCCACCACGCGGTCCAAGGGCGACTGCACCGCCTTGTAGACCTTCCCCATGCCACCTGAGCCGAGTGGCTCGATGATTCGAAAGCGCCCATTGAGCACGCGGCCGATGAGCGGATCAGCAGCAGGAAGCATCGATGCGGAAGGGCCCTGGGGATCGCCCTCGAGCATGGGGTGGTGACTCCTGAGGGAAAGTGAAGCTGGGGAGAGTTTCTTGTCGACGCGCTTGCCAGAGATGAAACCACAACTGGCAAGAGGTGGACAGCATCCGGCCATCGTCGCGGACGTCGTCGCGAGGAGGCGTTGCTACGGATTTGTAGGCAACTCAGCGCTTCAGTGCGCGACGAATCTCGTCCAGCCCGGTGCGCAGCGTCCCGTCGTAGAGGACCGAGCCGACTTGCGCCGAGACACCGCCCAGGACGGACGGGTCAACTTCCGCCTGCAGCACCACCTGGGAATGGGTGATGGACTCCAGGGCGCGCTCCAGCTGCTGCAGGGTTTCCGGGGCGAGGGGCGTCGCGCTGACCACCTTGCCGCGGATGCGACCGGCGCGCTCGTCGGCAAGGTCGCGGAATTGCCGCGCGATGTCCGGGAGCGAGGCGAGCCGGCGGCGGTCGATGAGAAGGCGCAAGAAGCGGGGAAGCGGCTCGGCGTCGACGGGGAGCCGCTGGATGAGCACGTCCATCACCGCGCGCAGCTGTGCGGGGGTGTGGGTCGGGTCCGCGAGGAAAGCACGGAGCTCGGCCTGCGACTGCACCACGTCCTTGAGCGCATCGAGCTGCGAGGAGATGCGGTCCGCGTCTGCGCCACTGCCGGCTTCCAGAAGGGCGCGGGCATAACGACGGGCGACGGAGACGTTGACCATGGCGCGGCCGCGCTTAGCACAGCGTCCCTTTGAGCGGCAACGCATGGCGCATGCTGTCCTCTGTGCACCGCCTTGCTCCCACCCAAAGGTCGGATGGGAGACTTTGCTGGAGCCCATGTCCGAACCCGTGGTTGGCATCGACCTTGGTACGTCCACCAGCGCCGTCGCCACCGTCGACGAGGGCGGCCCCCGCATCATCCCCAACCGGCGCGGCCGCGCGCTGACGCCCTCTCTGGTGGGCTTTGCGCCGGACGGCGCGCGCGTGGTGGGGGACGGCGCGCGCAGCGTGGCCGAGGAGCATCCAGCGGACGTGGCGTCGGCCACCAAGCGTTTCATCGGCCGTCGATGGAGCGCCGAGCTGGCGCGCTCGGCGCGGGCGCTGGTGCCCTACCCCTTGCTCGAAGGCCCCAATGGCGAAGTCCGGGTGCGCATCGCCGGCCGCGTCCTTCCCTTGACGCAAGTCTCGGCGATGATTTTGGGTGAGCTGAAGCTCGACGCCGAGGCGCACTTCGGCCGGCCGGTGAGCAACTGCGTCATTACCGTGCCGGCCAACTTCGACGACTTGCAGCGCGCGGCCACGCGCGAGGCGGCCCACATCGCCGGGCTCAACGTCCTGCGGCTGGTGAACGAGCCGACTGCCGCCGCGGTGGCCTATGGCCTGACCGCCAACTTCCGTGGCCGGGCGCTGGTGTTCGACCTCGGCGGTGGCACCTTCGACGTCTCCATCCTGGAGGTGGAGCAAGGCGTCTTCCAGGTGAAGGCCACCGGAGGCGACCCGCTCCTCGGCGGGGAGGACTTCGACGCCCGGGTGGTGCAATGGCTTTTGGAGCAGGTGCCGGAGAGCCACCGGGAGGCGGCGGCACGCGATACCCTCTCCATGCAGAGACTGAAGGTGGCGGCCGAGCTGGCCAAGCGCGAGCTCAGCGTCAGCGAAGCGGCACTGGTGTCGGTGAGTGGGCTGGGAGACCACCGCCCCGGCGGCCCCCTGACGGACATCGAAGCCTCGCTCAGCCGCCAGGCCTTCGAGACGCTGGTGGAGCCCCTGAGCGTCCGTTGCCTGCAGACATGTGAGGCCCTCATGGCGGAGGCTCACGCCAACCCCAGAGACTTCGACGTGGTGCTCCTGGTGGGGGGCATGACGCGCGTCCCTCTGGTGCGGCGCCTGGTGGCCGACTTCTTCGGGCGGCCGCCGGTGGTGGGCGTCAACCCGGACGAGGTGGTGGCCCTGGGGGCGGCCGTCCACGCGAGCGAGCTCGCGGCGCGGCGCGGTGAGGCGCTGCTCATCGACGTGGCGAGCCACTCCCTCGGCGTGGCCGTCTACGGAGGCGGCATGCGGCGGCTGGTGGCGAAAAACACCACCATCCCGGTGGTGGCCCGCGAAGTGTTTGTTCCGGCCAGCGCCGGGCAGGCCCGGGCCCGCATCGAGATTTTCCAGGGCGACGGCGACACCCGGGCAGAGAACGCCAAGCTGGGGGAGGTGCTGCTCAGTGAGTTGCGGACGAAGACGCGCGCCGAGGTGCCCCTGGAAGTCACCTTCGAGCTGTCCAGCGAGGGGACGCTGAGCGTCCGGGCCATGGACCTCTCCAGCGGCCTCTCCCAGGCGGTGAAGCTCCAGCAGCGCACCGAGCTGTCCGCGGACGAGGTAAAGACGCTCCGGGCCGAACAGAAGGCGTACCACAAGAGCCGCGCCGCCCCGGAGGTGCAGGCCATGCGCTCCTTCGCCGACCTCCTGGCCCGGGGCGAGCAGCTGACGCGCGCTCTGGCCGAGGCGGCTGCGCCGGAGCGCGGCGACACCGAGGCGCTCGTGGAAAGCGTCCGGCGGCTGGTGGCCCTCGGGCGCTCGGCCTTCCGCTCCGGAAACCGCCAGCAGATGGCCGAGGTCACCCGGCGGCTGACGACGTTGATGGACACCGCCGCCGCCTGAGTGGGGGCTACGGCGCGTTCTCCTTCAGCTCCTCGGAGGTCCCGGCCTCGAGCAGCTTGTAAAACGTTTTTCGGTCCACCTCCAAAAGGCGCGCCGCCTCGCTCTTGTTCCCGCCCACCGCCTGGAGGACGTGGGCCGCGTAGCGACGGCTGAGCTCGGCCAGGGAAGGCATGTCCTCGAAGAGGACTCCGCCATCCGCGGCCTCGGCGTCGCCGATGGGGGCCGGGAAGTCTTGGGGCCCGAGGATGCCGATGACGTTGAGGGCCAAGGCTCGGGCCACGACGTTTTCCAGCTGGCGCACGTTGCCCGGCCAGTCGTACGCCTGAAGGCGCGCCTTGGCCTCCTCGGTGACGACAGGGCGGGCGCCGCCGCGCGCGTGCAGTGCGGCGAAGTGCTCCACCAGCGCCGGGATGTCTCCTCGCCGGTCCCGCAGAGGCGGCAGGTGCAGGTGCACCACGTCCAGCCGGTAGAGCAAGTCCTCGCGGAAGCGCCCCTCCTTCACCAGCTGGGGGAGCTCCTTGTTGGTGGCGGCGACGATGCGCACGTCCACCCGTACCGCGGTGCTCTCCCCCACCCTTCGGATGGTGCCCTCTTGGAGGGTGCGCAAGAGCTGGCTCTGGATTTTCGGCCCGACGTCTCCAATTTCGTCGAGGAAGAGCGTCCCACCGTTGGCCTCCTCGAAGAGGCCGCGGCGAAAGCCCGCCGCCCCGGTGAAGGCGCCCTTGGCATGGCCGAAGAGCTCGCTCTCCATGAGGGACTCGCTGATGGCGCCGCAGTCCACCGGCACGAAGGGCCCGGCGCTGCGCAGCGAGCGCTGGTGGAGGCTTCTCGCCACCTGCTCCTTGCCGGTGCCGGTCTCGCCGGTGATGAGCACCGGCACGTTGGTGGACGCGGCGCGGGCCACCTGCTTGTACACCTCGAGCAGTCCCGCGCTGCGTCCCACCAGCTCCGGCTGCTTCACCTGGCTGCGCAGGTTTCGGTTTTCCTCCACCAGGCGCTTCTGCTCGAGGCCGCGGCGGGCCACGCGAACAATCGCATCCACGTCGAACGGCTTGGAGAGGTAGTCGAAGGCGCCCTGCTGGATGGCATCCAGGGCCCCTTCCACGTTGCTGAAGGCGGTGATGACGACGACGGCGGTGTCGGGGCTGGCGTCCTGGGTGGCCTTGAGGACGCGCATGCCGTCCTGGGCGTCCGGCATGGCCATGTCGGTGAGGACGAGGTCCACGCGCTGGCTTCCGCGCAGCGCCTCCTCGGCCTGGGCCACACCGGCCGCCTCGGTTACCTCCCCGAGCGGGGCCAACAGCCGCCGCAGGAGCCCTCGGGCGTGCGGGTCGTCATCGACGACGAGAATGTGCGGGGTCATCGCGGCTCGGCGAGCGCCGGCGCGCGCAAGGGGGCCACGCCGGACGCGCGGACGTCGGGTTGGGAGAGTGGCAGGCGCACCGTCACCAGCGTGCCAGCGTCCGGTGCGGATTGAAGGTGGATGGTTCCGCCGTGGGCCTCCACCAGGCGTTTGGTGGTGGCGAGCCCGAGGCCATGGCCGGGAAGCCCGCGCGCTTCGGGCGCCCGGAAGAAGGGTTGGAAGAGACGCGAGCGTGTCTCCTCGGTCATGCCCGGGCCGTTGTCGCTCACTTCGAGAACGGCCCAGTTTCCCTCGGCGATGACCCGGACTGCCACCAGAGCGCTGGGGCGTCCGGCGGAGTACTTCACCGCGTTGGAGACGAGGTTGCGGGCAATGGACTGGAGCAGCGTCGCGGGGACGTCGACGCGGACGTGGGGCTGAAGCCGTCGGTCCACCCGCACGTCCTGCAGCGCGGCCACCTGGTCCAGCTCCAGAAGGATGGTGGTGACGGCGGTGTCGACGTCTGCGCCCGGTGCCTCGCTGCGGGTGCCGGCGCGACAGAAGCGGAGCAGGGCGTCCACCAGTTGCGCCATGCGCGTCGCCGATGCTTCAGCTTCCGCCAGCATCTCCCGCACATCCGGGTCCGCGACGGCTGGCGAGCGGCCGATGAGGGTGAGGTAGCCCTTGAGCGGGTTGAGCGGTCCTACCAAGTCATGCGCGACGCGGCTGGCGAAGGCGTCCAGCTCCTGGTTTCTGCGGTCCAGTTCTTCGAGCTGCGCCTGGATGGTGCGCTCCTGGCGGCGGAGAATTCTCACCATGCTCGTTCCGACGAGGAGCGCCATGATGATGGAGAGCGCCGCCACCAGGGTGCCGACCAGCGTCGTCTTGGTGCGGAGGTTCTCGCGCTGGTGGAGCAGCATGCGCGTTTCCTCAGCATTCTTCGCGGAGAGCTCGGCGGCCACCGTGTCCAGCTTGGCGCTGATGGGCCGAAGCTCGGCTTCGAGGTGCTGACGGGCTCGCTCCAGCTCCTTGCTGCTGGAGAACTTGAGCGCCACCCGGGCGGATTGGGCGAGCTGGCGGGCCGTCTCGTCGAAGCGGTTCCAGACTTCCTTTTCGCCCACCGGGAGGTCGCGCGTGTATTCCATGCGCGCCTCTTTGGCGTCGGCGAGCACCTCTTCCATGCGCGCGTCCGCCTCCTGGCGCAGCTCGTCCGTGGTCGCCTCGATGTGGTCGTTGACCTTGTCCTGCAAGTCGAGCGCGTCGGCGCGGATGCGTCCGATGAGCTGCTCGCGCTCGAGCGCCTGCTCGAAGAGCTCGTCGATGCGCACGTTGGTGTGCAGCTCGTTCCAGAGGGTGAAGCCCGCCACCAACGTCAGAAGGCCGACGACGAAGATGAACGCCGCCCGGTACCGACGGAAGGAGGAGTGAAACGAGGAGGCGGGAGCAGTCAAAGGCAGCGGCAACATAAGCAAGGGACGGGGAAACCCTAGTCTTCCAGTGAAGGTGTAGTCACTCCGGTTGGGGAAATTGTCCCCAGGTGCCCGCCCGGGTGAGGAGATGCTCCGCAGCCAACGACCTGTTGAGTCCCGTCATTTCTTGCTGGCATGGAAGGTGCTTCTAGTCCCGGTGCTGGGTGGAGCAGGGTGCTCCGCCCCACTCAACAGGAAGAACCCATCTCTATGAAGAACCTCATTTCAGCGCTCGTTCTCGCGACGTCGTTCGCAGCTTTCGCCCAGGCTCCGGCCGCAGCTCCGGCGGCCGACGCGAAGGCCCCGGCCGCGAAGTCGGACAAGAAGGCCGCGAAGCCGGCGAAGGCCCCGGCCCCGGCCGCGAAGGACGCGAAGGCTCCTGCGGCGAAGGACGCGGCGGCTCCCGCGAAGTAATTTCGTACCGCTTTTCGTGAAGTCCAAGGCGCCTGCCAGGGAACCGGAGGGCGTCTTTTTTTTGTGGCACACCGCATGCTTCATATGTTCGCGACGGGGCGCGTCAGCCCCGCTCACCCGAAGGCCACCAGGAGTCCAAAACCCCATGAAGAACCTCGTTAGCGCGCTCGTCCTTGCAACGTCTTTCGCAGCCTTCGCCCAGGCACCTGCCGCCGCGCCAGCTTCGGGCGACACCAAGGCCACCACGTCCACCAAGTCGTCGACGAAGAACGGTGCGACCACCACCACCAAGAAGAGCTCGAGCTCCTCGAAGAAGACCAGCACCAAGCCGGCGGCGGACAAGCCGGCGGACGCTCCGGCCTCGAAGTAAGAGGAAATTTGCTTCACGAGCGGGCCCCGCCTTAAGGGGGCGCTCCCTTCAAACCGAAGGAACCCGCTCCGCTGACGAGGCGCAGCTGCCGCTCTCCTTCCTTTCCTTTGGGGAGGAGAAGCGGGCGGCTGCGTCTTTTTTTTCGAGCTCAGCTCGGACGTGACTCCTGCGGTGGCTCGGGCGGGGCGTGGGTGAGCACATCCAGCACCGCCAGGGGTCGCGCGAGAAACTCCCGCCACACCGCGAGCGACGTCCAGTGCGGACGTCCCCCTGCGGCCACGCCGTGGGCGTGGATGCCGGCATGGGCGGCCAGGAAGAGCGCCCGCGGCAGGTGGAAGCGCTGGGTGATGAGCAACGCGTCCTCCACGCCGAAAACACTTCGGGCGCGCCAGCAGCTGTCGAAGGTGGACGTCCCCTCCAGGTCTCCCAACAGCGCTTCCTCCGGCATCCCGGCCACCAAGAGGTAGTGCCGCATGGCGCGAATCTCGTCGTGGTGCGCGCCTGAGTTTCCAGTGAGGAGCAGCCGCTGCACCTTTCCGGCGCGCCACAGCGAGAGCGCCGTGTCCAGGCGCTCCGCGAGCAAGGGTGAGGCCTCGCCACCCGGTGCGAGGCCCGCGCCAAACACCACCCCCACCGGGGCGGGGGGAGCGTTCGCGAGCGAGACGATGGCCGGCGCGTAGCGCAGGTCGATGAAGACCGACGGCAGCACGAAGGCAGCCAGGGCCAGGGCCAGGGCGAGAAGGCTCATGCGTCGGAGTGAGAGGCGGGCCATGGGCGAGGGGGGCGGAGGGGAGAACCCACCTATCAGCAGCCAGCAGTCTTGGCTGAGATCACCGACGTTGATTTTTCGCCCGGGCTGCGACATAGGGTGCGCCGCCCTGGCGGGGGATTCCGCTCGGGGCATCCCTTCCCTCAGATGGCCAGCCTCCGCGACATCCGCAAGCGCGTTCGCTCCTTCAAGAGCACGCAGCAGATTACCAAGGCGATGAAGATGGTTTCTGCGGCCAAGCTGCGGCGGGCCCAGGAGGCGCTTCTGGCCACCAGGCCCTACTCCGCCGCGCTGGAGCAGGTGCTTCGCGACGTCGCGCGCCGGCACGGTGAAGTCACCCACGCACTGCTCACCCCGCGGGCCCAGCCGAAGCGGGCCGAAGTGCTGGTCTTCACCTCGGACCGAGGATTGGCCGGCGCCTTCAACTCCAACGTCCTGCGGCGCGTCACGCGTTTTCTTTACGAGAAGGGCTCGTCCTACGAGTCCGTCCAGCTCACCACCGTGGGCCGCAAGGGCTTCGAGTTCTTCCGGCGCCGCGGGGTGACCATCCGCAAGGACCACCAGGGTCTGCTCGGAAAGCTCAACTACCAGGCCGCCGCGGAGCTCGCCCGCGAGGTCTCGGAGGAGTTTCTCTCCGGCCGGGTGGACGAGGTCTACGTCTCCTTCAACACCTTCATTTCCGCCATCAGCCAGCGGGTGGAGTTCACCCGCATCCTCCCGCTCCAGGAATTGGTGCTGGAGAGCGTCGAGCGGCCGCCGGAGCCAGAGAAGCGCATGCTCTCCGACTTCGAGTACGAGCCGAGCGCGGAGCAGGTGCTGGAGCAGCTCTTGCCCCACGTCTGGTCCTTGCGCATCTGGCACGGGCTGCTCGAGTCGGTGGCCTCCGAGCACGCCGCCCGGATGGCGGCCATGGACAGCGCCACCAACAACGCCGACGACGCCATCGACCGGCTGTCTCTCCTCTACAACCGCACCCGGCAGGCGGCGATCACCAAGGAGTTGATGGAGATCGTCTCCGGCGCCGAGGCGCTGAAATAGCAAAAGGAAAGCCCTAGGAAGCTATGAGCGCGACCGCCCACTCCGACGGAAAAATCACCCAGGTTCTTGGACCGGTGGTGGACGTCGAGTTCCCCCCCGGGGCCATCCCGGAGATGTACACCGCCTTGCGCGTCAGCAATTCGAGCTTGGGGGACAAGGCCGACAACTTGGTGCTGGAGGTGGCGCAGGACCTCGGCGAGAACACGGTGCGCACCATCGCCATGGACAGCACCGACGGGCTGGCGCGCAACCAGGTGGTGAAGAACACCGGGGCTCCCATCAGCGTGCCGGTGGGCAAGGCCACCCTGGGCCGCATCCTCAACGTCATCGGAGAGCCGGTGGACGGCCTGGGTCCGGTGAAGGCCGATGAGTTCTGGCCCATCCACCGTCCGCCGCCGACGTTCACCGACCAGGACGTGAAGGTCCAGCAGTTCGAGACGGGCATCAAGGTCATCGACCTGCTGTGTCCCTTCACTCGCGGCGGCAAGGTGGGCCTGTTCGGCGGCGCCGGCGTCGGCAAGACGGTGCTTCTCACCGAGTTCATCCGCAACGCGGCCATCGAGAAGGGTGGCTTCAGCGTCTTCGCCGGGGTGGGAGAGCGGACCCGCGAAGGCAACGACCTGTACCGGGAGTTCCAGGAAGGCAAGGTCATCCGGCTGGATGACTTGCAGAAGAGCCAGGCGGTGCTGGTGTACGGGCAGATGAACGAGCCGCCCGGGGCGCGCGCCCGGGTGGGCCTGTCGGCCCTCACCATCGCCGAGTACTTCCGGGACGTCGAAGGCAAGGACGTGCTCCTCTTCATCGACAACATCTTCCGCTTCACCCAGGCCGGCTCCGAGGTCTCGGCCCTCCTCGGCCGCATCCCCTCCGCGGTGGGCTACCAGCCGACGCTGGCCACCGAGATGGGGGCGCTGCAGGAACGCATCACCAGCACCAGCAAGGGGTCGGTCACCTCGGTGCAGGCCATCTACGTGCCCGCCGACGACCTCACCGACCCGGCGCCGGCCACCACCTTCGCCCACCTGGACGCGACGATTGTGCTCAGCCGCCCCATCTCGGAACTCGGCATCTACCCGGCGGTGGACCCGCTCGACTCCACCAGCCGGATTCTGGACCCGGCGGTGGTGGGGGCCGAGCACTACGCCGTGGCGCGCAAGGTGCAGAACATCCTGCAGCGCTACCGACAACTGCAGGACATCATCGCCATCCTCGGCATGGATGAGTTGTCCGAGGACGACAAGCAGGTGGTGGCCCGGGCGCGGAAGATCCAGCGCTTTCTGAGTCAGCCGTTCTTCACCGCCGAAGTCTTCACCGGCAAGGCCGGGCGCTACGTCAAGCTGGCCGACACCATCCGCGGCTTCCGCGAGATTGCCGACGGCAAGTGCGACGAGATTCCGGAGAGCGCCTTCTTCTACGTGGGCACCATCGAGGAGGCCGTCGAGAACGCCACCAAGGCGGCTTGACGGCGCCGCCCCCAAACCACCGAAGGGTTCGACGCTTGGACATTCGCGCGCTGGCACCGCTGCTCGCTCTGCCGGCGCTGGTAGTGGCGGCGCCCAGGCAGAGCAGCGCGCGTGCCTCCTCCAACGGGGTGTGGAGCATCCAGCTGGTGGAGAGCGCGCCGGAACACTGCCGCGTCGAGGCGACGCGCGACGCCGACCCGGCCTGGAGTCTCGAACGGTGCGTGGGGGCGGTGGATGACCTCTTCTTCATCAGCAACGACGGCGAGCACTTCTGGGTGCTGACGGTGCTGCCCCGGATGCCTCCGCCGCGGCCGAAGCCGAAGGCCGCCAAGCCCCAGACGCCGCCGCCCGGCGAGCCGTACGTGCGCGCGGTGGTGGCGACGCTATTCGACCGGCAGGGCCGGGTGCTGACCGAGCGCACGCTGCACGACTTCATGGCCCGGCGCTTCGACAAGCTGAGAGACCTGGACGCGCGCTTCAGCTGGCTGGAAGGCGTGGTGGGCGTGCCCGGACGCCGCCCTCGCATCACCGAGGCCAACCAGGTGGAATTCGAGACGGTGGAGCCGAAGCAGTTCCGGCTGGACTTCTGAAGGAAGGGACACTGGCGATGGCAAAGCTCAACGTGGAAATCGTCACCCCGGAACGGCGGGTGGCGCAGCTGACAGCCGACGAGGTGGTGGCTCCGGCCTCCGAGGGCCTGTACGGGGTGCTGCCCGGCCACAGTGCCTTCCTCGGCGTGCTGGCCGCCGGGCCGCTGACGGTGCGAACGGCGTCGCAAACCGAAGCCTGGTTCGTCGCCGGGGGCTTCTTCGAGGTGGCCGAGGACACGGTGCGGGTGCTGGCGGACCATGCCGAGCCGCTCGCCTCGCTGGACGTCGAGGGGGCCAGCGCGCGGCTGCGGGAGGCAGAACAGCGCTATGCGGCCCTCGGCCCGGGAGACCCGGGCCTGCCGGCCGCCGCCGCGGCAGTGCAGCGCGAGCGCAGCCGGCTGTATACCGCCCGCCAGCGGCGCTGACGCACGGCCCCCGCCGGGGCCCGCCAGGCGCACGCAACAAGGACGGCCCGCCCTCCTTTGGCGAAGCTCGAGCTCTTCCATCGCATTGCCGAGGTGGACTCGGCGCAGCTGCGCACCTTCGTCTTGGAGGAGGGGCTGGAGACGCAGGTGCAGTTTCGCAACGTCGCCTTTCCCGAGGCAGAAGCGGCCCTGGCCAGCCATGGCGGCACGCAGACGCCGGCGCTGTGGGACGGGGCGCGCCTGTACCAGGGCCGGCCGGACGTCACGGCGCGGCTACGGCGCCTGCTGCGGGCTGGCTGACGGCCCCCGCCTGCACGGCGGTGCCTTCGGCCAACAGCGTCTCCGCCGCGGCCAGGGGGAGGGCGAGGGCCCCGTGCACTTCCGCCTGCAGGGAGGCCTCCGCCGCGGCCAGGCCCTCGGCGAAGCGCTGGGCGCCCCGGCGTCGCGCCCGGGTGGCCACGCCGGCGAGGGAAAGCCCCGCCAGCAGCGTACCGGCCGCCGTCCACACCAGCGCCAGGGCGGCCGCATTCACGTAGTAGCGGACGTCCAGCAGGGGCCCGAGGAGATAGGCCCGCAGCGTGCGAAAGGCCACGTCCCCCAACAGCACCAGCAGCGGCAGCTGCACCACCGGGACAAGAAGCACGCGCGCCCAGCGCCACCACCGGGCCACCGCCTGTTCCACCCCGAATCCCTCCACGTCCCGCCACGCGGCGGCGCGGGTGCGTTCCAGCGTGGCAGCCCACGCCTCGGGCGTCGGCAGCCCCAACACTGCCGGCTCGACGCCCTGGCGCTGGGCCGCGGCGCGGGCGGGAGTGAGGGCGGCCCGGGCCTCGGCTTCCAGCAGTGGCTCGCCCCCGCCCGACATGCGTTCCGCCGTGGCGCGGGCCCGGGTGCGTGCCTGGACGGAGTCCAGCACCGCCCCGGTGGCGGCCACCAGCAGGCCGGCCGGGAGGCTGGCGCGGGCGAGCAGCGTGCCGCCGAGGAGTCCGCCGCCACTCCAGGCCGACAGCCGTAAGCCCCAGGCGGCCGGGCCGGAGAGGCGGGCCGCCGCCGCGCGGCGCACCGCGGCCTGCAGCTGGGCGGCGGCGGCCTGAAGGCGCACGTCGAAATCCTGCGCCAGGGCCGGCCGGGCCGTGTCCAGGCCCTGGGTGAGGGCCGCCTGGACGGTGGCTTCGAGGGCGCGGGTGGCGTCCAGCCCCTGGGCGACGCGCTGCTGCAGCTCGGCCAGGCCCCGGGCGCTGTTGTCGCCGCGCACCTGTGCCGCCACCGCCTCCTCCGCGAAGCGGCGCAGCGCCGCCACCAGGGCTTCCCAGTCGTCCCCTGGCTGGCCGCCGCGGGCCCGGGCGGCGCTCACCACGAAGACGGGGGGCGGCGTCGCTGCCCCCAGGGCCTCCACCGCCACCCGGGCGGCCTGGGCGGAGAGGGTGGCGCGCGCTTGGGCGCCCAGCTGGTCTGCGTGGTTGAGGACGAGGAGGAGGGCACGCCGGCGCGCGAAGGGCTGCAGCGCCTGGTTGGGGCGGGCCTCGGCCACGCTGCCCCGGTGCAGCACCACCACTGCCACGTCACACTCGGCCAGCACGTCCAGGGCCCGGTCGCGATTCTCCACGGCGACGCTATTCAAGTCCGGCGTGTCCACCAGGACTTGGCCCGTCCACCGTCCGCCCTCCTGCGGCGTGTAGCGCACCACCTGGCCCACCACCTGCTGCAGCCGGCCGAGGTCCGCGCCATGGGGGGCGTAGGCCACCGCCTGGCGGCTGGTGGGGCGGGTGGTGCCCTCCTCGGCCAGCGGTGCCCCGGCCAGGGCGTTGAGGAGGGTGGACTTGCCCGCCCCGGTGCTGCCCACCAGGGCGACGCGCAGCGGGCGCGCCCCCAGCGCGCGCGTGCGCGCCACGTCCCGGGCCAACGGACGCAGGGCCTCGGCTTCGGCCGACAGGCCGGGCAGGGCCAGGGCCGTTTCCAGAAGCGAAGGGACGTTTTCTGGTTTCACGCCGCACCTTCGGCTGCGATGGCCTCGGCCGCGCGGGCGAGGCGGTCGGCCTTTTCCGTCGCGTCGGCCACCTGCCCGTCGAGGTGAGAGAGGAGGGGCCGGAAGAAGCGCGCTTCCAGGGCCTGGGCCAACGTGCGTCCGTGCCCTTCGGCCCAGGCCAGCGAGACGTTGCGGCGGATGCCCGTCCCCAGCGCGTCGACGAAGCGCTCCATGAGGGGCGTGGACAGCAGCGTGCCGGCCCACACCGCGGCGTCCTGGCCGATGCCGCCGAAGGCCACCGTCACCACGGCGGCCGCGCCGGCGGGCACCGAATAGACGAGGGTGGCCACCGTCTGCAGGGCGCCCTCGGCGAGGCCGCCCGGCAATTCCTGGCGCACCAGCTGGCGGCAGAAGGTGTTCAGGGCGTCGCGGTCCGCCGGGGCGTCGTCCGCCACCAGGGGCCCTGGGGTGCGCAGGGCGCGCAGCATCTCCTCGCCCAGGGCGGCCTCCAGCAGGCGCCGTCCGGCCACCTCCCCTTTCCAGGCAGACAGCTCCGGCGCCAGGGACTCCACCAGCCGTCCCAGTCCGTCCCGCAGCAGGCCGTCCACCGTGTGGGCCGGGTCCAGCTGGGTGGCTCCGGCGTCCCCGGTGAAGGAACGTCGCATGCGCCGGCCGAGGGCCGTCACTACCGTGGCCAGGCCCCGGAAGGGCGTGCGCACCCAGCGGTGCAGGCGGCTTCTGGCGTCCAGTTCCTCCCGAAAGGCTTCCACCAGAATGTCCGCCGGGACGGCGTGCAGGGCGGCCTGGGAACCGGTGGAGAAGAGGGCATCCCGCAGCCGGCTCCGCAGCCGTTCCGGCTCCGCCGCCGCGGCCAGCACCGCCTCCCGCATGCCACGCAGTTCCGCCTGCGCCTGCTGCAGCGAGGCGGCCCGGGCCTGCTGGCGCAGGCCGGCGCCCCGCACCGGGTCCGACAGAAGCGCCGACAGCGCTGGCCCGCCGTCGAGGGGCAGTGGCCGCAAGGCGGCGGTGCCCGCCTCCACCGCGGCGTCGTGGGGGCTGTAGAAGCGCGCCAGCGGCGGCTGGCCCACGTCCCGGGTGAGTTTGTCCAGGTGGGCAGCCGCGAGCCGGGCGTCCGGGGCCTCGTTGTACAGCACCAGCCAGGGGCGGCCATGGGCCACCGCCTCGCGGATGAAGGCCACCAGGGCGGCATTCTGGTACGTGTGGCGCGAGACGACGAAGATGAGGACGTCGACGGTGACGAGGAGGGCCTCCGTGCGTTCGCGGTTGTCGGCCACGACGCTGTCCAGGTCCGGCGTGTCGAGCAGGACTAGGCCCTTTGCCAGCTGCCGGGGCTGGGCGAGGTACAGCCGTCCGACGGGGCCGGGCACGTCCACCGGCGGCGTCTCGCCGGCCGCCACCGGGACGACGCTGTAGCGGCGGGCGAGGGCCTGCTGCCCCGGCCCGGAAGCCGTCTCCGGGTGGGCCACTGCCAGGCACTGCTTGGTGAGGCCCCCTTCCGGGTGCGCGGGCGAGAGGCGCTCGCCGGCCAGGGCGTTGAAGAGGGTGGACTTGCCGACGTTGTTGGGGCCGGCAATGGCCGCCAGCAGCAGCGGGGCCTCGGCGTCGAGGCGGGGCAGCAAGTCGCGCCGGAGACGCTCGCCCAGCCGACGGGCCCGCTGGGCGGCGGCCGCGTCGAGGGAGGGCAAGAGCGCGTCCAGTGCGGCGGCGGCGTCGGCCAGCGCCGCGGGCAGTGGCAAGGAGGTGTGCAGGTGCACGGGCTTCCCCACCTCGGAGCCAATAGCATGTCGCCGCCCGGGGGTGCGCTACAGTCCCCGCCGAGGGAACATCCTCTGCATCCGCGAGAACCTGCACTAGAGCCCGCTTCCGAGCGCCTCCCCCACCTGCCAGGGCCAGCCGCCGTCGTGCTGTTTCCGGAGGAGTCCCCAGCGCGCGACCGGGTGTCCCGAGCGCTCGCCCTGGGCGGGCTGCAGCTGCGACCGGGCGGCTCGCTCGCCGGTGCCGGCGCGGCGGTGGTGGACCTCGGGCAGGCGGGGGGAGCTGACGTGCTGGCGCGGCTGCGCCAGGGCTTCCGCGGCGAGGCGCTCCCGGTGGTGGTGCTGGTGCCGTCCGGCCCGCTCGGGCCACTGGGCGGCGTCCCGGGGGCCGACGCGCAGCTGGCGCTGGACCGGGTGGAGTCGGAACTGGTCGCGCGGGTGGCGGAGGCCAGGACTCGCCGTGCGGCCGAGCGCCGGTCCGCCGAGGGCCAGCGCAACCTGGCCTTCCTGCTGGAACTGACCGCGCGCTATGCGGAGACGGCCGACGTCGATGCGCTGCTGCACGACGTCACCCGGGAACTGGCCGAGGCGCTGGACATCGTCCGGGCCTCCCTCATCGTCGTCGACGGCGACGCCGGCGTGGTGGTGGCGGCGAGCGACGACCCGGCGCTGAAGAACTTGCGCATCGAATTGTCGTTGTACCCGGAGGTGCGGGAGGTGCTGCGCACCGGGGCGCCGGTGACGGTGGCAGACGCGCCCAGCCACCCGCTGCTGGAGGGGGTGCATCCGCAAGTCAGCGCGGCCGGGGTGCACGCCATTGCCGCGCTGCCGCTGGTGGTGGGCGGGGCGGTGACGGGCGTCTTCCTGGTGCGCGGCTCCGGGCGGCGTCCGCCCTTCAGCGCCGGGGAGGTGGAGTTTCTCGCCACCGTGGCGCACGCCACCGCGGTGGCGCTGCGCAACGCCAAGCTGGTGCAGACGGTGCGCGGCCAGACGGAACGGGAGAAGGCCGCGCGGATTGTGGCCGAGCAGCAGGCGGCCACCCTGCAGCGCTTCGCCGTCTACTTCGCCCACGTCTCCGACGGCATCGCGGTGCTGGACGGCCAGGGCCGGGTGCTCTCGCTCAACCCGGCCGGCGCGGCGCTGCTGGACGTGGAAGCCGCTACGGCGCAGGGCGCCTCCATCCAGGCGCTCACCCGGGGGGCCGCCGACGCCGCACTCTCAGAGCTGCTGGAGGCGGTGGCCAGCGGCCGGCCCCGTCATCCGGTGGACCTCAGCGTTCAGACGACGGCCGGGCGCACGGTGACGCTGTCCTTCAACGGGGCGGCCCTGCAGGAGGGGGAGGCGAAAAGCATCCTCAGCTTCCGCGACGTCACCGCCCCGCGGCGCATCGCGGACGAGCTGCGCCACACCAAAGAGTTTCTGGAGAAGCTCATCGACTCCTCGGTGGACGCCATCATCGCCGCCGACGTGAACGGGCGCATCATTCTCTTCAACTCCGGGGCGGAGGCCCTCACCGGGTACAGCGCGTCCGAGGCGCTCTCGTCCCTGGAGCTGCGCAAGCTGTACCCCGAGGGCGCCGCGCAGATGCTCATCGAGCGGCTGCGCAGCGATGAATTCGGCGGCCGGGGCCGTCTGTCGGCCACCCGGGTGGAGGTCCTCACCCAGGGAGGCGAGCGGGTGCCCGTCAATATGACGGCCTCCATCCTCTACGAGGGAGAGCGCGAGGTGGCGACGGTGGCCATCGTCACCGACTTGCGCGACCGGGTGCAGCTGGAGCGCAAGCTGTCGGACGCCGAGGTGCGCCTGGAGGAGTCCAAGCGGAACGCGGTGCTGATGGCGCTGGCCGGGACGACCGCGCATGAGCTGAACCAGCCCCTCACCTCGGTCCTCGGCTTCGCCGAGCTGCTGAAGCGCAAGCTGAAGACGGACGACGACGCCTACAAGCGGGTGGACACCATCTTCCGTGAGGCCGAGCGGATGAAGGAGATTGTGAAGAAGATTGGGAAAATCACCCGCTTCGAACTGAAGAGTTACGTGGGGGATGCGCAGATTCTGGACCTCGAGCGCACCTCGGACGAGACGGAGGAGGCCCAGGAGAAGGCCGCGGGCGAGGCGGCGACGAAGTCCAAGCTGCCGTGAGGTGGGCCCCTCACTCCAGCTCCCGCAGCGCGCGGGTGACCTCGGCCTGGGTGACGACGCCCTTCTGCACGAGCAGCCGCACCAGGGCCCAGAAGCGTCTGCGCCAGATTTCGTCCGACAGCCCGTCGTCCAGGAAGTCGGGCGGGTAGTCCTCCCGGTGCACCTGGCCCTGGGCGGAGAGTGCGGCCACCGGGGCGATGCGCGGCGGGGCCGGGGGCGGCGCCATCTCCTCCCCCTCGATGACTTCGTCCTCCGGGGCCTCGGCCGGGATGTTCACCTGGTGGTAGTGGCGGAGGATGGCGGCGTGCACCGCGGCCAGCGGGGCCAGGCGGGCGGAGACGGGCAGGCCGGCGGTGAATTCCACCTCCTCCACGGCGGACAGGTTGAGGGGGTCCACCATGGCCAGAAGCAGCTGGCGGCGGCCGTGCAGCGCCTCGACGGCGTAGGGGAAAAGGCCGTAGGCCTCGCACACCTGGGCGCTCAGCAGCTGCACGGCATTCCAGTCGACGAAGACGCGCTCCAGGTCGACGGCCGCCAGCCCGAGACTTTCCGACAGCGCGTTGACGAGGGCTTCCTCGGTGAGGTGGCCCTTCTGGACCAGGGCCCCGCCCAGGCGCTGGCGGGTGCGCCGCGCGTACTGCAGAGCGTCGTCGAGCTGCGCCTTGGTGATGGCGCCGCGGGCGAGCAGGACTTCCCCGAGTCTTCTCCGGGCCATGGCTTCCCGCCTGTTTACTTCCAGCGGAATGATGGTGCCAATTGTATAGGGATTCCGCGCACTTCCCTACCCCGAAGCTTGACACACCCGGGGACCCATCCTTGAATGGACGGCTGAAGGGGTTTCATCCCACCCGCACACGGGCGTTCGACGTTGGCGCCTGTCCCGTTGGGGGCAGGCGTGCTTGCAAGGGACGCGTCACGACGGGTGGATTCACGAATGCTGTGGAGGACGTGGGATGACTTCGGGGTTGCTCACCAAGTTGATGCTGCTGGCGGCCGAGGGTACCGGCTCGGGTTTCTCCTTCGACGAACTGGCCCAGCGCTTCCGTGCTGGCAAGGGCGGGATGTACCCCATCGCGCTCTGCGCCGTGGTCGCCCTCGCCATCATCGTCGAGCGCGTCGTCGTCCTCTACTTCTCCGCGTCCATCAGCAAGGACGGCTTCCTGCGCGGACTGAAGAAGTACATCTACAACGGTGACCTGGACAAGGCGATCAACTACGTCGCCGGGCAGAAGAACACGCCGCTCACCAACGTCGTGAAGTCCGGGTTGATGAACGTGCCCAAGGGCGAGGAAGAGGTGCAGGCCGCGCTGGACGAGGCGGCCCTGCGCGAGACTCCGAAGCTCGAGGCGCGCACCGGGTACCTGGCCATGCTGGGCAACGCGGCGATGCTGGCCGGGCTGCTCGGGACGGTGAACGGCCTCATCACCTGTTTCCAGGCGGTGGCCCACGTCAACGCGGCGGACAAGGCGACCATCCTCTCCACCGGCATCTCCGAGGCGATGAACTGCACGTTCTTCGGCCTTCTGGTGGCCATTCCCTCGCTGGTGATGTTCTCCATCCTCAACGGGCGCACCCAGTCCCTCATCAACGACATCAACGAGACGTCGGTGTCGGTGCTGAACCTGGTGGTGAACAACAAGGACAAATTCAAGAACGCCACCGTCTCCGCAGGACGCGCCGACGAGGCTTGACGGGACTTTTCGCGCCGCGCTGCCCGGGCACGCTTCGTCCCCCCGGGCAGCCAGCGGCTTTTTTCAGACACGCTTAGGAAGAGGGAGCAGCGATGGCCGGAGGAATGGACCTCGGCACCAGTACCAAGGGCGGGAAGAAGGCCCTGGATGCCACCATCAACCTGGTGCCCTTCATCGACCTGATGGCGGTGACCATCAGCTTCCTCATCATGACGGCGGTGTGGACGCAGATTGGCCGGCTTCAAGTCAGCAGCTCAGGCGGCGACAGCGACCCGAACCAGGACAAGGACGACAAGCTGCCGCAAATCACGCTGCTGCTGGCGGAGAAGGAAATCAAAATCTCGGTCGGCTCGGCGCAGCTGGGCGATGCCATCCCCAACACGCGCGACGAGAAGGGCCAGCTTCAGCTGGCGAAGGTGCAGGAGCTCTTGAAGAAAATCCGCGAGCAGATTCCCGACCAGACGGCGATTACCGTCCAGACCGAGGACGACGTCCGGTACGAGGACTTGGTGCGCGTCATCGACGAGGCCATCGGCGACGGGCTGCCGGCCGTCTCCGTCTCACCGGTGGCGACATGAGGGCGAGCTAAGCGTGGCCATCCAGGTTCCAGGCAAGCGGTATGGCGCCCGGCTGTCGCGCTCGCACTTCTTCAGCGGCCACCACTCGACCGCCAAGAAGTCGACGTCGGCCGACCTGCTCATCACGCCGCTGGTCGACATGTTCGTCATCATCGTGCTCTTCCTCATCGCCAACTTCTCGGCGACAGGCGAAATCCTCAACATGACGAAGGACGTGCAGCTGCCGTCGGCCAGCCACATCAAGGAATTGGAGCTGGCGCCGGTGGTGATGATTTCCTCCACCGACGTCATCATGAATGGCGTCGCGGTGGCCCGGGTGAGCGACCTGTCCCGGGAGGACTACCTGAGCATCCCGGCGCTGGAGGAGCGGCTGCGCGAGGAGAAGAAGCAGACCGAGGAGTTGCACGTCGCCGCGGCCGACGGACAGGCCTTCAGTGGCGACGTCAACATCCAGGGGCACAAGGAAATCCCCTTCAAGGTGCTGAAGCGCGTGATGTTCAGCTGCCAGAACGCGGGCTACGGCAACCTCAACTTCGCCGTGCTGGACTCGGGCAGTAAGCCCGAGGGCACCAAGACGGCGGAGCGGTAGCAAAAGAAGGTGGAGGCCCCCGCCCGGGGCGGGCCTTCAGACTTCCAAGCCCACCGGCCAGGACTGCCGGCGCTGCAGCAGCTCGGCGCGGTGGTAGGCCGTAGCGGCCGACAGCAGGTGCACCGCCCAGCCAAGCAGCCCGGCGGAGAACACCCACACCCCCGGCGTCACCAACAGCCAGAACAGCCCGCGCAGGTACTCGCGGTTGTACAGCTGGCCGAGGCCGGGGATGAGAAACGACAGCAGGGCGGCGACGGGCGGGCGATTCATGGGCAAGCCTCCTTCCGAGGGGCTCACCCCGTTCCTACGTCTGGCACCTTCACGGATTGCGCGTGGGGGTAGCGGCCGAGCAGCCAGGTCCGCACCCGGGCGCCCCCAAAGCGGGCCAGCCCAGCGAAGAAGAGAAAGCGGATGGAGCGGCCGATGGCCGCGGCGATGAGGACGCTGTGCAGCGGCACCGCCACCAGCCCGCTGCCGATGGTGACTACCTTGAAGAGGGGCGTCAGGGTGAAGAGCA
The DNA here is from genome assembly GCA_017881265.1 of Myxococcaceae bacterium. Classification (GTDB taxonomy): domain Bacteria; phylum Myxococcota; class Myxococcia; order Myxococcales; family Myxococcaceae; genus JADGRA01. The sequence continues at coordinate 50,536 of JADGRA010000059.1, read as the reverse complement.
CCACCAGCGTCCAGAGGTTCCCCCCGAGGAGCTCGCCGATGGTGCCATGCAGGCCGAAGCGGTCGATGCGCAGGCTGAGCTCGACGGTGAAGAAGTGGAAGACGCCGGCGCGGATGGCCAGGCCGATGGCCCACCCCAGCACGGAGCCGGCCACCGAGGCGGCGGTGCCCAACAACACCAGCCGCACCCAGCGCCTGGGCTCGGCGATGACCATCGGCACCAGCAGCGCGAAGGGCGTCACCGGGAAGAAGGAAGAGTCGACGAAGGACACGGCCACCAGGGCGGCGAGGGCGGCCGGGGTGCCGGCGTAGGACTCGACCCGGAGGTAGAGACGGGTCACCCAGCCGGATTTCACGACGGGAATGGTGTCTTCCATAGGGGCAGCCTTTCTAGCCTAGCAGCGCCGCCGCGCGGGCGGGCGTGCGGGAAACGCGTTAGTTTGCAGGGCAGGCACATGACTGCGCTGGAGCGACTGGAGCGCGCCAAGAACGCGCTCAAAGTGTTTCCCCTTCCTTCGGTGGTGCTGTTTCCACACACCGTGCTTCCCCTGCACATTTTCGAGCCGCGCTACCGGGAGCTGGTGCGGGATGCGCTGACGGAGGACCGGGTGATGGCGCTGGCCCAGCTCGAGCCGGGCTACGAGGGCAGCTACGCGGGGCGGCCGCGCATGCGGCCGATGGTGTGCGCCGGCGTCATTGCCTGGCATGAGGAGTTGGAGGGCGGCCGCTTCAACATCATCGTGCAGGGGACGACGCGCGCCCGCATCATCGAAGAGTTGCCGCCGCGCATGCCCTACCGGGAAATCCACGCCACGCTACTGCCGGACGCCGAGCGAAACTTCCCGGAGGAGGAGCAGCTGCGGCAGGCCGTCTTCGAGTTGGCCGCGCGGCTGCCGCCGCTGGTGGCGCAGGGGCTGCTGCAGGCGGCGGCGCGGACGGCCGGCGGCGCGCTGGCGGACGTGGTGGCGAGCAGCGTGGTGGCGGACGTGGAACGGCGCCAGGAGCTCCTCTGCGAGCTGGAAGTGGGCGGCCGGCTACGCGCCGTGCTGGCCGAGGTGAGCGAGGTGCTCGCCCGGCTGCAGCCGGTGAGACCCGAAGGCCCGGTGAACTAGCAGCCAGCAAGGAAAGGGGCGCCCTCCTCCAACGTGCGACTGGTCCGCATCGGCCTCGCCTCCATCGACTCGACGGTCGGCGCCGTCGAATCCAACGTCGAGCGCGCGCTCGTCCAGGCCGTGGCCATGGCCAAGGACGGCGTCACCGTCGCCGCCTACCCGGAACAGGTGGTGGGCGGCTACCCGCCCGAGGACTTGGTGCAGTGGCAGGGCTTCCTCGAGCGGCAGTGGCAGGCCCTGCTGCGCTTCGCCGCGGCCACCGCCGCGCAGCCCGTGGTGCACCTGTTGGGGGTGGCCGTCGCGCACCAGGGCATCCGTTACAACTGCGCCGCGGTGGTGGCGGGCGGCCGGCTGCTGGGCCTGGTGCCGAAGGAGAAGCTTCCGACCTACAGCGTCTTTTACGAGGGGCGCACCTTCGACCGTGGCCACCCCGGCCTCGCCGTGGAACACCGGGGCGTCCCCTTGGGGGACCAGGTGTTTGAATTCGACTTCGGCATCCTCGCCGCCGAGGTGTGCGAGGACGTGTGGAGTGCCGACGGCCCCATGCGACGGCGCACCTACGCCGGGGCAGAGTTGGTGGTGAATGTGTCGGCCTCGCCGTTCCGGGTGGGGACACAGGCCACCCGCCGGGAACTGCTGGCCACCCGGGCCGCCGACCGGCAGTGCACGCTGGCCTACGTCAACCTAGTGGGCGCCAACGACGGCCTCATCTTCGACGGCGGGGGCTTCGTCTTCCAGAACGGCCGGCAGATGCTGGACGCCCCGCGCTTCCGTGAAGGCTTCGCTGCGGTGACGGTGGACCTCGACCGGACGCGCCGCCTGCGCGGGGAGAACACCACCTGGCGCCAAGACCGGGCCGCTTACCTTTCGCACCACCCGCCGGTCAGCGTGCGCAGCGTACCCGCGGCCAGCTTCGCCACCCGCCGCGCCGGGCTGCGCTACCCGGTGCCCGCCCACCGCAGCTTCTTCCTCCCGCCGGAAGTGCCGGGGGACAGCCCGCGCGCCCAGTACTGCGAGGAACTCCTCGAGGCGCTGGCCCTCGGCGTCGGTGGCTACTTCGAGAAGAACCGCGTCTTCCGCTGCCTGGGCGTCGCCCTGTCCGGCGGGCGCGACTCCCTCCTCACCCTGTTGGTGGCCCACCGCTACGCCTCCAGGGTGCGGCCGGACAACCCGGGGGAGCTGCTGAAGGCCTTCTACATGCCCTCGCGCTTCTCCTCCGCCCAGACCGAGTCGGCCGCCCGGACGGTGTGCGAGGAGTTGGCCATCCCCTTCCAGGTGGTGAGCATCGACGCGGCCTTCGAGGCAGAGCGCGGCGCGGTGCTGCAGATGCTGGGGCCGGGCCAGGCCCTCACGCCGGTGACGGAGCAAAACATCCAGGCCCGGCTCCGGGGCCAGAGGATGTGGAACTGGAGCAACTCCGCCGGCGCCCTCTTCCTGCAGACGGGCAACATGAGCGAGCGGGCGGTGGGCTACACCACCGTCGGCGGTGACCTGGAGGGCGGCCTGGCCGTCATCGCCAACGTGCCCAAGACGGTGGTGGCCGTGCTTTTGGACTACCTGCAGCAGAGGCTGAAGCTGGACGGCATCCGCCAGGTGCTTGCGCTGCCGGCCGGACCGGAGCTGGCGCTGCACCAGCTGGGGGAGGAGGAGCTCATGCCCTTCCCCGTCCTGGATGCCTGCTTCCACCTGTTCGCCGAGGAGAAGCTGACGCCGGAGGAGGTGGACGAGGTGCTGCGCACCATGTTCCCGGAGTTGTCCCGGCAGCTGGTGCACGCCCACGTGGAGAAGTTTGTCCGCCTCTTCCTCGGCTCCATCTACAAGTGGGTGCAGGCGCCGCTGTCACTGCACCTTGGCAACCTGGACCTCGACCGCGAACGCGCGCTGCAGCTGCCGGTGGTGAATGCGCCGGAGTGGGCCTGGCCCCACCGGCCTAAGGCCGCGCTGCCGTCGCCCCGTGCGCGGACCAAGCCGCCGCCGCTGCCCCGCGGGCGCGGCAAGCCCCCTAAGGGCCGACGGTAAGGGTGACGGTGGCCGACTTGCTGCCATAGGCGTTGTAGGCGGTGAGGGTGTAGGCGGTGGTGGCGGTGGGGGCGACGTGCCAGCTGGTGAGGCCCGTGACGTTGCCCACGCCCGGCTGCAGCGACAGGCTGTCGGCGTACAGCACCGTCCAGGACAGCGTGCTGGTGCCGCCGCCGGCGTCCAGCGCCGCGGGCACCGCGGTGAAGGCGGTGATGGAGGGCACCGTCAGCGGCACGTTGCCGTCCACGTAGATTCCCCCGCCGCACGCGCACAGCCCCACCCACAGGGCCAGGGCACGCCGGGACGGGAGGACGGGGTGTCTCTTCATGGACGCCCCTGTGCGTAGCACGGGCCGCCCTTCGGCGGGGGACGGGCCGGCGGCCGTCAGGAGGAGCGCTTGGCCGAGGCGCGGGCGAAACCCTGGTAGTGCAGCAGCGCGGCGTCCCCCAGCTTCTGGATGTCGCGGTTGTTAAGCCAGCTGGTGACGGGCGCCGCGACCAGGGGGAAGGCGCGCCCGAAGCTGGCCAGGCCGCCCCTTTCAAAGAGGACTTGCGCCAGCTTGCCCACCACCTTGGGGCTGGCCCGTCCCAGCGCGCCGACGCCGTTGGCCGTGCCCAGCACGTCCAGCAATTCCTCGCGCGAGCGGGCGAATTCCAGCCGGACGTCATAGGCGGTGGCGATGTCGACCAGCAGCTGGATTTCCAGGACGGCCATGGCCACCAAGTCCGCGGGGATGCCCACCACGCCGAAGGCTCCGGAGATGCCGCCGACCAGCGCGGCCACCTGCTTCTTCTGCTCGATGAGGTGCTGTGAGACCTCGCGTGGTGCCGCGGAGGGGTAGCGGGACTTGAGTTCGCTGACGCGATGCTTGGCCCGCCGCGCCTCCTGCAGCACCAGCGTGGACAGCCGCTGGCCCGCCAGCCGCTTGAGGCCGGCCGGGCCGAGGCTGCGGAGTGCTCGCTTCACGTCGTCCAGCTGCATTGCCATTGTCAGTATACGGGTCGGCCGGGCCTGTCATTGCGTCCGGCCGGGCGGCGAGGCGATGGTGTCCGCCATGGCCCTGCTTCAGCCTGCGCCGGAACGCATCCCTGACGCTGCCGGGCGCCCCTGTCTCGGCACCTACCGGGGGGAGGTGGGCGAGGTGCGCCTTTCGGAACTGCTGGCCCCGCACGGTGTCCCCCGCTTCAAGCTGCCCTTTCGCCGCAAGGCTTGGGTGTATGCGCTGGTGACGACGCCCGACGTCATCCTCGCCACGGCGGCCGTCGACCTGGGCTACGCCTCCAACGCCTTCCTCACCGTGGTGGACTTGCGGGACAAGCGCGCCCTCGTCGACTTCGGCACGGTGGGCCTGCCTGCGCCCTTTGCCGCGGTGAATGACAGGCCGGCGGCGGGCATGCGGGCGCACTTCCGTTCCCCGGGGGCCCGCTTCGCCTTCGCCCGCGAGCGCACCTCCACCACCGTGCATGTCACCGCGACGCTGGCCGCTTTCCGCACGCACGGGGCCGGCGCGGTGCACCTGGACCTGCAGCTGTCCCGGGACGAAGCCCCTCCCCCGCTGGCGGTGGTGGCGGAAGTGCCCGGGGGCGGCCTCAACGTCACCCAGAAGTCGGGGGCCCTGCGCGCCTCGGGCCTGCTGCGGGTGGGCCGGCGCACCATTCCGCTGGAGGGCGGCGTCGCCGGCCTGGACGTCACCATGGGGCTGCCGGCGCGGGCCACCGCCTGGCGCTGGGCGATGGGCGCCGGCCGCCTGGAAGACGGCCGCCCCTTCAGCCTCAACCTGGTGGAAGGCTTCAACGACGGGCCGGGCGAGAACGAGAACGCGGTGTGGGTGGGCGGGGCGCTGCACCCGCTGGGTCGCGCCCGGTTTGGCTTCGGGCGGGATGACCCGCTGGCCCTGTGGCGCCTGGAATCCGAGACGGGCGACTTCTCCTTGCGCTTCCGGCCGCTGCACCTGCACCGGGAGGAGCGGTCCCTGGGCGTCGTCCGCAGCCGCTTCTGGCAGCTGCAGGGCTTCTTCGTCGGCACCGTCCACGCCGGCGGCGAGGTGCTGCCGCTGACGGACCTCCCGGGCGTCACCGAGAACCAGGACGTGCTGTGGTAGCGCCCTAAAGCTGCAGGGCCCCGGCGAGGAAGGCCAAAAGGGCCGGCGTCTGCTGTCGCCAGCAGTCCCAGCTGTGGCCCCCGGGCACTTCGACGGCCGTGTGCGCCACCCCGGCGTCGGCCAGGGCGCGGTGCAGCGCGCGGTGGGCCGCTGTTACCCCCGGGTCGTCCTCCGCCCCGGTGGCCAGCCACATGGCTGGAAGGCCGTGCAGGCCGACGCGCGAAAGCGCGCGCGCCAGGGTGGCGGTGGGTTCCACCCAGGCGCGGGTGCCGCTACCCACCGGCCCCAGTGCGCTCAGAAAGGGGGAGCCCTCAAACCGGCCGATGTTCCACCACGTCATCCCGAAGGCGCCGGACAGCGAGGCGAGCGCGGCGTAGCGCTCCGGGTAGGTGAGGCCCAGGTGCAGGGCGCCGAAGCCGCCCATGCTGAGGCCCGCCACGGCGCGCTTCTCGCGCGGCAGATGAAGCCCGAGCCGTCTCTCCACGGCGTCCGGGACGTCGAAGGCCGCATACTTTTCGAAGTGCTGGCCGTCGTGGCCATGCACCCACAGCGAGAAGCCCCCCTCGGGGAGGGCCAGGGCCAAAGGCCAGGGCGCGGCCAACAGGGCGAGGTCCACCCGCTCGGCCCACTCGGCGTGGTGCGAGTAGCCCCCGTGCAAAAGGTAGACGACGGCCTGGGGCGGGCGGCCTGTGGGAAGCAGCAGCGTGCAGGGCAAGGTGCGGTGCAGGGCCCGACTGGGCACCTGCAGCGTCTCGACCGAGTGCTTCACACCGGTCGGCACACCTGGCGGAGGATGTCCAAGGACTCGAGCGCCTTGCCGGCGCCCACCACCACCGCCGACAGCGGGTCCTCGGCCAGAAAGACGGGCAGGCCAGTCTCCTCGCGCAGCAGCGTGTCCAGGTTCTTCAGCAGTGCGCCACCGCCGGCCAGCACAATCCCGCGGTCGGCGATGTCGCCGGCCAGTTCCGGCGGCGTGCGCTCCAGCGTCATCTTCACCGCATCCACAATCCCATTCACCGGCTCGCTGAGCGCCTCGCGCACCTCGTCCGAGCTGACGGTGAGGGTGCGGGGCACGCCGGCGACCAGGTCGCGGCCCTTAATCTCCATCGTCATGATCTCATCGGTGGGGTAGGCGGTGCCGATGCCCATCTTGATGAGCTCCGCCGTCCGCTCGCCGATGAGCAGGTTGTACTTGCGCTTGACGTACTGAATGATGGCCTCGTCGAGCTTGTCGCCGCCGATGCGCACGCTCTTGGCGTGCACGATGCCGGACAGCGAGATGACGGCCACGTCCGAGGTGCCGCCCCCGATGTCGACAATCATGTTGCCGCTCGGCTCGGTGACGGGCAGTACGGCGCCGATGGCGGCGGCCATCGGCTGCTCGATGAGGTACACCTCGCGCGCCCCGGCGTTCTCGGCCGCTTCTCGGACGGCGCGCCGCTCCACTTCGGTGATGCCCGAAGGGATGCCAATGATGATTCGCGGCCGCACCCCCAGCTTCCGGTTGTGGGCGCGCTCGATGAAGTAGCGCAGCATCGCCGCGGTAATCTCGAAGTCGGCGATGACGCCGTCCTTCATGGGACGGATGGCGACGATGTTGCCCGGCGTCCGGCCGAGCATCTCCTTGGCTTCCTTGCCCACGGCGAGCACGCGCTTGACGCCCCGGGCGTCCTGCTGCACGGCCACCACCGACGGCTCATTGGAGACGATGCCCTGGCCGCGGATGTAGATGAGGGTGTTCGCGGTGCCGAGGTCGATGGCCAGGTCGCGCGAGAAGAGGTTGTGCAGCCAGTCGAGCATCGTGGAGGGGATTCCTGGAAGGGAGGCAGCCGGGGCGTGGGGGAAGTGTTCGCACCCCAACCGAAGCCAAGGCGCGCAGCGTCATGCCACGCTACCACCCTGAGGTTTCGCGGACCTAGCGCGGTGTTTGCGCGCTTGCCCGGCTGCTTGCGGCGTCGCTGGCAGCCGCCGCCTCGGAACGCGGCGGCGGTGCCGACAGCGCGGGAACGGGGGGGGGCGCCTTCCGGGGCGCCGGGCTGCGCTTCACGGCGAACTTGAAGATGGCGTACAGGGCGCGAACGCCGTCCTTCCAGCCGATTTTCTTCCCTTCCTCGTAGGTGCGCCCGTGGTAGCTGATGGGCACCTCGTACACCCGGTACCGGCCGCGGGCGACCTTGGCGGTAATCTCGGGCTCGAAGCCGAAGCGGTCTTCCTCGATGGTGATGGACTTGATGACTTCACGGCGGAAGGCCTTGTAGCAAGTCTCCATGTCGGTGAGGTTCAACCCGCTGGTCATGTTGGACAGCGTGGTGAGCAGCCCATTCATCACCGCATGCCAGTAGAACAGCACCCGGCGGGGCGTTCCGGTGAAGCGGCTGCCGAAGACGACGTCCGCGTCGCCGTCCACAATCGGCTGGATGACGCGGGGGATTTCCCGCGGGTCGTACTCCAGGTCCGCGTCCTGGACGATGACGATGTCGCCGGTGGCCTCCTGGAAACCGCGGCGCAGCGCCGCGCCCTTGCCCTGGTTGACGCTTTGAAAGAGGACACGGACGGCCGTCTCGTTGCTTGGCCGGGCTGGGCCGAGGACGCTGAGGCCCTCGCTGGCCAGCTGTTGCAGCAGTTCCCGGCACCCGTCGGTCGAGCAATCATCGACGAGGACCAGTTCCTTGCGCATGTCCACTGCCACCACCCGGCGGAGAAGCTCGGCGAGCGTGGCCTTCTCGTTGTAGACGGGGATGACCAGCGAGACGAGCGGCGCGGATGCAGGCACGGGCGGGGACTCTCCAGGGCAGGGGCAAGCAAGGCAAGCTGGCGCCCGTGGGGGCAGGGGCGCGTGCCGGCCGCCAACAAGGAAACCATGGAAACGCCTGCTCCGCCCATCGTGCAACGCGAGTTTCCCTACCCCGCCCTCTCCCTCGGCGTCCCCGGTGGCACGCTGGGCTACGTCGACGTGGGGGCCGGCCGGCCCGTGGTGCTGGTGCACGGAAACCCCACCTGGGGCTTTCTGTGGCGACGGGTGATGGCCGCGCTGTGGGGCGCGCCGCTGCGCCTGCTGGTCCCGGACCTCCTCGGCTTTGGACGAAGCACCAAGCCCCGCTCGCTGGCCTGGCACAGCGTCGAGGCCCATGGCCGGGCCCTGGCCGCCTGGATGATGGCGCTGGACCTCCGGGACGTGGTGCTGGTGGTGCAGGACTGGGGTGGACCGCTGGGCTGCTGGGCCGCGGCGCAGGGCACGCCCCGGGTGACGGCCGTGTGCCTCCTCAACACCGCCGTCGTCCTGCCCCTGCGCTTCCGGGGGACGGCCTTCCACCGGCTGGCGCGGCTGCCCGTGGTGAGCGACGTCGCCTTCCGCCTCCTCGGCTTTCCCTTGGGCGTTCTCGGCCGGGCCCAGGCGGATGGGCGCTCCATCTCGGGCGAGGTGGCCAATGCCTACCGCTGGCCGCTGCGCCACCTGCGCGACCGCGCGGGCCCGCTGGCGCTGGCGAGGATGGTGCCGGACGGGCCGGGGCACGCAAGCGTCCCCGCCCTGGGCCTGGTGGAGCGCTGGGTGCGTGGCTTCCCCGGGCCCATCGAGTTGGTGTGGGGGCGCCGGGACCCCATTCTCGGCCGGGCGTTGAAGCGGCACCGCGCTGCGCTGCCGGAGGCCCGCGTCACGGAGGTGGACGCCGGGCACTTCCTGCAGGAAGAAGCGCCTGAGCCCATTGCGCGGGCGGTACGGCGTCTGGCCGGACTGCCCGACGACTGAGGTCTGCAGGGAAGGAGAGATACGCCGTGGACGTTGCCATGCTCGAATCCCGTGTCTCGGCGGCCTTCGCCGACCGCACCCTGCTCAGCGACGCCGGCACGCGCAGCGCGGTGCTGCTGACGCTGGCCGCGCTGGACCGCGGAGACTTGCGCGTCGCCGAGAAGCGGGACGGCACTTGGGTGACGCACGCCTGGGTGAAGAAGGCCATCCTTCTGTACTTCACCTTGGCCGAGACGCGGACCTTCCACGTCGGCCCGTTCGAGTTTCACGACAAGGTGCCGCTCAAGAAGGACCTCGCCGCCGCCGGGGTGCGGCTGGTTCCCCCGGGCGTCATCCGCTACGGCGCGCACGTCGAGGCCGGCGCGGTGGTGATGCCCGGCTACGTCAACATCGGGGCGCGGGTGGGCAGCGGCACCATGGTGGACACCTGGGCCACGGTGGGTTCCTGCGCGCAGGTGGGGCGCAACGTCCACCTCTCCGGCGGCGTCGGCCTGGGCGGGGTGCTCGAGCCGCCGGGGGCCAGTCCCGTCATCATCGAAGACGGTGCCTTCATCGGCAGTCGCTCGGTGGTGGTGGAGGGCGTGCTGGTGGAGGAGGAGGCGGTGCTGGGCGCCAACGTCGTGCTCACCGCCTCCACCCGCATCCTCGACGTCACCGGGCCGGAGCCGCGCGAGTACCGGGCCCGCGTCCCGGCCCGCAGCGTCGTCATCCCGGGCACCATCCCGCGCACCTTCCCAGCCGGTACCTACGGCGTGCCGTGTGCTCTCATCATCGGCCAGCGCACGGCCAGCACCGACCGCAAGACGTCCTTGGAGAGTGCGCTCCGCGATTTCGCGGTGCCGGCTTGATAGGCTGCCCGCCCTCCGCCGGCCTCCTCCCGTGAGCGACACCGACCGTCCGATTGACTTGCTGGTGGCGTCGCTGGTGGCCGCCACCCCGGCCGACGAGGCGGAGACGCCGCCACCGCTCATCGACGGCGTCGCCCCCCACGAGGACATGGACCGGGTGGGCCGGGCCGTGGAGGCCATGGCGAAGATGGTGGAACCGGGGCGGGAAGTCCTCCGCACCGTGCCCGGACCGGCCATCGGGCCGCGCCGCCTGGACCGCTTCTGCGACGCGCTGGCGCGCTTCTTCGACTTCGACGAGGCGCAGGCCCGCCAGCTGCTCTCCCGCATCGACGTACCGGAGGAGTGGATGGAGGGCCCGGACGCGGGCATCAGCGTGCTGCCCGTGCAAGCGGGCCCCGGGGTGCAGCAAGCCCTGGCCTCGCTCGTCCGGCTCCCGGCGGGGGTGGGCCTGTCGGCCCACCCCCACGTGGGCCGCGAGCAACTGTTCGTCCTGGAGGGCGGCTTCGCGGACTCCGAGGGCCACGTGGTGTGGCCGGGGGAGACGCTGGAGATGGCCGCCGGGACGCAGCACTCCATGTGGGGCCTGCCCGGGCCGGCGTGCGTCTGCGCCGCCCTTCTGTGGCTGGATGGCGGGGATGGCGGCGGCTGACCCGGAGGCGCTGGCGCGCACCACCCTTGCGCTGTGTGCCATTCCCAGCCCGACCGGCGCGGAAGGCGCGCTGGCGGACTACGTGGAGGGCTGGGCGGCCCGGGTGTGGCCGGCCGAGGAACGGGTGCGGGTGGGCCACAGCTTCGTCCTCGGGCGCCGGACGGATACGCGTCCGACGGTGGCGCTGGTGGGGCATCTGGACACCGTCCCGGCGCACGCGGACACCGGGGCGCCCCGGCGGAAGGGCGACCGGCTGGTGGGCACCGGCGCCAGCGACATGAAGGGTGGGGTGGCGGTGATGATGGCGCTCGCCGAGTCCCTTCCGCGCGAGCGCCTGGCCGTCAACCTGCTGCTTGTCCTGTACGAGAGGGAGGAGGGCCCCTACGCCGAGAGCGGCCTCGGCCCCCTCTTCCAACGGGTGCCGGAGCTCGCCCGCGCGCGCTTCGCCGTGGCGATGGAGCCCACCGACGGGCTGGTGCAGGTGGGCTGCGTCGGCTCGCTGCACGCCACCCTGCGCTTTGTCGGCAAGGCGGCGCACGCTGCGCGCCCCTGGCAGGGGGTGAATGCGCTGCACTTGGCCGGGCCCGTCCTGGCGGAGTTGCTGGCCCTGCCCCCGCGGCAGGTTGACTGCGGCGGCTTCGACTTCCGGGAAGTCGTCACGGCCACCCTGGGTCAGGGGGGACGCGCCCGCAACGTCGTCCCGGACCTCTTCTCCCTCAACGTCAACGTCCGCTTCGCGCCGGGGCGCACGGTAGAGGACGCCGAGGCCGACTTGCGCCGGCTGGTGGCGGGCCGGGCGGAGGTGGAGGTAACGGACCGCTCTCCCTCCGCTCCGGTGTGCACCACCAACCCCTTCTTCCAGGCCCTGGTGCAGGCCAGCGGCCGACCGGCCACCGCCAAGCAGGCCTGGACGGACGTGGCCCGCCTGGCCCAGCATGGCGTGGAGGCCGTCAACTTCGGCCCCGGGGAAACGGCCCAGGCGCACCAGGCTGGTGAGAGCGCCTCGGTGCAGGCGCTGGGGGCCGCCTACGAGGCGCTGGCCGCGGTGCTGGGAAGCGGATAGGAAACCTGAGAACAAGGGGCCATGGGGGCCCCCCGAGGGAGGCCCCAAGCGGTCGGGACGTGGGACCCATCCACCCGACCCGGTGAGCACGTAGCTTGTAGTCGAGAGTGGAACACTGGATGTCCCCCCCCAACCACCCGAAGGAGGCGCTGGTCCTGCACGCCCTGACGCCACAGGCGCCGCTGGCCGCAGAGGTGCGCGCCCACCTGGACAGCTGCGCCAGCTGCGCGCAGGCGGCAGAGGAACTGCTCGGCGCCGCCTCAGCGTTGCTGACGGGCGAGACGCCGCTGGAGGCCCCGGAAGGTGTCCTCGCCTCGCTGCGGGAAGAGATGACGGGACCAAGGCGTCTAGAACGCTTAGCGGGCCAGGTGGCCAGCTTTCTGGACATCGACGTGGAGGCGGCCCGGGCGCTGCTCGCCCGCGTCGACGTGGCCGAGGACTGGCTCATCACCCCCGGCATTGCCGTGCTGGCCGTGCCCACCGGCCCGCGCGCCGCCGAGGCGCTGGCCACGCTGTGCCGCATTGAGCCGGGCGCCGGGCTGGACGACCACGCCCATGAGGCGCCCGAGGACACGCTGGTGCTGCAGGGGGGCTTTCGCGACACCGAGGGGCATGAACTGTGGCCCGGTGACACCCTCACCATGCCGGCCGGGAGCCACCACGCGCTGACGGCGCTTCCCGGGGTGGCGTGCCTGTGCTTGGTAGTGGCCCACCTCGCCTGATACCTCGGGGTCCGGGCGTTGACTGCCCGGCCGTCCGTTGCCGCACCGGCCGGGGCACACGAAGAGGCGTTGCCGGGCCAGGGCGTGTGACAGCTTCATCCGCCGTCGACTACGCTTGCGACTGAGAGTCTGATGAGCCTCGACGACGACGAGCGCTCCCCGGCGGGCGGGCAGCAGTCAGCGTCCGTCGTCAGGACGAGTAGCGCGCCCACGCGGCTGCGCGGGCTCGACCCGGGCCAGCCCACACAGACGCTCGAGGGAGTAGAAAATCGCGCTGATTCACCTCGCCCTGGGGGAGTCGGCGAGACGGCCCTGGCCTTCCTGGAGCCAGCTCGCCGCGAGCGGTCCGGTTGGCTGACGTACCTCTCGGTGGACCCGCGGCTGAAGCCCCTGCGCGGGCAAGAACGCTTTGAGAGCCTGCGTCCCGCAGGGATTCGCCTGGTCGCCGCCCCGCCCCGCTAGCGGCGAGGCCCTCCGCCTGGAAAGGTGGGCAAGCAGCTAGTGTAGTCAGTACCCGCCGGGGGCCCCCCGCGCGCGCCCTACCGGCCGATGGTGCCGGTCCGGCGGCGGCCACGAAAAGGGAGGAACCGATGGCGGCTTTTGCCGAGTACGGGCAGTACGACGCGGTGGGATTGGCCGACCTGGTGCGCCGGCGCGAGGTGACGTCGGCCGAGCTGCTGGAGGAGGCCATCGCCCGCATCGAGCGCGTCAACCCTTCGCTTAACGCGGTGGTGGAACGCATGTACGAGGCGGCGCGAGGCGAGGCCAGCCGCCGGGCCGCCGGGCCGCTGGCCGGCGTGCCCTTCGCCACGAAGAATCTCCTGGCGGCGGTGAAGGGCGTGCGCCTGACGGCCGGCAGCCGCTTCTTCAAGGACTTCTTCCCTCCGCACGACAGCGAGCTAGTGCGCCGCTACCGCCAGGCGGGGCTTCTGTTGTGCGCTACCACCAATGCGCCGGAATTCGGACTGCTGCCCGTCACGGAACCGGAACTGCACGGGCCCACCCTCAACCCCTGGAATGTCGGCCACACCCCGGGCGGCTCGAGCGGAGGGGCGGCCGCGCTGGTGGCCGCCGGGGCGCTGCCCATGGCCCACGCCAACGACGGCGGCGGCTCCATCCGCATTCCCGCCAGCTGCTGTGGACTGTTTGGCCTCAAGCCGGGCCGTGGGCGCATGCCGGTGGGGCCGGACCGCCTGGAAGTGTGGTTCGGCTGCGAGGTGGACCACGTGGTGTCCCGCAGCGTGCGGGACAGCGCCGCGGCGCTGGACGCCACCGCCGGCCCGGAACCCCTGTCCGTCCACCGGGCCCCGCCCCCAGCCCGGCCCTTCCTGGAGGAAGTCCGTACCGCGCCGGGGCGCCTGCGCATCGCCTTCAGCGCGCGGCCGCACATGCCCAGCCGCGTCCACCCGGACTGCGTCAAGGCGCTGGAGGAGGCGGTGACGCTTTGCCAGCAGCTGGGCCACGAGGTACGCGAGGCCCACCTAAACCTGGAGGCCCGCGCGCTGGCCAAGGCCTTCTTCACCGTGGTGGTGTCCGAGGCGGCCGCGGACGTCGCCGTCGGCGGCCGGCTGCTGGGCCGCAAGCCCACCCCCGAAGGCTTTGAAGCGCAGACCTGGCTTGTCACCATGCTGGCCCGCTCGGCCAGCGCGCAGGACCTGTCCTTGGCCCTGCGCTACCTGCAAGGCGTCTCGCGACAGGTGGCCGCCTTCTTCGAGGACTATGACGTCCTCCTCACCCCCACCTTGGGTCAGCCGCCGCCGCCCGTCGGGGCGCTGCAGCCCAAGGGCGCGGAGGCGGCCGTCCAGCGTCTGGCCGCCAGCTTCAGCAGCATGCTGCTGTTGAAGCTGGGCGGCGGCATCGACGGAGCGGTGGACAGAGTCTTCGACTTCATCCCCTTCACCCCCCTGGCCAACGTCATCGGACAGCCGGCCATGTCCCTGCCCCTGCACTGGAATGCGGCGGGCCTGCCGGTGGGCGTGCAGGCCATTGGCCGCGTCCACGGCGAGGCGACGCTGCTGCAGCTGGCCGGCCAGCTGGAGGAAGCCCGGCCCTGGGCGGGCCGCCGTCCGCCGGTGAGCGCGTAGGGCGTGGGCCTGCAGACGTCTTCGCAGGGCACGCCCGGCCGCCGCCATGCCTCGCTGGCCCCGGGGCGCGCCTGTTTCCCTGGGGGGCCTCTTGCAATCGCCGGAGGGGTCGGCCGTAGTTTTCCCATGAACGACCTGCCGCGCCTGCTCGAGGTCATCTTTCCAGGAATGGTGGTGCTCGTTCTGGTGGGTGGCTTCGTCTTTCGCATCACGGTCAAGCCCACCATCGACGCGATTCTCAGACTCCGGGAGGGCTTACGTTCGGACCAGGACCAGACCCAGCAACGCCTCGCGCGCCTCGAGGATGAGGTGGCCCGACTTCGAGCGGGCGACGGGCGGGTGCCGGCAGCCCTGGACAGCGGTTCCTGGACGAAGGACCCGGTCCGTCGAGACTGACACCAGGTAGCGAAGCGGACCCCGGCATGACACCTGGGCAGACGCCTGGTGTGTCGACACCGGCGGGACCCGGGGCCGCGGAACCCCTCTAGGCGAAGCGCTCCACCTGGGCCGCCAGGGCCGTGTCGCGCGCCGTGAGCCCGGCGGCGTCGTGGGTTTGCAGGGCCAGCGTCACGTTGTTGTAGCGGATGTCGATGTCCGGGTGGTGGTCAGCCGCCTCGGCGGCGTCCGCCACCCGGTTGACGAAGGCCATGGCAGCGCGGAAGTCCGCAAAGCCGTACGTCTTCTTCAGCATGCCGCCGGCGAGGGCCCAGCCCGGGTGCGACTGCACAAACGCCTGCACCTCGCCCTCCGTCAGCTTCGTTCTGTCACGGGCCACGGGCTGCCTCCTTTGCGCAGGCGGAAGAGGGGCCCTCAGGCCCGGTCCACCGCCCGCCGCCAGCGGGCCATCGCCTCGGCGCGGGCTTCCGGCGTGGCCTTGGGTTTGAAAGTCTTCTCCGCTTTCCAGACGCTGCGGATTTCCTCGAGGGAATTCCAGTGTCCAGACCCTAACCCCGCCAGCAGTGCGGCGCCGAGGGAGGTGGTTTCCAGGTTGCGCGGACGCACCACCGGCACATCCAGGATGTCGGCCTGCATCTGCATCAGCAAGTCATTGCCGGCGGCCCCGCCGTCCACCTTGAAGAGGGGGATGGCGTGCCCGCTGTCCTTCCGCATCGCCTCGGCCAAGTCGGCCGTCTGCAGGGCAATGCCTTCCAGGACGGCGCGGGCCACGTGCGCGGCGGTGGTGCCCCGGTCCATGCCCATGAGCAGGCCACGTGCTTCGGGCCGCCACTGCGGCGCGCCCAGCCCGGCCAGTGCCGGGACGAAGGTGCACCCCCCGGTGTCCGGCACCTGGCGGGCGAGGTCCTCCACCTTGCGTGCCTTGCGGATGAGGCCGAGGCCGTCGCGCAGCCACTGCACCGCGGCGCCGGCGACGAAGCTGGACCCCTCCAGGGCATAGGTGGTGACGCCGCCCAGCCGCCAGGCCACCGTGGTGAGCAGCCCGTGGTGGCTCTCCACCGGCACCGGGCCGGTATTCATCAGCAAGAAAGCGCCCGTCCCGTAGGTGCACTTGGACTCGCCCGGCTGGAAGCACGCCTGGCCGAAGAGGGCGGACTGCTGGTCGCCGGCTATGCCGCACACCGGGATGCCGTCCGGCAGCACGCCACAGCCCTGGGTGAGGCCGTACACCTCGGCCGAGGACTTCACCTCCGGCAGCACCGCCTTGGGCACGCCGAAGAGGGCGCACAGGCCGTCGTCCCAGCCGCCGGCGTGAATGTCGTACAGAAGCGTGCGGCTTGCGTTGGAGGCGTCGGTGACGTGGACCGCGCCGCCGGTGAAGCGCCACACCAGCCAGCTGTCGATGGTGCCGAAGCACAATTCCCCGGCCTCGGCCCGGGCGCGCGCACCCTCCACGTTGTCGAGCAGCCAGGCCAGCTTGGTGGCACTGAAGTAGGGGTCCAGGACGAGGCCCGTCTTGGCCCGCACCGCCGCTTCTTCCCCGCGCGCCTTCAGCGCCGCGCAGGCCTCGGCCGTGCGCCGGTCTTGCCAGACAATCGCCCGGTGCACCGGCTTGCTGCTGTCGCGCCGCCACAGGCCGGTGGTTTCGCGCTGGTTGGTGATGCCGATGGCGGACACCCAAGCCGGGTCGATGCCGGCGTCCTTGAGGCCCTTGGTGATGCAGCGCTCCACCGAGTGCCAGATGTCTTCGAGGTCGTGCTCCACCCAACCCGGCTGCGGGAAGGCCTGGGGAAACTCCCGGTAGGCCTGCCCGGAAACCTTCAGCCGGTCGTCGAGCACCGTGACGTGCGTGCCGGTCGTGCCCTGGTCGACGGCGAGGATGTAGCGCCGCTTGGCCATGCTTCCTCCTTCACGCTTGCCGCCCCCAAGGTGGGGGCCACCAAGTCCCCACCGCCACCCCCAGGGGTGTCCGACGAACCTATACCGTTGGCGCGCCGCTATCGAGGGTGCGCGCACGACGCAGGAAGGCGAGGACTTCCTGCTGCAGCACCAGGCGTCCCTCGTCCCGCGGCATGATGTGCGCCCCGCGGTCCAATTCAATGAAGCGCACGCTCGCGGCGCGCTTGAGGCGCCGGGCCAGTTCCTGCGTGCCGCCCGCGTCCACCACCTGGTCGTGGCGTGCGACGGCCAGAAGCACCGGGGCGCGCACCTTCGGGGCCGCCGCCCAGGCCAGGTCCTGGATGGTCCACAAGTCGCGCAGCCGTCGCAGCGGCCAGGCGGCCAGCACCGGGGCGGCCGCCCGGGCCACCGGGTCGAGCAAGTCCGTGGTGGACTTGTGCACCCAGGGGCGGAGGCGTTCCGCCAGCGCCAGGGACACCGGGCGCGCCAGGCGCAAGCCCCGCGTCAGCCGGTCCTTGAAGCGGACGGCGGGTGCCATGCCCACCACCGCCTGGACGCGGTCCGGGTGCCGGGCGCCCAATACCAGCGCCAGCAGCGCCCCCATGGAAAGCCCCACCACGGCCACCCGCGGCTCGCGAAAGCCAGCCAGCCCCTCCTCGCAGGCGGCCAGCCAGTCCTCCGCGCCGGCGTCCAGCATCGCCTGGGGCGTCGTGCCATGGCCTGGCAGCCGGAGGCCCCGCACGCGAAAGCCGCCGGCGGCGAGTGCCTCACCCAGGGGCCGGACGTCCCAGGGCGTCCCGGTGAAGCCGTGAAGGAGGAGGCAGGCCCCGGGGCCCACCCCCAATTCGAAGGGCGCCGTCAGCGTCGGGTCCAAGGGGGGCGCGTCCGACGGCGCCCCCCTGGCACCGGCGCCCATCGGGGCGGTATGCACGGAGGCCATGTCCGACCCCAAGGTGCCCGAGACTGCGTTGCAGATCCAGATCGACGAGACCGTCGCGCAAGGTCTCTACGCGAACATGGCGCTGGTGAACCACACCGACGCGGAATTCACCCTGGACTTCATCTACGTCCAGCCCCAGCAGCCCAAGGCCGCGGTGCGCGCGCGGATCATTACCAGCCCCCGGCACATGAAGCGGCTGCTCGCGGCGATGTCCGACAATCTGCAGAAGTACGAGGCCCGCTTCGGCGTCATCGAGACGCTGAGCCCGGACCTCCCGGTGCACTAGTGACCAGCCCCGCGCGGACCCTCAACAATCTCGGAGCGCGGATGCAGGCCTTCGTGGAAGGCCTGCAAGCCGACATCTGCCGGGCGGTGGAGGCCGAGGACGGCGCGGGTCGCTTCGGCGACGACGTCTGGGAACGTCCGGGCGGGGGCGGCGGCCGCACGCGCGTGCTGGAGGAGGGGCGCGTCTTCGAGAAGGGCGGCGTCAACGTCTCGGCGGTGTGGGGGGAGCTGGACGAGGCCTTCGCCCGGAGGCTGGGCGGAGAGGGGCGTGACTTCTTCGCCACCGGCGTCAGTCTCATCCTGCACCCGAGAAGCCCGCTGGTGCCCACCGTCCACGCCAACTTCCGCTTCATCCAGCATGGGGCGAAGGCCTGGTTCGGCGGCGGGGCGGACCTCACCCCGCACTACCTCTTCGACGAGGACGCGGCACACTTCCACCGCACGCTGCGGGCTGCCTGCGAGCAGCATGAGGCTGGCTCCTACGCGCGCTTCAAGCAGGCGTGCGACAAGTACTTCTGGCTGCACCACCGTGCGGAGTCGCGCGGGGTGGGCGGCGTCTTCTTCGAGGACACCGGCCGGGAGCCAGAGGTGGACTTCGCCTTCGTGCAGGACTGCGCGCGGGCCTTTGTGCCGGCCTACCTCCCCATCGTCGCGCGGCGAAAGGGGCTTCCCTTCACCGACGCCCAGCGCGCCTGGGCCGAAATCCGCCGCGGGCGCTACGTCGAGTTCAACCTGGTGCACGACCGGGGGACGCTGTTCGGGTTGCAGACGCAAGGCCGGGTGGAGAGCATCCTCGTCTCCATGCCTCCGCGGGTGCGGTGGGTGTACGACGTGCAGCCCGAGCCGGGAAGCGAGGAGGCGCGACTGGTGGAGGTGCTGCGGCATCCGCGCGCGTGGGCCTAGGACCGGCGGCGCGGCCCCCTGGTAAGGTGGAGCGCCCTTGCCGACCGACGACCTCACGCTCGTCCGCCGTGCCCGTTCCGGCGACCAGCGGGCCTTCGGCCTGCTCGTCGAGCGTTACCAGAAGAAGGTGTACGCCGTCGCCTTGGGCATGGTGAAGGACGCCGAGGAAGCGCGGGACGTCGCGCAGGAGGCGTTCGTCAAGGTGCACCGCTACCTCGACCACTTCAAGGGCGACAGCAGCTTCTACACTTGGCTGTACCGCATCACGACCAACACCTGCATCGACGTGCTGCGCCGCCGCGGCAGCAGCAGCGCCGAGTCGGTCGAGTACGACGACAGCGTGCAGATGGACCTGGCCGAGGCCAACCTCGGCGCGCTGGGGAGCCAGCTGGAGACGAGTCCGGCCCGCAGCGCGCTGCGCCGCGAGCTAGGGGAGAAGCTGCAGGAGGCGCTTGCCCAGCTTCCGGAGAAGCACCGCGCCATCCTGCTTTTGCGCGAGTTGGAGGGCATGTCCTACGAGGACCTGGCGCAGACGCTGGACATCCCCAAGGGGACAGTCATGTCCCGGCTGTTCCACGCCCGGGCCAAGGTGCAGCGCCTGATGGCGGACTACCTGGCGGACGTGCCCGGGACCAAGGGCAAGGGGAAAGGGGGCCAGGGGAGCGAATAAAGGGCCGGGTGCCCTCGTCTTCGTGTCCTTCCTGGGAAAAGCATGGCCGACGCACACTGCACAACCGTCCAGCAACTGTCCGCGCATCTCGACGGGGAGCTCTCCCCGGCCGCGCGCGTGGCGCTGGAGGCCCACCTGGACGGCTGCCCCAGCTGCCGGGGGCGGCTGGCCGCGCTTCGGGCGGTGGGGGAGGCCCTGCGCCGGCAGTTTGAAGCCCAGGCCGAGGCGGCCGACTTCTCGGGCTTCACCGAGGGCGTGCTGGCCCGGCTGCGCCCGCACCGTCCGCCCCTGGGGGAGCGGCTGCAGGTGGCCTTCTCGGAGTGGAAGACGCACCGGTCCGGCGCGCTGTGGGGCGGCCTCGGGCTGGCCGCAGCCGCGCTGGTGGCCGTGCTGGTCCTTCTGCCGCTCGGCCGCGAGGCGGGTGGCGAGGCCGGGCACCCGTCGCTTCAGGCCGTCTCCACCGACGAGACGTCCCATGTCGCCCCGGTGGTGCTGAAGACGGAAAGGGGAGATGCCATCATCTGGCTCGTGGACCACCCGGACCGGCCTAGCCTGAATCTCGGCACCGACGCCTCGGTGCCCGACGTGGCGCCGGCGCCCACGGCGCGTCCCAAGGGCGGCGAGCTGTGACGGCCCGGCTGCCGGTGCCGCTGCTTGCCGCGCTGCTTCTCGCCGTCCCGGCGCGGGCCGACAGCCGCGTCGCCCTGGTGGCCGACGTCGTCCAGGCCTCCAACGAGGAGACCGGGGTGGACGCCGGCCTGGAGAAGATGCGCGAGCAGTTCGCCAAGAGTGGCATCATCTACAAGTCCTACCGCCGGCTGTCGGAGGTGCCCCTGCAGCTGGTGTTGGGCAAGCCCGCCGAGGTGCGGCTGCCCAACGGCAAGGCCGCCACCCTCACCCTCCTCAGCGTCAAGGGCAGCCAGAGCCAGGTGTCCGTCAGCCTGCCGCCCCTGCACACCACCTACACGCTGGGCCGGGAAGGTTCCGTGTACCTGCAGGCGGGCCCGCACGCCGGCGGCGTCCTCATCCTGGTCCTGACCCCGTCCGGGGGCTGAAGGGGCCAGGGGCAGTTACTGACTCCATTAGAAAGACTTTGCCACGTGTTTGTCACACTGCGTCGAAGGACGTAGGAGGCCGCCCGTCCAAAGCCGTGCTTCCCCTCCTTCGTCGAAAGCAGAAATGTCGCAGCCTTCCCTCCGCGCCCCTACCCCTGTCCTGTTGCCGCCCGTTGCCAGTGAACCGCAAGGAGATGACCCGCTCTTCCACCTCCTCTTCACCCAGTCCCCGCTGTACGTGGGCGTGCTGGAGTGGCTGGGGGATGACGGGCGCTACCTGTCGGTGAATCCAGCCACCGCCTTGCGGCTGGGACGGCCGGTGGACGAAATCCGCGGGGCACGGGCCCGGGACTTGGGGCTGCCGGCGGACGCGTGCGCGGCCTGGGCGCAGCTGGCCGGCGAAGCCGAGCGGCGCCATGTCGCTACGCGCGGGGAGTGGGAGGCGCGCACGCCGCACGGCGTCTCCAGCTTTCGCACCACGGTGGTGCCGCTGCCCACCCCGGCTGGCTCGGCCCCCCGCTTTGCCTTCCTCACCGAGGAGTTGACAGCGAAGCGCGCCCTGGAGCGGCGTCTGGGCACGGCCGAGGCCCTGACGACGGCCCTCGAGGATGTGGAACAGCCACTGGCGCAGGCGCTGGACGTCCTGCAGGTGGTGGGGGACGAGGTGGAGACGCTGGCCGACATTCACCCGGACTTGGAACTGGAAGACGCGGTGGCCGGGCTGCGCGACGCCACCCGCCACAGCCGCCGGGCCCACCAGCGGCTGCGCGAGCTGCTCTTCGGCTGACCGCCTGGGCGCGGCGGGCGTTAGAGGAAGGCCATGTGCACCCTCCTCGCGCTCGTCCCGTCGCCGGGCGGCGTGCTGCAAGTCGCCGCCAACCGCGATGAATTCCTGGCCCGCCCGGCGTCCGCGCCCAGGCGCTGGCCGGGGGAGCCGGCGGTGCTGGCACCCCGGGATGAAGAGGCCGGCGGCACGTGGCTGGGCGTCAACGCGAACGGCCTCTTCGTCGGCGTCACCAACCGCCACGGGGCCACCCGTGACCGCCGCCTGGCCTCGCGGGGCCAGCTGGTGGCCCGGGCCCTGCGGGCCCCTTCGGTGGCGGAACTGCACCAGTCGCTGCAGGCCCTCGGCAGCCGCGAGTACAACCCGTTCCACCTTCTGTACGCCGACGCGGCGGGGCACGCCGGGCTGACGTTTTGTGACGGCCTGTCCGTCCAGCAGCGCTTGCTCGGGCCCGGGCTCCACGTCCTCACCGAGCGCAGCCTGGATGCCGGGGAGGACGGCGCCCGGACGGCCCTGGCCCAGCGTCTTCTGCAGGGCCATTCCGGGCCGCTTCCCCTGGAGGCCTGGGCCGAGGTGCTGCGGGTGCATGACCAGGACAACCCGCGCGACGGCACCTGCCTGCACGCGCCTGCCCTCGGCTACGGCACCCGTTCCTCCTTCCTGCTGCAGCTTCCTGCCGGCGCCGCCCCCGGCCGGTGCGCCTTCACCGTGGGACCGCCCTGTACCTCTCCGCTTTTGGATGGAACTGCACTGCTGCAGGAGGTCCTCGGCTGTTAGAAGGGAGCGCTGTGCCCACCAAGACGCACGGCGCGCGCAACAGCCAGCCCCGACTCTTCCCGCGCGATGGCGAACCGCTGTGGAAGTCGACGGAGATTGTCGGTTGGAAGGCCGACTGGTGGCACGACTTCTACTACTTCCTCATCTCCACCAGCTGGCCGGTGCTGCTGACGGCCTTCGCCGTCTCCTTCCTCGGCACCAACGCCCTCTTCGGGGCGGCCTACGCGCTGCTAGGGGGCGTGGAGAACGCGCGGCCGGGAAGCTTCGTCGACGGCTTCTTCTTCAGCGTGGAAACCATGGGCACCATCGGCTACGGGGAGATGACGCCGCGCTCCACCGTGGCGCACCTCCTCGTCACTGCCGAAGCCATGCTGAGCATGCTGGGGGTGGCCGTGGTGACGGGCCTCGTCTTCGCCAAGTTCAGCCGGCCGCGTGCCCGCGTCGTCTTCAGTGACGTGGCGGTGGTGGCGCCGCGCAACGGCGTGCCAACGCTGATGTTCCGGGTGGCCAACGAAAGGGCCAACCACATCGCCGAGGCGCAGCTGCGGGTGACGCTGATGGCCCCCGAGGTCACCAAGGAAGGGGACCGCCTGCGGCGGATGGTGGACTTGCCCCTCATGCGCAACCAGTCGTCGGCCTTCATCCTCACCTGGACGGCGATGCACCCGCTGAATGAAAAGAGCCCGCTGCACGGCGCGACGCCTGAACAGCTGGCCGAGCAGCAGGTGGAGATTCTCGTCACCTTCACCGGCTTCGACGCCACGCTGTCGCAAACCATCCACACCCGGCACAGCTATGTCGCGGACGAAATCCACTGGAATGCGCGCTTCGTGGACATTCTCCGCCTGCTGCCGGACGGCACGCGCCAGGTGGACTACACCAAGTTTCACGACACCGAGCCGCTCCCGCCCCCGTCGGGCGCGCCGGCGGCCTGAGGGCCCCCGGGGCGGCCCCGTGCGTCCTACTTCGGTGGCGCGGCCGGAGCCTCCAGCGAGGCCACGTACCCCTTCGCCCGGCGCTCGGCGAAGCCGTCGATGAGGAAGCCGACGCCGGCGAAAAAGGTGAGTGCCACGCCGATGCCGCGCGCGACGTCGGACCGGACGCCGAAGCGCAGGCCGAGGCCGCACAGCGCGAACGCCGCGAAGGTCGCGGCGTACGCGGGCCACGCCGCATTCACCTTCCTCATCCGGGCCTTCTCCAGGGCCAGGGTCTCTTGCGGCGCCGCCGCGAGGCCCGCCTCCAGCCGTTCCACCTGGGCGGGCGTCCGGAAGCCGACGGTGGCTCCGGTGACGGCCAGCGCCAGGCCCAGGACGATGAAGGGCAGCCCGACGCCGCGCGCAAAGGCCTCCCTGGAATCGACCAGCAACCAGCACCCGAAGACGACGCTCAACAGTCCCAAGGGAAGGACGAAGACGAGGCACTCGATTTTCTCGCCCTGAAAGTAGCTGGACACCGCTTCGTGAAGAGACATGAGGGTCCTCCTTCAACCGTCTTGTTGCTGGCTAGCCGCCGTCAGTCGCTGGCAGTGTGGACTGTCAGAGGGCGCATGCGCAGCCCCCGCGCCCGGAGGGTGATTTTGGGCTCGGTGTGGACGGCGCTGCCCGGGCCAGGCACCAACTGCCAGCGGCTTCTCAGCACCGCCAGGACGAGGGTGCCCTCCATCCAGGCGAAGGGCTCGCCGATACAGGACCGTGTGCCTGCGCCGAAGGGGAAGTAGGCGAAGCGGTGCCGGCTGGCCCTGGCCTCCGGCGTCCAGCGCTCCAGCTGCATGCGCTCAGGCTGGGGAAACCACCGGGCGTCGCGGTGCACCACCCAGGGGGAGAGGACGGCGAGGGCGCCCGTGGGAACCACGGTGCCGTCCTGGAGTTGCACACGCTGCAGGGCGCGCCGCCCAATCACCCACGCCGGTGGGTACAGCCGCAGCGCCTCGGCGAAGACGGCGGTGGTGAGGCGCAGCTGCGGCACGTCCTCCGGCCCGGGCCGACGGCCGCCGAGGACGGCGCGCAGTTCTTCCTGCAGGGCGGCGTCCACTCTTGGGTTCTCCCCCAACAGGTGGAAGGCCCAGGCCAGGGCGTTGGCGGTCGTCTCGTGGCCGGCGAGGAAAAGCGTCATCGCCTCATCCCGCAGCTGCGTGTCGGACATGGGCTGACCATCCTCGTCGCGCGCGGCCAGCAACATGGAGAGAAGGTCGCCCCGGTCGCGTCCGTCCCGGCGCCGCTCGCTCACCATGCGGAAGACTTCGGCGTCCAGGCGCGCCTTGCCCCGGCGAAAGCGCCGCACGGCCGGCAGGGGCAGCTTCAGCAGCAGTTCCCCGTAGGGCAGCGACAGGGCGCCGAAGAGGCCCAGCGTGTCGGTGAGGGCCTGGCCAATGTCGGCGGCGGCCCCTTCCACGTCGGCGTCGAAGAGTGTCTTGGCCACCACCGCCAGGGTGAGACGGGCCATCTCCGCCGGGACGTCCAACTCGACGCCGGGTCGCCACCGCCCGGCGGTGGCCAGGGCGGCGTCCACCATGGCCGTGGCATAGGTGGCGATGCGGCTTTTGTGGAAGGCCGGCTGCATCAGCCGCCGCTGCCGGAGGTGCGCTTCGTCTTCGCTGGTCAGCAGGCCCTCGCCGAGCAGCAGCTTGGCCCGCTGCAGCCCCAGGCCTTTGTGGAACTTCTGGGCGTGGGTGAGCAGCACGTCCCGCACCAAGTCGGGGTGCGACAGCAGGTACACCGTCTCCCGGCCGAAGGCGAAGCGCACCACGTCCCCGTGGGTGGCCTGCGCCTGGGAGAAGAAAGCCAGCGGGTCTCGCTGCATCTGCAGCACAAGCTGGCCCGGCCAGCGGGGGCGCACGGTGGGGACGCCGGGCGCGGCGGCCCGTCCGGGCGCTGGCGCGCTCACTGGCAACTCACCCGCCCCGGGCCGGGGCGGACGAAGACGGCGCGGACGTAGCAAGCAATGCCGTCGAGGGCCATGGGTGCGCCCCGTGCCCGGGGGAGGGCCCGTTCCGGCGGAGGCCGCCCCGGAGGCGCGCTTAAATGTCGAAGTACAGCGCGAACTCCATGGGGTGAGGCCGCAGCCGGACGGCGTTCAGCTCGCGCTCCGTCTTCAGGTGAATCCAGGTGTCGATGACGTCGGTGGTGAAGACGTCGCCCTTGAGGAGGAACTTGTGGTCCTTCTTGAGGCAGTCGAGCGCCTCCTCGAGGCTGCCCGGCATCTTCGGAACGTCCTTCAGCTCCTCCGGCGTCAGCCCGTAGATGTCCTTGTCCAGCGGGTCCCCGGGGTCGATTTTATTCTCCACCCCGTCGAGGCCCGCCATCAGCTGGGCGGCGAAGGCGAGGTAGGGGTTGCAGGAGGGGTCCGGGCTGCGAAACTCCAGCCGCTTCGCCTTGGGGCTCGGGCTGTACATAGGGATGCGGATGGAGGCACTGCGGTTGCGGCTGCTGTAGGCGAGATTCACCGGCGCCTCGAAGCCCGGCACCAGGCGCTTGTAACTGTTGGTGGTGGGGTTGCAGAGCGCGGCCAGGGCGCGCGCGTGCTTGAGGATGCCGCCGATGTAGTGCAGCGCCATCTCGGAGAGCCCGGCATAGCCGTCGCCGGCAAAGAGAGGCTTGCCGTTCTTCCACAGCGACTGGTGGGTGTGCATGCCGCTGCCGTTGTCGCCGAAGAGGGGCTTGGGCATGAAGGTCGCCGTCTTGCCGTTGCGCCAGGCGACGTTCTTGACGATGTGCTTGAACCAGCTGAGCTGGTCGGCGCACTTCACCAGGGTGTTGAAGCGGAAGTCGATTTCGGCCTGGCCAGCGGTGGCCACCTCGTGGTGCTGCCGCTCCACCTCGATGCCCACCGCGGCCAGAACGAGGCACATCTCGGTGCGCAGGTCATTCTGGCTGTCGAGCGGCGCGACCGGGAAGTAGCCTTCCTTGTGGCGGATTTTGTAGCCGCGGTTGCCGCCCTCCTCCTCGCGCCCAGTGCTCCACGCCGCCTCGCCCGAGCCGATTTCATAGAAGGCGCCATTCACCTTGTTGTCGAAGCGCACCGAGTCGAAGACGAAGAATTCCGCCTCCGGCCCGAAGTAGGCGGTGTCGGCAATTCCGGTCGACCGCAGGTACTTCTCGGCCTTCAGCGCGATGTTGCGCGGGTCCCGCCCGTAGGCCTCCTTGGTGATGGGGTCGGCGATGGTGCAGATGACGCTCAAGGTCAGGTCCTTGGCGAAGGGGTCCATCACCGCCGTGGTGGGGTCGGGCATCACCAGCATGTCCGAGGCATGAATCTCCGCCCAGCCGCGGATGGAGGAGCCGTCGAAGCCCAGGCCCTCCTCGAAAATCTCCTCCTTCAACTCGTGGACTGGCACGGTGAAGTGCTGCCAGGTGCCCACGAAATCCATGAACTTGAGGTCGACCATCACCGCGCCGTGCTCCTTGGCCATCCCCAGTACGTCCTTCGGTTTCATCGACGCTCGCCTCCTGACGAATGGTGTGCCTGCCGCCCTGCGCCAAAGCCGGCATGAAGCCTCAAGGAGACAGAAAAGGAAACGACGAACGACAGGCCTGTGCCGCCATCCGTCCGGCCGGGTTGCCCGGCCCCCGCGCGCAGCCTCACCCCGCGCAAATTCGGCGCTGTTACCAGGGGTTGCGGGGGGTTACCTCAGCGCCCGCTGCCGTTGAAACGGCCCGGCCGCGGCCCTAGCATTTAGAGTCGGCTCTTTCATGGAAGACCTGAATGAGCGTGCGCGCTCGGTGTTGCATGCGGTCATTCGCGAGTACATCGCGACCGGTGGCCCGGTAGGCAGCCACCAGCTTGCCCGCAGCCAGTTCGACGTCTCCAGCGCCACGCTGCGCAACGTCATGGCGGACCTCGAGGCGCTCGGCTACCTCGAGAAGCCGCACACCTCGGCCGGCCGGGTACCGACGGGCCGGGCGTACCGCTTCTACGTCGACTCGCTGATGCAGCTTCGCCAGCCGCTGCCCCGGGACCGGGAGCTCATCCAGCGGGGCATCCCCACCGGGGCCGGCCTCGAGGAGTCGCTGCAGGAGGCCAGCCGCGTCCTGGCCTTCGTCACCAAGCATGCCTGTGTGGTGGTGGCGCCGCGGCCGTCGGCAGGCGTCTTTCACCGGATTGAATTCGTGCGGCTCCGCGACAACCGGGTGTTGGCCATCCTGGTGGGGCGCGACGGGCAGGTGCTGAACAAGCCCCTCAGCCTGGACGTGCAGATGAGCGAGGCGGAGCTGGTCCGCGCCTCCAATTACCTGTCGGAGTTGCTGCACGAGGTGCCCTTCGAGGGGCTCCGGGAAAGAATCCAGGCCGAGCAGGCGCAGGAGCAGGCGCTGCTCGACCAGCTGCAGGCCCAGGCGCTGCGCCTTGGGTATGCGGCGACGGAGTTGCACGCCCCGGAGCGCATCCACATCGAGGGCACCGGCTCCTTCCTCGAGGCGCCCGAATTCGCCGACGTCGAGCGGATGCGCTCGCTGTTCCGGGCGCTGGACGAGAAGAGCAAGCTGGTGGCGCTGCTCGACCGGGTGGAGCAGGGGGGGGCGATGCAGATTTTCATCGGCAACGAGAGCGAGTTCTCCTCGGCCGGGGACGTGACGGTGGTGGCCAGCCCCTACGGCAACGAAGACCGCACCCTGGGCACGCTGGGGGTCATCGGCCCCACCCGGATGAACTACTCCCGCGTCATCCCGCTGGTGCAATTCACCGCACAAACGCTGCGGCAGGTCCTGGAACAGGGTTAACACACCCAGTGTCCATGGAAAGCGTCGCCCTCCGCCCCGCCCAGCGGCCGCTGCTGCACCTCGGCCTGCTGCTCCTCACCTTAGCCACCACCTTCGAGGTCTTCCTGGCGGACCAGACGTCGGGGGATTGGAGCCGGTCCAACATCCTCGAGGGCGTCGCCTTCAGCCTGTCGCTGGTGGCCATCCTCGGCAGTCACGAGATGGGCCACTACGTGCTCGCCCGCCGCCACGGGGTGGACGCCTCGCTTCCGTACTTCATCCCGCTGCCGCATTTCGGTTTCGGGACGCTGGGGGCCGTCATCCGCATCCGGAGTCGCATCCCCACCCGCAACGCGCTCGTGGACATCGGCGCGGCGGGCCCCCTGGCCGGCTTCCTCGTCGCCATTCCCATCCTGGTGTGGGGCTATGCCCACGCCACCGTCGTCGACGTGCCGGTGTCTGCAACGTCATTCCCGCCGCTCGAGTCCCTGCCGGAGGTGGTCCGGATGGTGCTGGACGGGCGCAGCCCGGCCATCGTCGGGCAGAGTTTCGGGGACAACCTGCTGACGCTGCTCATCCAGCGGCTGGTGGTGGGCCCGTTGCCCGAGGGCAAGGACGTCCTGGCCAACCCGTACATCGTGGCTGGCTGGTTCGGCTGCATCGTCACCACCCTCAACCTGTTTCCCATCGGCCAGCTGGACGGCGGGCACTTGGCGTTCGCCAACCTGGGCGGCCGGGCGGTGCGCGTCGGGAAGCTGGCAGCGGTGGGCCTCCTCGGGCTGGTTCTCTTCTTCAATGTCTCGTGGCTGCTGTGGCTTCTGGTGACGTCCCTGGCGGTGGGCTTCCGGCACCCGGAGGTGGAGCGCCCGGAGGAGGCGCTGGACGCCCGTCGCCTTCTCATCTGCCTGGCCTGCCTCGCCGTCTTCGTCCTCTGCCTCACGCCGTCGCCGGTGCGACTGGTGCTGGCGCCACCCTGACGCGGCGCCCACCCCAAGGTGTGCTTAGCTGCACGGCCCGTCGCATGAATGGCCTTTGTTCCGCGTGCAGGCAGCCGGTGGAGGTGGTGGACTTCCGTCTCGACGAGGGCTTCGTCCTCGTCCGGTGCACGGCCTGCGGCCAGCAAGAACGCCTCTCCGTCTCACAGGCCAGCGGCGCCGCGGCCCGGCCGCCGCCGCCGCAACCACCGTCGCCCTCGGGCGCGCGGCCGGCGGCCCCGGCGTCCAGCGCGGGGGACTTCGAGGTGCCGCGAGGCTTCTGCCCCAAGTGCGTCTCGCCCCGGGCAGAAGGCGCCACCAGCTGCCCGGCGTGCGGCCTCGTCTTCGCCACCGCCGTGGTGGACAGCGCGCTGAAGCCCTCGCCGCCGCTGGCGGACGCGTGGCGTGCCCTGGCCGCCCACTGGGGGGACGCGGCGGAGCACGTGCGCTTCCTTCGGCAGGCGTCTGCCGGGGGGGAATTGGCAGCGGCCGGACACCTGTACCGCATCCGCCTGGCCCGGGCGCCCGGGGACGCGGTGGCGCGCCAGTCCCTGGAGGCGGCCGTCAAGCTGGCCTCGGCGCCGGTCAGCGTGGCGGCCCTACGCCAGGACGCGGCGTCCGCGCCTTCCCGCCGGCGGGCCAAGGCGGTGGCCATGGCGGCCGTGCTGCTGCTGGCGCCGACGCTGATGTTTGCCCTGCTGCGGCTGTTGGGGCGGCTTTGACGACGTCGGTGGAAGCGCTGCTGGGCCCGCGCGGCCGCCTGTCCCAGGTGCTGCCGGGCTGGGAACACCGCCCCGAGCAGCTGGCCCTGGCCCGCGAAGTGGAGCGGGCCTTCGGCGAAAGGCGCGTGCTAGTGGCCGAGGCGGGCACCGGCACCGGCAAGACGCTGGCCTACCTCGTCCCGGCGGCCCTTAGCGGGCGCAAAGTCGTCATCTCCACCGCCACCAAGACGCTGCAGGACCAGCTGTTCCACAAGGACTTGCCCCTGGTGCAACACGGGCTCGGCCTGGACGTCCGCGCCACCCTGGTGAAGGGGCGGGCCAACTACCTGTGCCTGCACCGGCTGGAGCGCATAGAGCGAGAGCCTGCGCTGCTGGGCCCCGGGGCGGAGGAGGCCTGGGCCCAGCTGCACGCCTGGGCCGGGCGCACCGAGACGGGGGACCGGGCGGAACTGGAACTGCCGGATGACTTCGCCGGCTGGCCCCGGCTATCCACCACCCGGGAGACGTGCCTCGGCGCACGCTGCCCTTTGCACGAGGCGTGCTTCGTCACCCGGCTGCGTGCGCGCGCCGACGCCTCGGACATCATCGTCGTCAACCACGCCCTCTTCTTCGCGGACCTCGCCCTGCGCACCTCGCGGGGCAGTGGCGAAGGGGTGCTGCCGCGCTACGACGCCGTCATCTTCGACGAGGCCCACGCGCTGGAGGACGCGGCGACGGAATACTTCGGGACGGCCGTCAGCAGCTTTCGCTTCGAGGACCTGGCGCGGGATGCGCAGGTGGCGCTGGAGCCGGCCGATGCACGGGCCGGGATGCTGGCCGCGCTGGCCCTGAAGGTGCGGGGGCAGGCCGAGTCCCTCTTCAGCAGCGCGCCGCGGGCCCTGGGCCTTCTGTCCGAGTCGGCCATCCGCCTCACCCCGGCGCTGTTGGAGCCGCTGGGACGGCAGGTGGACGGGGTGCTGGAGGGGCTCTCCGCCCTCGGCGCCTTCGCTGCCGGGGCCGAGGAGCCGGAAGTGCAGGCGCTGGGCCGGCGCAGCAGCGAGCTGTGCGCGGAGCTGGACTTCGTCCGCCGGGCCGACTCGCAGGACCACGTGTACTGGGCCGAGGGCCGCGGCCGGGGCGTCGCCCTCCGGGC
Organism: Myxococcaceae bacterium; assembly: GCA_017881265.1. Taxonomy (GTDB): domain Bacteria; phylum Myxococcota; class Myxococcia; order Myxococcales; family Myxococcaceae; genus JADGRA01. Next base: position 19,961 of record JADGRA010000059.1, on the reverse strand, counting down.
GGCGCCCATCTCGGTGGCGGAGGCGCTGCGGGAGAAGCTGTACAAAAGCGTAGACACGCTTGTCTTCACCTCCGCCACGCTGCGCGCGGGCAACTCCTTCGGCTACTTCTGCCGGCGCCTCGGCCTTCTGGACGAGGCGGGGGAGCCGGTGCACCCCCTCACCCAGCTGGCCGTGCCTTCCTCCTTCGACTACCCCCGGCAGGCGGCCCTCTACCTGCCTACGCACCTGCCGGAACCCAACCAGCCGGGCTTCGTGCAGTCGGTGGCCGCCGAAGTCCTCTCCCTCACCGAAGTGACCGGTGGCCGTGCCTTCGTCCTCTTCACCTCCCTGCGCAACATGGACGCGGTGCATGCCCTGTTGCAGCACCGGCTGCCGTGGCCGGTGTTAAAGCAGGGGGAGGCCCCCAAGCACGCCCTGCTGGAGGCGTTCCGGGCCACCCCGTCCGTCCTCTTCGCCACCAGCAGCTTCTGGGAGGGGGTGGACGTCCCGGGAGATGCCCTGTCGCTGGTGGTGATGGACAAGCTGCCCTTCGCCTCCCCTGGCCACCCCCTCACCGCGGCGCGCATTGAACAGCTGGCCGCGCAGGGCGAGGAACCCTTCTCGGCCTACCAGCTGCCCGAGGCGGCGCTGGCGCTGCGCCAGGGCTTCGGCCGCCTCATCCGCAGCCGGGCCGACCGGGGCATTGTCGCGCTGCTGGACGTGCGCGTCTCCCGCCGCGCCTACGGCCGGCAGCTGGTGCAGTCGCTGCCGCCGGCCCGCCGCTTTCGCAGCCTGGACGCGCTGGGAGAATGGTTTTCTGCCGGCGCGGCCGTGGCGGCTGTGCCTGCAGAGTGACGGGCGCCCCTCGCCCAAGCTGCTTGGGGCGGCTAGAAGAGGTTTCCTGCCACCGAGCAGCCGGAGTGCGACAGCGCCTCGAAGGCCGTGCGCAGCAGCGCGCCCGGCGCGCTGAGGTGCGGGCCCAGCCGGCCGAGGGCGGCCAGCGGGGTGCCCAGGCTGATTCGGCCGCAGGGCGGCGCGCTGACGCGCCGGCCTTCCACCCACGTCCAGACGGTGGGGGTGTCCAGGCCGAGGCTGGCCGCGTGCCGCTGCAGCAGCCCCTTCAGCCGGGCCGCGGCTTCGCCGGGCGCCTGGCTGGGCTCGAGGTAGACGGCCGCCAAGCCCGCAGCGGCAGCGGCCTGCGCGGCAAACCGGAGCGGCCGGGGGTGGGGCGCGCGCGCGTCGGCAGCGAGAATGACGAGGGTGCGCGCGCTGCGGGCCGCGGTGGGCCAGTACAGGGTGAAGTGCACCGGGCCGTCGCTGGTGGTGAGGATGCCGTCGTCCGCCCGGGCGCTGGCCGTGGGCGCCGTGCAGTTTTGGATAAGCCGGCCCAGTGTGGGGACCCCCAGGGCCAGCGCGACGAAGGCCAGGGGGAGGAGGAGGAGGAAGGGGCGACGCATGAGGTGACCTCCGCAGCAGCAACTGGACTTTCCCCCACCCGCGCAGCCCTTGCGCGACGGGAGCAGCCAGGGCGCTACCCGGTGCAGGGAGTTGCAAGGACGCCAAGGAATGCGCCTGGGGCCGGTGCCGCGCGGCCTCCCACTGCGGTCTAGCTTCAGGAAAGAGGCGGTCTCGGAAAAGGGTGGGCGGCCGGACAACCGCTGACGCCAGGGCTCTCGAGGACATACTGGCAGTGCCAGGACGGCCAGCGACTGTTCTGGCGAGCACACTGGACGGACCCGAGACCATCGGCCCCTACCGCATCCTCCAGCTGAGCCGAAGTCAGCACGCTCGCCCGTGCGCGGGTTTTTTCAGGCCAGCCGACGCACGTGCGCCTGGTGGCTGCGCGCCACCGGCAGGGACACCCCGCTGGACAGGACGGCCACCAGGCCCCCGGCGGCGTCCCGTCGCACCTCGCGCAGGCAGCGGATGTTGACGATGGCCTTCCGGTGGATGCGGACGAAGCGGCGGGCGTCGAGCCGGGCTTCTAAGGCTGACATGGACTCGCGGTGCAAGTACGTCTGCTCCCCCACGTGCAGCTCGACGTAATAGTCGGCGGCCTCAATCCACTCAATCTCGTCCTCGTCCAGAAACGTCACCCGGCCGCGGTCCCGCACCACCACCCGCGTCCGCTCCAGCGCCTGCACGCCCTGCAGCATCCGCTCGCCAATCTCCGCCGCGGCGGCGCGCCGCAGCTCCTGCTTGGCCCGTTGCAGGGCCTGGGTGAAGCGCTCGTCGTCGAAGGGCTTCAGCACGTAGTCCAGGGCGTGCACGGCGAAGGCCTGCAGTGCGTGCGCGTCGTAGGCCGTGACGAAGACCACCAGCGGCAGCGGCTGGCTGGCGCGGGTGAGGACCTCGAAGCCGTCCCCGCCGGGCATCTGCACGTCGAGGAAGAGGAGCTGTGGCCGGGTACTGTCCAGCAGGGCCAGCGCCTCGCTCAGGTTTCCCGCTTCCCCGACCACCGTCACGTCCGGGTCGCGGTTGAGCAGCAGCCGGACGCCCTCCCGGGCGAGCGGCTCGTCGTCCACCACCGCGACGCGCAGGCGTTCAGGCATCCGCCAGCGCCTCCCGGTGGAAGGGGATGGACACCACCGCCAGCGTGCCGCCGGCGGGGTGGTTTTCCAGGGTGAAGCGGTGGGTGTCGGGGTAGAGGACGGCCAGCCGGGCCCGGACGTTTTGCAGCCCGAGGCCACCCCGCCGCTCGGACTCGGGCGGCAGCCCCACCCCGGTGTCGCGCACGGACAGCACCAAGTCCGCCCCGGAGCGCTCGGCTCCAATCTCCAGCAGTCCCCCGGCATTCTGGGGGGCCAGGCCGTGGCGGACGGCGTTCTCGGCCAAGGGCTGCAGCACCAGCGAGGGGACGCGGGCGTCCATCGCCTCGGGCGAGATGCGCATCTTCACCTGCAGCCGGTCGGAGAACCGGATTTGCTGAAGGGCCAGGTATCGCTCGAGGAAGTCGAGCTCGGCCCGAAGGGGCACTTCCGCCTTTCCGACGGAGGCCAGCGCCAGCCGGAGCAGGTCGCTCAGGCCGGACAGCATGCGGACCACCCCGTCGGTTTCGCCCTTGCGTGCCAGCATCGAGATGGCGTTCAGCGTGTTGAAGAGGAAGTGCGGGTGCAGCTGGACGCGCAGCGCCTCCAGTTGCGCGCGTGCCAGCTGGGCCTCCAACCGGGCGGCAGTCATCTCCTGGGCGCGCAGTCGGCTGCGGGCTTCAAGCCCGTAGATGACGCCGCAGGCCCCGGCGTAAGCAATCAAGTCAATAATCAACGAGTGCCGGAGCAACTTCGCCAGGAATGGAAGGAAGCCCAGCGCGCGCTCATAGGCCCAAGGGGACCAGGGACCGAGGGCACTCTGCACGACTTCATTGCCCACCCAGCCGAGGGAGAACGTCAGTAGGTGGACGGCAATCCAGCTCGCCCGGCCCGCATTCTCCAGCGGCGCCCACCGCCGGAGGATGACGCGGATGAGCGGGCAGTAGTAGGCCCAGACCAGCCAGGGAAGCGCGTAGTAGGCCAGCTGCTTCGGGCCGGTGAACACCGAGCCCTCCGGGGAGGACAGCATGGACGACCAGCTCACCAGCGCCGGCACCATGCCCAGCACAAACAACCCGAGGATGCGCAGCGCGAGCCGTTGAAAGGCGACCATCAAGCCTTCAAGCCTATGGCAGGCCGTCGCGCCGAGACGCAGGTGCCTGCAGCCAACGGGGCTGCCAGCGCAGCAAGCTACAGCTCGCGCGACATGAGGAGCCGCAGCTTGCCGGACTTCTTGGAGACCACCGTGGCGACGGTGGTGAAGCCCATCGAGCGGTAGAAATTCACGGCCGGTGCATTGGCCGGGTCGACGCGCAGAGCCAGCGTCTTCCGGTACATGTCCTTGGACACCTGGATGGCGTGCTTGAGCAGCGAGGTGCCGATGCCGCGCTTGCGCAGGTCATTCTTGACGACGATGTTGCGCAGGTACGCGGCCCCCGGCACCGGGCCGTCCCGCTCGACGGTGACGTAGCCGACAATCTGCCCGCGCAGCCGAACCACCTGGACGAAGGGGCGCAACGGAGTGAGAGCCTCCAGGGACTTCTCGAGGGCTTCCCCCCGGTAGGTTGCCCGGAGCGTTCCCACCAGCGGCAGCTCATCGTCGCCGAGTGGCCCGTACTTGAGAAGCGGCGTCAGGTCGGTCGGCAAGCTGCCTTCATCGACCACCGGCATGGCGCTGGGTTCCGAGGGAGTCTCCACCCGCTTCATGGTCATCTGTTGTGGCCCTCCTCACCTCGAACCACCCAAATCCTAACCGCTGCGCGTCTTCCAGGTCACCTCTTCTCAGAGGAGCCCGTCTCCCCACGTGTAGGAGGGCAGGATCCTGGGGTCGGGCCGCCTTTCTCGGTAGGATGCTGCACTGCTCGTTCTTGTAACCCTCGCTTGGGTGCTTCGCCGCCCGCCCTCCCCGTTCAGTGCAACTCAACCACGCCCAGCGGGAACTTACGGTCAAGGTCGTCTATTACGGCCCCGGACTTTCCGGAAAGACCACCAACCTGCAGCTGATCCACGCCCGGACGCAGACTGAGGGCCGGGGAAAGCTGCTCACGGTCGAGACCCACGACGACCGCACGCTGTTCTTCGACTTGCTGCCCGTCTTCTTCCAGACGAAGGGCGGCTACACGGTGAAGGTGAAGCTCTTCACCGTGCCCGGGCAGGTCATCCACAACGCGACCCGGCGGGTGGTGCTGCAGAACGCCGACGCGGTGGCCTTCATCGCCGACAGCCGCCGCAGCGCCAACCAGGACAACAATGCCTACTGGGCCAACCTGCACGAGAACATGCGGGAGAACGGCCTGGACGCGGCCCAGGTGCCGATTGTCATTCAGTTCAACAAGCGGGACCTGCCCGACACGAAGACCGAGGAGGAGCTGCAAGAGACGCGCACCCGGGGCCGGGAGCCCGTCATCGGCGCGGTCGCCATTCGGGGCGAGGGCGTGCTGGAGACGCTGTTTGCCGTCATCCAGCTCGCCTACCGCAAGATGGATGAGCAGGCCGGGCTGGCGCGCAACCTGGGCCTGAGCGAGGCGGGGTTTCTGGCCCAGGTCTTCGACCGCATCGACACCAGCGGCACGCAGGTGGCCGGTTGGCTCGAGCAGCTGCAGAAGGAAGAGCCATGAGTGCCGAGGCGCCTCCGCGCCCGCCCGAGTCGGTGCTCCAGCGCCGGCTGGCGCTGAGCGACTTGCTCGACCTGCAGACGTTTGGAGAGCTGGCCAAGGGGTTTGCCGAGCTCTACAAGGTCGGGGTCAAGGTCTTCGACGAGAAGGGCAACCGGCTGGCCGACATCAAAGTCGGCAACGGCGACTTCTGCGGCTACGTCTTTTCCTTCGCCGAAGGGCGCCGCTGCTGCACGGCGACGGTAGCGCGGGTGAAGGAGGGGCCGGTGGGCCCGGTGCAGAATGCGCGCGCGCCCCAGGTCCCCCCGGGCCTGCCGCTCCGGGGAATGGTCACCGTGCCCTGCTTCACCGGGCTGCGCTACCTGGTGCTGCCCATCCTCTGGGAGGGCGATACCCTCGGCCGGGTGGTGTTCGGCCCCTTCACCCCCGAGGAGATGGGCGACTTGCCGCCCAGCCTCACCGACCTGACCCCGGGCATCGACATCGCCCTGGCCCAGGGGCATCTGGCGAAAATCCGCCGGGCTCCCGAGCAGACAGTGGCCAAGGTGATGCTGCACTTCGCCCAGCTCCTCGAAGCGCTGGTGGCGGCCGGGCAGAAGACGTACCTCACCAGCCAGGTTCACATCGAGGCCACGCTGGAGAGCAACCGCGACCTCGAGGCGCAGAACCGAAAGCTGGAGGCGCTCAACATCCGCCTGAAGGAGATGGACCGGCTCAAGTCGAGCTTCCTGGCCACCGTGAGCCATGAGCTGCGCACGCCCCTCACCTCCATCATCGGCTACTCGGAGATGCTGTCCGAGGGCCTGGTCGGCCCGCTCAACCCCGAGCAGACGGACTACGTGCGCACCATCATGGACAAGGGCGACACGCTCTTGAAGCTCATCTCCTCCATCCTGGACATCAGCCAGATAGAGGCGGGCAAGGTGCGCCTCACCTTCGACGGGGTGCTGGTGTCCGACGTCGTCACCTCGGCGCTCTCCAGCATCAAGCCCCAGGCCCAGAAGAAGGGGCTGATGGTGGACACCAAGCTTCCGCCGCGGGCGGTGGAGGCGCGGGCGGACCGCGAGAAGCTGCGCCAGGTGGTGGTGAATCTCCTGTCCAACGCGGTGAAGTTCACCCCCAAGGGGGGATGGGTCCAGGTGGTGCTGACCGACCTGCAGCCCCAGCTGGAGCTGGGCGGCGCGAGCGGGTACCGGATTGTGGTGCAGGACTCCGGAGTGGGCATCCCCGCTGACCAGCAGGACAAGGTGTTCCAGAGCTTCTACCAGGTGGACAACAGCTCGACGCGCGAGTTTGGCGGCGCGGGCCTGGGCCTGGCCATCGTGAAGAGTTACGTCGAGGGGCACAGCGGCGTGGTGCGGGTGACGAGCGAGGTGGGGCGCGGCTCCCGCTTCGAGGTGGTGCTGCCCGCCAAGCCGCCTGCACCGGGCAGCGTCATTCCTCCGCCAGCCTCCGACGGAGGCGCGCAGGTGCAGGACCGCTTCTGAGAGGCGCCGCCCTCAGCGAATTTGCGGCCATCCGGGCCTTCCTCGCTGCCTTTCCGCGCGCCGGTGTCCCCGTCGGCCCGGGGGATGACGCCGCCGTCCTCGCCGTCCGGGCAGGAGGGCTGTGCGTCACCACGGACGCGGTGGTGGAGGGCGTCCATTTCCGCCGCGCCGACGGGCCGCTGGAAGACGTCGGGCACAAGGCGCTGGCCGTCAACCTCTCGGACTTGGCGGCGATGGGGGCCCGGCCGGCCTGGTTTGTCTGCGCGCTGGCGGCGCCGGCTTTGCGCCTGCGGGACGTGCGCGCCCTGGCGCGCGGGATGGCCGCGCTGGCGCGGCGCTCCGGCATTGCCCTGGTGGGCGGAAACGTCAGCCGTGCCCGCGAGCTCTCCCTGACGCTGACGGCCGCCGGCCCCCCGGCGGGCCCACGTCCCCTGCTGCGCTCGGGCGGCAGGGCCGGCGACTGGCTGTACGTCTCCGGGACGCTGGGCGCAGCGCGCCTGGGCCTTCTGTCCTTGCGCGGCCGCACGCCGCACCGGGCGCGGGCCGAACGTCGGCAGCGCCGGCCGGAACCACGGGTGGCCCTGGGCCTGCTAGCCGCCCGCTACGCCTCGGCCGCCATCGACGTCTCGGACGGCTTCGTCCAGGACTTGGGACACCTGCTCGCCGCCTCCCGGGTGGGTGCCGTCGTCCAGGCTGCGGCCCTTCCCGTCGACCCGGACGTGCGGGCGTCCACCGGGGGGCCGCGGCGTGCCCTCGCCTTGGCCCTGCGCGGCGGCGAGGACTACGAATTGCTGCTGGCCGTGCCCCGCCGGCGGGCGGCCGCGTTCGAGAGGGCGTGCGCCCGCGCCGCCGAGGTGGTGAGCCACGTCGGGATGCTTGTCCCGGGGCGAGGCGTCTCCCTGGTGGACGGGCGCGGGCGGCGCACCCGGCTGCAGGTCCCGGGATTCGACCACTTCGCCGGACGGCGGGCGTGAGGCGGCTGCGGCGGTCTCGGTGTCGGGAGAAATTGCCGGTTCCACTGCACCGCCCGCAGGCCGGAGGGCCGCCCCATGGCGGCCCTGGTGCATGCGAGACTGCGGCGCAATGAAATACCTCGTCACCGGAGGAGCTGGCTTCATCGGTTGCAACGCCGTCCAGCGCTGGCTGCGGGCGGGCCACGTGGTGGTGGTGGTGGATGATTTGTCGCGGCGCGGGGCCGACGCGAACCTGGCCTGGCTGCAGCGGCAGGGCGGGCACTTCGTCTTCGAGAAGGTGGACATCCGCGACGAAGCCGCCCTGGACGCCTCCGTCGCACGCCACCAGGACGCCGCGGTGGTGCTGCACCTGGCGGCGCAGGTGGCCGTCACCACCTCGGTGGTGAACCCGCGCCACGACTTCGAGGTCAACGCGCTCGGCACCTTCAACCTCCTCGAGTCCGTGCGCCGGCACGCCCCCCAGGCGGTGCTACTGTATGCGTCCACCAACAAGGTGTACGGCGGCCTGGAAGCGGAAGGCGTCGAGGAGCATGCCGGGCGCTACCGGTTTCGCCGGCCGGGCGGCATCCCGGAGACGCAGGCCCTGGACTTTCACTCGCCCTACGGCTGCAGCAAGGGGGCCGCGGACCAATACGTTCGGGACTACGCGCGCATCTACGGACTGCGCACGGTGTGCTTCCGGCAGTCCTGCATCTACGGCTACCGGCAATTCGGCGTGGAGGACCAGGGCTGGGTGGCGTGGTTCACCATTGCCGCTGTCACCGGGCAGCCGGTGTGCATCTACGGCGACGGAAAGCAGGTGCGGGACCTCCTCTTCATCGATGACCTCTGCGACGCCTATGACGCGGCGGTGGCGCGTGCCGATGCGCTGCGGGGGGCCGTCCTCAACCTGGGCGGCGGCCCCGACCACACGCTGTCGCTGCTGGAACTGGTAGCGATGCTGGAGGAATTGACGGGCCGCCCGCTGCACCCGCGGTTTGCCGACTGGCGCCCGGGAGACCAGCCCGTCTTCGTCGCCGACATCTCCCGGGCCAGCACCGCCCTGGGCTGGCGGCCGCAGGTGGACGTGCGCACCGGCGTCCAGCGGCTGCACAGGTGGGTGCAGGACAACCGCGCCCTCTTCGGCTGACGCGGCCCGCGGGGCCGTCCCCTGTTTTGGGGTGTCCGTTCTCCCCACCCCGGCGGTAGGTGTCGGCGCTGGGGGACGGAATGTGAAAAGCGGAGCAATTCAGTCCACAATGGCCACCCCCAGCGCCCCAAGGGTCATGGCCATCGCCCAACCTCCCTCCCGGAATGCCGCCCCGCGCCGTCCGGTGCTCGACGAGTTCTCGGCCGCGCTGTTGCCGCGCCGGGAGCCGGCCCAGCGCGTCCTGCAGGCGGTGGATGAACGGCAGGGCGGCCTCACCCTGCCGCTGCAGAACAAGATTGTGCTCGGCTACCTGGTGCTGGGGGCGGCGCTGTTTCTGGCGCTGCACCTGGTCCGCAGCCAGCCCCTGGAAGTCCGGCTCCTGGTGGCCGCCGTCGTCACCCTGGGGCTTGCCTTCCTGGTGCCGGCGGTACTGGCCCGGGTGGCGCGGCTGCGTGTGCTGAGCCGCTCGGCGCTGGAAATCTCACGCGGCGACCTGACCAGTCCCCTGGAGACGCGCGCCAGCCTCGGCCGGGACGAGATTGACGAGCTGGCCACCGCCATCCGCCACATGCAGGAGAACCTGCGCGAGCTGGTGGGCCACATCCAGCACACCGCCCAGTCCGTGGCCGATTCGGCCAACGACCTCGAGCGCTCGGCGGAAAACGTCAACGCCGCGACTGAGGAGGTGGGCGAATCCATCCTCACCATCGCCCAGGGCGCGGTGGCCCAGTCGGACCTGGTCGGTCAGGCCTCCAAGGTCATCACCGGCATGGCCGGCAGCATCCAGCGCACGGCGGTGAGTGCCGAGGATGCGGCCCGCGCCGCCGGAGACAGCAGCAGCGCCGCCGAGCAGGGCAGCAAGGCCGCGCGGCTGGCGGGGGAGAAGGTGAACAAGGTGTTCTCCCGCATCGAGGTGGCGAGCCAGGAAGTCTTCGCCTTCGGCGAGAAGACGCAGGAGATTTCCAAGATTGTGGACGCCATCACCCACGTCGCCCAGCAGACCAACCTGCTCGCCCTCAACGCCACCATCGAGGCGGCGCGGGCAGGCGAGTACGGGCGGGGGTTCGCGGTGGTGGCGGACGAGGTGCGCAAGCTGGCGGACAGCGCCGGGCGCAGCGCCGAGCAAATCTCCAAGCTGGCGCGCGACATCTCGCGCCAATCCGCCGCCGTGGTGACGGCGATGCGCGAGGGCATCGCCGAGCTCACCGAGGGCCGCGAGGACCTGACCAGCATCCTGCGCTCGATGGGCTCCATTACCGACACCACGCGCAAGGGCGCCGACAAGGTGCACCTCATCTCCGAGAGCGCGCGCGAGCAGCTGCAGGGCAGCCAGGAGATGGTGAAGGCCATCCAGGAGATTTCCGAGGTGGCCAAGGGCAATGCCGGGTCCACCAACGCCGTGCAGGCGGTCATTCGCGAGCAGACGGCGGCGGTCGCGCGGATGACGTCCGCCGCGCAGGAGCTCAACAACCTGTCGCTCGAGCTGCAGAGCGTCGTGCGGCGGTTCCGGCTCGGCGCCTGAAGGGGCTCTGGGGCCCCGCCTTCCAAATGGCTGACAGCACGCGGCACGTCGTCTTCCGGGTCGAAACCGGCCGCTACGCGCTGCCGTTGGCCGCGGTGCGGGAGGTGGTCGTGACGCCCGAACACTTCACCCGCGTCCCGCGGGCGCCGGCGGCCGTCACCGGCGTCATCAACCTGCGCGGCCGGGTGGTGACGGTGGTCGACCTCCGTCCTGTCCTCGGCCTTGGGGAGGCCGCCCGACCTGCAGCCAAGCTGCTGCTGCTCGACCGGGGCCGGCGCGACCTCGCCCTCGGCGTGGCGGAGGTGGAGGCCATCGCCGAGCTGGAGCCGCCGTCTGTCCCGGCGGAGGGCACTGGCCTGGTGCGGGGTGTAGCGCGCTTGGGCGAAGTCGCGGTGCAGCTGCTCGACGCCGAGGCACTCGACGCCCGGGTGACGGCGCTCTTCCGAGGCAGATAGGCTTTCCGAAGGGTCTTCCAAATGGCGAAGCGAGTCCTCATCGTCGACGATGCCTCCTTCATGCGGGCCATGCTGCGCGAGATTCTGGTGGAGGCCGGCTACCAGGTGGTGGGGGAGGCGAGCCACGGCGTGGAGGCGGTGCAGCGCCACCGAGAGCTGAAGCCGGACCTCACCACCATGGACATCGTCATGCCCTACCGGAACGGCGTCGACGCCACCCGCGACATCGTCCGCGCGGATGCGCAGGCGCGGGTGGTCATCTGTTCTGCACTCGGCCAGGAAGCACAAGTCCTGGAGGCGTTGGAGGCCGGAGCGGTGGACTTCCTGGTGAAGCCCTTCCGCGCCGAGGACGTCCTGGCGGTGGTGCGCAAGGTGCTGGGCGAGGAAGTCGCCGGCTAGAGAAACACAGGAGAGCTCCGGTGCCGCCCACCCTCGACATGTCCCGGTACTTGGGCCTCTTCGTGGCCGAGGCGGCCGAGCACCTGCAGGCGCTCTCGCGCGACCTGGTGTCGCTCGAGAAGCAGCGGACCCCGGAGACGGTGGACTCGCTCTTCCGCCACGCCCACTCGGTGAAGGGCATGGCGGCGTCGATGGGCCTGGAAGCCATCGCCACCCTGGCGCACCGGGTGGAGGACCTGGTGGAGACGCTGCGCAGTGGCGCCAGCGCCTGGGACCAGGGCTTGGTCGACTTGATGCTGGAGGCCACCGACACCATGCAGGGGCAGGTGCAGGCGGCCGCGGCCAGCGCCCCGGTGGCCCCGCCCACGGCCCTGCTGGCCCGGCTGTCGGAGGCCGTCCAGGCGCGCACCGGCAAGCAGGCCGCGCCCACCCGCGTCGCGCGCGACGTCCACTTCACCCCCGGCCCTGCGCCCGCGCCGGCGGGGCCCCTGGCCCTGGACGTCCAGGTGCAGGTGTCGCTGTCCTCGGGAAGCCCCGGGGTGCGGGCCTTCCTGGTGCACCGCGAGCTGGCCGCGCTGGGCAGGGTCCTCAGCGTCCAGCCGCCGCTGGAGGAATTACGCGCCGGCGCCCTGCCGGACGGCAAGCTCACCCTGGCGGTGGAGGCGGCCGGTGGTGAGGCGGCCGTGCGAAAGGCCCTGGATGCGCTGGCCGAGGTGGAGCTCGTCTCGGTGGCGCCGCACCGGCCGACACCGCCCACACCGGCCGAGGCACCGGTGGCCCTGGAAGCGGCCCGCAGCGTGCGGGTGCGCACCGAGTTGCTGGATGACTTTCTGGAGCTCGCCGGCGAGCTGCTGCTGGCGACGTCGCGCCTTCGGGAGATTGGAAAGCGGCTGGGCGAGGCCCAGCGCCCGGCGCTGGAGGAGGGCGTGGACCGCCTGCACGGCCTAGCCAAGGAGATGCACGGCCGCGTCATGGGCGCCCGCATGACGCCGGTGGCGGTGGTGACCGACCAGCTGCCGCGCGCCGTCCGGGACGTGGCGCGCCGCCGGGCGCGCGAAGTGGACCTGGTGGTGGAGGGCGCCGAAATCGAGCTCGACCGGGCCATCCTGGATGCGCTGGCCGAGCCGCTGTTGCACGTGTTGCGCAATGCCATCGACCACGGCATTGAGGATGGGCCTGGGCGCGCCAGCGCCGGCAAGCCGCCACGGGGCCAAGTTCGGGTGACGGTGCGGCGGGCCCGGGACCGAGTCCACATCGAGGTGGCCGACGACGGGCGGGGCATGGATGAGCAGGCCCTGCGCGCCTCGGCGGTGGCGCGCGGCGCACTCTCTGCCGAGGCGGCCGCGCGGCTGCCGAGGAGCGAGGTGCTGCTGTTGGCCTGCCTGCCCGGCGTCTCCACCGCACCGGATGTGAGCGACATTTCCGGACGCGGTGTCGGCATGGATGCGGTGAAGCGGGCGGTGGAGCGGGTGGGTGGCACGCTGGAGCTCGCCTCGGAGCCCGGGCAAGGCACGGCCGTCACCTTCCGGCTGCCGCTGACCGTGGCCGTCCTGCAGCTGCTTCTGGTGCGGGCCGCGGGCGAGGTGGTCGGCCTCCCCATCACCAAGGTGCTGAGCGCGGTGGAAGCCGAGACTTCTCCCGTGGACGTGGCCTCGCCTGGGCGGACGCTGCGCCACGGGCAGGTGCAGCTGCCCGTCCACAGCCTCGCGGCGCTCTTGGGCTTTGCGGAGAGCGCAGGGCCGGCCGGGCGCACCTTCGTCGTCATGGAGGCCGAGCCGGGTCCGGTGGCCCTTGCGGTGGACGGCCTGGTGGGGCAGGAGGAAGTGGTGCTGAAGGCCCTCTCGCGGCCGCTGGACCAGCTGCCAGGTCTGGCCGGCGTCACCATTCTTGGCAGCGGACGCCCCGTCTTCATCCTCGACGTCCCGCGGCTCTTGGCTTGACGTTGCAAGTGCCGCTGAACGAGGAGCAGCGGGACGCGCTGCGCGAGCTCACCAACGTCGCCGCCGGCCATGCCGCATCCGCCTTGTCCCGGCGACTGGCGGGAGAGCGGCTGGTCTTCCAGCCGCCCGAGGCCCGCAGCGTCCGCGAGGCCGAGCTCGCGGGCTGGCTTGGCGGCGCGGGGGCGGCGCGCGTGGCGGCCGGCGTCCAAGTGCGCGGCCAGGTGGCGGGCGCCCTCGTCTTCGTCCTGGGCCTGGCCGACGCCGACTGGCTTGCTGGCCGGCTGCTGGGGCAGACGCCGGCACTTGAGCCGGCCATGGACGCGGCGCTGGCTGATGTGGCCCACCAGGCGGGGGCGGCCGCGCTTGACGCGGTGGCCCGCCTCACCGGGCTTGGGCTGGAAGCGGCGGCCGCCCCCCTGCGCCGTTGTTCTGCCGCCATGCTGGCCAGAAGCCTGCGCAGGGAGCCGGAGGGCTTGGTGCTGCAGGCGCGGCTACAGGCACCGGCATTCGCCACCGACTTCCTCCTCCTGCCGGAGGCGGAGTCGCTACCTTTGCTGCTGAAGGCCCTTCGCGTCTGACAGTCCCCCCCAGGGACGGAGACTTGTTCCCCATGGACGCCGCCTCACTCAGGAAGCTGCTTCGCCGGGTGGCCGCGGGCCGTGCCAGCGTGGAGGAGGCTGCCCAGGCGCTGGCGGACTTGCCCTTTGCAGCCCTGGGCTACGCCACGGTGGACACCCACCGCGGCCTGCGGTCTGGCTTTCCCGAGGTGGTGTTCGGGGAGCGAAAAACCCTGCCGCAGCTTGAGGGAATTGTCGGGGTGCTGGCCGGCAGGGGCCAGCCGGTGCTGGTGACGCGCCTGGCAGAAGACAAGGCCGAGGCCCTCTTGCGCCGTTGGCCCCAGGCGCTGTGGCACGCCGAGGCACGCATTCTTCACCTGCCCCAGGGCCGCCGCCCCCGCGCTGGCCGGGTGGCGGTGGTGTGCGCCGGCACGTCGGACATTCCCGTCGCCGAGGAGGCGGCCGTCACCGCGGCGGCCCTCGGCGCCCAGGTGTCCCGGGTGTACGACGTCGGCGTGGCCGGGCTGCACCGGCTGTTGCGGCGCCGGGCAGAAGTGCAGCAGGCCGACGCGGCGGTGGTGGTGGCCGGCATGGAAGGGGCGCTGGCCTCGGTGGTGGGGGGACTGGTGGGGGTGCCGGTGGTGGCGGTGCCCACCAGCGTGGGGTACGGAGCCAACCTCGGGGGCATCTCGGCGCTGCTCACCATGGTGAATTCCTGCGCCCCCAACGTCGCGGTGGTGAACGTGGACAACGGCTTTGGAGGCGGCTTCTACGCGGCCCTGGTGTCCCGGGGACGGCGACGGTGAGTCGCCCCGTTCTCTACCTGGAGCCGGTGGGCGGCATTTCCGGCGACATGTTTCTCGCCGCGGCGCTGGACCTCGGGGTGTCCCAGACGGCCCTCGAGGAGGGGCTGCGCACGCTGCCGCTGGGCGGCTGGCACCTGGTGACGTCGGTGGCTCAGCGCCACGGCCTCTCCGGCGTGCACCTGGAGGTGGTGGTGGAGACGGTGCCGCCGTCGGGCCACCGCCCACTCTCGGAAATCTTGCGCCTGGTGGCCGCCTCCCGGCTTCCAGACCGCGCCCGGGCGCGCGCGGCCGCCGTCTTCCAGGCCATTGGCAAGGTGGAGGCCTCCATCCACGGTGTGCCGGTGGAGGCGGTGGAGTTTCATGAGGTGGGGGGGGTGGACTCCATCCTCGACGTCTGTGGTGCGGCCTTGGCCCTGGAACTGCTGGGCGACCCGGACGTGCACTGCGCCCCGCTTCCCTTGGGCAGCGGCACCGTGCAGACGGCGCACGGACGGATGCCCGTCCCTGCTCCCGCCACCCTGGAATTGCTGGAAGGCCTCCCCGTGCTTTTCGAAGGGGTGGGAGAACTGACGACCCCCACCGGCGCCGCCCTGGTGCGGGTGCTGGCGCACATGGCGCCCCCGCCGCCCCTTTGGGTGCAACGGGTGGGTTACGGCGTCGGGACGCGGGAGCTGGCGGACCGGCCAAATGTCCTCCGGGCGACACTTGGTCAGCCATCCGCTCGCGCGGACACCGCCACCTTCGTCCTCGAAGCCAACCTGGACGACTGTTCGCCGCAGCTGCTGGGCTACCTGGTGGAGAAGCTGCTGGCCGCCGGGGCGCTGGATGCCTGGGTGGTGCCGGCGACGATGAAGAAGGGGCGGCCCGGGCACCTGTTGGGGGCGCTTCTGGGCGCCGATGTGCGCGAGGCCCTCGTCGAGCTGGTGCTGCGCGAATCCACCACCTTGGGGGTGCGGACGTTTGCAGTGGAGCGCACGACGCTGGCGCGGCACCATGTCTCCGTGGACACCCGGTATGGGCCGGTGCGCATCAAGGTGGGCACACTTGGCGCGGAGGCACTCAATGCCGCGCCGGAGTACGAAGACGTCCGGGCGTTGGCCGAGCAGGCCCGCGTCCCGGTGAAGCAGCTGTGGGCCGAGGCGCTTGCCGCGTACTGGCGTCGCGGCTGAGACGTACAGACACTGACAACGACAAGGAGCGAGGCATGGCGGAACAACCGTGGGACCAGAAGCTGATGGACTACCTGAAGGCCGCGGGTGAGGAGCTGCGCAGGACGGGGGAGGAACTCAAGGCCGAGTCCCAGCGCGTCCTGGACGAGATGACGGACCCCGAGATGCGGACGCGGCTGAAGGAGCGCTTGGCCCAGCTTGGCCAGGCCGCCAAGCAGACGGCGGCGGAGGCGTCCGCCAAGCTGCAGGAAGCGTTCGGCGGCAAGCCGGCCAAGAAGCCCCGCAAGACGGCCAAGAAAGCCAAGAAAAGCCCGGGAAAGAAGAAGGCCCGCGGCGGCGCCAAGCGCCGGCGCTGACACCCCCCCGCGGACGGGGGCCTGTGCCATAGTCTCGGGTCAACGTGGCCACTGAAAAGGGCAAGTTCTCCGCCGACATTGGCGAGGACGTCATTGCTGCGGCCCTCGACAGCGTCGAGCAGCGCACTCGCTCCGGCGAGCAGCCCGCCGCGGTCGAGGCCTCCGGCGTCCCGGCGCCGGCGGAGCCGCAGCCGGAAGACCTGGCCAGCCGCTGCGCCGCCGCCGAGGCGCGGGTGGTGGAGCTCGAAGCGCAACTCAAAGCGGAGCGCGAGACGGCGCTGCGTGCGGCGGCGGACTTGGACAACGCCCGAAAGCGCGCCCAGCGTGAGCTGCAGGACGGGGTCCGCTTCGCCAACGAGAGGCTCTTGAAGGACTTCCTGCCGGTGATGGACAACCTGGAGCGCGCCCTCGGCCACGGAAGCGCCACGCGGGACTGGGCGACCCTCGAGCAGGGGCTGCAGATGACGCGCAAGCAGTTCGAGGACACCCTCGGCCGGCACGGGGCCCGGCCGCTGACGACGCTGGGCCAGCCCTTCGACCCCAACCTGCACGAGGCCATGGGCGCGGTGGAGTCCACCGAGGCGGCGCCCAACACGGTGCTGTCCGAGGTGCTGCGCGGCTGGATGCTGCATGACCGGCTGGTGCGGCCGGCGCTAGTGTCGGTGGCCCGGGCGCCGGTGGTCCCGGCCGAGCCTGCGACGCCTGCCGGTGACGCGGAGCCCGCGGCCGCGACGAAGGGGCTTTCGTGAGCAAAGTCATCGGCATCGACCTCGGAACCACCAACTCCTGCGTCGCCGTCATGGAAGGCGGGGAGCCGGTCGTCATTCCCAACAGCGAGGGCAGCCGCACCACGCCCTCCATCGTCGCCTTCACCGACTCCGGCGAGCGGCTGGTGGGCCAAATCGCCAAGCGCCAGGCAGTCACCAACGCCGAGAACACCCTTTTCGCGGTGAAGCGCCTCATCGGCCGCCGGCTGGAAACGCCGGAGGCCAAGCGCGCCGTCACCGCCTCGCCGTTCAAGGTGGTGGCCTCGCCCAACGGCGATGCGTGGATTGACGTGCGGGGCAAGCTGCTCAGCCCCCAGGAGGTGTCGGCCCAGGTCCTGCTCAAGATGAAGCAGACGGCCGAGGACTACCTCGGCGAGCCGGTCACCGAGGCCGTCATCACCGTCCCGGCCTACTTCAACGACAGCCAGCGCCAGGCCACCAAGGACGCCGGTCGCATCGCCGGCCTCAATGTGCTGCGCATCATCAATGAACCGACGGCGGCGGCGCTCGCCTACGGGCTCGACCGGGGCAACGACAACAAGAGCGAGCGGGTGGCCGTCTATGACTTGGGCGGCGGCACCTTCGACGTTTCCATCCTCGAGCTGAATGGCGGCGTCTTCGAGGTGAAGAGCACCAACGGCGACACCTTCCTCGGCGGCGAGGACTTCGACCAGCGCCTGGTGGACCACATCGCCAAGCGCTTCTTGGACCAGAGCGGCATCGACCTGCGCAAGGACCGCATGGCGCTGCAGCGGCTGAAGGAGGCCGCCGAGCGGGCCAAGCACGAGCTGTCCAGCGCCACCGAGACCGAGGTCAACCTGCCCTTCATCACCGCCGACCAGAGCGGCCCAAAGCACCTCATCGAGACCATCGACCGCCCCACCCTGGACAAGCTGGTGGCGGACCTCATCGAGCGCACCATCGAGCCGTGCCGGCTGGCCCTCAAGGACGCCGGGCTGCAGCCCCAGGCCATCCACCAAGTGCTTCTGGTGGGGGGCATGACGCGCATGCCCAAGGTGCAGGACCGGGTGCGGGAATTCTTCGGGAAGGAACCGCACAAGGGCATCAACCCGGACGAGGTGGTGGCGGTGGGGGCCGCCATCCAGGGCGGCGTGTTGAAGGGCGAGGTGAAGGACGTCCTGTTGCTCGACGTCACGCCCCTGTCCCTGGGCGTGGAGACCGCCGGCGGCGTCTTCACCAAAATCATCGACAAGAACACCACCATCCCCTGCAAGAAGGGCCAGGTCTTCTCCACCGCCGTGGACAACCAGCCGCTGGTGAGCGTGCACGTGCTGCAGGGGGAGCGCGAGATGGCGGCCGACAACAAGACGCTCGCCCGCTTCGAGCTGGTGGGCATCCCCCCGGCGCCCCGCGGCGTGCCCCAGATTGAAGTCTCCTTCGACATCGACGCCAACGGCATCGTCCACGTCAGCGCCAAGGACCTCGGCACCGGCAAGCAGCAGCAGGTCCGCGTGGTGAGCACCTCCGGACTCTCCGAGAAGGAGATTCAGGCGATGATTTCGGACGCCCAGTCGCACCAGGCGGACGACAAGCGCAAGAAGGAGATTGCCGACCTGCGCAACAGCGCCGACGGGCTGCTGTACACGACAGAGAAGAGCCTGGAGGAGTACTCCAACGTGCTCAACCAGGACGACATCGCCGAAATCCGCGCCGACATGGAAGCGCTGAAGAAAGTCCTCAACACCGCCGAGCCGGCCGCCCTGAAGGAAGCCGTGCAGCGGCTTGAAGGCAGCGCCTACCGCATCGCCGATGCCATCTACAGCGACCAGGCCAAGACGGCCGGCTGACCCCGGGGGGGGGCCCGGCCGCCCCGCGGCCAGGGCGTGTCCTTTCTCTTCAGGGCGCCGCGGCGAGCGGGCGAATCTCCCGGGCCGACAGGCGCAGAAACCGGTAGGCCAACGCCGCCGCCACCGCACTCAGTCCCGCGGCCAGCCCCCACCAGATGCCGAAGACGCCCTGGTGGGCGCCGAAGCCCAACAGCAGGGCCACCGGAAGGCCGATGCACCAGTGGCCCACCACGTTGGCGAGGAAGGTGAAGTGCGTGTCCCCGGCGCCCCGCAGCACCCCGGCCCCCACGCCCTGGATGCCGTCGGACACCTGAAACAGCGCGGTGATGCCGAGCAGCGGGATGGCCAGGCGTGCCACCGAGGGGTCGGTCGTCATGAGGGCCACCAAGGCGCGCGGGGCGAGGAGAAACACCCCCGCCATGCACACCATGAAGGCGGTGCCCAGTCCGAAGGCGAGCAGCCCGGCCCTCCGCGCGCGCGGCGTGTCCCGGGCACCCACCGCGTAGCCGACGCGCACACTGCCGGCATTTCCAACCCCCGAGGCGAAGGTGAAGGTGAGGGAGCTGTACATCAGCGCAATCTGGTGGGCGGCCAGGCTGGGCGCGCCGAGGAGGCCGGCCAGGAAGCCGGCCCCGGAAAACAACCCCACCTCGGCGCCCAGGTGCAGGGCAATGGGGGTGCCCACCTGCAGCACACGGCGCAAGTCCTGGGGCAACGGGGCATGCAGGCCAAGGTGGGGCCCGGCGGGGAGGACGACGCGGCTCACCACCCGGGTCAGCACCAGAAACTCGAAGAGGGTGGCGAGGCTGGTCACCAGGGCCGAACCCGCCGCCCCCATCGGCGGCACCCAGCGCAACGGGCCGGTCCAGGCCGGCAGTCCTTGCCCGCCGAAGACGAACAGCAAGTCGCCGAAGAAGTTGAGGACGTTCGCCGCCAGGACGGCGTACAGCAACCACCGCGCGCGGCCGACGGCCTGCAGGTAGGCGCGTGCTGCGAAGAAAAGCAGCATCGGAAGCAGGCCGGGGACGCGCCACACGAGGAAGCTGGAGGCGCTGGCGGCGACGTCGTCCGGAATGCCCAGCGGCCGCAGCAGCGGAAGCACGCCGAGGATGGGGAGCGCCAGCACCAGACTGGCCCCGACGGCGGTGTACACCGCCTGCCAGTACAGGCGCCGGGCGCGCAGGGCGTCGCCGGCCCCCACCGCCTGGGAGATGAGGGGGTCGGCGCCCATCAGCAGGCCGATGCCGAGGAAGGCGATGGCGAAGAAAATGCCGTTGCCCAGTCCCACCCCGGCCAGTTGCACCGCGCCGGTGCGTCCCACCACGGCCGTGTCCACCGCGCCCATTAGCGCGTGACCGGCCTGCGTCAACGCGAGCGGGAGCGCCAGCTGCAGCAGCGCATGGAATTCACCCCGAAGCGGGGAGGGCGGCATGCGGGACATGGGCCCCGCGGCTTCTCGCACACCCGGC
>JADGRA010000002.1 GCA_017881265.1 Myxococcaceae bacterium | reverse complement strand
GTCGTCCCGATGTCGCCGGCCCTCGCCTCGCTCGGCACCGCGGCGGAGGAGCCGGAGACCATCGCCTCGCCGCAGAGCCTCGCGCGCACGTTGCCCCCACTCTTCGCAGCGTCGAAGAAGCCCCTGGTGGCCGTCATCGACGGTGGAAGCCTCTACCAGCCACTGGTGGCAGCACTCGAGGACGGGGGACTGCCCGTCTTTCACCGAGCGGACGACGCGGTGCGCGCACTCGGCGCCTGGCTGGGCGGCAGCCCGCCCGCTGCACAGAATTCCTGGTGAGGACTGCCCGCCCGGGCGCGGCGCTCCGCCCGGGCCCAGGCAACTCATCAGGCGCCCCGTCGACTCGCAAGGCAGCCTTGCGTGGCCGCGTCGCTGCCCCGGCGGAGCCCGGGCAAGCACCTTGTACGGGAGACCCCGAGTGAAGCAGCATGGACGGTCAGTGGGCCCCGGGTCTCCATCCATGACGCTCGTCGTTCAGTTCGAGCGTCTGAAGACCGCGCTGGCCGACCGTTACCGCCTAGAGCGAAAACTGGGCTCGGGTGGGATGGCGACGGTCTACCTCGCCGAGGACCTGCGGCATGGCCGGAAAGTCGCCATCAAGGTCCTGGAACCTGGCCTCGCGGCGGCCCTCGGCGTCGAGCGCTTCCTGCGGGAAATCGAAATTGCGGCGAAGCTGACCCACCCGCACATCCTGCCCCTGCACGACTCGGGCGAGGCGGACGGCTTCCTCTACTACGTCATGCCGTATGTGGACGGCGAGTCCCTCCGGCAACGGCTCAGCCGCGAGAAGCAGCCAGCGCTGCCGGACGCCACGCGCATCCTGAAGGAAGTCGTCGACGCGCTCGCCTACGCGCACGCGCAGGGCGTGGTGCACCGGGACATCAAACCCGACAACATCATGCTCTCCGGCCGCCATGCGCTGGTCGCGGATTTCGGCATCGCCAAAGCGCTGAGCGAGGTGAGCGGCCAGCAGCAGCTGACGTCCCTCGGCGTCGCCATCGGCACGCCCCAGTACATGTCACCCGAGCAGGCGGCGGGTGACGACGACATCGACTACCGCGCCGACGTCTACTCGGTGGGCATCGTGGCCTACGAGATGCTCGCTGGGCGGCCACCGTTTTCTGGCACCAACATCCAGCAAGTGCTCCGCGCTCAAATCGAGCAAATCCCGGAGCCGGTCGACCAAATCGCTCCGTCCGTGCCGCCGGCGATGGCCAACGCGGTCATGCGCTGCCTGGCCAAGAGCCGCACCGACCGGTGGCAGAGCGCCGCCGAACTGTTGGCCGAACTCGAAGCGGTGAGCACGCCCACGGGTGGCTCGACCGCGGCGAGCGTGCAGCTCGCGAAGGGGCCACCTCGCCGGCGAACCCGGGCTCTAGTCGCTGCAGGCGCGGTGACCCTGCTCGCCTGTGTCGCCCTGGCCGCGTTCCTCCTCGCAAACCGGAAGGACGAGAAGTGGCTGCGCACGCAAATCCTTCCGGAGCTCCATCGCCTGTCGGACACCGACCAGCCCTTGGCGGCCCACCTGCTGGCCATGAAGGCCAATGCAGCCAGGCCGGGAGATCCAGAACTCGCGGCCGCTTGGCGCAATTTTGCGGGCCGAGCCAGCGTCTTCTCCGAGCCAGCTGGAGCCCGCGTCTCCATCCGCGACTACGACGGTGCCGACCCGACCTGGCACGACCTCGGGACGACTCCGTTGAAGGATGTGTGGTTTCCGAAGGATGGTTTCTACCGGCTGCGCTTTGAGTTGGACGGCTACCGGCCGTACGAGGCGGCGGCGGCGTACTGGTGGCTCCGTGCCAACGGCCGCTATCCGCTCGACCGGCTGGGAACCATCCCCGAGGGCGTTGTTCACGTCCCCCTAGCGGCCCCAGGATCCGGACTGGAGGCACCGCCAGTCAAGCTCGCCGACTACTTCCTAGACCGCTACGAGGTGACCAACAGCCGCTACAAGGCCTTCGTGGACGCCGGGGGCTACCAGAGAAAGGAATTCTGGAAGGAGCCCTTCGAGGAGGACGGACACAGCCTCAGCTGGGAAGAGGCCATGGCTCGCTTCACCGACCGGACCGGCCGTCCTGGGCCGAGTTCCTGGGAGCTGAGCGACTTCCCCAAGGGGCAAGCGGAGTACCCGGTGAGCGGCGTCAGCTGGTACGAGGCCGCGGCCTACGCGGCCTTCGAGGGTCGTGACCTCCCCACCGTCCACCACTGGAAGAACGCGGCCGGAGCCTGGGGAGCGCGCTGGCTGATTCCGGCCAGCAATTTCGCCGACAAGGGGCCCGCCCCTGTGGGCCAGTTCCAGGGGCTCAGCCGTTATGGGGCCTTCGACATGGCGGGCAACGTGCGGGAGTGGTGCTTCAACGAGCAGGTCGGCGCGGGCCGAGGGCGCTTCATCCTCGGCGGAGGCTGGAACGATGCGCCGTATGCCTTCCTCGACCGCAACGCCCAGTCAGCATGGGACCGCTCGCCCAGCAACGGCTTCCGACTGGTGACTTACGCCGATGACCCGGAAACGCTGAAGCAAGCGAAGGCACCCATCGCGGTTCCCTTCCGGGACTATTCGAAGGAGACCCCCGTCAGCGACGCGGAATTCAAGGTGTACCTGCGCCAGTACGCCTACGACCGCAAGCCGCTCAACACGGTCGTTGAACAGACGGTGACCACGGACGACTGGACCAGACAGAAGGTGTCCTTCGACGCCGCGTACGGCAACGAGCGCATGTTGGCCTACCTCTTTCTTCCGAAGAAGGGCTCCCCTCCCTTTCAGACCATCGTGCTGTTCCCAGGCTCAGGCGCCATCTTCATGCGTTCCATCGACCAGGAGGCCTCTTACTGGGATTTCATCGTTCGGTCCGGACGTGTGCTCGTCTACCCCGTCTACCGGGGAACTCTCGAACGGCCCACCGAATTGAAAGATGACGAAGAAAACGACTCGGCCTCCTACCGAGACTACGTCATCCAGTGGGCACGCGACCTCGGCCGGACCATCGACTATCTCGAGACCCGCGAAGACCTGGTGGCAGGCAAAGTTGGCTACTACGGCGTGAGCTGGGGCGGGATGCTCGGTGGGCTGCTGCCTGCAGTCGAACCCCGTCTCCAGACGGCCGTTCTCCAGGTCGCGGGACTCTCCTTCAATCGCGTGCTGCCCGAGGCCGACCCCTTCAACTTCCTTCCGCACATCAAGATTCCGGTCCTGATGCTCAACGGACGTCTGGACCTCTTCTTTCCTCCGGAAACGTCCCAGGCCCCGATGTTCCGCTTGCTGGGAACGCCGCCCGAGCACAAGCGCCGAATCACCTACGACGCTGGACACCTGGTTCCTCGCTCCCAGGTCATCAAGGAAACCCTCGACTGGTACGACCGGTACCTGGGTCCAGTGCACACCCCCACCCAACACACCAACTGACGAGGGGCGCGTAGCGCACAGGCCAGTAGTGCGCAGGACGTTTCGCGCACGGGCAGTCCGGACCCAGGTGCGCGTCTCGACGCAACGCGCAAGCATTTGTTTTTCCATGCGAAGCGTGCGAAAGAGCCGCGCGTCGAGCGTGCGTTTTCTCGCGGTGTCGAGGGGCGCGCGCTTTGCTCGGACCGTCCCGGAGCGAAGTCTGACAGTCGCCCGCCCGGGTCAGTCTCAAACCTCAACTGCTGAGAGTCCCCACATGCCCGAACCCGAGAACTTCATGCGCGTGCCGAGCCCCACGCCGCGCCGCACCCTCTACACCGACGCCATGGAGATTTTCCATCGTGCGTCGGACACCATCGGACTCAACGCACGAGTCCGGCTGGAACTGGAGGAGCCGGACTACGAGCATATTTTCTACGTCACTACCAAACTGAAGGACCGCCTGCGACCGCTGCACAAGGACGCCGCAACGCAGTTCTCGGACCTGGGTGTGACGCAGGTGCGCGACCCCGGGGGGCTAGAGCGGCTGGCCGACGGGCAGATTCTCCTCAATGGGAAGGCGCTGCTCGGCTCGGACGTCGTCATCCGCCGCGGGCACCTGCGGCTTCCCGACGGGAACGTCTACCAGTTGGTCCCGGGCGAGTCGGCCCGCTTCAAGGCCTACCGCGTCCAGCACAACCAGGCGCGCGGGCCGTACAAGGGCGGCATCCGCTACCACCGCGACGTGTCGCTCGACCTCTTCAAGGCGCTGGCCGCGGAGATGACGTGGAAGACGGCCATCAGCGAGGTGCCCTTCGGCGGGGGCAAAGGCGGCATCCAGATTGACCCGCGCCAGTACGGGCGGGAGGAGCTGCAGAACATCACCCTGCGCTTCATGTTCAAGCTGAAGAGTCTCATCGGCCCGAGCATCGACATCCCCGCGCCGGACGTCGGCACCAACGGGGAAATCATGGCGCTGCTCATGCGCCAGTACATCGACGGCGAGCGCGAGCGGCACACCGGCCGGGCCATCGTCACCGGCAAGGACGTCCGCATCGGCGGTTCCGAGGGCCGCGTGAAGGCCACCGGGCAGGGCGTCGTGTACTGCATCGAGGACTACTACGCCGAGAAGGGCGAGACGCTGCGGGGCAAGACCTTCACCCTGCAGGGCTTCGGCAACGTCGGCTCCAATGCGGCGGAGATTCTCGCCGGCCTGGGAGCGCGGCTGTTGGCCGTCAACGACTCGGACGGGACGCTGTACAACGGTGACGGCATCGACGTCCCGGCGCTCATCGCCTATGTCAATGACGCGAAAAATCTCAAGCGGAGCGTCGCCGGCTTCCCGGGCGCCCAGCGGATTGAGAAGAACGACCTGTGGGACGTCGCGGCCGACATGTTCATCCCGGCCGCCCTGGGTGGGGAGATTACCGGGGACGTCGCCGAGCGGCTGAAGGTGAAAGTGATTGCCGAGGGCGCCAACGGTCCGACCACGCCTGAGGCGGACCAGGTGCTGGTGAAGCGAGGCATCGACCTCATCCCGGACATCATCGCCAATGCCGGCGGCGTGACGGTGAGCTACTACGAGTGGCTCCAGAACAAGCGGATGGAGTCGTGGACCGAGCAGGAAGTAAACGCCAAGCTCGAGCACGCCATCAAGCGGAACTACCGCATCATCCGCGACATCTCCAGGAATCGGCCGCGGCGCACGGAGATGCACGACAGCCGGCCCTTCTGCGTGGGCAAGGAGGTCGAACCGCGCCTGGCGGCGATGATTCTCGCCCTCAAGCGGATTGAAGCCCACTACCTCTTGGAAGGCTTCTCCAACTAGCGACTCGCGTTCAGTGCATCACCCGTTCGCGGTCGACCAGCAGCAACGGCTCGTCTTCGCGCGTCTCGTAGGCCACGACGCGCAGGCCGAGTCCCCGGGTGTGCCCGGCGCGCCCGTCCTTGGCGCCGTAGGAGAGGGCCACCTGGTAGCGGACCTCGCACAGGCACGTCATCTCGGTGCCGTCCTCCCCGGTGAAGGTCAGCCGCAGCCGGCCCCCGAGGGGGGCAGCGGCCTGCGTCTCCACGTACAGGCCCGCCGCGGAGATGTTGCGGGCAATGCCGCGGGCCATCCCGTCCGCCGTGGTGATGTAAACAGTGAACACCTTGTCGAAACGAAGGCTGCCGCGGCGGTCGTGCATGGTGTCTACGGTAGCCGGTAGTCAGATGTAGTCAAAATACCGACCTAGTGGGGGACGCCCGTGAAACGCTGGACGCTGCTCTTGGGACTGCTGCCGTGGTTAGCCTGGGCGGAGGACGCCCGCTTCGACGCGCTGAAGGCGCAGGCGCAAACCTTCGACGGCGGGCTGGCCGGCTTCCTCGAGGAGTACACCGGGGACTGCGGGGACGCGACCAACACGTCCCAGTGCCGGCAGAGGGCCGAGACCTTCCAGAAGAACGTCAACGGCAAGCTTTTCTACGCGCTGGTCCGCGCCGACGCGGCCAGCATGGTGGCCTTCGCCCCGGCCGGAGCAGCGGGCGGGGACTTCACCGTCCTGGTGACGCCCTTCTTCCCCGGGGGCGCGCACGCCCTCACCAACCAGACGCCAAAGAAGACGGACGCCCGCGGCAACCCCCTCTTCCCGCAGCTGACGCTGCCCGGCGTGCTGCCCGAGGGTGAGACGGTGGAGTCCGTGGAACGGCTGTTCCGCAGGCGCGACGTCCGGGTGGAACTCCTCTTCTTCCCCGAGGGCTTCTGGGTGCTGACCCACAAGGCCGGCGGGAAGCTGACCGGCTGCCGGGCCCGGCTGGAGGCCCTCCTCATCTCGACCAGCGGAGGGGCCATCCTCGCCCGGTACGAGGTCCCGCAGCACTGACGTCCTAGGCCCCTCCCAGCACGACGCTGCGCGCCTGGCCCCGCCGTTCCAGGCGCAGCGTCAGCTTCCGGCCTTCCCCGGGCTGGCCCACGGCGGCCCGGAAGTCCTCGGCCGACGTCACCCGCCGGCCGTCCACCTCCACCACCACGTCACCCGCGCGCAGGCCGGCACGCGCGGCCGGCCCCCCGGGCTCCACCGCCTGCACCCAGACGCCCGGCCCATGGGCCCGCAGCCGCTGCGCCGCCGCGGCGTCCAAGTCCGCCACGGTGAGGCCGAGGACGTCCTCGTGCGGCGGCTCGACCGCCGGCGTGTCGATGGCCGGGGCCGGCCGCTGCGCCGGCGGCTCCCCCACCCGTGCCACCAGTTCGCGGGGCGGGGCCTGACCGCGCTGCACGCTCAGGCGCACCAGGGTGCCCGGCGCCAGCAGCGACACCCTCCGCAGAAGGGCCAGGTAGGAGTCGAAGGGCCGCCCATTCACATGGGTGATGCGGTCGCCCGGGCGAAGGCCAGCCGCGGCCGCTGGCCCGGACGGGAAGACGTCCTGCACCACCGCCAGGTGTGAGCGCCCGTCGCCCGAGGGCTGCTCGGCAACGGTGAGGCCGAGCCAGCCGCGCTCCAGGTGGCCGTTGTCCAGAAGGTTGGGCAGCAGGTCCTTCACCATGTTGATGGGGACGGCGAAGCCGATGCCCTGCGCATGCGTCACCACCGCCGTCGCCATCCCCACCACCTCGCCGCGCATGTTGAAGAGCGGGCCCCCGGAGTTGCCCGGGTTGATGAGCGCGTCGGTCTGCAGAAAGTCGTCGAAGGCCCCGACGCCGAGGACGCGCTCCTTGGCCGAAATCAACCCGTGCGCCACGCTGCGCTCCAGCCCGAAGGGATTGCCAATCGCCACCACCCAGTCGCCGACCTCCAGCGTGTCCGAGTCCCCCAACATGACGGAGGGGAGGTCCCGCGCTCCCTTGGTCTGCGCGCGGATGAGCGCCACGTCGGTGCCCGGGTCCGACCCCACCAGCTGGGCGTCGAAGACGCGGCCGTCACTCAGGCGGATTTGTAGCGCCTCGGCCCCCTTGACGACGTGGTGGTTGGTGACGGCGTAGCCCTCCGGGCCGAGGAGAAATCCGGACCCCATCGCCGCCGGGACCCGGCCCGCCGGAATCCCGTCCCCGGGGTTCTGGTAGGTGACGACGTTCACCACGCCCGGGCTGACGGTGCGGATGAGGGGGGCGAGCGAGCCGGGAGGGGTGAAGTCGCGCAGGCTGGCTCCCGGCGCCCGCTCGCGCCAGATGGGAGGCCGCGCCGTGACGTCGCCTCCGTCGAAGGCCCGCCCCCGGGCGCGCGCCCAGTCCTCCAGCGCGTGCTGCGGGTCGAGGGTGGCGAGGACGAGGAGGACGGGGAGGAGCATCTCTCCCCGGGGAGTCTAAGCCCTGGCGGGCTGCACGTACCGGCCGACCCGCACCTGGGCCGCCCGGACGACGCGACCGTTCAAGGTGTAGCCCGCCCGCAGCTCGGCCAGCACCTTGCCGTCGGCTTTGGGGTCGGCCACCACCTCGGTGTCCATCGCCTCGGCCTGGTTGGGGTCGAACGGCGCACCGGTGAGGGCCAGCCGCTCGATGCCCTGGGCGGCCAGCCGGCTGACGAGGTCGTCCCGGATGAGGCGGACGCCGCGGGCCAGGGGCGAGTCGTCGGCCGCGCGCAGCGACAAGTCCAGCGCGTCGATGGCGTCGATGACGAGACGGGCGCTCTCCGCCTTCTCGATGTCCCGCAGCCGTTCATTTTCCCGCGACAGCCGCTCCTTGAAGGCTTCTCGGTCGCGGACCGAGTCCTGCAAGCCACGGGCGAGCTCATTGACGCGGGCCCGGGCGGCCGCCAAGTCCTCGCGTAGCTGCTCCACTTGCATGGCCTCCGCAGCGCGCTCCGGCGCCGCAACGGGACTCTCCGCCGGAACAGGCGCGGCCGCCGGCTCCGCTGTCGTGGAGCCGGTGTCCCGCGGCGCACCGTCGGGGTGAAAGCGTCGGCGGTCGTTGATGCGCACGGACTTGAAGTTAACCACGCCGTACCGCCTGTCAACGCCGCCTGGCTGGGGGAAAGACACGCCGAAGGCCTTGAGTCGAGGGGGGCGCGCGTCGTACGACGACAGCCAGCCATGTCCTCCCCTCGCGTCGTCCGGGCCCCGCGCGGCCCCCAGAAGTCGTGTCAGGGCTGGGTGCAGGAAGCCGCCCTGCGGATGCTGATGAACAACCTGGACCCAGACGTCGCCGAGCGTCCGGCGGACCTCGTGGTGTACGGCGGCACCGGCAAGGCCGCTCGCAGCTGGGAGGCGTTCGACCAGATGGTGGCGACGCTGCGCACTCTCGCCGACGACGAGACCATGCTGGTGCAGTCCGGCAAGCCGGTCGGCGTCCTCAAGACGCACCCGGACGCCCCCCGGGTGCTCATCGCCAACTCCAACCTCGTCGGCCGCTGGTCCACTTGGGAAGTGTTCCGCGACCTCGAGGCCAAGGGCCTGATGATGTACGGGCAGATGACGGCCGGTAGCTGGATTTACATCGGCACCCAGGGAATCCTGCAGGGGACCTACGAGACGTTTGCCCAGGCCGGACGCACCCACTTCGGCACGGACGACCTCTCCGGCCGGCTGGTGCTGTCCGGCGGCCTCGGCGGCATGGGGGGCGCGCAGCCCCTGGCTGCCACCATGTGCAACGCCGTCTTCCTCGGCGTGGAGGTGGACCCAGTCCGCGCCCGTCGGCGGGTGGAGACGCGCTACCTGGACGTCGTGGCCAAAGACTTGGACGAGGCGCTCCAGCTGGCCGAGGCGGCCCTGGTCAAGCGCCAGCCCCGCAGCATCGGGATTCTGGGCAACACGGCCGACGTCTACCCGGAGCTCTACCGGCGGGGCCTCCGTCCGGACCTGGTGACCGACCAGACGTCGGCCCATGACCCTCTCAACGGCTACGTCCCCCACGGCTTTACCCTGGAGCAGGCGGCAAGCCTCCGGGCCCGCGACCCGGACGAATACATCCGGCGCGCGCGCGCCTCGATGGGCGTCCAGGTGCAGGCCATGCTCGACTTTCAACGGGCCGGCTGCCACGTGTTTGACTACGGCAACAACCTGCGCGCCGGCGCGCAGCAGGCGGGCGTGCAAGACGCCTTCGCCTTCCCCGGCTTCGTGCCAGCCTACATCCGGCCCCTCTTCTGCGAGGGTTCCGGACCGTTCCGCTGGGTCGCGCTGTCCGGGGACCCGGCCGACATCCACCGCACCGACCGCGCCATCCTGGAACTTTTCCCCGACAAGCCGGCCCTCAAGCGGTGGATTACGCTGGCCGCAGAGCGCGTCGCCTTCCAGGGCCTTCCCGCGCGCATCTGCTGGCTCGGCTACGGGGAGCGCCACCGCGCCGGCCTGGCCTTCAATGAGTTGGTGCGCAAGGGCGAGGTGAAGGCTCCCCTCGTCATCGGCCGCGACCACCTGGACTGCGGTTCCGTCGCCTCACCGCACCGCGAGACCGAGGCGATGGCCGACGGCAGCGACGCGGTGGCGGACTGGCCCCTCCTCAACGCGCTGGTGAATGCCGTGAACGGCGCCTCTTGGGTCAGCATCCACAATGGCGGCGGGGTGGGCATCGGCTACTCCCTGCACGCCGGCCAGGTCATCGTCGCCGATGGCACCGAGGCCGCGGCCCGCCGCATTGAAAGGGTCCTGAAGTCCGACCCGGCCATGGGCGTCCTGCGGCACGCCGACGCCGGGTACCCGCGCGCCGCCGAGGTCGCCCGCGAGCGGGGAGTGAAGGTCCCTGGCCTGTTGGCCTCCTGACGCCCACCTGGCCCTGATGAGCTCCAGCGACATAGATGGCGACAGCGTCCCCTTCACCCTGCTGGTGCGCGGGGCCTCGGCCGTGCTCACCGCCGATGGGCCGGAGAGCAGCGACGCGGGCCTGACGCTGGCCTCGCGCGCCGGCGACGCGGTCGGCATCCGGGGCCATGAGGTGGCCTGGATTGGCCCGGAGACGGCCCTGCCCCATGGCCTGGTGACCCGCGGGACGGAGTTCCTCGATGCCGAGGGCGGCCTGGTCGTTCCGGGCTTCGTCGATTGCCACAGCCACGTCGTCTTCGCCGGGGACCGCTCCGAGGAATTCGCCCTGCGCTCGCTGGACGTGGACGCGGTGGGCATCACCCGCTCAGGGGGCGGAATCATCTCCACCGTCTTCGCCACCCGCGCCAAGGACGAGGACGCCCTCATCCGCCTGGCCTTGCCGCGGCTGGAGCGGCTGTTGGCCCACGGGGTGACCACGCTGGAGGTGAAGAGCGGCTACGGGCTGACGCTGGAGGATGAGTTGAAGTTGCTGCGCGTCGTCCGCCGGCTTGGCTCGCTCCAGCCGGTGACGCTGGTGCCCACCTTCCTGTGGATGCATGCGCTGCCCCCGGAATGGGCCAGCGACCGCGCCGGCTTCTTGGCCCTCGGCCGGCGCACCCTGGAGGCCGTGGTGCGGGAAGGGCTGGCCGAATTTGCCGATGCCTTCGTCGAGCAGGGCGCCTTCACGCCCGAGGAGGCCCGGTCCTTCCTCACCGAGGCCAAGCGCCTGGGCCTCCGGCTGCGCCTGCACGTGGACCAGCTGAGCGCCGGGCGGGGGGCAGAGCTCGCCGCGGAGCTGGGGGCCGTCAGCGCGGACCACCTGGAGTGCGTCTCGCCACAGGGCATTGCCGCCCTGGCCCGCGCCGGCGTGACGGCGGTCCTCATGCCGGTGGCCACCCTGGTGCTGCGCCGGCCGACGTACGCGCCCGGCAAGGCGCTGCGCGAGGCCGGGGTCCCGGTGGCGCTGGCCAGCAACGTCAACCCAGGCTCGGCGCCCACCGAGAACCTCTCCCTCAGCCTCGGGCTGGCCTGCCTGTTGAACGGACTCACCCCGGACGAGGCCCTGCTGGGCGTCACGCGCTGGGGGGCGCAGGCCCTCGGCCGCACCGACGTCGGCCGCTTGAAGGTGGGAGGACCGGCAGACCTCTTGGTGCTCGGCTGTCGGGAGGTGGCGCACCTGTCTGCCCACCTCGGCGTCCGGCACGCGCGCGCCGTCGTGAAGGGCGGCCGCGTGGTGCTGCGCGCAAATGATGGGGCCAGGTGCCCCTAAAGGACAGAAGGCCCCGGGGGTCCGCCCCATCCAAGGGCGGTCCCGGGGTCAGGGCTTTCCCGCTCCGCCTTCCGACCACCGGAGGGACAGAACACCCATGCGCCCATAACGCTCGGCGCACCCCTTCATTTCATCTTTCTAGTGAGTCTACCCCGACACCCGGGCGCGCGTGGGTCGGTCGGTGTAGAGAGTAACTACCTAATGTGTCGCTTGTACGGCTTCCGGTGTTCGGCGCACGAGCCAGTCCACGCAGCCCTCGTGTCTGAGCGCAACTCGCTCCGTCGCCAGTCCGTCGAGCATCCTGACGGTTGGGGCATCGCTGCCTACGTGCGCGGGGCCCTCCCCGAGGTGGCGCACGGGCTCGGCCCGGCGCACCTCGACCCCGAGTTCGAGCGGGTGGCCGGGCTGCTCCAGGCGCGCGCGGTGGTGGCGCACGTCCGGCTGGCGTCGGTGGGAGAGGTGGAAGCGAAGAATGTCCACCCCTTCGTCCATGGGCGGTGGACGTTCTGCCACAACGGCACCGTCGCGAATTACGCCACCACGCGTGGAGCACTCGAGCAGGAAGTGGCTCCCCGCTACCGCAAGCGCCTCAAGGGCACCACTGACTCGGAGCGCCTTTTCGGCATGTTTCTCTCGCGCCTCTTCTCCAAGGTGAAGGAGGACGCGCACCCGCCGGTGGAACTGGTGGCCTGGGCGCTGGCAGACACCATGGCCAGTGTGGCCAAAATCACCGACCGCGGCGGACAGTCCCCGAGCGCGCTCAACCTGCTGGTCAGCGACGGCGAACTGATGGTCGCCACACGGCGGGGCCGCAGCCTGTGGATGTCCACCGAGGCCACCGCCGGAAAGCCGTTTCAGGACTGGCCCAGGGCGGCGCAGCGCCTGCACGAGTTCCAGGTGGCCAGCGAGGAGCTGAGCGCCGGGGACGTCTGGCTGGAAGTCCCCGACGAGGGCGTGGTGGGAGTGGACTCGGCCGTCCGCTTCTTCGCGGCCACCGTCCCCGCCCTCCTCAAGGCCCGGCCCTAGCCCACGGGCCCCCGGCGGGAAGGCCTCCCCCGGCCGTTGGCGGCCGCCCCGGCCCCGTTGGCTGCAAGCAGGGCCGCCCGGGCGCAATGGCCCCTCCGCTCCCTCCGTGCAGGGACGTCAGGAGGAGCCCTATGTCCACACGCCGCAGCGCCCTGTTTGGTCTCTGTCTTCTCACCCTGCCCCTGGCCGTCAGTGCCGCCCCGGCCCCGGCCAAGGTCCCCATCACCACGTCCTCGGAGGAGGCGCGCCAGCTCTACCTTCGGGGGCGCGACGCCAACGAGAAGCTGCGGGCGACGGACGCGTACGCTCTCTTCGAGAAGGCGGTTGCCAAGGACCCGTCCTTCGCACTCGCCTACCTCGGCCTGGCGCTGGCGGCCCCCACCAACCAGACCTTCTTCTCGGCCCTCCGCAAGGCCGTGTCCCTCTCGGCCCAGGTGACGGAGGGCGAGCGGCTGATGATTGCCGGCCTCGACGCCGGCGTGACGGGAGACCTGGACGGCCAGCGCCGGCTGTACACGGCGCTGGTGGAGAAGTACCCGGCCGACGAGCGCGCCCTGACCCTGCTTGGCACCTACTACTTCGGCATCCAGGACTACGCGACGGCCATCCGGTACCTCACCCAGGCCAGCACGGTGTCGCCCAGCTTCACCACGCCCTACAACCAGCTCGGCTACGCCTACCGCTTCGAGGGCAAGTACCCCGAGGCCGAGAAGGCGTTCCAGAAATACATCGAGTTGCTCCCGCGCGACCCCAACCCGTACGACTCCTACGGCGAGTTCCTCATGAAGGTGGGGCGCTTCGACGAATCCATCACCAGCTACCAGAAGGCGCTGGCGCTCGACCCGCACTTCGTCGCCTCGCTGATTGGCATCGCCAATGACCAGATGTTTCAGGGCAAGGGCGAGGAGGCACGCAAGACCCTCAGGAAGATGACCAGCGTGGCGCGCAACGACGGCGAGCGCCGGCAGGCCCTCTTCTGGGCGGCCCAGTCCTACGTGCTCGAGGGTCGGACCGAGGACGCGGCGCGTACGGTGGGCGAGGAGCGTTCCATCGCCGAGAAGTCCGGCGACTTCTCTGCGCAGTCCGGGGACGCCACGCTGCTCGGCAACATTCTCTTGCATGCCGGGCAATTCGACGCCGCCGCGGCCAGCTTCGCCGAAGCGGTGACGCTGATGGAGAAGGCATCCGTCCCGGGCGAAGTGAAACAGGCCAACCGCCGAAATCACCTCTTCAACACCGCCCGGGTGGCGCTGGCGCGGGGGGACGTCAAGACGGCCCAGACCCAGGCTGCGCAATTCCAGGCGCAGGTGGAGGCCAAGCGCATCCCCTTCGAGGTGTGGCAGGTGCATGAGCTTTTGGGCATGGTTCGCATCGCCCAGCACGACTACGACGCGGCCTTGGCCGAGCTGGCCCTGTCCACCGACCAAAACCCGCGGGTGCTGTACCTCACCGCGGCGGCACTCCAGGGCAAAGGCGACGGGCAGCGCGCGCACACGGCGGCCGAGGCCGTCGTCAACTTCAACGCCCTGCACCCCGCTTACGCCTTCGTGCGCCCCGAAGCCCAGCGGATGGCCGCGGGAAGCTAGGCGCCAGAAGCCCCCCGGCGGGGGCTTCGCCGTCACCCGGGCGCCGGTACGGCGAGGGGCGCCACGTCCCTTGCCCACTGCTGGAGGCGCCGGGCGGACACCGGGCCAGTGGGCGTCGCCGTCAGGCGGCGCTCCATCTCGCCCGGTCCCGCGTCGAAGTGGATGCGCAGCGCATCCTCCGGCACCGCTGAGGGCACCCGGTCCGCCCACTCGACGACGACGGCGGCCTGCTCGGCGTCGCGCACGTCGTAATACCCGGTGCCGTAGAGGTCGTCCTCGCCGGACAGCCGGAAGAGGTCAGCGTGCACCAGGCGCAGGCGCCCCTGGTAGCGGTGGATGAGCGCGAAGGTCGGGCTCGCCACCTCCTCCGGCGGCACCCCGCACCCCTCGGCCATCCCGCGGGCAAACTCCGTCTTCCCCGCGCCCAAGTCGCCCAGCAGCGCCACGAAGTCCCCCGGGTGCAGCAGTCGCCCCAGGGCCGCGCCCAGTTCCCGCGTCTTCTCGGCCGTGGGCGTGGTGAAGGAGACGCTCAGCGGTTCCATCGCGCCCACACCGAGGTGAGCCCGGAGAGGAGGTCCGAGGCGAGAAGGCCGAGTTCCCCCCGCCACTCCTGTTCCACGTCTCCGGCCAGGCCGTGCGCGTAGACGGCCACGCTGGCCGCATCCGCCGGGGCCAGGCCTTGCGCCAAAAACGCGCCGCACACGCCCGACAGCACGTCGCCTGCGCCGCCCGTGGCCATGCCCGGGTTGCCGGTGGGGTTGACCCGCGCCCGTCCGTCCGGCAGGGCCACCACCGTGCGCGCCCCCTTCAGCACCAGCACCACCCGGTGGGCCCGAGCGAAGTCCCGCGCCACCGTCACGCGGTCGGCCTGAATCTCCGACACCGAGAGGCCAGACAGCCGGGCCATCTCCCCGGGGTGGGGTGTCAGCACCAGCGGCCCTTGGGCCGAGCGCAGCACCTCCAGGCGTCCGGTGAGGGCATTCAGGGCGTCCGCATCCAGCACCACCGGACCCGGGAAGCGCTCCAGCAGGGCGGCAATCAGCTGGTGCGTCTTCTTCCCGCGTGCAATGCCCGGCCCCAGCACCAGCGCGTCCTTGCCCTCCGCCACCTCCAGCAGCGCCTCCAGGTGCATCGGCCCCAGGGGCTTCTGGGCGTCCAGGGCGACGCCCATCAACTCCGGCCCGTGGGCCAGCACGTCCGAGAGGGCGTCGTCCGGGGTGGCCACGGTGCACAGCCCCACGCCGCTCCGCAGCGCGCCAAGCCCGGCCAGCGCCGCCGCGCCACTCTTTCCCCGGCTTCCGGCCACCACCAGCAGGTGCCCGTAGGTGCCCTTGTGCGAGTCCGGCCGACGTTCCGGCAGCCAGCCGCGTACGTCCTCCTCCTCGAGGAGGACGACGGAGGCGTCCTCCGGGGCAAGGCCAATGTCGGCGACGTACACGTCGCCACACAGCGACGCCCCTGGCTCCAGCGCCTCCCCTACCTTGAGGGCCCCGAAGGCCACCGTGGCGTCGGCGTGGACGGCCGGCCGGAAGGGCACCCCTGTGTCACTCGCCAACCCGGAGGGGAGGTCCGCCGCCAGCACCCGGACGCCGCCTGCGCGCCACTTCCACAGGGTGTGAATGGCGTCGGCCAGTGCGCCGTCCGGCGCCCGGTTGAGACCGGTGCCGAGGAGCGCGTCCACCGCCACGTCGCCCGGGCGGGGCACAAAGTCGCCGAGGGCCCCGGCCGCCGAACCTCCCATCGCCTGCAGGGCCTCCAGGCTGGCCTTGCTTTCGGCCTTCAAGGCGCTCCGGGCCGCAAGTAACACCACCAGCACCTGGCGTCCGGCGAGGGCGAGGTGGCGGGCCGCCACCAGGCCGTCACCGCCGTTGTTGCCCGGTCCACACAGGCACGCAAAGCGTCCCTCCGGAGCCGCCAGCCGCAGCGCCTCGTCCGCCAGGGCCCGGCCGGCGCGTTCCATCAACTCCTGGGCGGAGACGCCCGCCCGGACGGCCTGGGCCTCGCGGGCGCGCATCTCCTCGGCAGTCAGCAGCGGCTTCACCAGCGTCCCCTCCCCGTCCACGGCCCCACGCCCGGGCCTTGGCCCACCCTTCAGGCTCGGCGCATCAGGGCCAGCATGTCTCGCACTGCCCGGTCGAGGCCCACCAGTACCGCCCGCGCGACAATTGCGTGACCGATGTTGAGCTCATCGATTTCGGAGATGGCCACCACCGGCTGGACGTTGTCGTAGTTGAGGCCGTGCCCGGCCGCGCAGCCCATCCCCAGCTTGGTGGCGGCCTTGGCCGCGTCCACCAGGCGTTCCAGCTCGCGCTGGCGCTCGCCGGCATTGCGCGCCTCGCAGTAGCGACCGGTGTGCAGCTCCACCCGGTCGGCGTCCACCTTGTGGGCGGCGCGAATCTGGTCGAGGTCGGGGTCGATGAAGACGGAGACCTCAATCTCCCCGTCCCGCAGGTGGCGAATGAGCTGGGCCAGGGCGTCCCGCTGGTTGGCGACGTCCAGCCCCCCTTCGGTGGTGAGCTCCTCGCGGCGCTCCGGGACCAGCGTCACCAGGTCGGGCTTCACTTCGTAAGCCACCTTCACCATCTCCTGGGTGGCGGCCATCTCCAGATTCAGGGCCGTCTGGCACGTCTCCCGGAGCAAGCGCAGGTCGCGCTCCTGGATGTGGCGCCGGTCCTCGCGCAGGTGGATGGTGATTTGGTGTGCGCCGGCCATCTCGGCGATGGCGGCGGCGGTGACGGGGTCCGGGTAGGTGGCGCGCCGCGCTTGGCGGAGCGTGGCCACGTGGTCGACGTTGACACCGAGGCGCTGTTGCATGGGCCCCTTCTAGCCGAGCACCGCGGAGAGGGCATGGGCGATTTCACGGGCATGGGCGTCATTGCGCTCCCGGTCGGGCCCCTCCACCAGGATGCGCACCTTGGCCTCGGTCCCGGAGAAGCGCACCAGCACCCGGCCCTCCTGGCCGAGGCTGGCCTCGGCGCCGCGAATGGCGCGCTGGACGTCGTCCAGCTGTTCCAGCGGCCGCCGCTCTCGCACCCCGAAACTGAGCAGCGTCTGGGGGACCGGCTCGAAAATGGCGGTGAGCTCTGAGAGCGGCTTCTTCTTCCGGCATAGCAGGGCGAGCACCTGGAGCGCGGCCAGCGTGCCGTCGCCGGTGGTGGCATGGTCGAGGAAGACGAGGTGGCCCGACTGCTCACCGCCGAAGGCATGACCGCCGCGGCGCATCTCCTCCACGACGTAGCGGTCGCCCACCTGGGTGCGGACGACCTGCAGCCCCCAGCGGGCCACCGCGCGGTCCAGCCCGCGACTGGACATCACCGTCGTCACCAGCGTCTTGGTGCGGAGGGCCCCCCGCTCGGCCAATTCCCCGGCACACAGGGCAAGCACCGCGTCGCCGTCGACGACCTGGCCCCGCTCGTCCACCACCACCAGCCGGTCGGCGTCCCCGTCCAGCGCCAGCCCGACGTGGGCCCCGCGCTGCACCACGGTGCGGGCCAGCGCCTCGGGGTGCAGGGCACCGCAGCCGTCGTTGATGTTGAGGCCATTGGGCTCGCAGCCCAAGGAGATGACGTTGGCCCCGAGCTCGCGCAGGGTTTCCGGCGCCGTGCGGTAGGCCGCGCCGTGGGCGCAGTCGACGGCGATGGTCATCCCTTCGAGTGTCAGTTCCCGGGGGAAGGTGTTCTTCAGAAAGACAATGTACCGACCGCGGGCGTCGTCCAGGCGGAAGGCGCGGCCCACCTTGTCCGCGGTGGGCCGAATCTCATCCACGTGCCGGCTGTCCATCAATTCTTCCAGCCGTGCCTCCGCCTCGTCGGGGAGCTTGAAGCCGTCCCGCCAGAAGAATTTGATGCCGTTGTCCTGGTAGGGGTTGTGCGAGGCGGAGATGACGGCCCCGGCCTCGGCCCGCATGGAGGTGGTGATGTTGGCGATGCCCGGCGTGGGCAGCGGTCCCACCAAGTCCACGTCCACGCCCATGGAGGTGATGCCGGCGGCCAGCGCCTGCTCCAGCATGTAGCCGGAGAGTCGGGTGTCCTTGCCGATGACGACGCGGTGTCGGTGGGTGCCGTTGCGGATGAAGTAGGCCAGCGCCCGGCCCAGCTGCATCGCCACCTCGGCCGTCATCGGCCAGACGTTGGCCGTCCCACGCACCCCATCCGTGCCGAACAGCCGTCGACCCATCCGCTCATTCCTCCAGAGTGGAAGTATCGCCTTTCTCCAGGCCGAGTGCCTCGGCACGCAGTAGCCGTCGCATGATTTTTCCACTTCGCGTCTTGGGCAGCCGCTCGCGCACCTCGATGGAGTGGGGGGTGGCGATGGGCCCAAGCTCATGGCGGACGTGGTCCACCAGTTCCGCCCGCAGCTCGGGGGAGTCCTTGCGCCCGGCGCGCAACAGGACGAAGGCAGAAATGGCCTCTCCCTTGAGGGAGTCCGGGATGCCGATGACGGCTGCCTCCGCCACCGCCGGGTGACTGACCAGGGCGCTCTCCACATCCGCGCTGCCGATGCGGTGGCCCGCGACGTTGAGGACGTCGTCGCTGCGCCCCAGCACGGTGAAGTACCCGTCCTTGTCCCAGCTGGCCACGTCGCCGGCGGCGTACACCTTGCCGGGGAACTCCTCCCAGTACTGCTTGTACCGGGCATGGTCTCCCCAGACGGTGCGCATCATGTGGGGGAAGGGACGGCGCAGGGCGAGCAACCCCCCTTTGCCGGCCGGCACCTCCTTGCCATCGGCGTCGATGACGGCGGCGTCCACGCCGGGCAATGCCACACCGACGCTTCCCGGCTTCGCCGCCAGCGACGTCGGCGTGCCCAGCGTCGGGCCTCCGAGCTCCGTCTGCCACCAGTTGTCGCAGATGAAGCCGCGCTTGCCGCTGGCCACCAGGTGTTCAAACGCCCACCGCCAGGCTTCCGGGTTGAGGGGCTCGCCGGCCACGGTGATGAGTCGCAGCGAGGCGAGGTTGGCCTTGGCCGGGAGCTCCGCACCAAACTTCATGAACATGCGGATGGCCGTCGGCGCGGTGAACATGACGTTCACCTTCAGCTTCTCCACCACCCGCCACGTCACCCCGGGGTCCGGGTAGTCCGGGGAGCCCTCGCGCAGTACCGCCGTCACGCCCTCCAACAGCGGCGCGTACACAATATAGGAGTGACCTACCACCCAGCCGATGTCGCTGGTCGACCAGTAGATGTCGTCGTCGCGGACGTCGAAGAAGGTGCGCAGGTGGTAGGTGATGCCCACCATGTAGCCGCCATGGACGTGCACCACGCCCTTGGGCTTTCCGGTGGAGCCGGAGGTGTAAAGGATGAAGAGGGGATGCTCGGCGTCCACCTGCACCGGCGCCGTCTTCGGCTGGTGCTCGGCCAGAAGGCGGTGAAAGTCCACCTCGTGCGCCTTGAGCGGCCGGCCGCCACCCGCCCGACGCTGGAACCAGACGACGTGTCGCACGTCGAGGCCCTGCATCGCCTCGTCCATCAACGCCTGCAGCTCGACCGGCTTGCCGCGCCGGAAGCCGACGTCTCCGGCGATGATGACCTTGGCCCCCGCATCGACAATCCGGTCGCGCAACGCCCCGACGCCGAGGCCGGCGTAGACGACGGAGTGGATGGCGCCCAGCCTGGCCACGGCCAGCATCGACACCACGCCCTCCAGGGTGAGGGGCATGTAGATGAGGACCCGGTCCCCCGTCTCGACGCCGAGCGCGCGCAGGCCGGTCGACAGCCGGGACACCATGTCACGCAGCTCGCCGTAGGTGACCCGGCGCTCGCTTCCATCCTCGCCGAGGCAAATGAGGGCCAGGTGGTTCTTCCGGGGGCCATCGGCATGCCGGTCGAGGGCATTGTCGACGACGTTGGTCTTGCCGCCGACGAACCAGCGGTGGTCGGGGTATTGCCAGTCAAAGACTTGGCTCCACGGCTCACTCCAGCGGAAGCGCTTTGCCCAAGCCCCCCAGAAGGCGTCCGGGTCCTTCAGGCTGCGTGCCCGCTCCGCGGCCACGTCCGCCGGGACAGCCGTGCGGCGCAGCGACTCGGGGGCCAGGAATGTGTCACCGACGGTGAGGAGATGTTCGAGGGCCATGGACACGCCTCCAGCCAGAAGTGTGCCACAGCAGCGGTGGCGGCGTGGCGCGCACTTCTTGCGCTTCAGCGGCTGGCCTCCCAGAGCGTCCCGCCGCCCCGGGCGTGGCGAATGGCGTCTACAACGGCCAGTGCGTCACGGACGTCTGCCACGTCGTGCACGCGCACCACGTCCACCCCGGCTGCTACCGCCGCGGCCGCCAGCGAAGCCACCGTCCCCGGCAGGCGCCGGTCCGCAGGCTTCCCGCCGGCCAGCGCCCCCAGGAAGGCCTTGCGGCTGGTGCCGAGGACGATGGGGCAACCGAGGAGCCGCAATTCCTGCAGGTGGTGCAGGAGGAAGAGGTTGTGGTCGAGCGTCTTCCCGAAGCCAATGCCCGGGTCGACCCAGATGCGCCGCCGGGGGATGCCGGCCGCCTCGGCCTGGGCCACCGAGGCCGCGAGCGCCTCCAGCACCTCCGCCACCACGTCCTGGTAGTGCGGCGCCTGCTGCATGGTGCGGGGGGTGCCCTGCATGTGCATGAGGCAGGCAGCGGCGCCGGCCCGGGCGGCGACGGCCGCCAGGCCCGCGTCCGCGGTGAAGCCGGTGACGTCGTTCACCAGCGCCGCACCCGCCGCCAGTGCCGCCTCGGCCACGGCTGCCTTGCGGGTGTCGATGGACAGGGGCACCTCGGACTGCGCGCGCAGCCCCTGGATGACGGGAAGGACGCGGCGCAATTCTTCGTCCTGCGGCACCTCGGCGGCGCCCGGGCGGGTGGACTCCCCGCCGACGTCCACCACGTCCGCCCCGGCCGCGGCAAGCGCGAGGCCGTGCGCGACGGCCTTCTCCACTGAGGAAAAGTTGCCTCCGTCCGAGAAGCTGTCGGGCGTCACGTTGAGGACGCCCATGACGTACGTCCGCTCTCCCCAGACGAAGCGGCGGCCACCCAAGTCCATTGGCTCGGGAAGGGTGCCCACCGCCAGCGCCCGCTCCAACGCCTCGGCCAGCGGCTGAAGCTCCGGGCCCTCGCGCGCGGCCTGGACGAGGCGCGCCAGCTGGTCCCGGGCACCGGACAGAAGCGCCGTTCCCGGCCGGAGGGCCTGCTGGCCCGAGACGAAGCGGGGGTAGAGGCCAGCGGCGCCCTCCTCACAGACGCGCTTGAGGAAGCGGCCCTCGGTGGGGCCGAGCCCCGTCAGCAACAGCTGGGCGTGCGGCAGCTTTTCCAGCAGGTATTCCCGCGCCTTGGTTGGCAGGCCCAGGCGCACCAGCGCGGCGTCGAGGTCCGAAGAGCGGTCCAGCGCGATGGGGCGAGCGAGCATGGACCAACCGACGTGCCAGCCCTTACGCCTTGTTGGGCTCCAGCGCCGGCAGCGGCTCGAGGGCGTCGAGGATTTTCCGCTTGTCCTTCTTCTCCAGCTTGGGGGGCGCGTTCACCCGCGGCTTCGGGCGGTCCCGGGTGATGGTGCCACCCTTCACCAGGGTCTCCACGTCATCGGCCTCCAGCGTCTCGTACTCGATGAGGCCGTCGGCGATGCGGTTGAGCGTGTCAAAGTTCTCCTGGAGGAGCTTCTTGGCGCGCTCGTAGCAGCTCATGACAATCTCGCGCACCTCTTCATCAATCTGCCGTGCCGTCTCCTCGGAGTAGTCGGGCCGGGTGTAGAGGTCGCGGCCGAGGAAGACTTCGCCCTCGCGGGCCCCGAAGGCCAACGGCCCCAGCTTGCTACTCATCCCCCAGCGGCACACCATCGCCCGGGCCGTCTCGGTGGCGCGCTCGATGTCGTTGGCGGCGCCCGAGCTGATTTCGTTGAAGACGAGTTCCTCGGCGATGCGCCCGCCCATCGCCATGCAGATGCGGTCCAGGGTGGACTGGCGGTAGAGGTTGAGCCGGTCCTCGGTGGGGAGCGACCAGGTGACGCCCAGCGCCTGTCCGCGCGGGATGATGGAGACCTTGTGCACCGGGTCGCAGCCGGGGAGCAGCTTGGCCACCAGCGCGTGCCCTGCCTCGTGCACGGCGGTGTTCCGCTTCTCCTTCTCCGTCATAATCATCGACTTGCGCTCCGGACCCATGAAGACCTTGTCCTTGGCGCTCTCGAAGTCGGCGACCTCCACCCGCTCCTTGTTGTGCCGCGCGGCGAACAGCGCCGCCTCGTTGACCAGGTTCTCGAGGTCGGCCCCGGTCATCCCCGGGGTGCCCCGGGCAATAATCTCCAGGTCGACTTCCGGGGCCAGCGGAACTCGCTTGGTGTGCACCATCAGCACGCCGATGCGGCCGTTGAGGTCCGGGCGCGGAACCACAATGCGCCGGTCGAAGCGCCCCGGCCGCTGCAGCGCCGGGTCGAGGACGTCGGGGCGGTTGGTGGCAGCGATGAGGATGACGCCCTCGTTGGACTCGAAGCCGTCCATCTCCACCAGAAGCTGGTTGAGGGTCTGCTCGCGCTCGTCGTGTCCGCCGCCCAGCCCGGCGCCGCGGTGGCGTCCCACCGCATCAATCTCGTCGATGAAGATGATGCAGGGGGCGTTCTTCTTGCCCTGCTCGAAGAGGTCGCGGACGCGGCTCGCGCCCACGCCGACGAACATCTCGACGAAGTCCGAGCCGCTGATGGAGAAGAACGGCACGCCCGCCTCGCCGGCCACTGCCTTGGCCAGCAGCGTCTTGCCCGTCCCCGGCGGCCCCATCATCAGCACGCCCTTGGGAATGCGGCCCCCGAGCTTGGTGAACTTCTTGGGGTCCTTGAGGAAGGCAATAATCTCCTCGAGCTCTTCCTTGCACTCGTCGATGCCAGCCACGTCCGAGAAGGTGACCTTGTTGTGGCTCTCGCTCAGCAGCTTGGCCTTGGACTTCCCGAAGGTCATCGCCTTGCCGCCGGTGCCCTGCAGCTGGCGCATGAAGATGACGAAGAAGACGAAGAGGAACAGCACCGGCATCCACTGACCGAGGATGGTCAGCCACAGGCTGTTCTGCTCTTCCTTCTCGTACTTCACCTCGACGCCCGCATCGCGGAGCTGCTTGAGCATGGTGGCGTCGGCGGCGGGGCCGGTGGTGCGGAACTTCTCGTGCGTGTCCTCGAAGGTCCCCGAGTAGGTATTGCCCTTGACGGCGACCAGGCGGACCTTCTTCTCGTCAATCCTTGTAAGCAGCGACGTGAAGCTCGGCTCCACCACCTCCTCCGTCTGACGAGAGAAGATGTTGTAGAAGCAAACGAAGAGGGCGATGAGGATTACCCACAGCCCGATGGTCTTGTAGCTCGATCGCACGTCCAGAAACCCTTTCGCGCCTGCGACCTGCATTCTGAGGGCGTTCACCCTCCCGTCGCAAGCGCCGTGGCAGCCCTATAACCCGTCGCGCCGCATCGCGCTTGTCGGTTCGGCCAGGACGGCAGGGCCGGCGATCCCCGGGCGGACGGGCGGCCACAGGCCAACCACCCACAGCACCCGCTCCTGCGCCTCGACCAGCAGCGGCCAGCTGTCCCGCTGCTCGGCCGGGATGCGCGCATCCACGAAGATGTCCTGCACGGAGCGCCGCCGCCCTCCGTTGGCGTGGACCCGGTCGCCGGGCCGTCGGCCCCGCACCTTCAGGGGGCCAACCTGCTGGCCTACCGGGAACGCCGCCGGCCCGGGCGTCGAGGAGGAGTCTAGGCGCAACCGGAAGCCGCCGAAAAGCACCCAGGCATCGGGCGCGAGCGCCACCTCGGCACCTGCAGGCGCCTCGGCCGCAATCCGCACCAGGCCGCCTTCGCTGCGAAGCAGCCGGTGCCCCGGTAGCCCACAGTGTCCCCCGCGCCGCAGGGCCTCCTGCACCTGGGACACCAGCCGCCCACTCACCGCGACAGCGGCCTCGGCCAGCCAGGCCACCAGCGCCCGGCGCTGCAGGGGGCCCGGCAAGCTGCGCACGGCGACGGCGTCCAGCCCGCCCGGCACGCGGGCGCGCTCCAGCGCCAGAGCTGCCTGCTCGGCGAGCAGCGCCTCGTCCTCGGCGGCATGGGCGGCGAAGGCCGCCAGATTCTTGACGGCG
Source organism: Myxococcaceae bacterium (assembly GCA_017881265.1). GTDB lineage: Bacteria > Myxococcota > Myxococcia > Myxococcales > Myxococcaceae > JADGRA01. Next base: position 14,323 of record JADGRA010000002.1, on the reverse strand, counting down.
GCCGGGCCGGCCGCCTGCACCAGCGCGGGCAGTACGCCGTGGCGAATGCGCGCACGCAGCAGCGAGAGGTCCGCGTTGGAAGGGTCCCGCACCGGGACGAGGCCCCGTGCCGCGACGTGTTCCTCGAGGTCGGCGCGGCCCACCGACAAAAGCGGGCGCACCAGGTGTCCCCGGTGGGACCGGACGCCGCCTGCGCCGCGCAGAGCGGCGCCCCGCCCAAGGCGCATGAGGAGCGTCTCCGCCTGGTCGTCGCGGGTGTGGGCGGTGGCCACCCACTGGTAGCCCCCTTGGGCGCGCAGTGTCTCGAGGGCCGCGTAGCGTGCGGCCCGGGCCCGGGCTTCCATGCCGGGGCCGGGCCGCAGCCCCAGCTGCGCCGTGTGGAAGGCCAGCCCCAGGGACGCGGCCAGCGCGCGCACCGCCTCCACCTCCCCAGCCGAGGTGGGCCGCAGGCCGTGGTCCAGGCTGGCGACCCCCACGCGCTCCGGGGCGAGCTCGGCTGCCGCCGTCAACAGGGCCAGCGAGTCCACCCCGCCGGACACCGCCAGCAACGTCCGTCCGCCGTAGGCCCTGAAAAACTCCTCCAGCGCGGAACGCACGGGCGATGCAGGGGAGGGCTTGTCGTCCTGGGACACGGGTTGGCTCCGGATGGAGGGCAGTGTCGTCGAGACGCTCCGTTGAAGCACGGCAGCCCCCCTCGTTAGGATGGGTTTCAGGAATGGAACAGCGGGTTCCCGTGTTCCAGCCCTGCGAATACGTCAGAAAGATGGACCCAGGGGTCCCCCCCCTCCCCCTCTGGGTCCACGGGGCGTCCTGGGAGCCTTTACCGGGCTCTCCAGGGTGCCCTTCTCTCCGGGCTGCCCCGGTTCTCCCCCAGGAGAGCCGGGGCGGCCCCTTTTTTTCGTACGCCCGGCGCGGTCATAGGTTTGACCCGCCTCCAATGCTGTCGGATAACACCTCCTAAGGGACGCCACAGTGGGTTCCAGGAGTCGGGCTGCCACGGTGCGGATTCGGCTGTCCTGGAGGGGCGATTCCCTAGGGAGACGGCACGGCATGGCGGGCACTGACAAACGCAAGCAGTCTCTGTACTTCCCGGAGGAGATGCTCCGGGAGATTCAGGAAGAGGCGACCCGGCAGGACCGGTCGCTGTCCTGGGTAGTCCAACAAGCGTGGCGGATTGCCCGCGAGCGCATCAAGTCCTTCCCGGCCGTCAACGACGTGACGGGCGAGCCGGCGCTGCCTGACCTGCGCGAGGAAGGCTAGCCTCCGATGGCGGGTACCGACCACCGCAAGCAGAGCCTCTACTTCCCGGAGGAGATGCTGGAGGAAATCCAGCGCGAGGCGACGCGGCAGGACCGGTCCCTCTCGTGGATTGTCCAGCAAGCCTGGAAGGTGGGGCGCTCGGACATCCGCCGCATGCCCTCGGTGAACGACGTGCTCTCGCCTCGGCCGGGGCCCGGCGCCTAGCGCTCCTCGGCCGCGCCGAGCTTGAAGCCCGCCCGGTCCAGTTGCTGGCGGAACTCGGCCTTGGCGACCGACTTGGCGTAGGCCTCGTCTGGCTCGACCACGGACTTCTTCACCAGCTCGAGCAGCGCGTCATTCAGCATCTGGTTTCCGAAGGACCGTCCGGTCTGCATGGTCGACTGGATTTGAAACGTCTTCCCCTCCCGGATGAGGTTGGCCACGGGCGGGGTCACCACCAGAATCTCCAGCGCCGCCACCCGTCCCCCTCCGCGGCGCTTGCAGAGCGTCTGGGACACGACGCCCCGGAGACTTTCTGAGAGCATCGTCCGGACCTGTGACTGCCGGTCCGCCGGGAACTGGTCGATGATGCGGTCCACCGTCGACGGCGCCGTGTTGGTGTGCAGCGTGCCGAAGACGAGGTGGCCCGTCTCCGCCGTCTCGAGCGCGATGGAGATGGTTTCCAGGTCGCGCATTTCCCCCACCAGCACGACGTCCGGGTCCTCGCGCAGGGCTGCCCGGAGGGCCTGCTTGAAGGAGGCGGTGTGCACGCCCACTTCCCGCTGGTGGACGAGGCAGCGCCGGTTGGGATGCACGAATTCGACTGGGTCCTCGATGGTGATGATGTGCTGGGCCCGCGTGCGGTTGACGTAGTCCACCATCGCCGCCAGCGTGGTGGACTTGCCGGAGCCCGTCGGTCCGGTCACCAGGACCAGGCCCTTGCTGTGCGCGCACAGCTCGATGACCGCCTTGGGAAGGGCCAGATCCTCGGCCGTCCGGATTTTGGCCGGCACCTGGCGCATGGCCGCGCCGATGCCTCGGCGGTCCTCGAAGACGTTGACGCGAAAGCGGACGTCGGGCATCTCGAGCGCGAAGTCCGTGTCGCGCTCCGCTTCCCACTGCGCGCGGTTCTTCTCCGGGGAGATGGAGAAAATCATCTCCCGCAGCCGCGCGCGCGCCACAGGCCCGTAGTCCTCAAGCTGCACCATGTCCCCGTCGATGCGCATCGCCGGCGGCCCGTCGCTGGTGAGGTGGAGGTCCGAGGCCCCCCGCTCCACCGCCGCCTCCAGCAGCTGGACCATGGCCGCGCGCGGGTCGGCCGGCGCTGGGGGAAGCGGGCCGGGCTCCGCGGGGGCAGCGTCGTCCGCAGGGGCAGCGGGGGCGGGGGCCGACGCTGCGGCCGGCCGCTGCAACGGGGCGGGCCCGGGGCGCCCCTCCGCCTTGTCGGCCGCCGGCGCCGGGCCGGGCGCCTCGGCCTCGCCAGGCTGCGGACGCACCAGCGCCCGCACCAGCGCCTCCTTGCGCTCGAACAGGACGCCCACCCATCCGGCGGGTGCCTCGTAGGCGAAGCGCGTCACCCCGGATGCGGGAAAGCCGTTGCGAATCTCCGGCGGGACGAGCTCGGCGAAGACGCCGGCAATCTGCTGCGAGGTCAGCTGCTGGCGCAGAACCGCGACGTCGCCGGCGGCGGTGCGCATCACCACCGGCTGGCCGGAGGCAAAGACGAGCTCGCTGCCGCGTTCGCGGTGGAGCCGCTCGAAGATGGGGTCGAGGCGGGCCAAGGGCGCTTGAAGTCACTAGCTTACGCGACGTCTTCGCTTCTGTGGGCAGGCCCGGGCGCCCCCAGCTGGAAACGGGCGATGAGGGGGATGTGGTCCGACAGCCCCTGGAAGGGGCTCGCGCCGAAGGGGGCCGTCCCCTCCAGGTCCACCCAGCGCACCCCGTTGCCCCCGAACAGATGGTCGAGGTGCATCCGGAGGCGGAAGAAGCCCGCGGTAGGGAAGCCGGTGCGGGCGGTGGCGTCAATCTGCTTGAGCTGCTCCTGGGCCCCGTGCCAGCCGGCCTCGGAGGTGAGGTAGCGGTACACCGGCGAGGCGGGGGAGGAGTTGAAGTCGCCACAGACGACGAACGGCTCGCGCCCGGCCACCGCTTGGACGTGCGCCACCAGCTTGCGCGCCTCCTGCACCTGATTCGACCCGAAGCCCATCTTCTCCCGTGCCGCCCAGAAGGAGCGCGCAAAGGGCGTGGGCAGGCTGAGGTGGGTGTTGAAGACGTGCAGCGCCCCCCCGGGGGCGGCCAGCCGGACGTGTGCGCAGATGCGACTCTGCTTGGCCTGGCGCAGCCGGGCCACGTGGTGGTGGGTGATGGAGTGGGGCTGCCGCCCGTTGTGCCCCTGCACGGTGAGGCGTTCCCGGTTGACGAGGACCGCGAGCCCGGTGGTGTAGATGGCCGTCTGGCGCAGCCGGTAGGTGTGGGCGGGGAAGTAGTAGGCCTCGTAGGGAAAGGCGCGCCTGGGGCGCGCGAAGTCCGCGGCCAGCGCCTCCATGAAGGCTTCCAGCTGCGTCGCGGCCCCCTTGCGGAACGCCACCGTCGAGCGAAGGCTGCGCGTCTCCACTTCCTGCAGACACACCACGTCGGCGAGCGGGTCCAGGTGCGCCAGCTTGCGGGCGATGCCCTCGATGGAGCGCCGGGTGGTGGCCAGCCCGCTCAACGCGTGCCCGAAGTAGCGGACGTTGTAGCTGACGATGCGTAGAGGCCGCCGAGCCATGGCCAGGCGATGCTAACCTCGCGCGCGCCGCGCCGCGTGGGGGCGGATGTCGCACAGGTGTCTTTCTGGGGAGGACGGGCTTCTGCAATGGGGATGAAGGAGCGGGTGGAAGCACTGGAGCAGCTCCGGGCCAAGAAGGCCGAAATGGGTGGCGCGGAGCGCGTCGCGCGTCAGCGGGGGCGCAACAAGCTGGACGCCCGTGCGCGGCTGGCTCTCCTCTTCGACCCCGGCACCGTCCAGGAACTGGGCGGCCTGGCGGCCGCCGAAGGCCGACTGCCCGAAGAGGAGGACGCCTCCCGCCCCACGCCGGCGGACGGCGTCCTCACCGCCATTGGACAGGTGGCCGGTCGCCCGGTGGCCGCGGCCATCTACGACTTCACCGTCCTCGGGGGCTCCATCGGGGAGGTGGGCGAGCGCAAGGTGACCCGGCTGCGGGACCTGGTGCTGAAGGAGCGGCTCCCCCTGGTGTGGCTGGTGGATTCGGCCGGGGCTCGGCTGGAGGCAGGCGAGGTGGACCCGCGGCGGTTGGCCGGCTTCGCCGACACGGGCTACCTCTTCCGAGAGCAGTCGGTGCTGTCGGGCGTGGTTCCCCAGGTGGCCGCCATGCTGGGCCCCGGAGCGGCCGGCACGGCGTACATCCCGGGCCTCGCTGACTACGTCCCGATGGTGAAAGACATCGGCTCGATTGCCGTCGGCGGACCGACCCTGGTTGAGTCGACAGTGGGCGAGAAAGTCACCGAGCAGGAACTGGGCGGGAGCCGGATGCACAACGAATTGTCCGGCGTCGCCGACGGGGAATTCCCCGACGACGCGGCCTGCATCCGCGCGGTGCGCGACTACCTGTCGTTCTTTCCGTCGCACTGTCAGGAGCGGCCCCCGCGACAGCTCAGCCCCGACGCGGCCCAGCGGCGCGACGAGGCGCTGCTTGCCGTGGTGCCAGACAACCCGCGCCAGGCCTTCGACATGCACAAGGTCATCCACGCGCTGGTGGATGAGCGGCACTTCTTCAGCATCAAGCCGCGCTTCGCCCGAAATATTATTACCGGGCTGGGCCGCATCGACGGGTACCCACTCGGCATCATCGCCAACAACTCCATGTTTCTCGGCGGCGTGCTGGATGTCGCCGCGAGCGACAAGGCCGCCCGCTTCGTCGCCCTGTGCGACGCCTTCCAGCTGCCACTGCTGTTTCTGCAGGACGTCCCCGGCTTCCTGGTGGGCACCAAGACCGAGCAGCAGGGCCTCATCCGCCACGGGGCGAGGATGCTGCAGTCCGTCGCCTCGGCCACCGTCCCCAAGTTCACCGTCGTCGTGCGCAAGGGCTTTGGCGCGGGCTACTACGTCATGAATGGCCGGGCCTTTGAACCGGACCTCCTGGTGGCCTGGCCGGGGGCCGAGATTGGCGTCATGGGGGCCGACGGGCTGGTGGCCATCGCCGCCCGGAAGCTGCTGGATGCGGCCGGCAGTCCGGAGGCGGCCAAGGCCCTCAAGGAGGAGCTCGCCGCCTCGCTGCGGCCCCACGTCCGGGTCGACCGCGCGGCCGCCATGGCCATGGTGGACGACATCATCGACCCCCGCGACACGCGGTGGCAGCTCGCCCTGGCGCTCCGGCGCAGCGTGAACAAGACGGTGGAACGGCCCTGGCGCCGCCGCGAAGTGCCACCCCTGTAACAGCCCGTCGAGGCCCCGCCAGGCAGTTTCCGGTGTGGCAGCGGGGCCTCCGGCTGCCCTCGCGACTACTTGCCCTTCTTCGTGTCCTGGGCGGCGCGGTACTTCAGCGCCTGGCGCAGTTGCGCTAGGGCCGCGTGAACAGCAAGACGGCATTGGTGCCGCCGAAGCCGAGCGAGTTGCTCATCACTGCACGCACGTTCGCCGGCCGTGCCGTGTTGGGGACATAGTCGAGGTCGCACTCCGGGTCCGGCGTGCGCTGGTTGATGGTGGGGGGCAGGACGCTGCGCGCAAGCGCCAAGACGCTGAACGCCGCCTCCACGCTGCCAGCCGCCCCCAACAGGTGCCCCGTCATGGACTTGGTGGAGCTCACCGCGAGCCGGTGGGCATGCTCGCCAAAGGCCCGCTTGATGGCGCGCGTCTCATGGACGTCATTGAGGGGCGTCGAAGTGCCATGGGCGTTGAGGTACCCCACCTCGCCGGGGGCGAGGCCCGCGTCGGCCAGCGCCAGCGACATGCACGAGGCCGCCCGCGCCCCGTCGGTGGTGGGCTGGGTGAGGTGGTGCGCGTCCGCGTTGGCGGCATAGCCGGCGAATTCCGCCAGAAGCGGGGCACCGCGCCGCTGGGCGGATTCCTTCTCCTCGAGAATAAGGACACCGGCGCCCTCGCCCAGGACGAAGCCGTCCCGTTCCCGGTCAAACGGTCGGCTCGCCCCTGCGGGGTCCTGATTGCGGGCCGAGAGGGCGCGCATGGCCTCGAAACCGCCGACGCTTAACGGCGTCACCGCCGCTTCGGCAGAGCCGGCGATGACTGCGTCGGTGCGCCCGGTGCGGATGTTCCACAACGCCTCACCGAGGGCGTGCGCCCCGGTGGAGCAGGCGGACACCGGCGCCCAGTTTGGCCCGGCGGCGCCGGTGCGGATGCTCACCAGGCCGGCCGCGGTGTTGGTGAGAATCTGCAGGACGAAGAAGGGCGAGAGCCGGTCGAAGCCCACCTGCAGCACCCTCTCGTGGTGTTCCTCGGCGGAAGCCAGGCCGCCAATTCCCGACCCGAGGATGACGCCCACCCGCTCCGGGAGGTAGTCACGGCCGACGCGCAAGCCGTTCGCCCGCAACGCCATCTCGGCAGCGGCCAGGGCGTACTGGACGAAGAGGTCCGTGCGGCGCGCCTCCTTGCGGTCCATCCACTGCAGGGCGTCGAAGTCCTTCACCTGCGCGGCAATGCGGGTCTGGAGCCGTCCCGGGTCGAAGCGGGTGATGGGGCCGACGCCGGACTTCCCGGCGAGAAGTCCTTGCCAGGTCACCTCGACGCCCGTGCCGAGCGGGGTGACGAGGCCGAGTCCGGTGACCACCACCTTGCGCGCCGCCATACCCAGGAAGCGTCGCACAGAAGGCGGCCCGGCATCGCCTCTCGGCGGGCAGGTGTGATTAAAGAAGCGCCCCGTCCGTCTGAGGGGCTGGACGTGCAACCCCCCCCGGGGAGTGAGGTCGCCATGGCTTGGTCCCGTTCGCTGCTCGCCGCCGCGCTGTTTGGCCTGCTGGTCGCAGGCGGTCCTGCACGCGCGGCTTCGGACTGGACGACGAGTTGGCCCCGGCAGATTGACTCCGTCGCTGGAACCATCGTCGTCTATGAGCCGCAGCCCGAGGCCCTGCAAGGGACCACCCTCAACGGCCGCGCGGCCTTCGCGCTCACCCCGAAGGGAAAGACGGAGCCGGTCTTCGGCGCCTTCTGGTTCTCCGCCGAGGTCAACATCGACCGCGACCAGCGCCTGGTCCAGGTGCTCGGCGTCAAGGTGACGCGCCTCAAGCTGCCGGAGGCCACGGAGAACGACGAGAAGCGCTTCGCGGCGGACATCGAAGCGGAAACGCCCAAGTGGGACCTCTCCATGACGCTCGACGGGCTCACCGCGGCCCTGGCGCAGGTGCAGGTGCAACGCACTGCGGCGGATGAGTTGAAGGCCACGCCCCCGAAAATCCTCTTCACAACCAAGCCGACGGTGCTGGTGGTCCTCGACGGCCCCCCCATCAAGAAGACCATCGAGAAGTCGGGCATCGATAGCGTCGTCAATACGCCCTACCCGCTTTTCTACGACCCGGCCGCGCAGCGCTACTACCTGACCAACGGCACCATCTGGTACCAGACGGCCGACCTGCTCGCCGGGCCGTGGGGTGTCATCCCCAATCCGCCGGCGGAGGTGGCCGCGGTGGTCCTCAAGGGCGACAAGCAGGACCAGAGCGCGCCGCCTCCCAAGGACGCCGCGCCCCCGGACATCCTGGTGGCCACCGAGCCCACCGAGTTGGTCCAGACGCAAGGCGAGCCCAACTTCGCGCTCCTCAGTGGTACCGAGCTGCTCTACGTCACCAACACCGACGACAACATCTTCCGGGACGTCGCGAGCCAGAAGTACTTCATCGTCCTCGCCGGACGCTGGTATTCCGGCCCCGCGCTGGAAGGCCCCTGGACGTTCGTGCGCTCGGACCAGCTGCCTCCGGAATTCACCAAAATCCCCCCGACCTCCCCCAAGGGCGACGTGCTGGCCTTCGTCTCCGGCACCACGCAGGCCAAAGAGGCCATCATCGATGCGCAGATTCCCCAGACGGCCGAGGTGAAGCGAGACGCGCCCGCGCCCCCCATCCAGTACGACGGGCAGCCGAATTTCCAGCCCATTCCCGGCACCAGCATGTCCTACGCGGTGAATAGCCCGTCGTCCGTGCTGCTCATCGATGGCAGCTACTACGCCTGTGTGAACGCCATCTGGTACGTGGCGCCCTCGCCGCAGGGGCCCTGGGCGGTGGCGACGTCCGTGCCACAGGCCGTGCAAACCATCCCGCCGGCAAGCCCGGTGTACAACGTGAAGTACGTCACCATTTACCAGGCGACGCCGCAGGCGGTGTACGTCGGCTACACGCCCGGCTACATGGGTTGCTACACGTGGAATGGCGCGGTGGTGTACGGCACGGGCTACGTCTACCCGGCCTACGTCTCGCCCGTCGTCTACTACCCGCGGCCCGTCACCTGGGGCTTCAGCGTCAACTACAACGCCTGGACGGGGTGGAGCTACGGCGTGGGGTACAGCGTCGGCTTCCTCCATTACGGCACGACGTGGGGCGGCGCCTATTACCGGCCGCCCTGGCGGCCACCCTACGGCGGTGGCTGGTACGGCCCGGGCGGCTACCGCCCGCCGCCTTACTACGGGCCTGGGTATGGCTACCGGCCCCCTCCGGGGTACCGCCCTCCGGGCGGCTACCCACCCGGCTACCGGCCACCCCCCGGGGGCTACCCGGGCGGTCGTCCCCCCCAGGCCAGCCTGTACCAGCGGCCCAGCAACGCGAATGCCGTCGTCCCGCGGCCCACCACGCCGCCCGCCAACGCCGCGCGCCCGGCAACCCGTCCGGCCACGCCCAACAACGTCTACGCCGACAAGAATGGAAACGTGTTGCGGCAGACGAAGGACGGCAACTGGCAGCAGCGGGACAAGTCCGGCTGGAAGCCCGCCGCCACGCCGGCGCCAGGCACTGCCGGCGGCGCCGGCGGCGCGGCGCGTCCCGCCCCGGGCACGCCTTCGGCCGGGGGGCCAGCCGCGGGGACGCGTCCGGCCACGCCACCCACCCCGGCGGCTCGCCCTACCCCTGCGCCCTCGCCCACCCCCCCGCAGCGCCCCGCCCCCACGCCCACGCCGGCTCAGCGCCCGGCGACGCCCACGGCCCGGCCTGCCCCGTCCAACATCCAAGGCGACTACCAGGCACGCCAGCGCGGAAATGAACGCACCCAGAGTTACCAGTCCTCCATGGGCGGAGGCACGCGTCCGCCGCCCCAGCAGCGCCCGCAGCAGTCGGCCCCCAAGCCGCAGGCGCCTCGGCAACCCGCCTCCCGGCCGGCCCCGTCCGGCGGCGGGAAGAAGCATTAGCCGTCCGTCCCCGCTTCGGGCGCAGGTGCCTACGCGGGCCTTCGCCAGGCCAGGCTGACGAAGAAGCACGCCGCCGCCACGGCGATGATGAGCGGCCCGGTGGGGCGGTGCAGCAACCCGGCCAGGGTGCTGCCCAGCACCGTCGCCCCGACGGAGACGCCCACCGAAACCAGAAACATCGACCGGACGTTTCGGGCGAGGTGCTTGGCCGTGGCCGCGGGGATGATGATGAGTGAGCCCATCAGCAGCACCCCCAGGTAGCGCAGCCCGAGGGCCACCGTCACGGCGAAGGCCAACAGAAAGCCCAGGTTGAGGCGCTCCACCCGGATGCCGACGGTGCGGGCCAGGTCCGGCGAGACGAGGGTGATGAGGAGGCGGTTTCGGGCGCGGATGAGAAACAGCACCACGCCGAGCGGGGCCAGAAGCCCGAAGACCAGTTCCATCGGGGAGAGCACCCCGGGCTTTCCCAAAAGCGCATCGAGGAGCTCCTCCCCCGAGGCCAGCATGCTCCCCACCGCCAGGGCCGTGGAGAAGACGACGCCCACCACCGTCTCGGTGGAGATGCCGGTGCGCTGCTCCAGGCCCCAGATGAGCAGCGCCCCCAGCAGCAGCATGGCGATGCCGCCGACGACGGGGTTGAGGTGCAGCACCAGCGCGAGCCCGAGGCCCGGCAGCGCGATGTGGGACATGGCGTCTGCGGCCAGCGTCATGCGCCGCATGACGGCGAAGCAGCCCACCACGCCGGCCGCGACCGCCATGCTGCCCGACAGCAAAAGGCCGCTAATGCTCATGGACGTCGTGCAGGTAGTGGTCGAGCGGAGCCCCGTAGGTGCGCTCCAGGGTGTCCGGGGTGAGGATTTGCCGGGGCGGCCCGAAGCAGCTCACCCCGCGCCGCCCGAGGCACAGCACCAGCGCCGCCATGCGGTAGACGAGACTCAACTCGTGCGAGATGAAGATGAGCGTCAGCTTCTCCTCGCGCTGCAGACGCTCCACGGTGGCGTACAGCAGCTCCTCCCCCGGCTCGTCGATGCCGGTGGTGGGCTCATCGAAGAGCAGCACGTTGGGGTGCCCCAGGAGCGCGAAGGCCAGCAGCAGCCGTTGAAACTGGCCCCCCGACAGGCTGCCAATGGGGCGAAGCGCCGTCGCCCGGCCGAGGTTGACCAGCTGCGTGGCGCGCTTCACCTCGCTCTGGCTCGCCCCCACCAGCGCCGCCTTGGCATTCAGGAAGTCCCGCCCACTGAGCGGCAGGTCCCTTTCCAGGTCGAGCCGCTGCGGCACGTAGCCGATGCGGGTGCCAGGCGCCCAGGTGAGGGTCCCGGTGGAGGGCAGCGCGCCGATGAGGGCCTTGAAGAGGGCCGTCTTGCCCGCGCCGTTGGGGCCAATGACGGCCATGGTGGAGGACTCCGGCACCGCGAAACTCAAATCCCGCAGCACCTCGGTGTGGCCGAAGCGGACTCCCAGCGAGCAGACGGTGAGGCGGTCGGACACAGGGGGGGGCGCCGGGGGGGACTCTAGCTGAGCCGGAGAAGCTTCCGCGCCTCGGCCGGGGAAGCAATGTCGCGGCCCGCGGCGCGGGCGCGTCGGGCCGCCTCGGCTACCAGTTCCCAGCTGCCTTTGGCCAGCACGCCCTTGGACAGGTAGATGTTGTCCTCCAGCCCCACCCTGCCGTGGCCGCCCTTGCTGGCCGCCAGGGCGGCCATCGGCAGCTGGTGTCTGCCCACCCCGGCCACGGTGAAGGTGCTCCCCGACGGAAGGGAAGCCATGAGGAAGTCCAGCGCGCGCTCGCTCGCGCCGAGCGCTCCCGGCACCCCGAGGACGAAGTCATAGTGGGCCGGTAAGTCCACCAGGCCCTCGCGCGCTAGCGCCTCCGCCTCCTCCACCATCCCGGCGTCGAAGCACTCAATCTCGGGGCGAATGCCGAGGGCGCGGAGGCGCCGCGCGATTTCCCGCACCAGCGGGCGCGGGTTGCTGAAGACCTCGTCGCCGAAATTGACCGAGCCGGTGGTGAGGGTGGCCATGTCCGGCCGGTCTGCGCCGGTGAGGCGCAGCGGGCCGCAGCGCTCGTCGACGTCCATGCCGACCGCGCCGCCGGTGGACGTCTGCACCAGGATGTCGGAACGCTTGCGGATTTCCCGCACTGCCGCGCGAAACAATTCGCTGTCCTGGGAGGGTCGGCCGTCCGGCTCGCGCACGTGGATGTGCACCATGGCCGCACCCGCCTCGCGGCAGCGCGCCGCTTCCTCGCCGATTTCCTCCGCGCTGATGGGCAGGTAGGGCGTCTGCTCCCGCGTCGTTTCGGCGCCCACCAGTGCCGCGGTGATGACGTACGGCCTCACCGCTTGACCCGCTGCTTGGCCAGGGGGACGACGCAGGTGCCGGTGGCGCGGCAGACGACGATGGGCTCGGCCAGCGTCTCGGCCGCCGAATTCGACACCTCGGGCAGCGGACGGATGACCTTGCGCGCCTCGAAGCGCATCTTCCGGCTGGTCCGGCCGACCTCCGTCACCCAGCCCTCGGCCTCGATGAAGTCCCCGGCAAACACCGGGGCGAGAAACTCGACCTTGTCGTAGGCCCGAAACAGCCCCTCGTCCCCGTCCAGGAGAATGCAGAGCTCGGTGGCCACGTCGCCGAAGAGCCCGAGCATGCGGGCCCCGTCCACCAGGGCGCCCCCGTAGTGGGCATCATGGCTGCTCATCCGCAGCCGCAGCTGCGCGTGGACGGTGCTCACGTGGGCTCTCCCTCGTAGTGCATGCCAGCGGGTTCCTTGCCCAGCCGCTTGAGCAGGGCATGGATGATGAAGTTGGCCACCTGCGACGGCTTGGTGCCTGGGCCGAAGCCCGCATCGAAGCCGAGCTCGAGGGCGAGCTTGTGGTCCACCCGCGGGCCGCCGAGCAGCAGCAGCGTCTTGCCGGGCAGCCCCGCCGCCCGCGCCGCGTCGATGAAGTGCCGGCTGTTGTCCTTGTGCACGTCCCGCTGCGTGACGACCTGGGAGACGAGGATGGCGTCGGCGTCCTTGGCCACCGCCTTTTTGATGAGCTCCTCGTTGGGGACCTGGCTGCCCAGGTTGTAGGCCTCGAAGCCCGGGTAGCGCTCGAGCCCGTAGTCCCCGGCGTAGCCCTTCATGTTGAGGATGGCATCGATGCCCACGGTGTGGGTGTCCGTCCCGGTGCAGGCGCCAAACACCACCACCCGGCGGCCGAGCTCCGCCTCAATCAGCTGGTTCAACTCGTCGAAGCCCAGCTTCTTGAAGACGACTTCCGGCACGTCGATGGCCGCGTAGTCGAGCACCACCGGGCTCCGCGCGTAGACGACGAAGAAGGTGTACTGGCCCGCCGCCGCCTCGGCCGAGGCCACCTTCACGTCCTGCAGCCCGAGCGCCTTGCAGTACTGCTGCGCCGCCTCCTTGGCTTTTTCGGAAAGCGGCACCGGCAGCGTGAAGGACAGCTGTAGAACGCCGTCGTCCCGACGGTCTCCGTAGGCCCGGATGGGCTGCTTGGCCGCGCTCATGCCAGCGTGCCCTCGAGGAGGTCCAGGAAGGGATTGAAGTAGTCCGGGGCCTTCTCCACCACGCCGTCCAGGCCCTTGCCCCCCGTCTCGGTGCGCTTCACGTCACCGAAGCGCCCGCGGCCGATGGCCGCCACCAGTCCATCGCGGCGACACTCCTCGAGCAATTCCATGGCGCGGCCGAAGACGGCCCGCGCCCGCCCGGCGATTTTGCCGTCCTCGCGCACGGTGAATTCCTCGTCGATGCCCCGGGCGGCCCGGTGGATGTAGGCCGCCGATTTGAGGGCCACGTAGCGGTCGGCGAGCAGCGGAGTGTGCATCGCCTCGGTCATCATCCCGAGCAGCTGGATGCCCTGCCGCGTCCAGACGGCCACCAGGTCCGCCATGACGTCGTAGGCATGGCTGAAGAAGATGTCCGTCTCCTTGTGCTTGGTGGGCGGCATGTACTTCAGCGGAGCGTCCGGGAAGCAGCGCCGGACCAGCATGGCCTGGCTCAACTCCAACAGCAGCGTCTCCGGGCGCGCCGGGTCAATCTCGTAGCTGTGCCCCAGCCCCAGCTGCCAGTCCTGCAGCCCGGCCCGGCGAGCGAAGGCCTCGTTGATGAACTGGCTGGCGATGACGGTGTGCGCCGCGTCGTAGGCATCGGCGGTGGTGATGTAGTTGTCCTCACCCGTGTTGATGATGATGCCGGCCAGCGCGCAGATGCGGCGGCTGAAATACTGGTCGATGAAGGTCCGCCGCATGTTGATGTCGCGGAAGAGAATGCCGTACATCGCGTCGTTGAGGAGCATGTCCAGCCGCTCATACGCCGCGCAAAACGCAATCTCCGCCATGCACAGCCCGGAGGAGTAGTTGGTGAGCTGGATGTAGCGCTTCAGCCGCCGGCTTTCCTCGTCGAGCGCCTCGCGCATGATGCGGAAGTTCTCCTGCGTGGCGTAGGTGCCGCCGTAGCCCTCGGTGGTGGCGCCGTGGGGCACGTAGTCGAGTAGCGACTGCGCCGTGCTGCGGATGACGGCCACGACGTCCGCCCCGGCCTGGGCGGCCGCCCGTGCCTGGTCGACGTCGTCGTAGATGTTGCCAGTCGCGACGATGACGTATTTGTGCGGCACGGCCGACATGGGGAACTGCGCGCGCAGCGCGTCGCGCTGGGCAACGCGCCGCCGCAGCTCCTCGGTGGCGGCCTTGGCCTCGCGTCGGACCTCGGCCCGGAGGTTGCCCTCCATCTCGGCCGAGAGCGGCTG
>JADGRA010000058.1 GCA_017881265.1 Myxococcaceae bacterium | reverse complement strand
TCTCCTCTTCGATGAGATGCGCCCCCGGGTGGACATCCTCTCGGTGGAGGCCCCCGGGGAGGTGGCCCTGGGCCAAACCGCAGAAATTTGGGTGACGGTGCGCGTGCGGCGTGGGGACGGACAGCGCCTCACCCTGAGCGCGCGCTCCACCTCCGCGGCGCCGACGTCGCAGCATCTGCAGGTGGACGGGGCGGACGGGGTGCGGACCCTTCGGCTTCGCGTCGCTCCGCTGACGGAGGGCATTTCCTTCGTCGCGCTGGAGGCCGCGGTGGCCGGGGAGGCACAGGCCCAGGACGGGCGGCTTGTCACCCTGGCCGCGCGCACCCGGGTGGCCCGGCGGTTGGTGCTGGCCGCGGCACCGGGGTGGGAAGCGCGGGCCGCAGCCGCCGGGCTGCAGACGCCGGGCGCGGACGTCCAGCTTCTGGCACAGCTGGGCACGCAGGCGGTGGTGGCCCGCGGGCTCGCGCCCCACCCCCCCCTTGCCCTGCTCCGGACGCCCGAAGGCCTCGCCGGTGTGGACATGCTGGCGCTGGTGGGCTTCGGCCCGGGTAGCCTCGACGCCGCCGCTGCGTCGGCGCTGCGCCACTACGTCGAGTCCGGCGGGGCGCTCCTCGTCCTCGACGCACCCGGGGCCGCGACGGCCCTCGGCGTGGAACTCGCGCAGGCGGCGACGGCGGCCCCGCGCCAGCCACTGTCGGGCCAGCTGGGCGAGGAGGCAGTGGCCTTTCGCGGTTACGCCCCCGTCCCCACCCTCCGGGCACCCGCCCTCAGCGTTGTCCTCGGGCGACTTGGGCCCGCCGGGGAGGCGGCCCACCTTCCCTGGGTGGTGGGCCGGGCGGTTGGCCAGGGCCGGGTCGCGGTGGTGACGGCGCCGGACTTCTGGCGCCTGTCGGCGCCGGCCGCGGCCGGGACGGTGTACGCGGCGCTGCTGGGGCACCTGGTGGGCTGGCTCGAAGCGCCGCGGGCCTCCCGCAGCGGTGTCTTCCTCAGCGACGACTGGGCCGCGCTGCGCGTGCAGGACGGCGCCGGCGCGCATTTCGTCCCGCTGCCCGCCACCGGCCCGGTGGATGGGCTGGCCGTGGACGCGGTGGACTTCCCGCGCTTTCTCCGCTGGCCGCGGGCGCGGCTTCGCGCAGCGGCGGCGGCGGCCCACCACCCCTTTCTGGAGATGGACGGCGCCCAGGCGCTGGCCTCCGCCTGGCGCCGGCTGCCTCCGCCGCCCCGCTGGCCCAGCACCGTCCACCTGCGCGGCAGCGACGGCGCCTTCGGCTTGCTGGCGGGGCTGCTGGCCCTGGAAGCGCTGGCGCGCCGCCTCTACGGGCGAGGGGGGCGCAGCGGAAGCCGGGACACCACGGCCGCCTCATCCGGCGAGACGGGCGGCACCACGTCCGGGGACGGGCGCAGCCAGCGCGACAGCGCCACCGCCGCAGCCCGGGCAGCGGCGTCACGGGACACGCCGTCCTCGGCCGCGTAGAGGGGGGCCGCCAGGGACGCGGCTGCAATGCCGGTGCTGACGGGGAGGGCCCACAGCGCGTCCGCCAGGCGCCGGGCCGTCTCGGCCGTCACCCCTTCCTCGGCGGAGAGGAGCAGCCGCCGGGCCAGTTGCGCCACGGAGCTGTCGTCGGGGGCCGGCCGCGTCGCCGGGCCGTCGGCGCGTGGACGGAGGCCTCCTTGCGCGCCGGACAGCCGGCGCCCCTCGTCGATGGGCCTGTCCGGCGGCGCGAAGGGGCGCAGCGCTAGCCGCTCGCTTCCAAAAGCGGCATCCAGCGCCTTCACCGCGGCCCGTTCTGGCGCAAGCGCCCTGGCAGGGCTGCCAGTGGCGAGCTCGGCCTCGGCCGACCACATCTCCGAAACCGCCTGGGCGAGCAGCCGCCGCGCCCGGGCATCTCCATTCATGGCGACCTCCGCCTCGTCCACGTCGAGCTCGAGTCCGCTGCGGCTCTCCTGCTGGAGGAAGAAGCCGAAGGCTTCTCGAATGTGCCGCTGGAGGTCGCCCAGGGCGGCGGACTGCTCGCGCAGGCGAGCGCCCCGGGCGCCGGAGCGCACCAGCCGCTCGGTGCGGGCCAGCAGCTCGCGTTCGCTCGGCTGGGAGAGGGGGGGCGGCAGGCGCGCGCCGGCGACGCTGCTGGAGAGGTCCACCAGGGCTTCTTCCCAGTGCACAAGGCGGGCCTCGCTCCGGCCCACCCCCGGGCCGTCCAGGCTGTTGGTGTCCGAGGCCTCCGCCCACAGCACCAGGGTGTCCCCGGCCTTCATGCCCAGGGCCAGCGGGTCCAACCGCGCGGCGGCCTCGGCGGTCTGGCCCTGCAAGGTGAGGTGGCCGGGCAGCCGCCCGTTCTGGAACTGCATGCCCTCGCCGCTGCCCCGTGCCAGCGTCCAGCGGAAGTCCAGGTGCGCCACCTGGACGTCGTCTTGGGCGGAGGCGCGCAGGGTGAGGGGACCCGGCGCTGCAGTCACCGTCCTGTCCGTCTCCGGCGCGGCCAGCGTCACCCGCGGCGCGCCGTCGGGGAGGGCTTCCAGCTGCAGGAGCACCACCGGGCCGCCCCCTTCGGCAACCAGGCGCAGGCTGCCACTGCGCTCGAGGGGGAAGGACAGGCTGGCGCGGCCGTCCACCGGCAACAGCTGGTGCTCGGGGCCACCCTCCTCGGCCCAGCGGAGGCCCGCGGCCGTCGTACGCACGTCGAGGAGGAGTCGGGAGTGGCGCAGCCCGCGGACCGCCGGCAGCTGCACCTCCACCGTGGGCCACCCGGCGTAGGCCGGCGGCTCCAGGCGCGCGGTGACGGACAGGCCCGGTCGCGGTGGCTGGCCAGCGTCCGTCCCGTGCACGTGCGGGCGGGACAGCGGTTGAGACAGAAGGGCCAGCCCTGCCGCCACCGCCATCCGGACCAGGCTGGCCGGGAGCCAGGCGGGGCCAAGCCGCTGCGCCACCCAGGTTTCCAGCTGCGGCCGCAAGCTGCCGCCTCCCCCTTCCAGGTAGGCCTGCAGGGCAGAGCCAAGGGCCGGCCGTGCCCTCTCCAGGGCCGCGGCCGCGCGCTGCCGGTTCCAGCGCAGCGCGAGGAGGACGCCGGCCGCGGCGCCGAGCGCGGCGCCGGTGCCGCCCCGGCCGAAGGCCCGGCCGAGGGCGAGGCCCCCAAGCGTGGCTGCGGAGACGTCGAGGAGCGCGCCGAGGGCGCGCGTCCGCAGAAGCGCGAGGGCGACGGCGTTGGCATCCCGCACGGCCACGCTTGAGGGGACTAGCATGGCCGGCGCAGCCCAGCCATGCCCCCGCGCCTCCCCCTCTTCGCCACCGCCGCCCGAGGCACCGAAGCGCTTCTCGCCGAGGAACTCGAGGAACTGGGGGCGGTGCGCATCCGCCGCCACCCGGGCGGGGTGCGCTTCGCGGCCAACCTGGCCGAGGCGCTTCGCGTCTGTCTGTGGACGCGCCTGGCCATGCGCGTGCTGTGGCCAGTGGGGGAGGGCGAGGCCCCCGGGGCGGACGGACTGTATGCCGTGGCAGAGGCCGTCCCCTGGGAGGAGTACCTGACGCCCGACACCACCTTCGCGGTGGAGGCCACCTTGCAGAAGTCGGAGCACGCCCATTCCGGCTTCGTGGCCCTGAAGCTGAAGGACGCCATCGTCGACCGCATGCGCGCCCGCGCCGGCCGGCGACCGGACGTCGACAGCCGCACGCCCGACGTCCAGGTGGTGGCCCACCTCTCCGGCACGTGGCTGCAGCTGTCGCTGGACCTGGCCGGCGAGCCACTCAACCGCCGGGGCTACCGCATTCGCCAGACGGCGGCGCCCCTGAAGGAGACGCTGGCGGCGGCCATGCTACGGGCGGCGCGCTACACCGGGGAGGAGCCCGTCCTGGACCCCATGTGCGGTTCCGGCACCCTCCTCGTCGAGGCGGCGTGGATGGCGGCCCGGCACGCGCCTTCCCTTGGCCGGCACTTTGCCGTGGAGCGCTGGCCGGAACTCGGCCCCCTGGCCCGTCCGCTGCTGGCGGACCTCCGGGCCGAGGCGCAGGCCAGCCAGCGCCCGGTGCCCATCCCGCTGTGGGGCTTCGACCGGGATGAGGAGGCGCTGGGGGCCGCGCGCGCCAACCTGCGCGCCGCCGGGCTGACGGGCACCGTCCAGCTGCAGCTGGGGGATGCCACGCACGCATTGCCCCTGCCCTCGGGGGCGCACGGCCTCCTCGTCACCAACCCGCCCTACGGCGACCGCCTGGGCACGGGCGGGCAGAAGGGGATGAAGTCCTTCTACTTCCAGCTGGGCGAGCAATTCGACGCGCTGTCGGCCTTTCGCGCCGCCATCCTCTCGGGCAACCCCGCCTTCGAGAGCGCCTTCCACCACCGGCCCAGCGGGCGCCTGTCGCTGTGGAATGGCCCCATTGCGTGCACGCTGCTGAGCTACCCGGCGCCCCAGCAGGCAGCGGGCGGCCCGGCCAGGCGCCGGCCGCCGACGCTGAAGGCCGACGGACGCTGAAGGCCCCTACAGCCGCCGCTCCACCCGCCGCCACAGCCGCCGAATGTTTCCGCGGTGCGTCCAGAGGATGGCCAGCATGAGGGTGGTGGTGAGGCCCACCGCAAGCCGCGTCCCCGGCCAGCGGGCGGCGGCCGCCACCGCGACGGGGGTGGCGGTGAGAGACCCAAGGCTGCTGATGCGCGTCCACAGGAAGACGAGGGCGTAGGCCAGCACGCCGGCCAGCGCGGCGGCGGGGACGAGGACGGCGAGGACGCCGAGGGCGGTGGCCACGCCCTTCCCGCCGCGAAAGCCCAGCCAGACGGGGGCGACGTGCCCCAGGAAGGCACCGAGGCCGGCCAGGGCCTGGACGAGGGGCGCCCCCGGCACCAGGGCACCCGCCAGCAGCACGGCTAGGGCGCCCTTGCCGGCGTCCAGGACGAGGACGAGAAGCGCCGGACGCACGCCGGCCGCCCGGGCCACGTTGGTGGCGCCGACGTTGCCGCTGCCGACGGCACGGACGTCCACCCCGCGCACGGCCCGGGCCACCAGGTAGCCCGTGGGGATGCTGCCCAACAAGTAGCCCAGGGTGGGGAGGGCCGCCAGGGCCCACCCCGGACTCACGGCCAGCCCAGAAAGCGCACCCGCACCACCACCACCGCGTAGTTGACGGCCAGGGCGGAGAAGACGGCCAGGCGCAGCCGGCGCGCCTGTTGCGCCGAGAGGTGCACGACGGGAAGCGGCAGGCGGAACAGCAGCTGGAGGGCGGCGAGGATGGCGCACGCCGCGAAGCCGAGGGCCGCCACCGTCCCCAGCGGGTTGGCGTCGAGGGCCCCGGCAATGTCCCCATGCGCCACCCGCACCGCCACCCGGGTGAGGCCACAGCCAGGACAGGGCCAGCCGCTGTGCTCACGCAGGGCGCAGCGCAGGAACGGCAGCCGCTCGAGCGGGAGGAAGCGCGCCGCCAGAAGGCCCAACAGGCCGGCCAGGCCGAGGGCCTGCAGGAAGTCAAAGCGGCGCGTGCGTGGCAACCAGTGAAGCGTCACCTTGGACTCCTCAGCTGCTCTGGAAGCTGCCCATGGCCGCCGCCAGGGCGGCGCCGAACAGCGTAACCGCCGCCGCCAGGCAGCAGCACACCAGCACCACCGGGAGCAGGACGGCGCCCGTGGCACGCCCGAGGCTGGTCTCCTGCACCGAGGACAGGCCGAGGATGACGAGGACGATGCCATACAGGCCAGCCAGGATGCCCAGGCAGGGGAGGAGGCCGACGATGTTGGTGGCGCTGGCGTAGGCGAGCACCCGGAAGGTGGCGAAGTAGCCGTTCTTCGCTGCGCCAAACAGCATGCAGAAGAGGTGCTGAATGGCGGCGTAGATGATGAGGCCCACCGGGTAGAAGACGAGGCTGGAGACGACGTGGACCCCGCCCATCCCGCCCACGGCGTTGCGGATGGCCGCCCGCGTGCTGGGCGGCAGCTCACCCATCTGGTCCAGCAGCGTCTGCACGCTAGAGCGCCCCACTCCGAAAGCGCCGAAGGGGGCCGCGAGGAGGGTGCCCACGGCAAACAGAATCCACGCGTAGAAGAGGGCGTCTGTCCAGGAGGCGTTGGGCTTCACCGAGGCCCAGAAGGCCTGGGGGCCGAAGATGGTTTGCTTCCACGTCTCGAAGAGGCCGCTGAACCACCCCAGCGTCGCCCGGCGCTCCCAGGGCGTGTCCTCGCGGAGGGCAGGGCCGGGCCCGGTGCTGCCCGGTCCTGCAGGGCCGGTGGGCCCGCCCCAGCCGGCGCCGGAGCTCTCCGGCGGCGCACCGGGGAAGGAAGGCACGTCCACCTGCTGTCCGCAGTTGGGGCAAAACTGAAGCCCGCTGCGGTCGGTGGTGAAGACGGAAGCGCAGCGCGGACAGCGAGCCTGCATTTGGAATCCCTCCCCGTTTGGAGGGCTGCAGACTAGGGGCGCGCTTGCAAGGCGGGCAAGGCCCTCGCGTCGGAGGCACGTGGTGTGGTGCCCGGCACCCCCCATGGCCTTCAGCTACACCATGCAGTCCGTCCGCGGCGCCGCAGACCGCGCCGTCTCGGTAGCCCGGGCCTTTCTCCTCGCCGAGGATTCGGCCTCGGACATCCACGACGTCCAGGCAGACCCGCGCTTCCAGGCCCGCGGCGTCGACCTCCTCTGGGCGACCCGGGGCGAGTTGCTCGGCGTCGAAGTGAAAGGGGACCGCCACGGCTCACGGCGGGGCACCTATTTCTTCGAACTCATCTCCAACGTGGAGAAGAATACGCCCGGCTGCTTCCTCTACTCGGCGGCCCACCTGCTCCTCCTCGTCTTCCTCCAGCGCCTGGAAGTGCACGCGCTGCCCCTGCCTGCCACGCGGACGTGGTTTCTCGCGCACGCCGGGCGCTACCCGCTTTGCCACACCGGCACCCGCCTCGGCACCGAGGGCTACACCAGCGTCGGCGCCCTCGTCCCCGTCCGGGACGTCCTCCGGGGCGTGCCCGGGGCGCGCCGTGTCCCGCACGCGGCGTGGGCGAGCCCGGACCCCCAGCGGGTGCCCGCCCCGGCCTGAAGACAGCCCCTGGCCGGGGCAGCACAGCCGGCCCTCAGGCGCCGGTGCGCGCGCCCGGGGCGGGCGGTGGGGGCGCGACGACGGGCCAGCGCGTGGGGTGGCGCCGGCCGTCCTCCACCCGGGCGGCGAGGAAGGGCGTACAGCCGGACGCGGCGAAGGCACGGCGGAAGTCGGCGAAGCTGCCGCCGGCACGCCACGCCTGCAGGGCCGCCAGCCCCGCCTCCGGCCCGCACTGGGCCAGCATGTATTCCACCCAGGCCCAGCGCGCGGAGGTGGGACGCACCTCCGCCTTGCCCCGCAGGCCCCCGCGCAGGCGCGCTAGCCGGCTGTCCACCGTCCTGATGCCGGCAAACGGCGAGCCGTCCAGGGGCGTGTGCCTTTTCGCGACGAAGGGGGCCACGCCCAGGGCCACCGGGAGAATGCGGGAGAGTTCCGTAGTGAAGCGCACCAATTCGTCGACGTCCGCGTCCTCCTCCAGCGGCAGGCCCACCATGCTGTACACCTTGAGCCTCTCGAAGCCCGCCTGGGCCGCGTAGCGCGCTGCCCGGAGGATTTGTTCTTCGGAGTGCTTGCGGTCGACCAGGTCCCGCATGCGCTGGCTTGCCCCGTCCGAGGCGACGGTGAGGGTGCGCGCGCCGCCGCGGCGCAGGCTGTCCACCAGTTCCTGCGACAGCCGGTCCGCCCTGAGGGAGGAGACGCCCACCTCGCGGCCCGCGTCCACCAGCGTGCGGAGGAGCTCGACAATGCGGGGATGGTCGGTGACGGCCGCGCCCACCAGGCCCACCCGCCGGGCGGCATCCGGCACAAGCGCCAGCACGCGCTCTACCGGGACGGTCCGCATGCCGCCGTTGGTGGTGCGCCGCATGACGCAGTAGTGGCACCCGCGGCTACACCCGCGCTCGGGTTCAATCAGGAACATGCTTCGCAGCTCGGTGTGGGGTGTCAGGATTTGAGAACGCGCCGGAAGCCGTGCGTCCGCGGCGCGCGCCACATGCAGCGCGTCTCCGCCGCGCCCCGGAACGCGGAAGCCTTGGGTGCGGGCCAGGTGCGACAGCAGCCCGTCCCGCCGGGGGAAAGCCTGCACCGCCTCCAGCAGCGCGTGCACCAGTTCCTCGCCCTCCCCTTGGATGAGGACGTCGACGAAGGGCTCGAGCGGCGTGGGGTTGGAGAAGGTGAGGGGGCCGCCGGCCACCACCAGCGGGTGGGCTTCGGTGCGTGCAGCGGCCAGCAGCGGGAGGCCGGCGAGGGACAGCATGTCGAAGAGGCCGGTCAGCTCCAACTCATAGGCCACGCTGAAGGCCAGCACCGGAAAGGTGGCCACCGGCGTCTGGGATTCGAGGGTGAAGAGCGGCGTGCGGCTGGCGCGGAAGGCGGGGACGTCCTCCGGGAGGAAGGCACGCTCCGCGGTGGCGCCGGGGTGGGCGTGAATCTCCCGGTAGATGGTCTGAAAGCCCAAGGAACTCATGCCCACGTGGTAGGGGCTTGGGTAGCAGAGGGCGACGGCCAGGGGCGCCACCTTGCGCAGCGTCCCCTCCTCGGCTGCGAGGAGGCGGGCGGCGTGCGCCTGGAAGTGACGGGAGTCCAGCACGGGGTACCTTCAGAAAAGACGACGGCTCCGCGTGGACTGGAGTCCGCGCGGAGCCGTGGGACGACGACAGAGTGTGTGTGGCTAGTTCAGGTAGGGGAACGTCGTTGGCGAGGGGTTTGGGTAGAAGCAGAGGCCCAGGCCCCCGGTGTTGTTGTTGTCCACCGAGCCACCGCCGCAGCCGCTGCTGGTCGAGATGTTGACGAACGGGACTGGCGTCACACCGTCGCCGCACCCGTAGGCATCCTGGTAGCCGCCGGTCGCGGGAACGAGGACGGGGTCGTTGTTGGCGATGGTGAGGTTACACGTGGTGGGAATCCCCGGCAGGACGCCGGAGCCCAAGGGGCGGCCTGCGCTCGGCGTTGGGTTCGGGTTGCAGTCGCTGGTGGTGTTGCAGTTCGCCGCGGGCCAGAGGCCGATGCCGATGTAGTTGCGGACACAGGGGCCACTGACGCCGTCGTCGCGGGTGACTTGCGCGGTCACCTGAATCTGGGTCCCTTCACCGGCGGCCGGTGCCGTGTACACGATGGCCACCGGGAAGCTGTAGGTGACCGTCTGGAGGGGGCCGGTGACGATGGTCGCCGCACCGTTGGGGCTGCCGGTCGGCACGAATTGCTGCTGGGCCGCGCCTCCAACCTGCTGCGCGATGATGCAGGTTCCGTTGGCGTACTGGGTGTCGGTGTTGAAGTTGCCCAGCGAGACGGGGTTCGGGTAGCCCGCATCATCGATGAGGGCGCCCTGGACGTAGTCGTTGGTATACGAGTTCGTCCAGCCGAACTCCTCCGGCACCATTCCCACCAGCTTCTGGCTGGCGGTGACCGCGCCGTACGACTCGACGTAGAGGCCGCCGACGAAGTCACCGGCAGGCCAGTAGCTGTAGGCGGCGGCGGCACAGGCGGCACTCGGCGCGCCTGCGTCGGTGTTGAGGTACCACTGCACGACGTACTGGTGGCCTGGGCCGTTGCCGGCTGGGCTTCCGCCGGCGTGCCCGATGACGCATGGGCTAGGCGGCTGTGACGGGCACCCGCTGAAGAGGAAGGCGGCCCCGGCAGAGATGAGCGAAAGGACAATGACTTTTCGGGTTCTCATGGGTCGGGTTTCCATTTTCAGAAGGTGAACCGCGCGAGGAGCCGGAACGTACGCGGCGCTTGGTACGACGTCGCGTGGCCGTAGTTGGTGTTGATGACGCTGGGCGGTGTCGGTCCGGTCGTGACGAGGGTCGCGCCGGTCGGGCTCTTGAGCGGATTGGTCTTGAGTTGCTGTGGGGTGGCGCCAGGTTCCGCTGCCACCGCGGTATTGGTCGGGTAGACCCACGACTCGTCGACCGTCGTGACGGTCTGGAAGCCGCCCACGTTGAAGCAGTCTGCACCGACGCTCAGCCGCATGTCTCCGCCAAGGCCAATGTCGACCGTGGCGTGCAGGTCGAACTGGTGCACCCAGGGCAAACGGCCGTAGCTGCCTCGAGGGATGATGAAGACGATGTCGCCGCCGTAGAGGAGGTCACCACCAAGGGCCGAGATGGGCGCGCCGGAGTAGCCGGTGTAGGCGGCACCGAGGGTGAGTCCCAGCGTCGACGTGAAGATGAACTGGTAGGAGCCGAACGCCTTGATGCGGTTCTGGTTGTCCGCCTGCATTGGCCCGAAGCCGTTGATGAGGAACTGCGGCAGGTCGTAGGTGCTGTTGATGTTCGGGTCGAGCTGACCGTCGCTGGGGCGGTACAGGCCGTCCACGTTGCCGTTCAGGGTGATGTAGGTGTAGCTGAACTGCGCCTGCCAGTGGTCGGCGAAGGACTTAGTGAGCGAGATGGTGTAGCCGTTGTAGATGCGCGCCGGCTGCACGAAGTTCGAGGCGATGCCGTACCCGGGGTTACCGAGGACGTAGCTGACGGCGGCGTTGTTGCTGTAGTCCTCAATCAGCCGTGACAGGCCGCGGTGCGTGTAGTTCACGCCGAGCCGTCCGTTCGGGAAGATTTCGTATTCCGCGCCCACCGAGATTTCGTCAGTGGTCTGCGGGACGATGTTCGGGTCGATGAGCTCCTTGTCGGCACCGATGGCGTACCAGTACTGGTTCGGACCGGAGCCAGGGGCGCCCGCGAAGCCCGGGCCACCGGCTTGCAGACTGCCCAGGGAGTTGCTGCATAGCTGGCCCGTCTTGGCCGGGTTGAGGCAGTTGCCGTGGAAGGCCGAGACGAACTCGTTTCCGATGAGGGACCGGTCGGCGAGGTCGAGGGGGACCGCCTCATAATACATGGCGTAGCTCGCGTAGATTTTCGACTTGCCCTGGTAGGTCGGGTCCCAGATGAGGCCCACGCGCGGGGACCACTGGTTGTTCAGGGCGAGGGCCAGCTGACCGTTCTGGTCGTACATGTACTCGCTGTCCCACCGGAGGCCCACGTTGAGGGTGACCTTGTCCATGATGTTCCAGCTGTCCTGGATGAAGGCACCCGGCAGCAGCGCGCTCGGCTTCTGGTCCTGGTACTGGATGAAGTTCGGCACGTCGGGAGCAGACAGGTAGCCCAGGGCGCGCACGTCCAGGTAGTTGCCCGGTCCAACCGGCGCGCTGTACCCGTAGTAGTAGTCCTCGCCCGAGTAGCCCACCCGGTTCTGGTAGTTAATCCACTCGA
This sequence comes from Myxococcaceae bacterium, assembly GCA_017881265.1. GTDB lineage: Bacteria > Myxococcota > Myxococcia > Myxococcales > Myxococcaceae > JADGRA01. The sequence continues at coordinate 21,751 of JADGRA010000058.1, read as the reverse complement.
TGTCGGCGCCGGCCTTCAGCGTCTGGTGGCCCAGGGCATTGAGGAAGTAGGTCAAGACGGCCTTCGCCTGGATGCGGTCTTCCGTCACGTTGCGAAGGGCCGCGCTGCCGCCGGTGCGGTAGCTGGCGTCGCGGCAGGCGTTGAAGCCATAGCTCCGGCCGTTGGTGGCCACGGTGCTGTTGGAGCAGATGGCCGCCAGCGTCGGGTCCGTCAGCGCCGGGTCCTCGGGGAAGGCATTGAGGTTGTTGGTGCTTACGAAGCGGACGTAGGGAACATCGGCCAGGCCGCCCGCGGTGCTCGGTGCGTCCGCTGGGCCGGCAAACGACGTCCCGTCGATGTTGGTGGTGTTGTTGTTCTGGTGGTGCCAGCCGACCGTCACGTCGAGGAGCAGCTTCTTCTCCATGAACGAGGAGTTCAGGCGGAGCACCAGGTCGAGGGTCTGGTCATTCCCGGCGACGCTCGTCGCGTTGTAGTCACCGTTTCCTGCCGCGCCAATGTACGGACTGGAGTAGGTGTCCGGCGTGCCAGCAACCGACAAGCTGACGCGGTTGTCGGAGTTGATGAGGTAGGTCAACTTGCCGATGTAGGCATAGTTGGTCTGGGTCTGGTAGTAGTTCCGGGTCGCACTCGGAACAGGCGTGCGCTCATAGCCGCCGCCCGAGGTGTTCGGAACCCGGTTTCCGTTCGTATCCAGCGTGTAGGTGGACACCGACCGGATGAGCTGCAGCTTGTACTGCGACGGGTCGAAGCCGACGAAGAACCACAACTTGTCCTTGATGATGTAGCCGCCCAAGGTGAAGCCAATGTCCCAGGCGTTGTAGAGCTTCGTGGCGACGTTGATGATGCTGTTGTTGTTCTGAACAGCAGTGCCCGTCTGCGCCATGAAGCCTGGCGTCCAGGTGGCGAACACCGACCCGTGGAATTCGTTCCCGCCGCTCTTGGTGGTGACCGAAATCACACCGCCGGTGGTCCGGCCGTACTCTGGCAGGTAGCCGCCGGTGAGGACGTTCATCTGGTCCACGAATTCCACCGAGAAGTCGCTGCCGGCGGTCTGTCCAGTCGCCCGGTTGCTCACGCCGTAGCCCGTGTCGGAGAAGCTCAGGCCGTCGATGAGGTAGGAGTTCTCAGGCGACGTCGTGCCAGCGATGGAAATGCCGTAGAGGTCCGCCTGCACGCTCGGAGCGGCGAGCGCGAGTCCCTGGAAGCTGCGGGTACCGCCGTTGGCCGCCGAGGCCGGAGCGATGGGGAGTGCTTGGGCGAAGGCACTGGTGATGGTGAGGCCGGTCTGCGTCGAGCCGACGTCGATGACTGGAGCCTTACCGACGACCACCACTTCCTCGCCCTTGAGGGACTCGGGAAGCAGTTCGACGTTGAGGCGCAGCGTCCGGTCGGCGTTGAGTTCAATTTCCCCGCGCGCGAAGGGCTTGTACGACTCCTTCTCGAAACGGAGGGTGTAAATGCCTGGCGTCAACTGCGGGATGCGGTAGGTCCCGGTCGAGTCCGTGACCGACACCTGTTCACCCTGCAACTGCGGCGAAGTCGCCGTCACCACGACGTCAGCGACTGGCGCCTTCGTCGAGCTGTCCACCACCGTACCGGTCAGTGAGCCCGTCCCGGCACTAGCTTGCGCTCGGGCGTCACCGGCCGCGAGCAACCCGAGGAGCGTAAGCGCATAGCCTACGCCCCTCCCAACAAACTCCCTTTTTGGACTCACCGAACCCCTCCAAGTGTGGTCGAAAGCGGGAAAGCGAAGGGCGAGGATTGTCGGGCGGGAGGGTGCCTGTCAATAGAAGTTTGCAGATGGCCTGTGATTCCTGTGCCCAAAGCGCCGCACGGATGGAACCATTCTGTCAGCGGGGACCTGAGGAGCCGCCGGACGGAAGATCTTGTGCGTTGCCGCCCATCTGAGGTAGCCGCTGATGTAGTTAGTCAGTTTCGACTTCCGCCCGGCGGATCAGCCCCGGGTCGGCGCAGCGAGGACCAGGGAGATTCCGGGCGATGTTTGATTCAGTTCTAGGCCACGGCACGGTCCCCAAGTCCCGGTTCGGTACGGGTGCGGTTGTTTCCGTGCTGTTGCACGTCGCTCTTCTGGCGATGGCGGTCTACCTGAGCACGCGCCCGGCACGCAGCCAGGAGAAGGACATTTCAGTCGTCCTCAAGGTGGCGCCTCCCCCTCCCCCTCCCCCTCCGCCCCCCGCCTCGCATAAGGAACAGCACAAGACGCCGAAGAAGAACCAGCTGGTGCAGCCCAAGGAGATTCCCACCGAGAAGCCGGCGGAAGCGGAGCCCAGCAAGGACGACGACGACAGCGGAGGGGTGGAGGGCGGCGTCGAGGGCGGGGTCAAGGGCGGGGTGGTGGGAGGCGTGCTGGGCGGAACGCTGGGTGGGACCGGGACCGGAACGGTGGCCTTCGGAGAGGGCATGACGCGTCCGGTCCTCATCTCCGGCCCAGGGGGCACGCCCTATCCACAGTACACCCCACAGGCCCGGGAGGCCGGCGTCGAGGGGCTGATGATTGTGAAGTGCACCATCACGGCCCAGGGGGCGGTCACCAGCTGCCAAATCATCAAACCCGTCCCGCACCTGGAAACGGCCGTGCTGGAATGGCTGGCGGGTGCCAAGTACAGCCCGGTGACCTTCCAGGGGCGTCCGCAGCAAGTGAGTTACACCTTCAACTTCAGATTCAAGCTCACCCAGTAGTAATGACCGCGGTCGCGGTCGCTTCAAGACGGCACAACGGCTCTCATCCCCGCGCAGACGGAGGCGCGTACTCAAACCCATGCAATTCACAATCACCGACCTCTATGCCCACATGGGCCTCTTCGCCCGGCTCATCGTCTTCGTCTTGGGGATCATGTCCGTGCTCTCGCTCGTGGTGATGGCGGAGCGCTTGGTGGTGTTCAACAAGTCGCGCAGCGAATCGCGCAACTTCGCCGAGCGGATGGCCGCCGTGCTCTCCAAGGGCGACCTGATGGCCGCCGCCAACGCCAAGATGGGCGACAAGGTTGGTCACTTGGGCCGCGTCATCGGGGCTGGCCTGAACGCCCTGAAGTTCGCCCCGGGCCAGGACAAGGACCTGTTGGTGGAGTCCGTGGCCCGGGCGCTCGAGCGCCAGGCACAGCGCGAGGTGCAAAGCCTGAAGCGCGGGCTCGGACTTCTGGCCACCGTCGGCTCGACCGCCCCCTTCGTCGGCCTCCTCGGCACGGTGATGGGAATCGTCTCGGCCTTCCAGTCGATGGCCATCACCGGGTCCGGCGGCTTGGGCACGGTGTCCGCCGGCATCGCCGAGGCGCTCATCACCACCGCCTTCGGCCTCCTCGTCGCCATCCCCGCGGTGATGGCGTACAACTACCTGCAGGGCTGGGTGGATGCCCGGGCGGTGGACATCAGCGAGTCCTCCAACGAGTTCCTGGACGTGGTCGCCAAGCAGCTCGCTGGGCACGCCTACATGCCGGGCAATCCATAGTAGCGGTACCATCCCTGACGTCCGGGGGCCCGGGGCATGCGTCGCGGGCCTTCGGCAGAGTGAGGTGACGCCATGGCGATGGCAGCCGGCGGTGGACGAGGCAAGGTCAAATCTGAAATCAACGTCACCCCGCTGGTCGACGTGGTGCTGGTGCTCCTCATCATCTTCATGGTGGTGACGCCGATGCTCCAGCGGGGCAAGGACGTGAAGCTGCCCACGGCGCAGAAGCAGAAGGAAGACGAGGGCAAGAGCGACCCGATGATTGTGTCGGTGACGGCCGACAAGCGAATCTTCCTCGAGAAGGACCCCTTCGACGAAGCGGGACTGCGGCTGGCGATGACGGCCAAGCTGTCGGCCGAGCCGTTCAAGGCCATCCTGCTCAAGGGCGACTCGAGCCTCACCTTCGAGGACGTCCGCAAGGTGCTCAGCGTGATGCAGAAGTCCGGCGCGAAGACGGTGAAGCTCGGCGTTCAGGAGAAACAGTGAGCCTCGGCCTCGGAAAGCACCTCGCCAAGAAGCGCAAGTTCGCCATCAGCGAGGGCCGTCCCAACTCGGACATCAACGTCACGCCCCTGGTGGACGTGGTGCTCGTGTTGCTCATCATCTTCATGGTGGTGACCCCGCTCCTGGAGAAGGACATCCAGGTGCGCGTCCCCGACGAGGACACGCAGGAAGTTCAGGAGCCGGACCCCAACCAGATTGTGGTCAGCGTGGAGGAGTCGGGCACCATCAAGCTCAACACGGAAGCGGTGGACGACGCCTCCTACGTCGAGCGGATGAAGCGGGTGCTCGCCGCCAAGGCGCCCGACGAGAAGCTGGTCTTCTTCATTCCCGAGGAGAAGGCCAACTACGGGCGGGTGGTGTTCGCCCTGGACGGGGCCCGGACGGCCGGCGCGAAGATTCTCGGCGTCATCACAGAACCGGTGGTTGGCATCGTGACGCCGGGTGGGGCACCGGCGGGGACCCCGGGGGCGGCACCGGGTGCGCCTGCAGCGCCCGGCGCTCCGCCTGCCGAGCCGCCGAAGTAGCAGCGGCTCAGGGCTTGTTGGCGGGCGGCGGGCTGGCGCCGCCTGGAGTCCCCAGGAATGCGCCGGCTGCTGACTTGCAGTTCTTCTGGAAATCCGCCAGGCGCTCCGCGTACCGGGCGCGCACCGCGGGTCCCGCGCGCTCCGGGAGGTTGTCCACGGCACGGGCCTGCGCGGTGACCGCCTCGGTGCAGCGCCCCACGCCAGCCAACGCCGCTGCCAGCGTGTCGAGGAAGGCGGAATCCCATGGTGCAATCCGCACCGCGGTGACGGCCAGCGGCAAGGCCTCCTGGGGCTGCCCCTTCTGCACGTACATCCAGGCCAGGTTGTTGAAGGCCGTCGCATTATCGGGCAGCAGTTCAGTGGCTTTGCGGTAGGCCTGCATGCACTCCTCCCAGTTCTCGCCCGAATTCTGCAGCGACTCGGCCAGCAGCAGCCACGCCAGCCCATCCTCCGGGTGGGCCGCGGTCGCGCTCCGGCCCAGGGCCGCGCGCTCCGCGGGCGGGACGGTGCCCATCTTCATCGCCAGCGCCCGCACATTGGCCGGGTCGTCCGCGAGCGCGGCGGCGAGTTCCTTCTTGGCGTCGGCGAGCTGGCCCTCGCCGTGGACCTGCGACGCTGCAGCGCTGAGGGCCGTCCGGGCCCGCGTGGCATGCACGTCGGCGGCCGTCATGGTCCGCTCGTGCAGCGTGTCCGGCACCTCGGGAACGGGAACCGGGACATTGCGGAACTCGCCAAGCTGCGCGTAGTGGTTCAGCTCCGAGTCGAGCGCCCCGGGGGAGAGGTTGGGGAAGACCGCCTTCCAAGCCTTGTCCGGGTCGATGCCCTTCGCCAGCAGGGTCTGGTAGCGGTCGAAGTCCGCGGCGTGGGTGTTGTAGAGCCAGTGAACGAGGAGCCAGCTGAGGCCGTACAGGCCCGAGGTGGTGGCTTCGTCCTGCTGGTCCAGCTTGCCACTCCAGGCGAGGGCGTCGGCCACGTTGACGCTGCGGACTCGAAGGTAGGAATGAAAGGCCTGGAGGTTGGCGTCCCCCAGCGTCGCGGTAGTCCCGTCCTCGGAGACGCGCATCGTCTCGAAGAACTGCGCCATGCCCTCGGAAAACCACCTCGGTTGCCGGCGGTAGATGAAGGCGGCGAGGTGATGCATCAGCTCATGCTTCAGCACGGAGGTGGTCTCGGTGAGAGCCAGCGTGGCGCGTTGCTCCCACTTGTCGGGCGGCCCGTAGAGGAAGGCCACCGGGGGGTAGGCGCCATGGATGAACACGCCCCCCACCCGGTCCCCGAAGTAACTCTGGAAGTCCTGGCGGTTGGCGAACACCACCACCTCGATGCGCTCGGGCTGGAGCAGCTTGGTGCCAGGCCACGCGGCGGCGAGGAGCGCCGCGCGCGTGCGCTCCACGCTGAGCGCGGCCCGCCGTGCCTCGTCGCGGTTCAGGTCCGTCATCAGCGTGACGTGCGGCGTCTGCACTTCCGTCCAGCCGGTCTGCGCCGGGGCGGCCGACGCTGCCGTGGCCAGAAGCACCAGGCCGAGACTAGACAGCCGCACCCCGTGTGAAGCGTCGAGCACGAATCTCCTCCGGGCCAGGGCCGGACTCCTCGGAATTCCCCGGTTGCGTCGACCGGCTGCCCGGGGCCAAGCCTGGCTGGCCCCGGCTGGCCATGGCGCAACCGCGGACGGGATGAGTCCTCCCACGTCGGCCGCAATATGACGTCAACCGCGGCGTCCGGGCGAGCGAAAACGAGGGCTGCCCGGGGGAAAGGTTCACCGGGCCGGCGCGGCCATCAGAAGAGCCGGACCAGCGCCGCGCCCGCCACAATCAAAAGCACGCCGAGGACGCGCACCGCGTTGACGGGATGTGGCTGTGTCCCGAGCCAGCCGAACTGCTCCAGGAGAAGCGCGGCGGACATTTGCCCCAGCACCACCGCCGCCAACAGCGGCCCGGGCCCCACCCGCGGCGCGATGACGACGGCGCCCAGGACATAGAGCGCGCCCATGAGACCGCCAGCCCAGGCCCACCAGGGCGCCTGGCCGAGGCCGCCGCCGGGCCACGGACCGCGCAGGGCCGCCAGGACGACGGCGAGGGCGAGTGTGCCCACCGCGAAGGAGACGAGGGCGGCCCCCACAGCTCCGGCGGAGAAGTCGCGCATGCGGGTATTCATCGCCACCTGCAGGGCGAGTCCCGCCCCGAGTCCGACGGAGGCAAGCAGAAGCGCCGCATTCATGCTTCGTGTCCCCCGTCCATGCATGGCCCAGTCAGAAGGTGCCCAGGGCCAGCCGACGGGCGCAGCCCCGGGGCGCCGCGCGCGAGGCAGTCTGACACGTGCCGGGCGGACGTCGGAAGGTTGCAGAGGGGGTCTGGGGCGCCTGGGGGGGGCGTCAGCGGGGCCGGTAGATGAGTTCGGCGTCGGACGGGGGCGCCTGTGTCTCGTAGAGGGCCACCAACTCGTCCGGGATGTGCGCGAGGTCCGTGCACCGGAGGTAGTCGCGCATGGTGGTGCCCGTGCAGCGCTCGTCACACCAGGGCGCCCCACGCTTCTCCGCCACATCGCCCAGGTGCACCACCCGGAAGTCGATGCTGTAGCGGGTGCGCCCGGAGTTGTTCGGCACGCTGGAGTGCATCTGCGCGCCGGAGAAGAGGAGCAGGCCGCCCACCTGCGGCAACAGGCGGAGCTGCGGATTGATTTCCACCGCGTCCGTCGCCCGGGGCAGCGGCCGGTCGTCGGACTTCAAGTTTGCCACGACGTGCGCCCCGCGGTGCTTGGCGTTCCAGGCGTAGTAGTCGTAGTTGACCGAGTCGTTGGGGACCGCGCGGTTCCAGTAGCCAGGGTGGAAGGCCATCGCGTTGTCGGCCGACAATTCGTACACCGGCATCCACCAGTTCACCTGGCAGTGCGGGGCCGAGTACCAGGTGTCGCGGTGCGGGTGCCAGGCGTAGGCAATGCCGGTGGTGAGGTAGGCGTCGCTGGTGGAGCTGCGCAGCCGCGGCACGTCGAAATACGTCCGTTCCGGGTCGCACCCCATGTCCACCAGGAGCGCCTGGAGGAGCCGCTTGCTCTCCGGGTGGTGGATGAATTTCGGCTTCACCACACCCAGCAACTCGGCAAAGTCCTTCACCGGCATCTCGTGTTGCGCCGTCTCCGGCTCGAGCGTGCCGAACGCCTCGCGCAGCAGCCCGCGGGTGAAGTCCACCAGTGCGAGCGAGCTGCGGCGGGGCGAGTAGACGAAGAGGTCGCCGTCGTATAGCCGGCGACGCCGCTCGTCGTCCTGCAGGGGTGCGTCGAAGTGAACGGCGTGTGCCATGGCCGCGGCAGTTGAGCAGATGCGTGCGGCGTCCGGTACGGAACACACGTCCATGGGTCGGCCCGCCCCCGGGCGCCCAGCAAAGCGTCCCGCGTGGTGGACGGCTTCGCCGGCACCACCTTATAGGGGCGACTCCTGCAGGACGGCGGGTGACAGGGGGAGGCGGACCGTGCCGGCGGGCAGTCTCAAGGCCACCCCCTCGGCCGACTCCTCCAGCAGTGCGCCGAACGCCACCTGGGCCGGGCGCGAGAAGCGCGCCTTGGCCCGCCCGCCCTTGACGCGGGCGCTGAGGACGCCATCCGCGTCGAGCGCGAGGGTGGAGGGGTCCAGCGCCTCGCCCGTCCTGTCACTCAGCCGGAGAAGCAGCTGCGTCTGCGTGACGTCCAGGCCCGTCACCCGGTAGGCCGCGTCCTGCACCGTGACGTAGGCCCAGTCCTTGCCCACCCGCAGCTGGAAGCGGCCGTCGTCGGTGGGCACCAGGCTCTGGTTGAAGAGCTCGATGATTTTCGGATGGGCAATGGGCTCGCCGTCATGAAACCAGCGCAGCTCCCGGTCGAGGAGGAGCCCGCTGTCCTCGCGGGTGTGCCAGCGCGGGGGGGATGGGTCCGCCATGGGGAGCGCTACGGAGGGCCCAGGCGCCGGACCAGCTCGGTGTAGCCGCGAAAGGCGACCGCCCCCCAGAAGTTGACGAGGAAGCCAAGGCCCAACAGCAGCTGCACACCGGCGGCGCGGAAGGACCAGCCGCCGATGGCGAGCAGCAGCACCAGGTAGGGCGTCCAGTCCAGGCTGAAGCGGAAGCCGAACTGCATGTAGCCGGTGTTTTGGTAGAGCAAGCCCGGCAGCGCGGTGGCGGCCACCGTCAGCCACAGCGGCCAGTGCAGGCGCGGGCGCTCGCGCGGCACCAGCAGCAGCAAAAGGAAGGGCATGGTGACAAACAGCGACAGCCCGTGCGGGTCATAGCTCAGCCGGAACGGCTGCAGGTGCACCTCGGGCAGCTTGAGGAAGGCCGCCTCCAGGTTTCTCGGCAGGTAGGCCAGGCTGAACAGGCCATGGGCGTCGATGTCTGCGTTGACACGGTTGTTGTAGAGGAAGCGGTGGCCGAAGTCGGCCGGCGAGCCGAAGCGGACGAAGTTGTACCAGCCGGCCAAAAGCGCCAGCGGCGCGGCGCCAGCGGCGAAGACGCCCAGCCGGCGCAGGGCGGGCCCCGGCGCGCGAAGCACCTCGCGGAGCTGGCTCCGCCGGTCCGGGCCCGGGCAGACCGCCTCCAGAACGAAGAAGACGCCGGTGAAGAGGAGAGGCGTCCGGGTGAGGGTGGCCATGGAATACAGGACGCCCGCCGGGGCCGGGTGCCGGGCGTGCAGGGCCGCCTGCAGGTACAACACCGTGAGCAGCACCCCCAGCACCTCGGCGAGGAACCACACTTCCCCGCGAATGGCGCAAGAGAAGAAGAGGGTGCCGAAGCCCAGGGTCAGGGCCAGCACGACGTCCTCGCTCAGGCTGCGGGGCGAGTCCCCGAGGGCCGTCAGCTTGCGGCAGAGGGCATAGAAGAGCGCGATGGCGGCGGCCCCCAGCAGCACGCCGAAGCTGGTGTCGTTGAATTGCCAGCCGTGCAGCGCGACGAACGGCAGCATGAGCAACGCCGGGAAGGACGGGAAGGAGACGTACCAGCGGTCGGTGGGCCGCACCGCGCCCTCGCAGCGCACCTTCTGCCCGGCGCTCTCGCGCACGCAGGCCCAGTCCTCGAGGTTGGGCAAGTCAGCCGGGTCGACATCGAGTCGGCCGTCGAGCCAGGCCTTGCTCGCATAGACGAAGTGGGGCGCCGCGCTTTGGCGGAGAAAGCGTGGGCCGCTGAAGCAGGCCAGCACGACGAAGCAGCCGAGGAAAAGCGTCAGTTCCGTGCTGTAGGCGCCCAGCATGAGCCGCAGCCCAGCCACGGCGCCGCGGGCTGGGCGCGCTGGCTCCGCCGCCTTCTGCGTCACGGCGGCGTCTCCAGAAGCGCCCGGCGCAGACTCTCCAGCGCGGCGGCGGCCGAGAAGGTGCGCACCTGCTCCCGGTCCCCCGGGAAGCGGTGCTTCTGCGCAACTGTGCCGCCCGGGCCGGCCAGGGCCGTGTACACCGTCCCCACTGGCTTCTCCTCGCTGCCGCCGGCGGGCCCGGCGATGCCCGTCACGGACAGCCCCCAGGTGGCGCCGGCGGCCTGGCGGACACCCTCTGCCATCTCCTTCGCCACCGGTTCCGAGACAGCGCCATGGGCCTTCAGCGTCTCGGCGCGCACCCCCACCCAGGCCTCCTTCATGGCGTTGGCGTACACCACCGCGCCCCCTGGAAACCAGGCGCTGGCCCCGGGAACGGAGGTGAGGAGGTCGGCAATCCGTCCGCCGGTGCAGCTCTCCGCCAGCGCCACCGTCTGCCCGCGCTGAAGCAGCAGCCCCCCCACCACCGCCGCATACCGCTCGTCGTCCTGTCCGAAGACGTGGCTGCCCAGCACCGCCCGGCTGGCCGCCTCGGCGGCGGCCAGGGCCGCGTCCGCCTCGGCCTGGGTGCGCCCGCGCGCCATCAGCTTGAGGTGGTTTTCCGGCGCGTGCGTGCGAAAACCGAAGGTGACATTTGGGTGGGCGGCGGCCACCGGTGCCACCTTTGCGTCCAGGTGGGACTCGGGCAGCCCCACCGTGCGCAACAGGCGGAAGGCGAGGAAGCCCGCGTCCGGGCGCTCCGACCGGAGCCGCCGGATGCGGGGTAGCACTTCGGCGTCCACCAGGTGGCGGTACTCGCGCGGGACGCCGGGGACGAAGAAGGCCGTCGCCTGGCCCAGCTGCAGGCAAAACATGGGCGCGCTTCCATTGGGGTTGAGCACGACCTCGGCCCCTTGGGGCACCAGCGCCTGGCGGCGGTTGTTGGGCGTGAGGACGATGCCCCGGCGGGCGAAGCGAGCCTCCAGGGCCGCGAGCGCCTCGGCGCTCTCCACCAACGGGACACCCGCGGCCTCCGCGGCGCAGGCGGCAGTGAGGTCATCTGCGGTGGGCCCGAGGCCACCGGAGACGAGCACCACGTCCGCCCGGGCGCCGAGGGCGGTGAGCGCCCCGAGGATTTCCTCCCGGACGTCGCCGACGATGGTGGCCCGGGCCACCTGCTCGCCCAGGGCCACCAGCCGCTCCATGAAGTAGGGACTGTTGGTGTCGACGGTCAGCCCGGTGAGAAGCTCGTCTCCGGTGCAGAGGACTTCGACGCGCATGGCTGGCCTGACGGGGCGCTAGAGGAAGTCCTGCTCGTCGTCGGCTTCAGCTTCGTCCTCGTCCGGGAGGACGCCCACCGCGGGCTGCACGCTGCGCGCATGTAGGTGCCGGCTAAGCCACAGCCCGGACTCGACGAAGCCGAGTGCGAGGTAGGCGCAGAAGTACACCACCAGCACGTAGGCCGGGTGCAGCCGGGTGGCGATGACGACGCCGGCCACGCAGACGGCGCCAAAAATACTCAGCGAGGCGGCGGTGAGACGCAGGTCCTTGAAGGTGCGGTAGCGCAAGGTGGACACCATCAAGAGCGACAGCACGGTGACCACCACCAGGTAGGGCACCCGGGCGCCGGTGCCGAGTTCCCGGCCGCGGGTGAGGTAGTGGGCGATGACGACGCTGACGATGACGCCGGCGGCCAGGGGGATGGGCAGGCCAACGAAGAAGCGGGAGCCCACCGCCCGGCGGGACATGACGTTGAAGCGTGCCAGGCGCAAGGCGCCACAGGCCGCGTAGAGGAAGGCGACGAAGAGGCCGATGAAGCCCAAGGGGGCCAGCGCCCACTTGTAGACGAGCATGGCCGGTGCCACACCGAAGGAGATGACGTCTGCCAGGCTGTCCAGCTCGACCCCGAACTGGCTCTGGGTCCGGGTGAGGCGGGCCACGCGCCCGTCGAAGCCGTCGAAGAACATGGCAAAGAAAATGGCCAGGGCGGCCTGGTAAAGCTGGGCCGGGGATGGCTCGCCCGAGCACAGGGTGAGCGCGTAGAACCCGCAAAAGATGGAGGTGACGGTGAAGAGGTTGGGCAGGACGAACTTGAGCTTTTCGAGCTTCATCGAGCTTCCGGCCGCGGCGCTGCGGGAAGACGGTGGATGGCTTCTGCCGGCGGGAGACGGTCAGGCACTATAGCGGATGAGCCCCGGCATCGCTGGTGGGATTGTCGTCGCTCTGCTGCTGGCCGCGGCAGGCTACCTCCGTGCCGTCCGGCACGCCTACCGGCTCCGGGGGGACCGCCCCGAGCAGCTGTGGGCCCGCACGGCCGATGGCTGGGACATCGCCGTCCACCAGCGGAAGCCGTCCGTGCGGCGCTTCCGGGAGCCCGTCCTGCTCTGTCATGGACTGGCCACCAACCACCTCAACCTGGACTTCGACCCGCCCTACTCGCTGGCCCGCGCCTTCGCCGAGGCGGGCTTCCACGTGGCGAGCCTCGACTGGCGGGGTGCCGGCGCCTCCCGACCGCCGCGGGGGCGCGGCCGCTTCGACTACGACGCTGATGACCTCATCACCCAGGACGCCCCGGCGGTGATGGACCTGCTGCTGCGGGAGAGCGGCGCCGAGGAGCTGTTCTGGGTGGGGCACTCCCTCGGGGGCCTGGTGGGCTATGCCGTGCTGGGAGGCCCCGCCGGCGGGCGCGTGCGGGGACTGTGCGCGCTCGGGGCGCCGGTGTACTTCCACTACCCGCGCTGGCTCGTCCGGGTAATGCGCGCCTGCACCTGGCTCGCCTGGCCGGTCGCCTTCCGCCAGCGGCTCTTCAGCCTCGCCTGCGCACCCTGGGCGGGCCGGTTGACCCTGCCGCTCTCCGACGTCCTCATCAACCCCAAGGCCATTGCCCCCTTGGTGCTGCGCAGCATGTACGCCAACCTCATCGACTCCATGGGGTACCGGCTGCTCCGCCAGCTCGACGACTGGACGGCGCACGACCGCTTCTGCAGCCGGGACGGGGGCACCGACTACCGCGCCCGGCTGAGCGCCGTCACTCAGCCGGTGCTGGTGCTGGGGGGAACGCGGGACGGCCTGGCCCCCCCGACGGCCATCTCGCGCCAGGCGGCCCTTCTGGGTTCACCGGACAAGACGGTGATGCTGTTCGGCCGGGAGAATGGGGAGGGCTTGGACTACGGGCACGGGGACCTCCTCTTCGGCGTCGGCGCGCCGAGCGAGGTGTACCCGCGCATTGTCGCCTGGGTGGCCGAGCGCGCGACGCCCCTATAAGCCCCGGGCCCCCGGCCGAGCGGGCCTCCGCCCGGCCTCTGGGGCTACTAGGGGGCCGGGGTGACCGCCGGTACAGTGACGAAGTCGATGCCGGCCAGTTCCTGCGTCGAGGGGGTAATGGACAGAATCATCCGCAACTCCCCGTGGTCAAACTTCAGCGCCACCAGCCGCACGTCCTTTCCGTCTGTGGTGGCGCGCTGGACGGGGGCCCAGCTGACCAGCGCCCCGAACTTCTCCGTCTCCGACTTCCAGACGGAGGCCAGTTCCTTGGGCGGAAGCGCCTTCTTGAGGTTGGCGTCGAAGTGGGACGCCGCCGCTTTGAAGTCGCCCCGCTTCAGCGCGGTGAGGAAGCCGTCCACCGTCAACTCCCCGTCCTTGGCTGCCTGCTCGGCGCGCGCTGGCACGCCGCCCAGCACACCCACGGCGACCGCAACAAGGGCAAGTCTGACCATGTCTTCTATTTTACCTCAAACCGCGACGGCGGCTCCCGCCGTTCCTCGGCCAGAGGGCGGGGGCGGGACGCTGCCCGTGCCTGGGCTGGCCGGTGGGGCCCCGGGTGGGCTACGCACAACGGACGCTCCGTCCATGACGCTGACCGTCCGCCAGGCCACCGACGCAGACCTCCCGCGGCTTCTGCCGATGATGGTGGACTTCAACCGCCTGGAGGGCATCGCCTGGACGGTGGAGCGTGGGGAGAGCGCCCTGCGAAACCTCCTCGCCAGCGCGGAGCTCGGCTTCGTCGGGCTGGCCGAGGTGGACGACGTGACGTGCGGCTACTTCGTCCTCACCTTCGGCTACGACCTCGAGTGGAACGGGAGGGATGGCTTCCTCACCGAGCTCTACCTGGTGCCCGAAGCGCGCGGGCGCGGCCTCGGCCGGGCGCTGCTCGCCGCCGCCGAGGCCACCGCCGAGTCGCGCGGCACGCGGGCGCTGCACCTGATGGTGCGTCCGGAGAACGTGACCGCGCTCACCCTGTACCGACAGCGGGGCTTCCGGGAGCCAGCCCGGCGCCTCCTCACCAAGCCACTGGGCGGGGGCCAGGGCTGACGGAGGGTCGCCCGGGGAAGGTCACGGCGGCGGCGCCGCGAGTCCCTCCACACAGGGCAGCGCTGGCAGGCCGCCCGCCACTGCCCACGCCTGCACCTGGGTGCCCCCGGCGCACTCGGCCCACACGGCGCCTTGGGTGGACAGCGCCTGGAAGGTGGCCAGCACCAGCAGCCCGGCGCCGGTGGCCACCGCGCCTGGCCCCTCGGAGGACTCCACCGTCACGCCGCTGGCCGTGAGGTGGGCACCGGTGTCGGCCACCAGCCCGGCGGTGTGACAGCGCTCGAGGGTGGCGTGGGAGAGCCGGACGTCGGCTCCTTCGGCGGCCAGCAGGCACGCGCCGGCCGTCTGCCGGATGGTGACGTTGGTGAGGTTGGCCCGACCGCCGCGCAGCTGCATCCCTTCCCCGCCCGTGCCGTCCGGGTCCCGGGTGCGTGTCACCACCACGTCGTCGAGAGTCAGGGTGCCGTCACGCTGGGAGACGCCGAGGCCTGCCACCTCCTCCACCCGCAGTCCCTCCACGCGCACGTCGGAGGCGACGCATTGCAGGCCACCGAAGGTGCCGGCCGAGGTGATGGTGAGGCGCCGGAAGTGCGCCTTGGCATGCACCAGCCCGACGCCGGCGCGGTCGGCGCGCGTGGACGTCACGTCCTCGCCCTCCACCACCGCGTCCGTCCCGGTGAGCAGCGCGTACTCGTGGCCGCTCACCTGGACGCGGTGAAGCCCCAGCGTCCCGGAGGTGACGTACAGCGCGGGCCCGCGACCCTCGCCGATGGTGACGTCCGACAGCTCAGCGCTGCCGCCGCGCAGGTGGAGAGCCGTCACCGGCCCGCGAAAACCGGTCCCGGCAATGGAGAGGACGGCCGGCGCTCGCGCTTCCACGCCGCGGCGCCAGGGCCCTTCGAAGGTGCAGCCGGACAGCTGCACGCGCACCCCGGGCTCGAGCGCGACCGCCACCCCTTCGCTGACGCTGGCCTCGAAGCGGCACGTGGTGGCCTGCAACGTGCCACCCCCGGCCAACAGCAGGGCGCCGAGGCGCTGGCCGCTGAACTGCACCTGGGTCAGCCGCAGCGCGCCAGTGCCGCGGACGCCCAGCGTCCCGCCCTGGACCAGCACCCGCTCCAGACTCACCGTGCCCCGGGCTTCCAGCACGGTGACGCCGGCTGCCGCGGTGAGGACCGCCGCGCTCCCACCCACCAGCTGCGTGCCGTCGGTCGCGACGAAGGGGCCCGTGTACAGGCCAGCTGCCAGGTGGACCCGTCGGCTGGGCGCTGGCACCACCAGCGCGTCCTGCAGGCGTCGCAATGGACGGGGGCGACTCCCGTCGCCACCGGGCGCAACGGCGGCGTCCACCCACAGCTCGAGCACGGGGGAGGCCGGGGCAGGCGCGGGCACCTCAGCCTCGCCATGCGTCCGTGCGCTGCGGCAGGACTGGGCAAGCAAGAGGAGGCTCGCCCCAAGCAGCGCCTGCCACCACAACGACGCGACGCGAGGGGCGCTCACACTCTTAAGGAAGAGTGTAGCCCGACCGGGCTCAGGCGCCCGGCTCCTCGGCGTGTACGTCTTTCGCCTTCTTCCCCCGCTGCTGTGGCGGCGGGGTGAGGATGACGACCCTGGGCGCGGGCGCGGCCACCAGCTTGCGGAACTCCTTGAGCGGGTCTCGCGGCACCCCGGCCCGGACAAACTCGAAGTGCAGGTGCACTCCGGTGGCCGACCCCGTCCGCCCGGCGAGGCCAAGCGCATCCCCGGCCTGCACCGACGTCCCCTCCAGCACCAGCGGCGATGCGAGGTGGCTGTAGCGCGTCAGCAACCCGGCGGCGTGCTGAATCTCCACCTCGTAGCCGTAGCCGGCCGTCCACCCGGCCCGCACCACCATGCCCGCGCCCGCGGCCAGCACGGGCTCATTGTGGTCCGCCGCCAGGTCCACGCCGGCATGCAGCTTCCAGCGCCGCTGGATGGGGTGAAAGCGCTTGCCGAAGCGGCTCGTCACCCGGACGGTGGAGAGTGGCCAGCGGTAGCCGGCCCGCCCCACCGCGGCCGGGCTGACCAGCGCGAAGCGCGCCTCCAGGGCGGCAAGGCGTGCCTGGATGCCGTCCCCCAGCGGCTCCGGCACCTCGCGGTAGGCCCGCGCGTCCAATTCCAGCACGGCTTGCACCAGCGCCCGGACGGCCGAGACGTCATCCGCCGACGTCTCGGTCGCCAGAAACCGTTCCACGTCCGTGACGACTGCTTCCCAGCGGGCCAGCTGGGCGCTGGGCATGGCGTCGCCCGGCAAGGCCATCGCGCGCGCCACCTGCGCGTCGGCGACGAAGCGCACCAGGCGCTCGCGGAGAATGTCCCCGGGCACGGGCTCCACCGGAAGGGGCAGCACGTCGGGCGGGGGTGGGGGCGCCACGGCGACGGGCGGCGCCTCCTCGCCCAGGCGGGTGGCCGGCGTCAGGGTGAGAGGCGGCGCTGCCAGCTGGGCGGTGGCACACCCGGTGAGGCCGAGGGCGAGCAGCGGGGCGAGTGGGGAACGGTGCAAGAGGGGGCGACTTCTACCCACCTCGGCCCCCCCTGCAAAGGCATTAATCCGCCTTCACCCCGGGGTTGGCCGGGCGACGTCCGCCACCAGACGGCCGGCGGCCTCGACGGCCCGCTGGACGTCGGCTGCACCCACGTCCAGGTGGCAGACGAAGCGCAGCGTGCCCGGGCCGACGGCGTGGGCCAGCACGGACGCCTCCCGCAGGCGGGCCACGGCCTGCTCGGCCGGACAGGGGAAGTCGGCATACACCATGTTGGTTTCCACCCGCGCGAGGTCCACCTCCACGCCGGGGAGGGCCGAGAGACCCTCGGCGAGGAGGCGCGCGTGGCGATGGTCTTCAGTCAGGCGCGCCACGTGGTGCTCCAGGGCGTGCAGCGCGCCCGCGGCGAGGATGCCGGCCTGGCGCATGCCGCCGCCCAGGCGCTTCCGCAGCCGGCGGGCCTGGCGGATGAAGTCGCGGCTGCCCGCAAGCACTGAACCCACCGGGGCGCCGAGCCCCTTGCTGAAGGCCACCGTGGCGGAGTCGGCGAGCTCGGCCCAGCTGCGCACGCTGAGGCCGGTGGCGGCCTCGGCATTCCACAGCCGGGCCCCGTCGAGGTGGACGGACAGGCCATGTGCACGCGCCACAGCCACCGCGCGACGGAAGGTCTCCAGCGGCCACACCGTGCCGCCGCCACGGTTGTGGGTGTTTTCCAGGATGAGGAGGCGGCTACGCGGCGCATGGTCGTCCTCCCGGCGCACCGCGGCCTCCACCTGCGCCTCGGTGAAGATGCCGCGGGTGGAGACGAGCGGGTGGATTTGGGCGCCCCACAGCGCGGCCACCGCGCCTCCCTCGTAGTGCACCGGATGGCTGTTGGCGTCCAGCAGCACCTCGTCGCCGGGGCGGCAGAAGACGCCCACCGCAATCTGGTTCCCTTGCGTCCCGGAAGGGACGAAGAGGCCAGCCTCGTGCCCCAGCCGCTCGGCGATCGCCTCCTCCAGGCGGCGCACGGTGGGGTCCTCCCCGTAGACGTCGTCGCCCACCTCGGCCGCCGCCATGGCGGCGCGCATGGCCGGGGTGGGACGGGTGACGGTGTCGGAGCGAAAGTCGGCGGGGTGCGAAGGCATGGGAGTAGCTGAAGGTTATAAGGCGTCCGCACCATGCCCCGCGAGAGCCATGCCGCACGCGCAGCGCGCGCCCGCCAAGTCCTGCGCGCCCTGGACGCGGCCATGCCGGTGGCCCACATCGAACTCGACTACCGGACGCCCTTCGAGTTGCTGGTGGCCGTCCTCCTGGCCGCCCAGTGCACCGACAAGCGGGTGAATCTAGTGACGCCCGCGCTCTTCGCCCGTTTTCCCGACGCCCGGGCGATGGCGCCCGCCCCTACCCCGGTGGTGGAGAAGCTCATCCGCAGCTGCGGCTTCTTCCGGGCCAAGACGCGCTCGCTGAAGGCCATGTCGGCGGCGCTTCTGGCCAGCCATGGTGGCGAGGTGCCGCGTAGCCGCGCAGCCTTGGCGGCGCTGCCCGGCGTCGGCAACAAGACGGCCGGCGTGGTGACGGTGCACATCGGCGGGGAGCCGGCCTTCCCGGTGGACACCCACGTCCGGCGCCTCGCTCGGCGACTGGGCTTCAGCCCCAGCCTCATCCCGGACCGCATCGAGGAGGACCTCCAGGCCCTCTTCCCCAAGGAGGACTGGGCCCAGGGGCACCAGCTGTTGGTGTGGCATGGCCGGCGGACCTGCTTTGCCCGAAAGCCCGCCTGCGACCGCTGCGTGGTGGCGGCCCTCTGCCCGAAGGTGGGGGTCCCGAAGGCCGAGCCGCTGGCAAAAAGCAGCCCCCGTCCGGTCCGTCGGCGAGGCTAGGCTGATGCAGTGGCTTTGGCGCGGGCACGAACCTCAGCCCCGCTGAGTTGTGGTGGGGCAGAGGTGAAGCCGCAACTACGCGAACTTGCAAATCGTCGATGCCAAATTCACCGCAGCCGCCCGGCGCCTCCACGCCGCCCCGGCGGCTGGTGCAATCCGTCCACCAAGGGGAAGACTTGAGTGAATCCGCAGCCCGAAGCGACGCGGCAAACTCAAACTTCTGAGACGGGCCTAGTTCGCGGTCTCACCCGCTGGCAGGCGCTGGCGATTGTGGTCGGCGGCGTGCTCGGCACCGGCGTGTACATTCGACCTGCTTCGATTGCGCAGTTCGTTCGTGCACCGGCGTCAATCATCGCGGTCTGGACCCTGACGGGCCTGTTGAGTCTCGCTGGTGCTCTCACCTATGCCGAGCTGGCTTCACGAATTCCACGGTCTGGCGGCGAGTACGCGTTTCTAAGAGTCACGCTGGGAGAGTTGCCTGCTTTTCTCTTCGGCTGGATGCGTCTGACAGTCGGCATCGGGACGGTCGCTGCCCTGTCGGTCGCAGTGACGGTCTTCCTATCCGACCTCATCCCGCTCTCCGCCGCCTGGTGGTCCCTGACAATTCCCTGGCGAGGCCAGCCGTTGGCAATCGATTTTGGGCCTCGACAGCTGATCGCCGTGCTCGTCATTGCTGGGCTCGCCATCCTCAACATCCGCGGGGTCGGCAAAGCCGGGCGGTTCCAGACTTGGGTCACGTCGGTCAAGGTCTTGGGCCTGCTGAGTCTCATTGGTGCGGTGGCCCTGTTTGGGCAGCCAGCCTCGATGAGCACCGTTCAAGACCTGGACCCGCATTCGACCGGCCCGAGCGCCTTCAGCGCTGCCGTGCTCGCCGCGGTCGCCGCTTACAACGGTTGGGCGAACGTTGCGATGGTCGGCGGCGAAGTGCAGGCGCCAACCCGGACTCTGCCCTGGGCGCTGGTGATGGGGATTCTCACGGTCATCGGTCTCTATGTCGCACTGAACGTGGCCTATCTCCACGTCCTGCCGATGCAAGAAATCCTGACGGCCAACTCTACGGCCTATCCAGCAGCGCCGAGTGTGGCCAGCCGCGCGGCGGTGGCTGCGCTCGGGCCGCGCGTGGGGATGCTGCTACCCCTGCTGTTCATGGTTTCTGCACTGGGCACCTTGCATTGCAACATGCTGTCGGTCCCCCGCGTGTTCTTCGCGATGGCGCGCGACGGTCTGTTCCCGCGGAGCCTGGGCAGCGTTTCGGCGGTTACCCACACCCCCGTCGTTGCCATCGCCTCCTTCGCCAGCGTCGGCGCTGCCCTGGCGCTCATCGGGAACTATGACCGACTCACCAACATGGCAGCCTTCGGCTACCTGTTGTTCTACGCGCTCAACGCCATCGGCCTTCTCTGGTGGGGCAGAGGCAAGCGGGCGCCTGACCCGCACGTCCAAGCTGTTCATCGGGCGATTCCGGCCCTGTTTCTCGTCGGGACGCTCTGGCTCCTCGTCACCGTCATTGTCCGCGGCAGCGTCGAGGTCGTCGCGGCCCTGGCGCTCATGGCTGCGGGCCTTCCCGTCTTCGTGTTGCTGCGGTCACGCCGGGCCGCCGAGGCGAGGCCTTAGCGCGGGGGAGGTGCGCCACCCGAGTTCCCCGGGGGGGGGCGACTCCTCTGTTGCCTCAGAGGGCCTCGCCCACCGGCGCCGCCGGGCGGGCCGATGCCCGCTCCCGCTTCCGCCGGCGCATGCGCTGGCGGATGAGGGCGCGCGTCAGCGGGGAGAGATGGTCGAGGTACACGCGGCCCACCAGGTGGTCCGTCTCGTGCTGCACGGCGATGGCCAAAAGCCCCTCACAGTCCAGGCGCTGGGGCTGGCCCAACTCGTCCAGGTACTCGACGCTGACGCGCTCCGCGCGCTCCACCTCCTCGGCCTCCCCGGGAATGGACAGACAGCCCTCGCGGTAGGTGGTGGTGCCGGCCAGGGCGACCAGGCGGGGGTTCACCATGGCGATGGGACACGACTCCGGCTGCCGCGCCCGGGTGTCCAAGACGATGACTTGGCGCAGGACGCCCAGCTGGGGCGCCGCCAGCCCGACGCCCGGCGCGGCGTACATGGTGTCGAAGAGGTCGCCGATGAGCGCCTGCACGGACGCGTCCACTGCGTCCACGGGAGCCGCCACCTGGGACAGCAGGGGGTGGGGCCAGAGGAGAATGTCGCGCACCATGCCGGGCTAGAAGTTAACCACGGGTGGTGCCCTCGGAGTCCACGAGGGAGCGCGCGTAGGCCTGGCGCAGCCGCTCGTCACCGAGGGCGGAGGCCGCCTCGTCCAGCAGCGACTGGAGGCGGGCGGCCCGGGCCGGCACTTCCGGGTCCGGGTGCCCCGCGTAGCGCAGCGGGTGGAACTCCGCGGCGAGCCGCGCATGGGCCCTTTGGACTTCCTCCGTCCCGGCGTTTCTGGGAAGCCCGAGGACGCTGAAGTAGTCCGCCTCCTCGGCGGCCGTCCACTTCTGCTGCAGCCGCTCCAATTCGACGCCCGGGTCCACCGCTGGGGCGGCGGCCGTCTCTGGGGCGGCCACCTCGAGGAGGCCCAGCACCTCCGCCACCGCCAGCGCGCGCAGGCCCAGCTCCTGGCGGATGCCGCTGCGGCTCAACAGCTCGAGCACCGTGCGCTCGCCGTCCACCGCCTCGAGGAGGCGCCGCTCGCGCTCTTTGAATTCGAAGGGCAGAAGGTCCTCCCACCGCAGCCGCTGGGGAATGGCGTGGGGGCCCTGGCTGCGCGCTGCCACCTCCTCGGGCGTCAGCGTCCGGTGAAGCGCCTCGGCCAGCACGGCCTGCAGGGGCCGGGCGGGGGCGCAGCCGCCGGTGGGCGGGGCGTCGTCCGCGGCCAGCCGGTAGGCGCTGTCCCGTTCCGAGAGGGCCTCCAGGGCCCGGGCCTCGGTACAGCGCTGCAGAAGCGGCACCACCTCGTCCTCCCGGAGGGCGCCGCGGTCCACCAACTCGGCCGCCAGGGCCTCGTCCGGAAGGCGGGAGGCCCGGGCCTGTGCCGCCGTCGCGCCGTCCAGAAGGCCGTCGCCCAGCGCCACCTGCACCAGCGACTCGGCCGGGTGCGTGGAGGCAGCCCCCACCAGCGCCCCGTCCTGCAGCCAGAGGATGCGCAGCGTCTCCCCGGCGCGGAGTTCCAGCCGCGCCGTGGCGTGCACCGCGGCCAGCCGCAGCACCAGGGCGGCCAGCTGCTCGAGGCTGACGCGCCCGCCGTCCGCCGCGCCCCACTCCAGGCGCGCCGCAGCGGTACCCCCGGACGGAGCGGGGGCCGCTTCGCGCGGGGGCGGACGCGGCCCGGCTCGCCGC
>JADGRA010000057.1 GCA_017881265.1 Myxococcaceae bacterium | reverse complement strand
GCGATGGTGAACGGGACGTTGAGGATGCGCGCCAGCGTCTGCGCCAGCAGCGTCTTGCCGCTTCCGGTGGGGCCGAGGAGCAGGATGTTGCTCTTCTGCAGCTCCACGTCGTCCATCTGCACCTTGGACTCGATGCGCTTGTAGTGGTTGTGCACCGCCACGGCGAGCACCTTCTTGGCCCGCTCCTGGCCCACCACGTACTCGTCGAGGATGGTCTTGATTTCCGAGGGGCGAGGGATGCGGAGCTTGGTGTCCTTCGTCTCCTCGCGGTCAATCTCCTCGGCGATGATGTCGTTGCACAGCCCGATGCACTCGTCGCAGATGTAGACCGTGGGGCCAGCGATGAGCTTCTTCACCTCCTTCTGCGACTTGCCGCAGAAGGAGCAGGACAGCGTCTGGTTGGCCTTCTCCACGTTCTTCCCTGCCATGATGCCCCCGGGCGATGCCCTGCCGGTCAGATGGTATGGGGGGACGAGGTCCGGGTCCACGCCCCTGTTCGTCCCCATGTGTCGCTGCCTGTTGTTAGCTAACCGCTCCCACCTCCGACCGCACTCTGCCCCCCGGCGCCACTAGCGGTCCCGCTCCTTGGGCAAGGTCTTCCGGTTGACCGACACCACCTCGTCGATGATGCCGTAAGTCTTGGCCTCCGGGGCGCTCATGAAGAAGTCCCGGTCGGTGTCCTTCTCCACCCGGTCCAAAGACTGCCCGGTGTGCTTGGCGATGAGGTCATTGAGCATGGACCGCATTCGCAGAATCTCCCTGGCGTGGATTTCCACGTCGGAGGCCTGACCCCGGGCTCCGCCCATCGGCTGGTGCACCATGATGCGGCTGTTGGGCAGCGACTGGCGCTTGCCCTTGGCGCCGGCCAGAAGCAGCACCGCCCCCATCGAGGCAGCCTGACCGACACAGATGGTGGCCACCGGGGGCCGCACGTATTGCATGGTGTCGTAGATGGCCAGCCCGGCCGTCACGGAGCCACCGGGGGAGTTGACGTAGAGATTAATCTCCTTGTCCGGGTCCTCCGACTCGAGGAAGAGCATCTGGGCGACAATGGCATTGGCCACGTCGTCGTCAATCTCCGTGCCGAGAAGGATGATGCGGTCCTTCAACAGGCGGCTGTAGATGTCGTAGGTCCGCTCACCGCGGTGGGTCTGCTCGATGACGTAGGGGACAGGCATGTAGGGCATGGGGCGGTGACCTCAGAGGTTACTGGTCATCCTTCGCCCGCGACCTGAGGAATTCAACCGTCTTTTCCTCTCGGACGCGCAGTTCGAGCCCCCGCCGCTGGCTGGGCTCCTTGAAGGCCTTGCGCACCTGGCTGATTGGCTGCTCGCTCTCCTTGGCAAGCTGCTCGATGCGCGCGTCGACTTCGGCCGGCTGCACGCTGAGTCCCTCGGCCTGGGCGATGGCCTCCAGGAGGAGGGCGCCCCGGACCTCGGTCTCGGCGCGCGGGCGCATCTCGCCGCGGAGGGCCTCGAAGTCGAGGTTCAGCGCGCGCGGGTCCACCCCGCCGCGGGCCAGGGACCGCAGCGCCCCCTCCAGCATCGCCTCCACGCCCCGCTCCACCATGGCCTTGGGGACGGGGAAGGGGTTGCGCTCGATGAGGGCCTTCACCAGCTGGTCCCGCTCCCCCCGTGCGGCCTCGGACTTGGCTGCCGTGTCGAGCTCCGTGCGGATGCGGGTGCGCAGGGCGTCGAGGGTGGGACCGCCGCCCACCTCGCGGGCAAGTTCATCGTCCAGGGGCGGGACCACCCGGCGCTTCAGGCCCTTCAGCGTGAAGCGGAAGGTGGCCGTCTGGCCGGCCCGCGAGTGGCCTTGAGGGAAGGTGGCCGACACCTCGCGGTTCTCGCCCAGGGACAGGCCGGCGAGCGCCTCAACGTTGCCCGCACTCACCTCGCCCGCAGCCACCTCCACCGTGACGGCCTCCCCGGAGCCGCCCTCGAAGGGCTGGCCGTCCACCGTCCCCTGGTAGTCCACCACCGCGAAGTCACCCAGCTGTGCCGTCTTTCTGTCCTCCACCGGTTCCAAGCGCCCGAGTCGCTGGCGAATCTCCTCCAGGCGCTTCTCCACCTGGGCCTCCTCCACCTTGGGCGTGACGCGCCTCAACGGCAGGCCCTGGTAGTCCTTGGGGGCGATTTCCGGCCGGACCTCGACGGTGGCCTGGAACGAGAAGGGCGCGTCCAGGACTAGCCGGGCCCCCGTCACCTGCGGCTCGCCCACCGCTTCCACGCCGTTCTCGGCGATGGCGCTCAGGTAGCTGCGCTCGACGAGACGACGGGTGACGTCGTCCTCGACCTCGCCCCGGAAGCGCTGCTCGAGGATGCGGCGCGGAACCTTGCCCTGCCGGAAGCCGGGGAGACGCACGCGCTCGCCGAGCGCGTGGTAGGCCCGGCCCAGCTCGGCCGTCACCTGGTCGGGTTCGACTTCGATGGACAGCTTGCGCTCGATGGGGGACAGCGTCTCGACGTGGACCTTCATGGGCAGCTCTGGGCCTTAAGGGTGGCTGGACACCCTGTCAATGTGAAATGGCCCCGCGCGAGGAAGACGCCAACGGGCCGCCCGGCAGAAGGGTTGGAGCCAAGGGGTGTGCGTCAGGGGCCCACGACACGGCCCCGTGTGGGCCCGGAGGGACTCGAACCCTCATGCCTTGGGGGCATCGGCTCCTAAGGCCGACGTGTCTACCAGTTCCACCACAGGCCCAGGCGCCCCTTGTACCTCGGCTGGCCGGGCCGTCCACACCCCCGCCCCGGCCTGCGGACGCCCCGCAGCCTTCGCCGTCGACGGGCCCGACAGTCTGGGCGTTTCGGCCGGGGTGGGCGTGAATGGCCAGTCGGCGAGCGCGTCTCAAACCCGCTAAAGTCTTGCGGGCATGAACGGGGCGACATCATCCATGCGGGCGTCGTTGCGTGCCGGTGCGGCGGCCACCGCCGTCCTGTTCACATCGGCGTGCATGGACCGCTTCACCATTCCCCCGGGCCAGCTGGCGTACCTCAACGGCTACGACATCCACAGCGAGCAGAACGTCAACGGCGTCACCTTCACGGACCGGCCGTACCGCCTCCTCACCGCCCAGGGCGAGGTGGTGGACTACAACTCGTCCAAGGAGCTCTACCTTCTCGGAGACGCCGGACAGCACCTCGCCCCGCCAGGCCCGTTCGCGAACATCTACGTCACCGAGAACCGGTTCGACGCCGTCCCGCTCGCCGGGCCGCCCTTCGGCGTCCCGCTGGACAGCGTTGCCTCGGTGGAGGTGGAGCAGTACAGCAGCACGAAGACCGCCGCCATCATCACGCTGTTCTCTGTCCTGATGGCCATCATCCCCACCGTCATCGTCTCCACCAGCCACGGAAGCGTGAGCTCCGGGGCAGTCACCCCGCACAACACCGCCCTGAAGTAGCCCTTCCAGGTTTGTGAGAGAATCCCCAGGGGGCACGCCCGAACGAGGCGGCCATGCGGGGAAATCGACCATGCGGCGAGGGGTTCTGGCAGTGGTTGCAGCCGTCTTCCTGGGGGCGTGCGGGAGCGATGACTTCGGGCAGAACTTCGTCGGCACCTGGAACGGGATTCTGTCGGAGGCGGTGGGGGCGGAGAGCTTCAGCTTCTCCCAGACGGTTTCCATCACCGAGCCTGGCAAGAACTCCCTGACGCTGGGCGGGGTCGGCAGCCTCCCTGTCTTCTGCTCCGACGGGTCGGGGCTACCCGCGACGGCAACCTCTGCCACTGAATTCTCGGGCGGGACGCACGCGTGCCCCCCGGTGCAAAATGGCATCGCCTGTCCGGGCGCGAACTCTTCACAGACCACGACTTTTCGGGGCGGAAGCGGAACCCTCACTGGAAGCGTTCTGACCGTCGTCCTCGCCGGGAGCGACACGTGCTCCGACGGGAGAACCATCAACTTCACCCAGACGTTCACGGGGTCGAAGTAGCGGCGTCGCCGCGCCACCGGAGGGGCTGCCCTGCCTCGCGGGCGGCGCCCCGCGTCACTTCTCGGCAAGTGCCCGGAGCGAATCTCCCTCCAGACGGACGGTGAGCCACTCCCGCTGCAGCTCGGCACCCAGCGACTCGTAGAAGCGGATGCTAGGGGTGTTCCAGTCCAGCACCTGCCAGACGAAGCGCGCGCAGCCGAGGTGGACGGCCTCGCGGGCCAGGGCCCCCATCAGCGCCCTGCCGACGCCGTTCCCGCGCGCCAAAGGACGCACGAAGAGGTCCTCCAGGTACAGCGTCGGGCGGCCCCGCCAGGTGGAGTAGGCCAGAAAGTACAGCGCGAAGCCGACCGGAGCCCCGTCCAGTTCGGCGATGAGCGTGCGAAACACGGGCACGGCCCCGAAACCGTCGCGCAAGAGGTCGGCCTCGGACGCCACCACCGCGTCAGGAGCCCTCTCGTAGCTGGCCAAGTCCCGGATGAGGGCCAGCAGCAGCGGCACGTCGCCCGGCGTACCGGGGCGAAGGAAAATGTGCGGCGACGCGTCCACCGTGGGCACCTGTCTAGCGCGCCGCGGCCAGGCCGCGAAGGCGCTCGCGAAGCCCCTCCACCTGGACGCGCGCCGACGTCTTCAGCGCCTCGAGGTTGTCCAGCGTCAGCCCCCGCGTGGACAGGGGCGTCCCGACGGTGACGCTGGCGTAGGCGTACTGGAAGCGCCAGCTGTGCTTGGGAAGTGCCGCGCGGGTGCCAGAGACGGCAATCGGCAGAATGTCCGCGCCCGTCTCGATGGCCAGTCGAAATGCGCCATCCTTGAAGGGCAACATGGCCCCGTCGGAGCTGCGCGTCCCTTCCGGAAAAATCATCACCGGCATCCCGCGGGCGAGCCACTTGGCGCAGGTGGCCATCGCACCCTTGCGCGAGGCCTTGTCGCCACGGTGCACCGGGACGTCGCCCGCCAGCCACATCATCCAGCCCACCACGGGGATGCGGAAAAGGGACGCCTTGCCGAGCCACTTCATCTCCCAGGGCAGGTGGGAGATAAGGAACGGGTCGGCCTGCGACTCGTGGTTGCTCACCACCACCGTCCGGCCGGCCACCTTCGGCGTCGGTCCCACCACCGCGAAATGCCAGAAGGGCGTGAGGCGGGAGGCCACCACGCCCACCAGCCGGAAGGTGCGGCCCACCACCACCCGGCGCCGGTCGAAGGCGAAGGTGAAGAGGGCAAGGACCATCTGGACAATCCAGGCGAGGAAGGCCACCAGGCCAATCTCGAACCACGTCCACACCGAGAGGAGGGCATTCACGGGAGGGGCCCCGCTTACCCCAGGCGGGGGTGCGACCGCCTCGGGAATAGCCGTTGCGCACTGCGCTACAACCAGCGCCTCGTGGCACTCCCCGGCTTGCTTGGGTTCGGCCTAAGAAGGCGGGACGTCCCATGCCCCACCGCCCCGACCACCGCACGCGCGTCGTCGAGCCTGCACTGTGGGTTTTCGGCCTCGCCTTGCTGGTGTTCGCCTCGCGCTCCCGGTTGATGTGGGCGGACGGGCAGCACAGCTGGCTGTGGCCCTTCGGGCTGTGGGCGGCCGTCATCCTCGTCGGCGCAGTCGTCAACCGGCGGACGGACTGACCCGGCGGACGGCCTCGTGCTCCAGCTCGGACAGCTTTTTGCCGTCGCCGTTGGCTACCTGCTGCTGCTGTTTCTGGTGGCGTATGCCGCCGAGCGACGGTGGGTCCCGGCGGGGCTGGTGCGTCACCCCCTCACCTACGCGCTGTCGCTGGGGGTGTACGCCACCTCCTGGAGTTACTCCGGCAGCGTGGGCTACGCGCGGGCCCAAGGCTTCAACTTCCTCGCCATCTACGTGGGGGTGACGCTGTCGTGCCTCCTTGTCCCGGTGGTGTGGCAGCCGGTGCTGCGCCTGACGCGCGAGCACCAGCTGACGTCTTTGGCGGACCTCTTCGCCTTCCGCTTTCAGAGCCACGGCGCGGGCGTGCTGGTGACGCTCTTCATGCTGGCGGGCAACGTGCCGTACCTGGCGCTGCAGATTCGCGCCGTTACCCAAGGCGTGCGTCTGCTCGGACACGCCCCGCCGGCGTCCATGGTGGGCCTTGTCTTCTGCGCGCTGGTGGCGCTCTTCGCCCTTCTGTTTGGCGCCCGGCATGTCACCCCCCGGGAACGGCACGCCGGCCTCGGGCTGGCCATCGCCTTCGAGTCAGTGGTGAAACTGGGCGCACTGCTGGCCGTCGCGGCGGTGGCCGTCACCCACGTGTTTGGGGGCGCGGGTGGACTCGGCCGCTGGCTTGCCGCGCACCCGGAGGCCCTCGAGGAAGTCTACCGCCCGGTGCGCGAGGGGCCCTGGGCCACGCTCTTGCTCCTGTCCTTCGCCGCCGGCTTTCTGCTGCCCCGGCAGTTCCACATGGCCTTCACCGAGGCGCTGGGCAGCCGGGCCCTCGGCGTCGCGGCCTGGGCCTTCCCCGCCTTCCTGCTGCTGCTCAACCTGGCCGTGCTGCCACTGTTGTGGGCGGGCCAGGTGGCCCTGCCGGGCGTCCATCCCGACAACTACGTCCTCGGCCTGGCCCACGGCACGGGCGTCAGCGCGCTGGCCTTCGTGGGGGCCGTCTCCGCCGCCAGCGCCATGGTGATTGTGGACACGCTGGCCCTGGCGGCCATGTGTCTCAATCACCTCTTTCTGCCCAGGCGAAACCTGGCCGGCGCGGGCGACCTCTACCGCGGCCTTCTGTGGGCGCGGCGCGTCCTCATCGTCGTCATCATCTTCTTCGGCTACGGCTTCTCCCGGCTGCTCGACGTCCGGGCCGGGCTGGTGGAGCTGGGCCTCATCTCCTTCGTCGCCGTCGTCCAGGTGCTGCCCGGCCTGCTGGCCGTCCTCTTCTGGCGGGGCGCCACGCGCCTGGGCTTCCTCAGCGGGCTGTCGGCCGGCATTGCCGTGTGGGCGGCCACCTTGTTTCTGCCGCTCTTGGCCCGCGCCCACCTGTTGCCCGCCGGCTTCGACCTGGCGCACTTTTTCGGCATCGTGCCTGGCACAGAACCCTGGAGCATCGCCACCTTCTGGTCCCTCGGCCTCAACGTCCTGTTGTTTGGGGGCGTCTCCCTGCTGACCCAGCAAAGCCCGCGCGAGGAGGAGGCA
Source organism: Myxococcaceae bacterium (assembly GCA_017881265.1). Taxonomy (GTDB): domain Bacteria; phylum Myxococcota; class Myxococcia; order Myxococcales; family Myxococcaceae; genus JADGRA01. Next base: position 29,654 of record JADGRA010000057.1, on the reverse strand, counting down.
GCGGGACTCTGCACGCGGGCCCCCCGGCTGGTAGAGCCGATGGTGGTGGAGGCGGGCAGCCCGCGGGACTTCCAGGCCAAGCTGGCTCCACTGTTGGGGCTGGACGCGGCCACCACCGAGGTCGACCTCGCCCTGGCCGACCTCAACATGCTGGTGGATGAGAGACGGCCGGCCCAGCTGCAGAAGCTGCGGGAACGGCTGCAGCGCAACCTGTCGGGCCTGGTGGGCCCCTTGCGGGCGCGGTGGCTGGTGGACCGGGGCATCCGGGTGGACCCGCGGCGCCAGCCGGCCCTGTCCGAGCGGCTGCGTTCCCTGGAGGAGCAGCTGCGGATGAGCCGGGCGCAGCTGCACGGGGCGCCGGCCGAGCTGGAGGCCTTCCGCCGGTACCTGCGGCGGGTGCTGGAGGACTTGCCCTTAGGCGTGTGTGCGCTGGGACCGGACCGCGACGTCGTCATCTGGAACCGGGCGCTCGAGACACTCTCCGGCGTGCACGCCTCCGACGCGGTGGGCGCCCGCCTGGACCAGCTGGAGGGACCGCTCGCCCTCACCCTCCGTAACTTCCTGCAGCAGGAGTCCCCCCACGCCGAGGTGTGCCTCACCTTCAACGGGCGGGAGCGGGTGCTGTCCCTCGGGAAAAGTCAGGAACCGGCCTCCAGCGCGCCAGCGGACCTGCGCGGGCCCGTGCTGCTGGTGGAGGACCTCACCGAGCGCAAGGCCCTTGCCGCGCAGGTGGCCCACCAGGACCGGCTTGCCTCGGTGGGGCGACTAGCGGCCGGGGTGGCCCATGAGATTGGAAACCCCCTCACCGGCATCGCCTGCCTCGCCCAGAACTTACAGAAGGAGTCCTCCGGAGAGCAGCGCGACCGCCTCGCCCTCATCCTTCGCGAAACCCAGCGCATCGACACCATCGTCCGGGTGCTGCTTGGCTTCAGCCACGCCGGAACCATCCACGCGGTGCCGCGCTTTGAACGCTTCGAAGCGCGCGAGGCCTTCGGGGAGGCCATCACGCTGGTGCAGCTGTCCCGGCAGGCCAAGCGGGTGGTGTGCCACAACCGCGTTGCTTCAGGCCTGTTGCTCGACGGGGACCGTCAGCGGCTGCTGCAGGTCTTCGTCAACCTCATCTCCAACGCCTGTGACGCAAGTCCCGCCGGGGGCGACGTGGTGGTGGAGGGCGAGGCGCTGGGCGATGTGGTGCGTCTGCGCGTGACGGACCGCGGCACTGGCATCGACGACGCAGTGCGCGAACGCATGTTCGAACCTTTTTTCACGACAAAGCCACCTGGACAGGGTACGGGACTTGGACTCCCCCTCGCGCAAAGCATTGTCCGGGAGCATCTTGGGACGTTGGAAGTGGAGAGTTCCCCTGGGAAAGGAACGACGGTGGTGGTGGAGTTGCCGTCGAGAGGAGAACCGGAGCGATTGGCCGGCGGGGCCGCCCAGCTTCAGGCCCCAGCGAAGTAGGTGACGCACATGAGCCGCACCCTCATCGTCGAGGACGAGGACGTTATCCGCACCGAGCTGGCGCGGCTCTTGGCACGTGCCGGGCATGACGTCGCCGAGGCGAAGACGGTGCAGGAGGCTGCTGCCCACGGGCTGGATGGCTTCGACCTCGTCATTGCCGACTTGCGTCTGCCGGGCGGACTGGGCACAGACCTGGTGGACCTGTGTCCGGGCACGCCGGTCCTCATCATGACCAGCTTCGCCACCGTCCGCGCCGCCGTGGAGGCCATTCAGAAGGGGGCGGTGGACTTCATCGCTAAGCCGTTTGACCACGATGAGCTGCTGTTGGTGGTGGACCGGGTGCTGCGCCAGTCTCGCCTCCGCCGGCAGAACGCCGTCCTCCGGCAGGACCTCGAGCGCAGCTACGCCGTCCAGGGCCTGGTGGGCAACTGCCCGGCCATGCGCGAGGTCTTCGAGCGCGTGCGCAAGGTGTCCCACACCGATGCTACCGTTCTGATTCTCGGTGAGTCCGGGACGGGCAAAGAATTGGTGGCCCGCGCCGTCCACGACCAGAGCCCGCGCCGCGAGGCTCCCATCGTCACCGTCAACTGTGCGGCCATCCCTGAAAACCTTATCGAGTCGGAACTCTTCGGCCACGAGAAGGGCGCCTTCACCGGTGCGCACAAGACGAAGGCCGGGCTGGTGGAGGCCGCCGACGGGGGAACCCTCTTCCTCGACGAGATTGGCGAGCTCCCCCTGCCGGCGCAGGCCCGGCTCTTGCGAGTTCTGCAGGAGGGAGAGGTGCGCCGCGTCGGCGCGACCGGAAGCCGGCACGTCAACGTCCGCCTCATCGCCGCCACCCATCGGGACCTCCGGCAGATGTGCTTCGACGGCCATTTCCGCAACGACCTCTACTTCCGCCTGCGGGTGGTGGAGATTCATCTGCCACCGCTGAGGGCCCGTGGCGACGACGTGCTGGAACTCGCCGACTTCCTTCTGGCCAAGGCCTGCCTCAGGCTGAACCGCCCCCCCATCACTTTTTCCGAGGAGGCGCGGTCGGCCATCTTCGCGCACGACTGGCCGGGCAACGTCCGGGAGCTGGAAAACGCCGTGGAGCGGGCGGTCATCCTCAGCGAAGGGGGCCCCATCACCCCGGACCTCTTGGCCATCGACGCGCCCCACGTGGCCGGCGCGTCGGCTGACGAAGACACGGAGACGGGCCCCAACGGCGCCCTCACCGAGTATTTCCGCCGTTTCGTCCTCGAGCACCAGGCCCAGCTGTCGGAGACGGAGATTGCTCGGCGGCTGGGCATCAGCCGCAAGGCCCTCTGGGAGAAGCGGGCGCGGCTGGGAATTCCGCGCAGCAAGCTGCAGGCCTGACGGCCGCGGCAACCGGACGTCAGCCTGGTCGTCGCCTGTTACCTTCGGTAACGGCTGTTCCGGAACGACACGGCCAGCCAGCGCGGCGACGACGGTAAGTCCATGGAGGGCGCGGCCCACGCCGGGTGGCGTGGGCTTTGCGTTGTGCGCTTGAAGATGTGAGCCGCTCGACCGCCGCCGCCCCACGCCTTTCGCCCGCAGCCCGACTGGCCCAGTGTCAGCGACTGCACGCCGAGAGCCTCGCCCAGCCTGAGCAGTTCTGGCACCGGGAGGCGGCGGCACTCTCCTGGGTGCGCTCGCCCGAGCGCTCCTTCGAGGGAGACCTCTCCGAAGGGGACGTCAGCTGGTTTGGCGATGGCCTGCTGAACGTCACGCTGAGCTGCGTGGACCGCCATGCGGCAGCGACGCCGGAGCGGCCGGCGCTGGTGTGGCTTCGCCCGGAGGGGGACGTCGAGACACTCACCTACCGGGCGCTGCGCCAGCAGATGTGTCGCATGGCCAACGTCCTTCTGCGCGAAGGGGTGCGGCCGGCGGACCGCGTGGCGGTGTACCTGCCGGTGGGCGCACCGCTGGTGGTCGCGCTGCTGGCGTGCGCGCGTGTGGGGGCAGTGCACCTGTGCGTGCCGGTGCAGGCAGACCCCCCGTGGCTGCGCCGGGCGCTGCGCGTGGCCCGGGCGCGGCTTCTGGTGACGGCCAATGAGGCGCACGTGCAGGGCGAGCGCCTGGCCCTGTGGGAACGCGCCGATGAGGCCCTCAACGGCCTGGGCCGCGTGGAGGCCGTCCTGGTGCAGCGGCGGACGGGCGCCCGGGTGCCCCTGGCCTATGCCCGCGACCACGACTTGGAGCGAGCGCTGGCGCTGGCCCGGCCGACGTGTGCGCCCGCGCTGGTGCAGGGAGAGGATGGGCTTTTGCTGGTGGCGGCCGCAGGCGAGGACGGCGCGCGCCCGGTGTTGCATGGCGCGGCCGGCTTCCTCCTCCAGGCCCTCCTCGTGCAGCGCGAGGCCCTCGGCGTGCGCCCGGGCGACCGCGTGCTGTGCCCTTCCGACGTCGGAGGCCCCCGCAGCGACGTGCTGTTCGGCGCCCTGGCGCTGGGGGCGACGCTGGTGCTGGACGAGCGGGGCGATGCCCTGAAGCAGCTGGACGCCCTCGGCGTCACGCACGTGCTGGCAAGCGCGGCGGACCTGGCCGGGGCCCCCGCCGCCCGGTTGCCCCGGACGACGGTGCTGCTGGATGCGGCCTGGGGTGGCAGCGCCGACTTGCACGCGGTGTGGAGCAGCGAGGGGGCGGGGCTGCTGCTGGCGCACTGGCCGGGCGTCGGCGCGACGCCCCTCTTCGGCGTGGACCCCGTGGTGCTGGACACACGCGGAATGCCAGTGCCCCGGGGGGCGGAAGGCGAGTTGTGTACCCGCGCCTCCTGGCCCGCGCAGCCCCGCACGCTGGAGTCCGACCACGCGCGCTTCGTCGACCAGCGCCTGCACCGCTTCCCGGGCCTGTACCGGACGCTGGAACGCTGTCAGGTGCTTCCCGACGGAGGCCTCGCCTGGACTGGCCGGGAGCACGAGGCGGCGCTGGTGGGCCTCACGTCGGCGGAGCCCCTCTCCGGGCCGCTGGGACACGCCTGACGGGCGGACGCGAGCTACGCGGGCTGCCGGCGTCCGTTACGTTTGGTAGCAGGCGGTGTTACCCCCCGCCGCATGCTGCGCCGCGTAGTGGACGCAAGCGTCGAGGACTCCTCGCGCTTTTGGTTGGCGTGGGAGTTGCCCACTGGTGAAGGTCGCTTCCCCACCCGGAGGTTCCACTGTGGCCACACCCGCAAGTGCCATCGCCGCCCCGCTTGAGGTTCCAGAAGAACGACGCGTCATCTTCGCGTCGTCTCTGGGCACCGTCTTCGAATGGTACGACTTCTACATTTACGCCATCCTGGCGCCCTTCTTCGCCGGTGTGTTTTTCCCGCCTGGGAACCAGCAGGCGGCGTTGCTGGGTGCATTCGTAAACTACGCCGCAGGCTTCCTGGTGCGGCCCTTCGGCGCGCTGGTCTTCGGACGGGTGGGCGACCTCATTGGCCGCAAGTACACCTTCCTCGTCACCATCATTGTCATGGGCCTCTCCACGGCGTTGGTCGGTCTTTTGCCGACGTATGCCCAGGTCGGCATGTTGGCGCCGCTGCTGCTGCTCATCCTGCGACTTGCGCAAGGCCTGGCCCTCGGCGGGGAGTACGGCGGGGCGGCCACCTACGTTGCCGAGCACTCGCCGGACTCCAAGCGCGGCTACAACACCAGTTTCATCCAGACCACCGCCACGTTGGGTCTCCTCCTCGCCCTGATGGTGGTCTACCTGTGCCGCAACGGGCTTGGCCCCGACAGTTTCAAGGCCATCGGTTGGCGCATCCCGTTCCTCTGCTCCATCATCCTGCTCATCATCTCCGTCTACATCCGGCTGCGGCTGCAGGAGTCGCCGGTGTTTCTGCGGATGAAGGCCGAGGGCAAGGGTTCCAAGGCCCCTCTCACGGAGAGCTTCGCGCGCTGGGGCAACCTGAAAATCGTCATCCTCGCGCTTTTCGGGGCGACCGCGGGGCAGGGTGTCGTCTGGTACACGGGGCAGTTCTACGCGCTCTTCTTCCTCGGGACGACGCTGAAGGTCGACTGGACCACCGTCTATATCCTCATCGCCCTCTCGCTCATCCTCGCCACGCCCTTCTTCCTCGTCTTCGGCTGGCTGTCGGACAAGATTGGCCGCAAGTGGATCATGATGCTCGGCTGCCTCCTGGCAGTCTTCACCTACCAGCCCATCTTCAAGGCGCTCACCCACTACGCCAATCCGGCGCTGGAGGACTTCAACTCGCGCACCAAAATCACGCTCACCGCGAGCGACTGCCATATTCACCTCTTCCCTCTACCCACCACCGTCTACAGCCCGTGTGACAAGGTGCAGAGTCAGCTCTCGAGCCGCAGTCTCACCTACTCGAAGGTTGAGGGCGCCCCCGGGGCCCAGCCGGTGGTGCGCATCAACGAGCAGGAAATTGTCGGCGTGGATGAGGCGAAGCTGAAGACCGTCCTGGCCGGGATGCAGTACCCGACGTCGGCGAAGGCCTCGGACGTCAACTTCGGGATGCTTCTACTGCTGCTGTTCATCCTGGTCATCTACGTGACCATGGTCTACGGGCCGATTGCGGCGTTCTTGGTCGAGCTGTTCCCGACCCGCATTCGCTACACGTCCATGTCGTTGCCCTACCACATCGGCAACGGCTGGTTCGGCGGCATGCTCCCCCTAACGGCGACGGCGCTGGTGGCCGCCACCGGCGACATCTACTACGGCCTCTGGTACCCCATCATCGTCGCGGCGATGACATTCGTCATCGGCTCGCTCTTCATCCGCGAGACGAAGGACCACAAAATCTCGACGGTCTAAATCCCAGGGTCGAGACTGCCTGCCGGTCAAAAGAGGGGCCCGCCGGCGACGGTGGGCCCCGTTTGCTTTGGAACGCCATGCCCCAGGCCTGCGTCGTTGGCGCTGCTGGCATTTGGGTTCCTCCGGCGTTCCCGGGTGGGGGGTGCACCCGCAGGGCAGCCACTCCTGGACCTACGGTAAGAGACGGGGGTGAGTTCGCATCGGCCCTCGCCCATCGCCAAGCCGCTCATCGGGCTTCTCGCTGTACTCTGCCTGGTGCCCGATGTTCCTCCGCTGGGATGGCACGCCATCCCAACCTGGGCTGCCCTGCTTTGCGGCATCGCGGTCACGCTCGCGCTCGGAAATCCCTGGCCTGCCGGCACCAGGGCCCTGACACCGCGCCTCCTCGCCTTCTCGGTGATGGGCCTCGGAGCGGCGATGAATCTACGGACGGTGGCGGTGGTCGGCCTCCAGGGCTTCGGCTACACGCTTCTGGGCATCGGGGGGACGCTGGGGCTGGCCGCCCTCCTCGGGCGATGGCTCGCCGTCCGTCGGGCGACCGGGATTCTGGTCGGCGTCGGCACTGCCATTTGTGGCGGCAGCGCCATAGCAGCCGCGGCGCCGGTGATTGGCGCGCACGACGAGGACACCAGTGCAGCGCTTGGCATTGTCTTCGTGCTGAATGCGCTAGCACTCCTGCTGTTCCCCTTCATCGGCCACGTGCTTAACCTGCCGCAGCGCGGCTTCGGGCTCTGGGCAGCCCTGGCCATTCACGACACCTCGAGCGTCGTCGGGGCGGCGGCGAGCTACGGTGCCGAGGCGCTGATGGTCGCGACGACCACCAAGCTCGTCCGAGCGCTGTGGATTGTTCCGGTCACCCTGGTGCTCGGCGCCGTGGTCGCGCGCCCAGTGGCCGGCCCTACACCCGCGAAGGCAAAGCGCCCATGGTTCATCCTCGGGTTTCTCGCGGCAGCGGCGCTGGTGAGCTTCGTCCCCAGCCTCCAGCCCGAGGGGAGGCTGGTGGCGCTGGCCGCCCAACGCCTCCTGGTTCTCACCCTGCTCCTGCTTGGCCTCGGCCTGTCCCGCGCTGCCCTGGGGCGGGTGGGGGCGCGCCCCTTCCTCATGGGCCTGTCGTTGTGGGGACTGGTGGCCAGCGCGACACTGGGCGCCGTGCTTCTGGGGTGGATTCGGTGACTGCTGTCCGACGCGTCACGGCTGAGGCGAACCCCCACGCGTCGGGGCCTGCGCGGACAAGAGCACCGGCGTGGAGCCGGCGCCTGGTCCGAGCACCACGGTTTTCGAGTTTCCCGAGGCCGCCAGCTTTTCGAGCTGAAGGATTCTCTCGTATTCCAGGATGGACGGGCTGAGACTCGAGGAGATGGTCCGGTTGTAATCGGCAATTCCTTCTGCCTCGGCCCGGCGCTGGTCAGCAGTCGCCTTGGTGATTTGGAGCACGTAGTTCATCTTCAGCACTTCCTGCTCGGCGGCCAGCTTCTGGTCGATGGCCTGTCGAATCGCCGGCGGGAGTTCCACATTTCGGATGAGAACGGCCTCGATGATGAGGTGCTTTCCCGCCGCACGGCTGATGAGCTGCTCCCGGATTTCGCGCTCCACCACGTCTCGCTTCGTCGAGTAAATCTCCTCGGGTGAATACCTCCCGACCACCCGGCGCGCGTCCGACCGCACCAGGGGTTCGAGGATGACGTTGTAATAGTCGGGGCCAATCTCCTCGGTGAGGGCGACGACCTCGTTCGGAGCGATTCGGTAGCGGACCGTGGCGTCCAGGTTGATGGAGAGACCGTTGTTGGCAATGACGGCCAGCTTCTCGTCGTTGCTCATGACGCGCAGGTCGTACACGTACATCTTGTTCTGGAACCACACCCAGTACTCGCCTTCGCCGTAGGTCTCCTTCTGCGTGCCGCCCCCGGCTTTCCACAGCACGCCGGCCTGGCCCGGACCGACCGTGACGCATGCGGGGAACAGCACCAACGCGGCGAGGAGTGTGAGCTTCTTCATGGCGGTACCTCGACAATCGCCGGCGCACCGGCGGCCTTGACGTGAACGGTTGAGGAAGGTGCACGAAGCAGCGCGTCCCAAGCGCGCCGTCGTAAATCCGCAAGGGTCAACGCCGAAAGAGAACCCTCGAGCGCCTCGTGGTTCTGCGCGAGGCCCGCCGCTTCCTCGCGGCGGGCCTCCGCTTGCTTGCGGACAATCTCGAGTTGACGCGGAGCCTCGAGCAGCCGCTGCTGGAGAACCAGCGACGCACCGACCTGCCCGAGGGCGAGCGGGGAGACGACTTGCAGCGTTCGAAAGTCGACCGATTCGAGCACCACATGGTAGGGGCGCAGGCGTGCCGCGGCACGCTCCTTCACAGCGGCCTGCGCGACGAGGATGTGGTCCGTGTCCAGCTCATCGGAGCCGAGACCACCGACCACCAGCCGCAGGGCGGCCTCGACCTCTGGCCGGACCAGCACGTCGGCGTAGTTCGGCCCCACCTCGCGGGCCAGCGCGACCACTTCCTCCGGGACGATGCGGTAGGTGACGACGGAGGCGGACGTCGTCACCGGGCTGCCGTCCCGGCTGATGGCGTTAAAGCGGAGCGTCAGTTCCTGCTCGCGGGTGTCATACAGGTACACCTGACCAAACCAGGGAATGGCAGACACGCCCTCTGGCAGGACGTCGGGGCGGAGGCCAGAGGGAGCAAGAGCGACGGCGGCGTGGCCCGGAGGGACAGTGATGCAGGCGGCGCTTGTGAGAACCAGACCCAGGAGCGCGGCCCCAGCCACCCTGCCCCCCGCTCTGGTGGCGGAACCACCCATCCGGCCCGGGCTCCGGAAGCCGCGAGGCGCTGTCAATCCACTGCAAGCGCGCATGACACCGCAGTCCTCAAGCGTGTCTCGGCAGGGCGGGCCCGGCGGCCGACGGAACTTCGTCTTCGGCCGAAACCTCCCTGCGGGCGAAAATCATGAACATCACCGGGACGAGAAACAGAGACAGCAACGTCGACGACGTGAGCCCGCCCACGACGGCCAGCGCCAGCGGCTGGTTGGACTCCGTCCCCTTCTCCAGCGCCAGGGCGGTCGGAATCAGCCCGATGACGGTCGCCAGGCTCGTCATGGCGATGGGCACGAAGCGTGAACGTGCCGCGGCAATGACGGCTTCCAGCTTCTCCGCCCCTTCCGAGGAGTAGCGGCGGTTGGCGTCGTCGACGAGGAGGATGCCATTGGACACGGCGATTCCCACCACCATCAGCACGCCCATGAGGGCGGTGATGGAGAAGCCCTGCCCTGCCGCCAGCAAAGCCATGACGATTCCCACCAGCGACACCGGGATGGTGAAGAGCATCACGAAGGGAAGGCGCAGGGATTTGAATTGCGCCGCCATAATCATGAATACCACCATCACAGCCAAGGTAATGGCCAAGCCGAGCCCAGAAAACGTGTCCCGCATCAGCTGAACCTGGCCGACGTAGTTGAAGGGGAGACTCCGCGTCTTGCCGTCGCGGTGCAGCTTGTCCTCCAACTCCGCCGCGGCGGTGCCGATGTCGCGGCCTTCCGTCTGCATCAGCACGTGTGCCGCTCGCTGCAGTTGGTTGCGCTCGATGGCCACCGGGCCGACGGAGCGGCGGATGACGCTGTAGGTGCCGAGGGCGACCGGGGTGCCCTCCGGGCTAATGCGCACCGGGAGTGCGCCGAGGGCGTTCGGGTCCGGCACGTCGCTGCCCGCGTAGTAGGTGACGACGTAGTAGGACTGGCCGTTGTTGGGGTCAATCCAGACGCTCGGGGTGTTGATGTTGCCGAGCGTTCCCTCGAGGGTGGTCTGGGCGGTGGCGCGGGCGCTGACGCCCACCATGCCCGCCTCGTCGCGCTTCGTCTCGACCCGGACCTCCGGGTAGTCGTTCTGCAGGCTCACCCGGACGTCGCGGACGCCGGCAACTGTTTGGGCGACCCGGGCGACCTCCTTGGCGTCGCTCTCCAGCTGGGCGAGGTTTTCACCCCGCACCTCGACCACCAGCGGAGCGATGTAGCCGTTGGCGAAGACGGAGGCCACCAGGCCGCCCGGCCACTGGAGGAACTCGACGCCCGGGAAATGCTTCACCAGAATCTCTCGCATCCGGTTGGAGAGGTCCCGCTGGGACAGCTTCCGGTTCTCCGGGTCCACCAGGGCCAGGCGGATGAAGCCCATGTGCGGTCCGTTGTTGGGGCTCGTCATCGCGCTGCGGGCATTGTTCGGCGAGCCGACATTGGTGAGGACGAGCTCGACCGTGCCCTTGGGAAGCTCCTGCGCGAGCACCTTCCCCATCTCGCCGATGCGCCGGGCTGCATTCTCCAGGGACGTCCCGGGAGCGACTCGGACGTAGACCCGCTCCATCGACTCGTCGATTTCGGGGAAGAAGGTGCTGGGCAGCTTCCCCGCGGCCCACAGCGCGCCAGCAGTCAAGACGGCGCAGCAGACGATGACGGTGGCCCGGTACGGAAGCACGCGCCCGAGCAGGTACGAGTAGCCGTCCGCCAGGCCGTCAATCCTGGCAGCCACCAGCCGGGCCAGTCCGGTGCTTTCCGCGTGCCCGAGGAAATACCGACAGGCCACCGGCGTGACACAGACGCTGACGAAGTACGAGGCCGTCATGGCCATGGCGACCGTCAGCGCCAGCGGAGCAAATAGTTTCTGGGCCAGCCCGGACAGCAGCAGCACCGGCAGCAGGACGGCCATGGTGGTCAACGTCGAGGCCAGAACGGGCAGGGCGACGGCGTTAGTGCCGTCCAGCGCGGCGCGGTAGTTGCTCTTCCCCATGCGCTGGTGGCGATGAATGGACTCCAGCACCACCACCGCGTCGTCGACCAGGCGACCCATGGCCAGCGTCAACCCACCCAGCGTGAAAGCGTTGAGGGTCTGGCCATTGGCGTACAGCACAATCAGCGTGATGGCGAAGGAGAGCGGGATGGCCACCGAGACGATGAGGGTGCCCCGGACGCTCTGCAGGAAGAGCAGGATGACCAGCGCGATGAGGATGAGCGCCTGCAGCACCTCTTGCTTCAGGCCGTGGTAGCTGGTGCGCACGAAGGTGGACTGGTCGAAGACGGCCTTCACCTCGACGCCAGGCGGCAGGTCGTGCAGGCCGGCCACCGCCTTCTTGACCGAGTCGACGATGTTCAGCGTGTTGCCGCCGGGAACCCGGAGCACGTTGAGGTAGACCGCGTTCTGGCCATTGACCGACACGGCTTGCGTCTCCGGGCTCCCGCCGTCCTCCACCTTGGCGACGTCGCGAATGAAGACCGGCTTGCCGCCCACCACCTTCACCATCGCGCTGCCGATGGCCTCCACCCGCTCCGGGACGGCGTTGGTGTAGACGTTGGAGTCGAAGTGCGGCGAGATGAAGACGCCGGACGGGAGTAAGGCATTGGCCTGGGCGACCGCCGCGGCGATGTCGCTGGAGGTGACGCCGCGGGCCTGCGCGGCCGAGAGGCTGACGACAATGTTGATTTGGCGCTGCCGCCCGCCGTTGATGGAGGCCGAGGCGACGCCCTGGATGCCCTCCAGGACCGGCTCGATGTTGTTGAGCGCGTAGTCGTACAGTTGCGGGCCACTCAGCCCGCCCCCGGACACGGCGACCTGCACCACCGGCGCGTTGGAGGGGTCGTACTGCAGGACGAAGGGCGGCAGGACGCCGAGACTCTTCGGCACCGCCGCCATGGCGAAGGCCGTCTGCTGCTGGACCAGCGTCTGGGCGCCGTTGAGGTCCGTGCCCCATTTGAGCCAGACGAAGACGATGCTCAGGTTGTTCCGCGAGATGCTCTCCACGTGGTCCACGCCCGGCGTCGCGCTGACGTACTTTTCAATACGCCAGGTGAGCGTCTTCTCCACGTCCTTGGGGCCGAGTCCCGGCGCCAAGGTGCCCACCACCAGCACCGGAGGGGTCAGCTCGGGAAACGTGTCGATGCTCATGCGGGGCGTGGTGACGAAGGCAAACACCATGACCGCGATGGACACCATCAGGACGGCGATGGGGTTACTCAGGGACAGGCGCGTCACGGCGTCAGCTCCACGTCGGTGCCCGACTTTGGAGATTGCGCTCGCGGCGCGGAGGACGGGCCATGCGCCACGTCCTCCACCGCTCCGACGTGGACCTTCTCCCCGTCCCCGAGGAGCGCCCGCCCCTCCAGCACCACCGGCGTTCCCGGCTTGAGCGAGGGGTCGAGGTAGAGCAAGCCCTCGCGCTCGCCCAGCAGCGGCACCACGCGGGCGTGGGCCGTGTCGCCCTCCACCACGAAAAGAAGCGCGTTGCCGCTGCGGACGGCCGCCGCCGCCAGCGGCACCCCGGAGGCCGGACGGGGCTGCCCAACGTCGATGGTCATCTCCGCCGTCGTCCCCACCGGCAAGGTGCGCGCCGGGTCCGCCACGTCCACCTCGAAATGCAGGGTGCGGGTCCCAAGGTCCGCCGCCGGAGCGCGGCGGGAGACTTTCCCGACGACGTCCTGGCCCGTGGCCAGCAGATGCATCTTCACGGGCGTCCCGGTCTCAACCACCGCGAAGTCAACCTCCGGTGCCTCGGCGGTGACACGGATGATGGAACGGTCCACCACCGACACCATGGACATGCCCGGACGGACGAAGGCGCCCGGGTCGATGGCGCGGACGGCCACCTCGCCGTCGAAGGGGGCCCGCAGCACACAGTCGTTCACCTCGAGCGAGCTCCGCGTGAGCTGTGCCATTCCCGCCTGCAGGTGGGCCGCCTCGGAGGCGCTCTCGGCAAGCTTCTGCTCCGCCTCGTTGGTGGAGACGAAGCCGCCGTCCAGCAGGCCCTGGGTGCGGGCCGCCTCGTCGGCGAGTGCCTTCTGCCGGGCTTCGATGGCGTCGGCCTGCATCGCCACCGCGTGCGTCGACGCGGTGGCGTGTCGGCAGTCCAGGGTGGCCAGCACCTCGCCCTTCTTCACGACGGCCCCCGGCCGGACCAGCACCGAGGAGACGTACGCGGAGATGAGCTGTGGACCAACCTGTGCGGACTGCCAGGGGTCCAGGGTCCCCACGTAGGTGCGGAAGGGCCGGAACTGGACGTCCTGCGCCTTCACCACCGTGACAGGCTTCGGCGCACTCGCCAGCGCCACCCGGTTGACGCCCGACTGGGCGCGCCACAGCAGCACGGCGCCCAGCACCAGGACGACGGCGACCCCGCCGATGAGGTAGACGCGGAGCCGCCGGTTGTCCGTGCCCGGCGTGCCGGCAGCGGCGGCTTCTCGATGGCTGTCCGGACTCTTCATAGGCCCTCCGCGATGGCGCGGCCGAACGCGGCGCGCGCCCGGGCCAGGTCGAATTCTCCCAGTGCCAGCCCGGTCTGCGCCTCCACCCACAGTGAGGCAGCGTCGGCCAGGTCGGTTGCACTTCCGAGGCCGGCGCGGAAGCGGGCCTCGGCTTGGGCATAGTTGGCGCGCGCCGCCTCGAGCGCGGCGCCGATTCTCGGAAGCGCTTCCCGGGCGACAAGCACCCCCACGTAGGCATTGTCGACGCGCGCGACCAGCTGCTGCCGAAGCAGGGCGGCCTCTTCCCGCCGGACGGCCTCGAGCTGCAGCGAAGCCTGGCCTCGGGCCCACACGCTTCCCTCGAAGAGGGGCCAGCTGAGGACGACGCCCACCTGGTAGTTGGGAACGCTCGGAATCCACCCGTCTCCGTTGGGGACGGGCGCGCTGCCGGAGGGCTGGGAGCCGCCGGCCCGGCTGTTGAGGGTTCCGGCGAACAGCAGGTCGGGACGAAGTTGAGCGAAGACGGCCCGTGTCGCGTCCTCCTGGGCCTGGATGCGCGCCATTGCGGCCTGGAGCTCGGGCTCCCGCTGCAGCGCGTGCTGCAAGGCCACGTCGAGGGAGGGCAGGTCCGCCGGACCGGGCGGCGCATTGGCGACGTCTAAGGCTGGCTCCGGACTGCCCACCGCGGCGGCGAGCAGCGCCTGGGCGACGCGGACCGCGCCTCGGTCCCGAATCCGGGTAATGTCAAAGCGGGCCATCTGCGCCGCGATGCGGGTCTTGTCGATGGGCGGCCGGAGCCCCGCCGCGACCCCCCGTTCTGCCAGGTCAAACTGGAGGCGCGCCCGGGTATAGGCCTCGTCCGTGGCGGCGAGGACGGCCTTGGCGGCGTAGACGGCAAAGTAGGCCTCCTCCACGCCCAGGCGCACATCCAGGGTTTGAGCCTCGGCGCTGCGCTGCTCGGCGCTCACCAGGGAGTCGCGCGCGGCGACCTCGGCGCTGATGCGGCCGAAGTCGAAGACCTCCTGCGTCACGCCCAGTCCCACAAACGTCGATGCCTGAGGCGCCCAGCTCGCGCCGGCGGCGTTGGTGGACGTGGTGCCTCCCACGCGGGGCGTCGGCACCAGTGGCGCCCCGAGGTAAGAGGCGGTGGTGTTGTTGGCCGTCCCGCCCAGTACCTGCACCGTCAAGCCAACGGACGGGAGCCAGGCCCCTTTGGGGATGCCGACTTCGGTCTGCCGGGCCGCGACGCGGGCGAGGGCGGCCTTCACCGCGGGCTGGTGCTTCGCGGCGAAGTCGAGGGCAGCGGAGAGCGACACCTTGGGGGGTTCGAGCAATTGCGTGGCGAGCGGCAAGTCCGGCAGAGGGCCGGCTGGGTATTCCACTCCGGCGTCGGGCGCCTGCTGGGCCTGTGCACCAGGGGCCATCAACAGCAGGCAGCACACCCAACGGGCCTGGGCGCGGGTCACGCAGGGCATCGTCGTCGCTCCTTTGAGCAAGGTTTGGGCCAGCAGGGGATACTCCGGAGGAGCCTAGGACCTCGCCGGGCCGCGAGGACTTTTTCCCACCCCCAGGCGGAAGGATTCCCGCAAGGGGGGGTTGATTCGACGCGCGTGTGGCTCCGACGCGCCATGGCACCTGCCTTGCTCAGTCCTCCGTCCGAATGCTGGCTGTCCTTCTGGCCCCTGCCGCCCGGCGAGCGTCGACCCTGCCGCCGCTCCTCGCTGGCAACGTCCCCGCCATGAAGCGCATCCAGCTGATGGTGGGGATGGTGCTCGCGCTGGCCGCCGTGCTGGCCGTTGCCCTGTGGGACGAACGGCGTGAGGCACGCGCGGCCCTGGACGACTTCGCCGCCGAGCAGACGGCGGTGGCCCGGAGCGCTGCCATTGCCCTGCTCGACCGTGTCCGGACGCCGGAGTGCGCCCAGCCCGGCAGTCCGTGCCTCCTCGAGGCGCTCGCCGCCATCGGCGGCTCCGCCCAGCAACCGGGCGCAGTGCGCGTCCTGGTGCGAGCGCCCGGTCAACCCCTGCTCCTCGGCGCCGGCGGGGAAGCCGTCTCCGCGCCGGCCATCCAGACCGCATTCGACGCGGGGCGGCCCTGGGTGCGCCTCTCCCGGGATGAGGCGGCGGCCGTGGGGCTCCCGCGCCGGATGGCCCTGGCTGGACTGGCACAACGCGCGGATGGGCGGCAACGCCTCTGGTCCATCGCCGTGCTGGCCACCGCCGAGCGGGTGCGGGACCGTGAATCCCGCGCCCTGTGGCGACTGGTGCTGGGCACCGCCCTGGCCTCGGCGCTGGTGGGCATCTTCGGCGGGCTCGCGCTGCGCAAGCAGCGCCGGGAGCTCGAGCTGCAGCAGGTGCTGGCGGTGCGGGAGGCGGTGCAGGCCCGAGACCGGCGCCTGGTGGAGGCCGACAAGCTGGCCACGCTGGGGACGCTGGCAGCGGGCGTGGCGCACGAGGTGTCCACGCCGCTCGGCATCATCGTCGGCCGCGCGGAGCAACTGCTGGCCCGCATGGAGCCGCACTCGCGGTCCCATCGCGCAGCCTCCTCCATCCTCGAGCAGGCGGGCCGCATCTCCCGCATCATCCGTGCCTTCCTCACCCTGGCACGCGGAGGCACCCCCGCGCTGATTCACGTCGAGCCGGCCGCCCTGGCGCGCTCGGCGCTGGAACTCGTCGAGCACCGCTTTGCCCAGGCGAACGTCGCCCTCGTCCACCGACTGGAGCCGGACTTACCGCTGGTGGCCTGTGACCCGGCCCTCTTTGAGCAGGTGCTGGTGAACCTTCTGCTCAACGCGTGTGACGCCTGCCCCCCTGGTGGCAGCGTGACGCTGCAAGTCGAGCACCGGGGCAACCGTGTCGCCTTTCTGGTGGATGACAACGGGACGGGCATTTCCGCCGAAGCGGCCGAACGCTGCCTCGAACCCCTCTTCACCACCAAGGCGCCCGGCCAGGGGACGGGCTTGGGGCTCAGCATCGCCAGCGAGATTGTGAAGCACCACCACGGGAGCCTGGCCTTCGAGCCGCGCACCGGGGCGGGGCCGGGGGGGGCCGGGACGCGCGTCCGGGTCGAGATTGCCGCCGTGACGAAGGAGCGCCGTGACGTTGCCGACTAGAGAAACCGAAGTCGCGACTCGGGTGCTGGTGGTCGACGATGACCTCGCGCTCGCCGAGACGCTGGCCGATGGCCTCGAGGGGCGTGGTTACCGGGCGGTTCCCGAGGAGTCGAGCACGGCGGCGGCCCGGCGCCTGGAACACGAGGATTTCGACGCCCTGGTGACCGACCTGCGGATGCCCGGGCTGGACGGGATGGAGCTGCTGGCGCTGTCCCGCCGTCTGGACCCGATGCGGCCCGTCATCGTCACCACGGCCTTCAGCGCGGTCGCCTCGGCGATTGAGTCCATTCGCCAGGGGGCCTACCACTACCTCACCAAGCCCTTCACCGTGGACGAGCTGGGACTCTTTCTGCACAAGGCCCTGGACGAGGCCCGCCTGCGGAACGAGGCTTTCGTGCTGCGCCGCGCACTGCGGGAGCGCTTTGGCCTGGCCAACCTCGTCGGCACCAGCACCTCGATGCGGACCCTGTTCGACCTCATCGAGCGAGTGGCCGACGCCGACGTACCGGTTCTCTTGTCGGGAGAAACGGGCACGGGGAAGGGCCTGGTGGCTCGAGCGCTGCATGCGCTCGGGCGGCGCTCGGAGGGTCCGTTCGTGACCGTCAACTGTGCCGCACTCCCCGAAAACCTTCTCGAGTCGGAACTGTTCGGCCACGTGAAGGGCGCCTTCACCGGCGCGGTGGCCCCCCGCACCGGACTCTTTGAGGAGGCGCAAGGGGGCACCCTGTTCCTCGACGAGATTGGCGAGATGGACATTGCGTTGCAAGCCAAGCTCCTCAACGTCCTGGAAAGCGGGGAGGTGCGGGCCGTCGGGGCCAACAAGCCGCGGGCGGTCGACGTGCGCATCGTCGCCGCCAGCAACCGAAACCTTCGAGAGCTGGTCGCCCGGCGTAGCTTCCGGGAGGACCTGCTCTTCCGGCTCGACGTCGTCCGCCTCGAGCTGCCGGCGCTGAGGAACCGGCTCGAGGACCTCCCGGTGCTGGTGGAGCACTTCCTCCAGGTCGCCAAATCACGCCATCCGCGCTCACCGGTCGAGGCTTTCTCCCTGGCCGCCCACGCGAGGCTGGCGCGACACCCCTGGCCAGGCAACGTGCGTGAGCTCGAGAACGTGGTGGAACGCGCGGTCCTCCTGGGCCGCGGTCGGGAAGTCCAGCCCGAGGAATTGCACCTTGAACTGCCGGACGAAAGCGGGGAGGGCCACGCCGAGTTTAGGCCGCCGGTCCTGCCGCTGCGGCAGCTGCAGCGCCACTACGCCCTTTGGGCCCTGCACCAGCAAGGCGGGCGGCGACTGGCGACCGCGGATGCACTCGGGGTCGACCGAAAGACGCTGGCAAAGCTTCTCGGCGACCAGGACCCGACCACTGGCGACGACTGACGGCAAGCTGCAGCCGTCGCTGCGCAAACGCTGGGGCGGCCGTGGCAGGACCACGGGGGGGCTGGCGCACAAATAAAAGAGGCGAGGCCCCGTGGAGGGAACCTCGCCCCTTGGCTTACGTCGGACGGCAGCTCAGCCGAGCGCTAAATCTTCCACTGGAACTCGACGGTGCCCGACCACTGGTTCCCGTTGATGGGCTCGGCGCCACCGGCCACTGTGACCTGGCCAGCGTTCGTCTTGCCCTGGAAGGCCATGTCCAGGTTGATCATGAACTGGTTCCCGGGCGGCGCGGAGATGAAGAACTTCAATCCGCCGTGGTACGTGGCCAGGGTGCCGACGCGACCTGCCGCGGGAAGCCAGCCGTTTCCGAAGGCCTGGTACGTGGACTGGACCAGGGCGTCGGGGAGGTTGGACTTGTAATACTCCATCGCGAAGTAGGGGTAGAACCAGGCGAAGCGGACTCCCAGGCTGCCGTAGTACGCGTTGCCGGCGTTGTTGACGAGGGCCAGTCCGGCGGCGCTGTTCGAGGGGATGGGGGCGCCGTTGCCAGAGTAGACAGTGCGGATCCAGCCGGCTTCGAGCACGAGCTCGTTGTCTCCGAACGCCAGGTCCAGGTGCAAGTCGGCGAAGTAGCCAGTGTAGGTGGCAGTCGAGAGCCCACGCGCCGTGGCGGCAATCGCCCTCGGCTGGAAGTTCACGCCGCCGCCGATACTGAAGTACGACTTCCCGTCGTAGGCGATGCCCGTGTACGCGTAGCCCGGCTCCCTCCCCACAATGTTGATGCGGATGGCGCCGTCGAAGCTTGGGGAGTCACCCGGGTTGACGCCGGTGTAGGCGGGGTAGTTGACCGCCACGTTGGTGGGGCCGGTGACGAGGCCGGTCGCCGTCACCGTCGACTTGCCAGCGATGGTCTGCACGCCGTTGAACACGCCGATGCGGTAGTTGATGAAAGCGAGGTCTCCGCGAACGGCGAGACCCATGTCTCGGTCACGGCCAAAGAAGCCTCCTGGCCGCCCGCGCTCCGTGGCGTCCGTCTGCTCGTCCAGGGCGGAGAACTTCGTAATGTCTGTGAAGGATTCGTGGACCCATGGGATGAGCTGGAGGCCAGCCATGAAGATGAACTCGCTGCAGGGGGCCCAATAACCCAGCGCTTCGTTGATTACGATGGTCGGGGACGCGAACCGGACTGAGTTTTGCTGCGTGACCGGGTTGGTGATGACGTCCGAAGCAGCCGCGCCAGCCTGCGTGTAGCTCACGTCCGTGTTGGCGATGATGCCGATGTGACTGTTGATTTCGCCGTTCACGTAGAACCGCATGCGCCGGAAGAAGATGTCGTACGACGGACCCGAGTGGTCTGCCGAGCCTCTCTCATTCACACGAACCCAAGTCTGGACAATCGCCCCGACGTCAACGAAACCGCCAGAGTCCCCGATGGTGATTTTCGCAGCGCGGGCCGGCGTGGCCAGCAGCACCACGAACAGCACCGCCAGAAACGGCACCCCTGATTTCAGCTTCATGCAATTCCCCTCTTCACGTGGACGCTGCAGCAATGGCCGTCAGCGGGAATCTCTCCGGCAGAGCGCCATCTGTTTGGCGCCCCTGTACGCAAGGTGCGTTCCACTAGAGACCGGCGCGAAGGTCAAGCGCTTAAATCAACAACGGATCTGCCTGCCGTGGCGACCGGTAACAGCGCGTTACCATCGGTAACGCCCCGCAACGCCCGGGCAATGCTGCCCTCACAGAAACCGAGTGAAGCGGGGCGCCACGGCCCCGCGGCGCATTTGTTGCGGCCCCGTCACTGCCGCGCCGCGTCACGGCTTCGCCGCCCCTCGCTGCGCGCCGGTGGAAGCGTGTCGGGCCGGGCCTGGGAAGCGCAAACCGGCGGCACGCCCCCCGTCCCGCTGTGAGAGAGCCATGCCGCCGGTGAATGAGAGCGGAGGGAATCGAACCCACAACCTATGGATTAAGAGTCCATTGCTCTGCCAATTGAGCTACGCTCCCCCGCTTGCGCGAGGCGCGGGCTTGTACTGACAGCCCCCTTGGAAGTCAACGCCGCCCGCCTGCCTTTTCCGCTGGAGGGGAGTAGGCTCGGTGGAGGGGTTCCCCACGAGGGGACGGGGCCCCTGGCAGGAGGTCGCTGATGGCGCCGCTTTTCTTGCGAATGCGCCTGTGTCTGGGTGGTGCGCTGGTGCTGGCCATGACCGGCTGCGCGACGCCAGGCTCGGCGAAGAAGACGTCCCCGGCGAACGGGCCCGAGTGGCTGCGGGACGGCATCGCGCTCGGGCTTCCCCTGGAGGACCCGCTTCAACTCAGCCCCTCCACCCAGGCCTACCTCGGCAAGAAGGCCTCGGTGGGCGACTCCGAGCGCAGCCGGATGCACTCGCTCGTCCGCTACCTGGTCGACCGGGACGGGCTCGGCTTCCGCTACGCGCACACGCGCACCCTCAACGCCCAGGCTGCTTTCGAGGCCCGCGAGGGGGACTGCATGAGCTACGCGATGCTCTACGTGGCCGCCGCCCGGAGCGCGGGGATCGAGGTGCACTTCGTGCGCATCACGGAGCTACCCATCTATTGGGAGGACCGCGGCCGCTTCTTCACCTCCTCGCACATCGCCGTCGCCCATGGCGCGGACACCTGGGGGGAGAACGCCATGGTGGTGGATTACACGGCCACCCACACCTCCGAGTGGCGCTTCTCCCTCTACACCCCCATCGACGACGAGACGGCCTTCGTGCTCTTTCACAGCAACCGGGCCGTCGAGTTCCTGCTCCAGGACCGCCTGGCGGAAGCCGATCGGCTCCTGACGTACCTTCTGGAGCACGCGCCGGAGGTCCCGGAGGTCTACAACAACCTCGGCATCATCCTGATGCGTGAGCACCGGATGCAGGAGGCGACCGAGCTGTACGGGCAGGCCATCGAGCGCTTCCCGGGCTTCGTCCCCCTGTACAGCAACGCGGTGTCCGCCGCCGCGGCCAGTGGGCTTCCGGACCTGGTGAAGCTCTGGCGGGCCGCCGGCCAGCAGGTGGCCAAGCGCGACCCAGCCTTCAGCTTCGCCCAGGGCATGCTCTCCTTCCACGACCGGGACTTCTCCGTCGCCGCGGGCCATTTCGCCCAGGCGTTGCAGATTCAGCCGGACGACCTCACGCTGCTGGCCTGGGCGGCGCGGGCCCACCTGTCCGCCGGCGACCTCGACCATGGCCGACAGGAGGTGACGCGCATCCAGCAGCAGTCGCCCTCCGAGGCGCAGCGCGCCCTGCTCAACGCCCTCCAGCACGAGTTCCCGGCCGCCGGCATCCAGTTGCCCGACGTGCCGAGCGCCGTGAAGGCTAGCCCGAACCCACCCGCGCCCCCACCGGGGCCAGCATGACGCGCACGCGCCCTGCCAGCCCCTCGAGGCTGAAGGGCTTCTGCAGGAATTGCCCGGCGAGCTCGCGGCGCAGCGTGGCGTCGAGCATCGCCTCGCTGTAGCCGCTCACCAGCAGCACCGGGGTGCCCGGCCGTCGGCTCAGCACGCCGCGGTAGGTGTCCAGTGCGGACAGGCCAGGCAGCACCGCGTCCAGCAGCACCAAATCCACCTGCCCCTGCTCGAGGATTCCCAGCGCCGCCTCGCCGTCCGCCGCGGCGAGGACGCGGTAGCCAGCGTGCTCCAGCATCCGCACCATGCCCAGCCGGACGCTGGCGTCGTCCTCCACCACCAGCAGGGTGCCGGAGCCGGGCTGGGTGGCGACGCCGCTGAGCGCCGGCACGGCGACGGCGTCGGCCTCCACCGCCGGCAGCAGGACGGAGAAGGTGCTGCCCGAGCCGGGGGCGCTGTCCACGTCGATAATCCCATCGTGCTGCCGGACGATGCCGTGCACCACGGCCAGGCCGAGGCCGGTCCCGCGCCCGGGCGCCTTGGTGGTGAAGAAAGGCTCGAAAATGCGCTCCAGCGTCCTCGGATGGATGCCGGTGCCGCTGTCCTGCACGGAGAGCATCACGTAGCGCTTGCCGGGGACGCTGCGGGCCCGCGCGGCGAGCTCCGAACCGGCAGTGAGGTTCCCGGTGCGCACGGTGAGGCGGCCGCCCTCGGGCATCGCGTCGCGGGCGTTGATGCACAGGTTCATCAGCACCTGCTCCAGCTGCGCGCTGTCGCCGCTGATGCTCCACACGTCCGGCTGCAGCTCCACCGCGAAGCGGACGTGCTCGCCAATGACCCTTCGCAGCAGGCTCTCCACGTCGAGCACCACCTCGTTGACGCTGAGGGTGCGTCGGGCGAGCGGCTGCTTTCGCGCGAAGGCGAGCAGCTGGCGCACCAGGGCCGCGGCGCGCTGGCACTGCCGCTCGATTTCGGCCAGGTCGCCCTCGGCGGCGTGCTCCCTCGGAAGCTCTAGGCGAGCCATCGCGGCGGCACTCTGGATGCCGGTGAGGACGTTGTTGAAGTCGTGCGCCACACCGCCGGCCAGCATGCCGACGGTGTCCATCTTCTGAGTGCGTTGCACCTCGGCTTCGAGGCGGCGGCGGTCCGTGACGTCCCGCACCGTCACCACCAAGCTCGGGTCGTTGTCGGGGACCTCGGCCACCGACACCTCCAGCTGAAGCAAGGAACCGTCCGCCCGGCGCGCTTCGCACTCGAGGGACCCCTGCCCGACCGAGGAGGCAAAGCCCGGTGGCAGGAAGTCCTCCGCCGGTCGCCCCAGCACCTCCTCGGCGCGCACGCCGAAAATCCGCTCCGCCGCGGCGTTCATCGAGACCAGCGCCCCGGCCGGCGACACGGTGAGCAACCCATCCGGCACGTGCGCCATCACCGCCCGGAGCTCGGCCTCGCTACGCCGCAGCGCCGAGTCCGCGCGGCGACGGCCCGCGCGTTGCGCGGCCTCCCCGCATTCGCGCTCCACGGCCGGCCCCAGGCGGGCCAGGTTGTCCTTCATCAAGTAGTCGTTTGCCCCGGCCTTCATCGCCGCGACGGCGTCGTGCTCGGCGATGGCGCCGCTCACAATCAAGAACGGGATGTCACGTCCCGTGCTCTGCAGAATCCTGAGCGCCTCGACGGCCGAGAACCTCGGCATCCGGTGGTCTGAGACGATGACGTCCCACGGCGTATTGCCGCGCAGCGCCCCCGAGAAGCCCTCCGGCGTGTCCACGCGCTCGGGGCGGATGAGGCGACCCTCCGCGGAAAGCGCGTGGACGATGAGGGCGGCGTCCGCCTCGGAATCCTCGACGAGAAGCACACGCAACACGTCCCGTGTTCCCGCCCGCAGCAGCTCGCGTTCGCCCATCACGTCCGGCCCGTCATCAGACACGAAGACGTCGGCCGAAGGCGAGGGAATGCCGGGCGCCGCATGTACCCACAGGAGTGATGCTGTGGGCACCTCACCCCGGTTGTCGCCTAGACTCCCCTCCCCCGGCCCGGGGTGAAGGAGACAGTTGCCATGGCCACCAAACGAAAGGCGCACCCGCGCAAGAGCGTCCCCGCACGCAAGGTGAGCAAGTCTGCCGTCCCGAAGATGCGCGCCGCCCCGCGGCCGGCGGCCGCGGCGGGGCCGAAGAAGAAGACGAGGATAAAGACGCGGAAGCCGAGGACGGCGCCCGAGGTCGGTCTCCGCCAGAAGCATCCCGGCCGACCGGAGCAAACGCAGGCCTTCTTCCTCGACGCGCGCCACGCCACCGATGAGTTGGCCGAGGAACTCGGGGAAAGCTTCGTCCTCAGCGCCACCAGCGGGGAGGACCCGGAGGAGCACTACGAGAGCGAGCGCCCGGAGGAGGAAGGCGGCCCCTTCCTGGAGACGAGCGGGCACACGGAATTCGCCCACGGCGTCGATGAAAGTAACCCCGAGGACGCCGAGCCCGCGCCCTGGCCGGCGGTGTCCCCCGGCCAGCCGCCGCCTCACCGCTCGGGCGGGCCCAGGTAGCCGAGGCAGCGCCACACCCGGAAGGCACGCACCGGCCGGCCGTGCAGGGTGATGCGCAGCCACGGCTCGGCCTGCACCGTCTGGAAGGCCTGGCGTAGCCGCGGAGGCGGCGCCCCGGGCCCCTCCCGTCCCTCCGGGTCGTTGGGCGCCGAGTCGACGAAAAGGGCATCCCGGCCCACAAGTCCACGCGGGTCCGGTCCCCCATAGTCAAACTGCAGGGCACGCTCGCCGAGGACGTTGCGTCCGTACACCTCGAGGTCCGAGTAGAAGAGAAGCTCCGCCGTCGTCTTGTAGTCATCCGCGGAGAAGACGAATTCGCCCGGGCGGACGCGCGCCTGCACCTGGCTAGCGAGGGACGTCCAGCCCACCCAGGTGTCGTCGGTGCGCAACACCACCGGGTAGAACAGCAGCTCCACCAGGAAGAGGGCGTGGAAGCCCGCACTGACCAGGACGTTCCAGCGCACCAGCCGCTGGCCGCTGTGCCTTGCCACCCACAGCACCCCAGCCACGTACGCCGGCAGTAGCCAGTTCGGCTTCACCAGCACGACGGTGCTGAGCAGCGCCCCGGCCAGCAGCACCGGCAGGCAGAAGGCAGCGAGGAAGAGTTCCTCGGGCGAGAGGCCACGGCGGCGCAGCGCCTTTAGGCCCCGGGCCAGTGTGGCCACCAGGGCGAGGAAGAGGGGGGGCAGCAGAAGCACCGCCTGCGTGCCGGTGAGGCCGAGCAGGTGGCGCAGGCCGAAGCCCGACGCCGACTGGGCCCGGCCGGCCGTCTGGAAGAGGAAGGACGCCCAGCCGTGCTGGGCATTCCAGACGTACACGGGCAGGGCCACCAGCTGCGCCACCCCGAGCGCGAGGTAGGGCCAGGGCGTGCGCCACAGACGCCGGTGAGAAGGCGAGGCCAGAAGAAACAGCACCAGCCCGAGCCACAGCGCCGCCCCGGTGTACTTGGCGTCGAAGGCGAGCCCCATGAAGACGCCGGAGAGCAGCCACGCCCACCGCGAGCCGTCGAAGAGGGCGGCCGAAAGTGTCAGAAGCGCCAGTGTCCAGGCGCACACCAGCGGCGCGTCGGGAAGCGCCACCAGCGACAGCAGCGTCACTGCGCCGGTGGTGCAGAACAGCAGGACCGCCCGGCCCACCCCGCCCGGCACCAGGCGCCGAGCCAGCAGCAGGAAGCCGGCTTGGCTGAGGAGGGTGAAGAGGAAAGGCACCGCGCGCAGGACGAGGGCATGGTGGCCGAAGAGGCCGAAGGCCGCGGCCAGCGACCAGGCCAGAAGCGGCGGATGGTCGAAGTAGGACAGCGCCGGATGGCCGGCGTAGTAGGCGTAGTAGGCCTCCTGCGGCACCAATTCGAAGACCGGCAGCAGGCACGCCCGCGCCACCCCGACGGCCAGCAGCGCCCAGCCCCAGCCGGGAAGGTCCCGGACCGCACCGCCCTGCGGGTTGTTGACCGGCCGTTCAGCCATTCTTGCCAATTTCTGACCGACGGTTTAGTAACGGCGTTGTCATGTCCCGCCCCGCCGACCCGAAGGCCCACAGCGCGCTGGTGGCCGCGGCGCGCGCCGAATTCGTCAAGAAGGGTCTCCGGGGGGCCCGCATCGAGGACATCACCGCCGCCTGTGGCCTCTCCAAGGGGGCTTTCTACCTGCACTTCGCCTCCAAGGAAGCCCTCTTCGACGAGGTGGTGCAGGCGCTGGCCTCCGCCATGCGGGCGCTGCACAGCGCGCGCACGGTGGGGCTGGAGGAGGTGGGGGCCGAGCGCGGGCGCCTGACGGCCCGGGACGTCGAGCTGCGCACGCCCCGCTACCGGCGCTACCTGGCGCTGGAGACGGAGTTCGACCAGCAGGCGCTGCAGATGATGTGGGAGCACCGCGACACCCTGGACGTGCTCATCCGCGGCTGCGCCGGCACGGCCTTCGAGGGCCTGGTGTGGACGTTCCTCGAGGAGGAGGTCGCCCGGGCACGGGCCGAATTCCAGGCCATGCAGCGCAGCGGCGCGGGCCGCGGAGACGTGGAGGCGGAGCTCTTCGCCGAGCTCGCGGTGGGGGCCTACTTCCTCGTGGGCAAGCGCCTCTCCCGCCTGGCGGAGCGGCCCGACCTCGAGGCCTGGGCCAGCACGCTGCAGCGCCTCATCCACGGCGGAGCCCTGGCGTCCCGCGGCGCGCCCGGCCTGGCCCACGCCCGCAGGGGCGCCCCCACCCGCTGCGGACGGCCCGTCGGGGGCCGCACGGCCGCCCCCCGCCGGCCGGCGAAGCGGCGGAGGACGCCATGAAGCCCACCCTGGCGTGGGGCCTCGGCGTGGGCGGCACCGTGGGACTCCTCGTCCTGGTGCTCTTGTCGCTGAAGACGCAGCACCGGAGGGAGGCGCCCCGGCCGGCGCCCCTGGCGCAGGTGCAGCTGTGCGTGGCCCAGCCGGTGACGATGTCGCCGCGCGACGAGGTGACGGGGACGCTGGAACCCTCCAAGCGCGTCCAGCTGGGCTTCGAGGTGACGGGCCGGCTGGCCCGGGTGGTGGCACACAAGGGCCAGCGCGTGCAGGAGGGGGACCTCCTCGCCGAGCTCGCCACCGACCTGGTCGACGCGCAGCTGCAGCAGGCCGACGCAGCGCTTCAGGGGGCCCACTCCCAGGCCGAGACCGCCCGCGATGTGGCCCAGCGCACCGAGAAGCTGAAGGCCGGGGGCGCCGTCTCGGAGCAGCAGGGACAGGCCGTCACCTCCAACGCCCGCAACGCCGAAGCGCAGGTCGCCCTGGCGCGTGCCCAGGTGGCCGAGTTACGGGCGCGGCGCGCACGCCACAGCCTCCGGGCGCCCTTCGCTGGTGTGGTGGTGGAGGCGCCGGACCAGCCCGGCGCCATCGTCTCCAGCCTCACCACCCCCCTCTTCACCCTCGAGCAGCTCGACCCGCTCACCCTGCACCTCACCGTCGCGGAGACGGCACGCGCTGCCCTCGCCCCGGGGACGCGCGTCCACGTGTCCGCGGTCAGCTCGGCCGCCAGCACCGACGAGGCGACGGTGTGGGTCATCCTTCCGTCGGCGGACGGTGCCACGCGCCGCGTCCCGGTGGAGCTGCAGGTGCCCAACGCCGACAGCCGCTTCACCGCCCACACCCTGGTGCGGGCGGAGCTCAGCCTCGGGGCAGCGCAGGCCGCCACCCAGCTGCCAGCCACGGCGCTGGCCTCCGCGGGTGGAGACCACGTCTTCGTCGTCGACGCGGACGGCGTCGTGGCCCGGGTGCCGGTGCAGGTGCTCGACCGCGGCCCTACGTCGGTGGTGGTGCGGGCCGAGCGACCCCTCACCCAGGTGGTGGATTCGCCCTCGGTGGACCTCGTCGAGGGGGCCCACGTGCAGGCCACTTCCACGCCGCCCGTCGCCGGCACCACCAGGGGCCACTAGCCCATGTCGCTCAGCGACGTGGCCATCGGGCGGCCCGTCTTCACCGGGATGATGGCCCTCGGCCTGTTGGTGCTCGGGCTGATGGGGCTGCAGCGGCTGGGGACGGACCTCTACCCGGACGTCTCCCTCCCGGTGGTGGTGGTGACGGGCGTCTACAAGGGTGCCGGTCCGGGCGAGGTGGAAACCCAGGTGGTGAAGCCCATCGAGGACGCCATCGCCGGCATCAGCGGCGTCGACAAAATCCACAGCTTCAGCCGGGAGAACGCCGGCCAGGTGGTGGTGACCTTCAACCTCGCGGAGAACATTGACCGCGCCACCCAGGAGGTGCGCGAGAAGGTGTCCGGGGTGGTGTCGCTTCTGCCGAAGGACGCGGACATTCCCACCGTAAGCCGGGTGGACCTGTCGGCCCAGCCCGTCCTCACCTACGCCGTCAGCGGCGATTTGCCGAGCCAGGCCCTGCGCAAGCTGGTGGAGGACCGGGTCCAGCCCTCGCTCCAGCAGCTGCAGGGCGTCGCCCAGGTCAGCGTCACCGGCGGGGACGTGCGGGAAGTTGCGGTCGACCTGGACCTCGAGCGAGCCCGGGCGGCCGGCATCTCCCCGCTCGAGGTGGCCGAGCGGATTGCCCGGGAAAACATGAATGTCCCCGCGGGCCATCTGCAGCTCGGTCCCACCGAGCTGGCCGTGCGGTCGCTCGGAGAATTCACCGACGTGGAGCAGCTGCGCCAGCTGCCCCTGGTGGTGGGCAAGAGCGGCACCCAGGTGCGCCTCTCGGAGGTGGCCCGGGTCACCGACGGCGTCGCAGAGCGGCGCACCGTCGCTCGCCTCAACGGCAAGGACGCCATCATCTTCGAGGTGGTGAAGCAGCCCGGCGCCAACACGGTCGAGGTGTCCGACCAGGCCAAGCGCCAGCTCGCCCGGCTGACGCCAGAGCTGGGGCATGGGTTTTCCACGACGCTGCTCATCGACCAGTCGGAGCTCATCCGCGAGAACGCCCACGAGGTGTGGGTGGCCATCATCTTCGGCGGGCTGATGGCGGTGCTCATCATCCTCGTCTTCCTGCTCGACCCGCGCGGCACCTTCATCTCCTCGCTGGCGCTCCCCACCTCGGTGGTGGGCACCTTCTTCGTCATGTACGTGCTGGGCTTCACGCTCAACCAGATGACGCTGCTCGCCCTTTCGCTGGCCATCGGGCTTTTGATTGACGACGCGGTGGTGGTGCGTGAGGCCATCACCCACCGTCTGGAACGCGGCGAGGAGCCGAGGCAGGCAGCCTCCCAGGGCACCAAGGACGTGGGCCTGGCAGTGCTCGCCACCACCCTCACGCTGGTCGCGGTCTTCGTCCCGGTGGCCTTCATGTCAGGCATCGTCGGGAAATTCTTTCGCCAGTTCGGCATCACCATCAGCGCGGCGGTGCTCATCTCCCTGTTCATCTCCTTCACCCTCGACCCGATGCTGTCGGCCCGCCTGGTGCGGGCGCGCCGGCCCGGCGAGGCGCAGGCCGACAGCGCCCTGGTGCGCCGGCTCCGGGCGGGCTTCGAGGCCGCCGAACGCGCCTACACCCGGACGCTCGCCTGGGTGCTGGCCCACAAGGCGCTCACCGCCGCCGGCGCGGTGGCCCTGCTGGTGCTGTCGCTGCTCGCCTCCAGCGTCTTTCTCGGCTCGGAGTTCCTCGCGGTGGAGGACCGCAGCCAATTCATCGTCAACCTGGAACTCCCCGACCAGTCCAGCCTCGCCCTCACCCTGCAGCGGACGGCCGAGGCCGAGCGGGCCCTGCGCACGGTGAAGGAAGTCACCGACATTTACGCGGTGGTCGGGCCCCAGGGCGAGGTCAACAAGGCCCGGTTGCGCGTGCTGCTGCTTCCCAAGCGCGAGCGCCGTCGGGGCATTCTCGCGCTCAAGGACGAGGCACGCCGGCTGCTGGCGGCCTTGCCGGCGACCCGTTCCACCGTCGGCGACCCGCCGACCCTCGAAGGGCTGGGGGACTACCCGCCCATCATCGTCATCCTCACCGGCCCGGACATGCAGCGCCTGGCCGAGATGGGCGACTTCGTCGCCAGGACGCTGAAATCATTGCCAGGGACCGCCGACGTGAAGGTGCAGGCCAACCCGCCGAAGCCCGAGCTTCAGGTGGCGGTGGACCGCACCCGCGCCACCGACCTGGGGCTGCAGGCCGGGCCCCTGGGGCAACAGCTGCGCCTGGCCCTCAACGGCGAGGTGGCCGCCAAGCTCCGGCAGGGCAAGGACGAGACCGACATCCGCGTCCGACTCCGGGAGCAGGACCGCAGCTCGCCGGAGCGCATCGCCGACATCGAGCTCTTCACCCCCGCCGGCACGCACCGGCTGTCGGATGTGGCCCAGGTTTCCGTCCAGGACGGCCCCAGCCTCATTGAGCACGAGAACCGGGAGCGACAAATCTCGGTGGTGAGCCAGCTCGCCACGGGCGG
>JADGRA010000056.1 GCA_017881265.1 Myxococcaceae bacterium | reverse complement strand
TCATGGGGACGCACATCATGAATTACACGGCCGCCGTGCGGGGCAAGGGCTTGCTTCTACACACCAGCGTCACCATCGGCTACGACGCCCCCTGGCGACAGGTGCATGGGCTGCTGTTGTCCGCGGCCAACGCCACGACCCGCATCCTCAAGACGCCCGAGCCCTTCGTCTGGCAGAAGAGTCTCGACGACTTCTATGTCACCTATGAATTGAACGCCGCCACGGACCACGCCGAAGTGCTGGACGACACTTACGCTGAACTGCACAAGGCCATCCGCGACGCCTTCGACGCCGCGGGCGTGGAAATCATGTCCCCCCACTACGCGTCGCTTCGGGATGGCAGCAAAAGCACCGTCGTTCCGCCCAAGTGAGTCCGTCGTGACGGAGGGCCGGGCCGGGGGCGGCCTCCGCTCCCCAAAGCTTCCCTTGCCGGCGCACGGGGTGGCCGCTAGAGGCAACCGGCGCGCAATTCGGGTTTACTGCGCGGTGCTGCAAGGGGGTTTTCCAAATGGCTGCAATCCCTGAATCCGTCATGACGGCCGGAGAGGTCCGCGCCGCCCGCGCACTCCCTCGTTGGGCGGTGCTGGGCGCCGTCTTCGGCCTGGTGAGTGCGGCCTCCATCGCGCTCTGGGGCCCCATCGGTGTCTCCGGCACCTACCCGCGCTTCATCGGCGCGCTGCTGCGGCAGCTCGCCCCCGGCTATGCGGGGGCCAACACCTACCTGGTCAAAATGGGTGGGTTCGCCAAGCCCGAGACATTCCTGGTGCTGGGCCTGTTGATTGGCGGCTTTCTAGCGTCCCGCTTCTCGCCCCAGCGCGCCCCAAGGGTGGAATTCATCCACTCAGGGGAGACCAGCACCGCCGCGCGGTACCGCGACGCCTTCCTCGGCGGCGTCCTGATTATTTTTGGCGCCCGCCTCGCCGGCGGCTGCACCAGCGGGCATATTATTTCCGGCATCACCCAGCTGTCGGTAAGTGGCCTCATCTTCGGTGCCGGTGTCTTCGCCTCGGGCATCTTCACCGCCCGGCTGCTGCAGAAGGGGGGGCGCTAACCATGGACCAGCTCTCCGCGCTCCTGGTCGGACTGGCGATGGGCGTGCTGCTTCAGCGCGTCGGCGCCTCCAGCCCCGCGCTCATCGCCCGCAACTTGCGGCTGGAGAACCTCTCCATCATCAAGTTCATGGCCACCACCATCGCCGTCGGCACCATGGTGGTGTACCTCGCCGGTCTCTGGCTGCCCATGCACTTCGACATCCGGCCGGCCTACGTCCTCGGTGTGCTGGGGGGCGGCCTCGTCTTCGGCGTCGGCTTCGCCGTCGGCGGCTTCTGCCCCGGCACCTGCGTCGTCGGCCTTGGCGAGGGGCGCAAGGACGCCCTGTTTGCGCTTCTGGGCGGCATCTTCGGCGCGCTCGTCTTCACCCTCTTCTTCGACGCGCTGCTGGCCCCGGTGGTGAAGGTGATGGACTTGGGAAAGTTAACCTTGGCCGGCGTGCTGCACCTGCCGGCGCTGGTGGTGGCGGTGCTGCTGGGCGCCGTCTTCCTCACCGCCGTGGCCTGGCTGCCGACCGAGCCGGGCCGGAAGGCTGGCTGAGGGCCGGCCGCCCGGCGTCTATTTGTAATAGACGGCGTCCTCCGGCCGCTTCTCGACTTGGTAGTCGAAGCGCTTGGCCGGGAAGACCGGGCGCGGCTTGCTGTCGATGTAGGCCGCCAGCTGCTGCGCCTCCTCGTCGCTAAGCGAACCGGGCGTGTTGTAGGGCATGGCGTGGCGGAGGTAGCTGGCAAGCGCGTAAATACGGGCCGCCCCGGCGCCGTCGTTCCAGGACTGCGGGCCCCACAGGGGCCCGGGTTTAATTCCACCGATGTCGACGCCCTGCCCGTCGGTCCCGTGGCAGTTGGTGCACTTGTCCCGGTAGAGGCGGCGGCCCCGGCGCGGGTCCAGCCGGCTGACCGGGATGAGTCGTTCCTTGGGGATGTGCCAGCCGCGCCAGGCGCGCGTCTCCTCTGCAGTCACCCCGTCGGAGAGCCAGCGCAAGTAGGCGGCGAGGGCCCGCACTTCGGGCGCGGAGGCGTCGGGGTGGGGAGTGCGGTTCTCGTGGTTCTCGCTGGCGCCCGTGCGCAGGACTGTGGCGTTCAAGCTGCGCAGGAAGCAACCGACCACCCGGTCTTCCAGGGTGAAGGGGCGCCCGGACCGGCGGTTGTACTCCGGAAAGACGGCGGCGATGCCCACCAGCGGCAGGGCGCCCTCCTTCTGCCCGGCGTTGAGGTGGCAGTTCCCGCAGGAGAGCGCGCTTCCCACGCTGCCCGGCGCGAGCTTGCGCGTGTCGAGGAACAGCAGGTAGCCGCGCCGGATGTCCTCCGCCAAGGCCGGGTCGGCCGGCAGCACATCGTGTTCCGGGTCGCGCACCCGGGCGTCGACCTCGCCGATGGGCGCCGAGGCTGGCACCAGCCGCGCATCCGGCGGCGGGCCCGGGCCAGCGTCCCCCTCCCCGCGGACCAGGGCCGGCGCGGCGCAGAGGGCCGCCAGGGCCCCCGCCAGCAGCGCGGCGCCCCGGGGGCGGCGCCGCCCGGCTGCGCCGCCACTGCTCAAATCAGCGGCATCATCTTCCAGCCGCTGTCCATGGCCGCCTGCAGCGCGCCCACGCCCGCCGGGACAATCATGAAGCCTGGCAGCATGTTGGCCTTCCACTCCGCCAGCGTCGCCTTGGGGTCCACGCCCATCCCCATCGCCATCATCCCGGCGAAGGCGGTCAGCGCGTTGTGGCACACCATGAACACCGCCCCGCGCTTCAGGCAGGCCTCGGCGCTCCAGTCCTGGTAGACGTTGCCACCAGCGCCAGGGTCGCCGTCGAAGCTCATCGACGTCTGTGCCTTGTAATAGACGTTGGCCGTCTCCGGGTTGCCCTTCGCATCCTTCATGGCGAAGGAGGCGCCGAAGGGGTACTTGGCCCACATCGCGTCATTCAGCGACAGGATGATGGACGGCCCGTAAAGCACCGCCGCGATGGCGATGTTGCCCTTGCCCCAGCCGAAGGAAAACTCGCCGGCATTCAGGCTGTTCTGCATGTGGATGTAGAGGCTGGCCAGGCCCGGGATGATGAGTTTGGGCTCCACCGACTGGTACACCAACTTGTGCGGCTTCTTGATGTTCAGGTCCGCCCACATCTTCTTCGAGTCGTAGTCGGTCGGCTTAAGCACCGGGAAGTGCACCGCCGACGGCGGAGGCGGCGGAGGCGGCGTCGCAGCCGGCTTCGCCGTCGGCGCGTCGGCTGCACTCGCCCTGCTACTGGTCAGTGCCACCGCGCCGGCAGCGGCGAGCGCGTGACGCAGGAAACTACCTCTCGTCATTTCCATGGCGACCCTCCCTCAAGTTTGGACGCCCTGACCTCCGACGCTTGGTCGGAGCTCGGGCGGCCCCGGACGGTAGAAGGTCCCGCAGCAGCCGACAAGCGGCGCAGGTTGAAACCGAAGGGCCCGGTTGCCGCACGGCGTCGGAGAGGGGTTTGGCGCTTCCCCAGCGGAAGCGCTACTGATGGCCTTTTCCCATTTCCCGGGGGATTGCCGATGAATGCCGTCCGCGCTGCCTTGCTGCCGTTCGCCGTCGTCGTCCTCTCGCTGTTCGCCTCTGCCGCCTCCGCGGCCCCTGGCGGGGATGCCTCCCTGCTCGCCGGACTGAAGGAGGGGAAAATCGTCTTCGACATCACCGAGGGCGACGGAAAGGCGCTGCTGGTCCGGATTGAGTCGATTGAGGAGACGCGGCAGGACCTCCTGAAGCAGGGGGTGACGCCCCGCTTCGTGCTGTCCTTCCGCGGCCCAGCCACACTGCTGGTCCAGAGTGACATGGAGAAGGTGAAGCCGGAGAACCGCCCCTTCGTTGGCCAAATCACCGCGCTTCTGGCGCAGATGGCGAAGTCGCCCGGCGTCGAGAGCCTGGAACAGTGCGCGGTCGCCATCCGCCACATGGGCACCAAGGCGGAAAACGTGGTCCCGCCCATCAAGGTGGTGGCCAACAGCTTCGTCACCATCATGGCCTGGGAGGTCAAGGGGTACGCCTACATCCGGGCGTGAGCGGCCGGCGCGGGCTGCCACGGAAGGCCTCTGCCGTCGCGGCGGTCTGCGGCCGCGCGGTGCCCCCTTGTCAGCCGCCGTAACTCGACCGCAAGAGGAAGTAGATGGCGACGCCAGTGACGCTGACGTACAGCCAGATGGGCCACAGCACGCGGGTGACGCGGGTGTGGCGTGCAAACTGGCGCCGGAAGGCAAACCAGAAGGCGGTGAGGGCCAACGGCACCACCGTGGCCGACAGCACCACGTGCGAGGCCAGCACGCACAAGTACAGCGTGCGCAGCGCCCCCGTCCCGGCGTAGCGCGTGTCCCCGTGCACCGCGTGGTAGACGAGGTAGCTGACGAGGAAGAGGGACGAGGCGGCAAAGGCGGCCACCATGAAGAGGCGGTGCACGCGCCAGTTGCGGCGGCGGATGGCCACGTAGCCCGCCAGTAGCAACGTCGCGGCAAGGGCATTCAGGGAGGCATTCACCCCAGGCAGGAAGGAGACGTCCGCCCCGGTGGTGACGCCACCGTGCCGCAGCACCAACAGGTAGGTGAGAAGCGACAGCGCCGCGGCGGACACCACCGCGTTGAAGGCGAAGAAGCGGCGGTCGGCCACAACGTCCTTGGTGCCAGGGGCGGGCAGCTGCGAGGCGGTGGGCGGGGGCATGGCGGTTTTCCCTCTACCAGGCGGCGTGCCGGGGCGCACGGTCTCCACCGGCAAGACTCAATTCCGGGGTGTCCCAGGGGGAGAGGGCCTGGTAGTCAACGGTTTGGGAGAAGTGCAGCTGTTGTCACCGGGAGCCCCTGTCGATGCGGACACTTCGACGCTGTCCAAGTCTGGTCGAAGCGGGCCACCGCGGGGCGGTACTCGCGCTGTGCGGCCTGCTCGCCTCCGCATGCACCAGCGTTTCCCAGGGGGGCTCGCAGACGTCGCTCATGCAGGTGACGGGTGCCAAGGTGAGCACCGAGGAGCTGCGGGCGACCCAGATGGCGCTGGCCATTCGCCTGCCGGGCACCATCGAGGGGGCAGCGGACACAATGGCTGCACAGACGCAGGACGCGGGCCTTCGCCGACGGGCGCTTTTGTGGAAAATCGAGCTTGTTCCGGCCTTGTATGAGGCTCTCTTCAACGCCGACCCCCTGGCCGCCTTCCTCGACAGCTGGGTGCTGGCCATCCAGGTCGACCAGTTTCTGTCCGTCGGTGCAGGCAAGGACCTGTTCGTCCCGCTGCAGTCCATCGCCATCGACGCGAGCCACAACGTGCGCGCGTCCATTTACAGGACGGCCAAACACCTGGCCAAGTCGCCGGAGGGCTTCGAGAAGGCGCAGGCCGCCGTCGAGAAGTGGGCGGCAGCCCATCCCCTCACCGGGCCCCTCTCGTCGCGGGACTCCATCCTCACCCACCTTGCGGAGATGGCAGCCGGCGGCTCGGACGTCAGTGTGTTTGAAGCG
Organism: Myxococcaceae bacterium; assembly: GCA_017881265.1. Classification (GTDB taxonomy): domain Bacteria; phylum Myxococcota; class Myxococcia; order Myxococcales; family Myxococcaceae; genus JADGRA01. Next base: position 4,785 of record JADGRA010000056.1, on the reverse strand, counting down.
GTGGGCAACATCCCGGCCACCGTGAGTGACATCGCCGCCCGGCTCGACGTCTACGCTGCCTACCTGCCCAAGGCCGCGCGCTGGCAGGGGGAATTGATGGCGTACGAAATGAAAGACCAGGGCGAGGCCCAGCAGGTGCTGACGACCTTCGCGTCCGTCCAGAAATTCACCGACCGGATGAATCAGTTCCTCTCGCCAGAGGCCGTCCAGGCGGCGCTGGGGACGGTGCGCAAGGAACGCTTGGCGGCCATGGCCACCGTCGACGCGCTGCGGAAGGAAGCGCAGACCTACGTGACGAGCGAGCGGGAGGCGGCCCTGGCTGCGGTGGACATGGAGCGGCGCACCGTCATGGCTGACGTGGACAGGCAGCGCGCGGCGCTGATGCAAGAAATGGATGCCCTTCGCAAGCAGGTGCGTCTCGACGCCGATGAGCTCGCCAGCCGCATCATCTGGCGCAGCGCGCTGGCCGCCGCCGGCCTCCTCATCCTCGCCGCCCTCCTCACCACCCTTGTCCTGCGCCACGCCCTCAAGGCCAGGGCCTGAAGCCGGCGACACATTTTGAAGAAAAGCTCTTCCACGGGTTTCTTGTGGCGGCTGGCCCGGTGGAGCCGTCGCCCCCTTCGGGAAAAGACTTCCGCCCTGACGAGGCGAGTGCGCCTCGTGACAGACACCGAGGCCCGGCTTGGACGGGGCCTTCAAGCCCTGAAGGCCGAGGACGCGCTTGCCTTGCGCCGCCTCCTCTTCGGGCTTTTGGCTCCCGAGCAGGAGTACACGGTGGCAACGGACGGCCAGGAGGCCTTCGTCGTGGTGACGTCGGACCAGGTCATCTCCCGGCTGCTCTACACCGAAGGCAACGTCTTCCTCCCCCGGCTGTACCGGGCCCTCCAGCTGCTCGGACCGGGCTTCCGGCTGGAGAACTTCGTCGACGTGGGGGCCAACATCGGGATTGTGTGCATCCCCGCCGTCAAGCGCGGACTGGCGCGGAAGGCCATCGCCATTGAACCGGAGCCGCGCAACTTCCGGCTGCTGCAGGCCAACCTCCACCTGAACGGGGTGGCCGACCGCGTTGTGGCCCACAACCTGGCCCTGGGAGCCGAGACCGACGCCACCCTGCGCTTGGAACTGTCTCCGGACAACTCCGGGGACCACCGCGTCAGCGTCAGCAGCGCGGAAGGCCTTTACGGTGAGGCGTCGCGAAGGACCATCCTCGTCCCCGCGCGGCGCTTCGACGACGTGGTGCCGGACGTCGACCCCCGCACCACTCTGGTTTGGATGGAGGCGCAAGGCTATGAGGGGCCCATCCTCCAGGGCGCCGCCCGGGCCGTGGAGAGAGGCGTGCCGGTGCTGGCCGAGTTCTGCCCGTACCTCATGGCGCGGACGGGCAGCTTCGAGGCCTTCCGCGACGTCGCCCGTGCCTACCAGCGCCTCTTCGACGTGTCCCGGCCTGAGACGGGCGCGCTTCCGGCAACCGCCGCGACGCTGGACTCGCTCCGCGAGCGCTTGGGCGAGTCGGGGGCGTACACCGACGTGCTTTTCTGCTGAAGCGCTAGCGGCGGTGGGCGGAGATGCGCTCCGTCACCCGCTGGATGTTGTCCACCGTCAGCCGGTTGAAGGTGGGAAGCGTGAGGCCTGTGTCCCCTAGCCGCTCGGCCACTGGAAGCGTGCCGCCCCGCGCGCGCCACTGCGCAGAGAAGGGGGGTTCGCGGTGCAGCGGCGGAAACAGGGGGCGCGTTTCAATGTCGTCTGCTTCGAGGAGCGCCGCGAGTTCGGTCGCCGTGTGCCCGTACGCCGGGGCGTCCACCAGGACGTTGAACATCCACGGGGCCGCTTCGGCCCACGGCGCCACCGGCTGAAATGCAATCCCCGGCAGGGTGTGCAGCCGCTGGCGGTACTCGGCAAACAGTCTTCGCCGCTGCGCCAGAATCTCGTCCGCCCGGTCCAGCTGCGCGCACAAGAGGGCGCACGCCACGTTGGTGATGCGGTAATTGTAGCCGGTGACGGGGAAGTGGTAGCGGTGCGCCGGGTCCATCCCGTGGTTGCGCAGCATGCGCAGGTGCGGCTCGAGCGCAGGGTTGCGCAGCGTCAAGGCCCCGCCCTCGCCGCAGGTGACTATTTTGTTCCCGAAGAAGGAGTACGTCCCCAGGTCGCCCAGCGCGCCCGTGGGCCGACCCCGGTAGCGGGCCCCAAACGCCTCGGCCGCGTCCTCGACAATCCACAGCCCGTGCTGGTCCGCCAGGGCCCGCAGGGCGTCCATGTCCGCGGGGTGGCCGTAGACGTGTACGGCGATGATGCCGCGCGTGCGCGGGGTGAGGGCTTTTGCGCACAGGGCCGGGTCCAGGCACCAGGTGGACGCGTCTGCGTCCACGAAGACGGGCTCCGCGCCGACGTAGTGGCAGGCATTGGCCACCGCGACGTACGCCAGGGAGGGCACCAGGACTTCGTCCCCGGCGTGCACGCCTAAGCCGAGAAGCGCCAGGTGCAGGGCCACCGTGCCGTTGGCCACGGCGATGACGCTGGGCGCGCCCGTCTGTTGCGCTAGCGTCTGTTCCATCTTGTCGATGTAGGGCCCGGTGGAAGAAATCCAGGAACTGCGGAGGGCGTCGAGGACGTAGCGCTCCTCGTCGAGTCCCACATCCACGGAGGCGACCGGGATTCGCTCCAGCATGAACGGTCCCCCCCTCCTCGCGGCATCCCGCTGCGCCACGTCTTCTCGAGTGTATTCTCTGTGGCGACGGAGAACAGTCTTGCGCGTTTTGCACGTCGTTCCAACGCTGTTCGACGAAAAGGAGGGAATCCTCGGCGGCGCGGAGCGCTACGCGTGGGAACTGGCCCGCACCATGGCCGCCCGGGTGGACACCACCCTCCTCAGCTTCGGCCTCCGGGACCGGGAGGAACACGTTGGCCCACTGCGCGTGCGAGTGCTTGCCAACTCCTGGAAAGTCCGCGGAAGCCAGTTCAACCCCTTCAGCCTCGGCGTCGTGCCGGAACTCCTCCGCGCCGACGTGGTGCACTGCCACCAGCAGCACGTGCTTGTCTCGAGCGTGTCGGCCCTTCTTTGTCGCCTGACCGGCCGCAAAGTCTTCTCCACCGACCTCGGTGGCGGAGGCTGGGACATCTCCAGCTACGTCAGCACCGACCGCTGGTACCACGGCCACCTGCATATTTCTGAATTCAGCAAGCGCATCTTCGGCCACGCCAACCTGGCGCGGGCGCGCGTCATCTTTTCCGGGGTGGACACGGACAAGTTCTCGCCGCTGCCCGCCGTGGCCAGGACGGGCGGCGTCCTCTTCGTGGGCCGGCTACTTCCCCACAAGGGGGTTGACCGCGTGCTGGAGGCACTGCCTCCGGACTTGCCCATGGACATTGTCGGAAGGCCCTACGCGCCTGTCTACGTGAAGCTGCTGCACCAGCTGGCGTCCGGCAAGCAGGTGACGTTTCACCACGACTTCGACGACGCCCGGCTACTGGACATTTACCGGCGCGCGCGCTGCATCGTCCTGCCCAGCCTGTACAAGGACCGCTACGGGAATGAGACGAACATTCCGGAGCTGATGGGGCAGAGTCTTTTGGAAGGCATGTCCTGCGGTGTCCCCGCCATTTGCACCGACGTCGCCGCCATGCCGGAGTCGGTGGTGAATGGCGTCACCGGCTTCGTCGTGCCGCCGGGGGACGTGGACGCCATGCGCCGGGCGCTGGTGGAATTGTGCCGCAATGACGCGCGGGCCACCGCCATGGGCGCGGCGGGGCGCAAGCGGATGGTGGAACACTTTGGCTGGCCCGCCGTCGTCCAGCGGTGCCTCGAGGCCTACGAGGAGAAGGCGACGACGACGGTGCCCCTGCAGGCGCAGTCACGCCCCGAAGCCAAGCCTGGGACGCCGTCGGCCTGAACCAAACGGGCGTGCGGAACCGTCACTGGGGGGCACGCGCCGCGGGAGCGGCCGAGTCCGCCTTCAGTCGCCGGACCACCTCCAGCGCCTGCTCCACGTGGGCGCCGGCCAGAAGCTGCGACGAAAAGGCCATCCGGACAATTCCACCCGCGTCGATGACGAATGTCACTCGGCCGTCCAGAAGGCCCAAAGTGCGCCCGACGCCGTAGGCTTTCCGCGTCGCACCCCCACTGTCGCTGAGCAGCACGAAGGGAAGGCGCCGATGTTCAGCAAAGGCGCGGTGGGAATCCTCGGAGTCGGAACTCATCCCGACGACGCTGGCGCCTGCTGCCACGAAGTCTTCATACGCGTCGCGGAACGCGCAGGCCTCCCGCGTGCAAATGGGCGATTCGTCCCGGGGGTAGAAGAAGAGGACGACGGGCCCGGTGGCGCGCAGGGCGTCCAATGTCCACACGCGTCCGGAGGAGTCCCGTAGGGTGAATGCAGGCGCCGCGGTCCCGGGCTGGAGCATGGTTTGTAGGATGACCGAAGCCGCCGCGGGTTACCGGCTTTGGGGAATTGGCCTTTGGCCCCGGGACCCCTCGCGCCCCCCCGCATTGCCCGGTGGGCGGGACGGCCCCGGGCGGGAAGCGGCGGTGTTCGGGGGCTTTACGGCGCAGGCGTGCGCAGCTGCGGAAGCCTCTGGCGCGTCTGCAGCACGGGCAGGAAGAGGTCCCCGACGCGCTCCAGCCGCTTGGGGAGGGTGCGGAGGTTGAAGGCCGAGGGCACGAAGGACGTCGTCACCTCGTCCCAATGCAGGGGCGTGCTGGCCGGCCCCCCCTCCACCGCCCGCAGCGAATACGGGGCCACCATGGTTTTCAGCCGGCCGTTCTGCTCGCAGTCGAGGTACAGGCGGCCC
>JADGRA010000055.1 GCA_017881265.1 Myxococcaceae bacterium | reverse complement strand
GACGTGGTGGCGCTGGTGCACCGGGGGCGGCTGCTCTTGGTGAATGTCCTTCCCCTGGAGGACTACGTGGTGGCGGTGCTGGGCGGGGAGATGCCGCCCAGCTTCCCGCTGGAGGCGCTGCGCGCCCAGGCGGTGGCGGCGCGCACCTACGCCCTCAACAAGAAGCTGGAGGCCCTGGACGAGCCCTTTCATCTGGGCAGCAGCGTGCTGGCCCAGGTGTACGGAGGCCTGGAGCGGGAAAACCCCAAGACGCGCGAGGCGACGGCCAGCACCCGCGGGCAGGTGCTGACCTTTGAACTGGAACCCATCGAGGCCTACTTCCACTCCTCCTGCGGGGGCCAGACGGAGACGGGGCTGCAGGCCCTCCAGCGCGACTTGCCGTACCTGCAGGCGGTGACGTGCCCGTGCGGCAAGCATCCGGCCACGCAGTGGTCGACCAGCCTGAGCGCGAAGGAGCTGGAGGAGGTGCTGGGCCGGGAGGCGCGCGGCGAGGTGCGGGTGCTGGCCCGGACGTCCACCGGCCGCGTCCGCAGGCTGTCGGTGGGAAGCCGCACCCTGGAGGGCGTCGAGTTCCGGCAGCGCTTCGGGTACGAGCGCGTGCGCTCCCTCCTCTTCGAGGTGATGGCGGACGGCAAGGGTGGGGTGCGCCTGGTGGGCCGGGGCTTCGGCCATGGCGCGGGCCTTTGCCAGTGGGGGGCCAAGCTGATGGCCGACGCGGGGAAGAGTTACCAGGAGATTTTGCTGCACTACTACCCGGGCACCGAGCTGCAGACGCTGTACTGAAACGGGGTGCCGCCAGCGCCGGTCGCCCCCCGCGGCCTTGCCTTTCTGGACCGAAGGCCCCTCAATTCCCCGCCCGGGCAAACAATGGGTCTGTCTCTGAAAGCGGTGGTCACCGCCCTCGAGCGCCAGCATGGGCGTCCGCTTTCTCCGCCGACGCGCGACCCGTTTGAGCTGGTCCTCTGGGAAAACGCGGCGTACCTGGTGGACGACGCGCGTCGACGGCTGACGTTCGAGCGACTGAAGTCACGCGTCGGCGTGCGGCCGCAGCAGCTGCTGGCCGCCCCGCGCCGCGAGCTCCGCGAGGCCATTCTCCCCGGGGGGGATGCTGCCGGACGGGAGGGTGGAGAAGCTGCTTCGCGCGGCGACGCTGGCGGCCGTGCTGGAGGCGCCCCTGTCCAAGGTGGTGAAGCGCCCGCTCCTCGAGGCCCGCCGCATCCTGCGGCGCTTTCCTGGGGTGGGCGAGCCGGGGGCGGACCGTCTCCTCTTGTTCTCCAGAGCCCGTCCGCTGCTGGGCCTGGAGTCGAACGGCCTTCGGGTGCTGGTCCGCCTAGGCTTCGGCCAGGACCACCCGCACTACGCGCGCACCTGGAGGGAAGTCACCGCGCGCGTGTCCCCGGAAGCCGGCGACTCGGTTCCCTTTGCCCTGCGCGCCCACCTGGTGCTGCGCCATCACGGCCAGACGCTGTGCACACGCAGCCGGCCGCGCTGTGACGCCTGCCCGTTGTCCGCAGACTGTCCCTCAGCGGCGCCAGGCGCAGGCCCGCACGGCGGTCGCGCCGGGAGCAAGCACGTGTCGGCGTCCAGGTGAGGCCTCCCCTTGGGAGTGGGTGGGGTAAAAGCAGCGGTCTGCCCGTGGCGCTCTCCGACTACGACTTCCGGCTTCCGCCCGAGGCCATTGCCCAGGAGCCCCTCGCCGAGCGCGATGCCTCCCGGCTCCTCGTCCTGGACCGGCAGACTGGCGCGCTGTCTCACCACCGCTTCAGCGAGTTGCCACACCTGCTGCGCCCGGGGGACCTGTTGGTGCTGAACGACACCCGCGTGGTGCAGGCCCGGCTGCTTGGCCACAAGCGCCTGACGGGCGGGCGCGCCGAGTTGCTGCTGGTGCACCCGGCAGGCGCCAGCCCGGTGGAGCAGGCGCTGGGCCAGCCTGCCGCCGGCCAGGCGTGGGTGTGCCTCGGCCAGTCCAGCAAGGGCCTCAAGCCCGGAAGCTGGCTAGACTTTGAAGGCGGGCTTTCGGCGCAGGTGGAGGCGGCGCTGGGCGAGGGCCAATGGCGCGTCGTCTTCTTGGGGGACGGCAGCCTCGCCGAACGGCTGGCCAGCGCGGGCCGGCTGCCGTTGCCGCCGTACATTGCCCGGGCGCCCACGGCGGAGGACGAGGCTCGCTACCAGACGGTGTACGCGCGTGCGCCGGGAAGCATCGCTGCGCCGACGGCCGGGCTTCACCTCACCCCGCATCTCCTTGAACGGCTGGCCGGGCGGGGCATCTCCACCACCTCAGTAACGCTGGACATCGGCCCGGGCACGTTTCTCCCCGTGCGCACCCTGGACGAGTCGCAGCACCGGATGCACCCGGAGCGCTTTCATCTCTCGGCGGAGGCGGCGGCGCGGATTGAAGCGGCGCGCGCGCAGGAGAGGCGGGTGGTGGCGGTGGGGACGACGGTGGTGCGCACGCTGGAGTCGGCCGTGGAGGAGACGGGTCGGCTGCGGGCCGGCCGCGGGCAGACGGACTTGTTTCTCCGGCCGGGGGCCCGCTTCCGTGTGGTGGACGCGCTGCTCACCAACTTTCACCTGCCGCGCTCGACGCTGCTGATGCTGGTGTGCGCCTTCGCCGGCCGGGAGAAGGTGCTCTCTGCCTACCGCGTCGCGGTGGAGTCCGGCTACCGCTTCTTCTCCTACGGCGACGCAATGCTGGTAGAGGACGGCGCCAGGTGAGCGCATCCTTCCGCTTCGAGGTGCTGCAGAAGGACACTGGCACTGGGGCGCGCTGCGGCCGGCTGCACACCCCCCACGGCACGGTGGAGACGCCCGTCTTCATGCCGGTGGGGACGCTCGGCACGGTGAAGGCCGTCGGGCAGGACGACCTGCAGGCGCTGGGCGCGGAAGTGCTGCTCGGCAACACCTACCACCTGATGCTGCGGCCCGGGGAGGACCTCATCCGCTCCTTGGGTGGCCTGCACCGCTTCATGGCCTGGCCGCGCGCGCTGCTGACCGACAGCGGCGGCTTCCAGGTCTTCAGCCTGGCGAAGGCCCGGAAAGTCTCGGACCAGGGCGTCCTTTTCCAGTCCCACCTGGATGGCAGCCCCCAGCTGCTGACGCCGGAGCGCTCCATCGCCATCCAGGAGGCGCTGGGGGCGGACATCATCATGGCCTTCGATGAGTGTCCGCCGTCCACCGCGGACCGCGCGGTGGTGGAGCAGGCCCTCGTCCGGACGACGGCCTGGCTGCACCGGTGTGCCGCGGCGTGGAGCCGCGGGCCGAATGCCCTCTTCGGCATTGTCCAGGGAGGCCTGGACGTGGGGCTGCGGCGGCGGCACGTGGAGGAGGTGTGCGCGGTGGAGCTGCCCGGCTACGCCCTGGGTGGCTACTCGGTGGGCGAGGCGCCCGAGCGCATGCACGCCTCGGTGGCGCAGGTGGCCCCGCTGTTGCCGGCGGACCGTCCGCGCTACCTGATGGGGGTGGGGACGCCGGTGGACCTGGTGCAGGCGATGGCGGCCGGGGTGGACATGTTCGACTGCGTGCTGCCCACCCGCTGCGCGCGCAACGGCCTCCTCTTCACCTCCACCGGGCGCCTCGTCATCCGCAACGCCGCCTACGCCCGGGACGGCGGGCCGGTGGACGCGCTGTGCAGCTGCTACGTGTGCCGGACGTACTCCCGCGCCTACCTGCGCCACTTGTTTTCCACCCGGGAGGTGCTGGCGCTGCGGCTGAACACGCTGCACAACCTGCACCACTACCTGGAGCTCATGCGCTCTGCGCGCGCGGCCATTGCTGCACAGCGCTTTGCTGCGTTTGCGGCCGACGTGGTGGCGCGCGAGGGCCCGGCCGGGCCGGAGACGGACGAAGGGCTGGCCGAGGACTGAACAGGCCGGCGGGGGGGGGTGAAACCCGGGGGCGGGGCCGTCAGTGCGTTGGCCCGGGGCCGGGCGCGTCCAGCACGCGCAGGGCGACGGCGGCCGCCTCGCGCAGCTGGGCCGGCTTGACGCCGGCCCGGGCCAGCACGGCCAGGCCGTGGCTTTCGGCGGCGAAGAAGCGGGCCAGGGCGCGCACGTCCTTGCGCCCGGAGAGCTGCGGGTCCCGCCGGAGGGCCGCCAGCAGGGCGCCCTCACTTCCCCGGACGGAGGCCGCGGCCCGCTCGAGCAGCTCCGGCGGGGCGGTGGTGCAGGTGAGGGCCGTATTCAACAGGAGGCAGCCGCGCGGGCTGCTGGGCCGGCTGCCCACCTGGATGACGGCCTCCAGGTAACGGGCCACCGCCTCCCGCCCGGCGTGCGGGGGGGCGAGTTCCCCAGCCACGACGGCCCGCACCTGGTGGCCGTAGCGTTCGATGACGGCCGCGAAGAGGCGGGCCTTGTCGCCGAAGGTGCTGTAGAGGCTGGCCCGGTTGATGCCCAGGGTGTCCACCAGGTCCTGGACGCTGGTGGCCTCGTAGCCGCGCTCCCAGAAGAGGCGCACCGCCGCGTCCAGGGCCTGCTCGGTGTCGAAGGCTTTCGGTCTCGCCATGGCGCAGCGTCCCCAAAGGGATTGCCCCCCAGTCTAACGCCCTGGAAACACGGGCGTCAGGGCTGTCACGTCGATTGAATGGAACGAACGTTCCATAACTCTTACAAGGTGTGTGGCTTCCGTGCCCTTTTGGAAAGGCCGGAGTGAAACCCCTTGGCAAGGAGCAGGCAGATGAAGCGTTTCGACGGAAAAGTGGCGCTGGTGACGGGCGGAAGCAGTGGCATCGGCGAGGCGACGGCGCTGGCCTTCGCCCGGGAGGGGGCAAAGGTGGTCATCGCCGCGCGACGCGAGGAGGAGGGCGTCAAGGTGGCGAAGGCCATCCAGGCGGCCGGCGGCACGGCCAGCTTCGTCCGGACGGACGTCTCCAAGGAAGCGGACATCACCGCGGCCGTGGCCCACGCGGTGAAGACGTACGGGCAACTGGACGTCCTCTTCAACAACGCCGGCATCGAGGGGAAGAATGGCCCCATCGCGGAACTCTCCGGCGTGGACTTCGACGCCACCTTCCTCACCAACGTGAAGGCGGTTTGGCTGCTCATGAAACACGCGCTGCCGCACCTGGCCAAGACGAAGGGAGCCATCGTCAACAACGGCTCCGTCGTCGCGGACATCGGCATGGCCGGGACGACGCTGTACTCGGCCAGCAAGGGCGCGGTGCACACGCTGACGCGCACGGCCGCCATCGAGTTCATCAAGTCCGGGGTGCGGGTGAATGCCGTCTCGCCCGGACCTACCCTGACGGACATGACGGGGCGGATGTTCGGCTCGCAGGACAATTTCCGCGCCTTCGCCAAGTCGGCCGTGCCGGCGGGCAGCCCGGGCCGGGTGGAGGACATTGCTGAGGCGGTGCTGTACCTGGCCTCGGCCCCCTTCGTCGTCGGGCAGCTGCTGACGGTGGACGGCGGCCTCACCGCGCAATGACGCTTCTGCCCCGGGGGGAGAAGCTGATCCGCCCCGGACGTCCCCTCGCCCTAGGGGCCCTGCGCCGGGGCCACCCGCGCGCGGGGCCCTTCCCTTGGGGAAAGCGCGCGGGCTGAACGGCCGTTCGGGGGCGGGCTTCTGATCCACCGCTGATCCGCTGCAAGGCCTGCGCCGGAAACACCGCTGCGTGTCTTGTGCTGGGCAGCCACCTCCGGTAAACGCTGCCCCCGCCATTTTTCCCCCGGGGGCAGCCCCTTGGGAGGAGACACCCACCGTGCACCACGACTTCGTGCTGCTCGCCCAGACGGGCGGAGCGCAGGGCTACATGACCTTCGTCTTCTTCGGGGGAATGATTGCCATCATGTACTTCCTGATGATTCGGCCGCAGCAGAAGCAGCTCAAGGAGCACCGAGCGCTGCTGGCCGGACTCAAGAAGGGCGATGGCGTGGAGACCTCCGGGGGCCTGATTGGAAAAATCGCTGAAATCTCCGACCGGGAGTTGAAGCTGGAGGTGGCGCAGGGAGTGAAACTCCGCGTCCTGAAGTCCAGCGTGCAGCGGGTGACGTCCAACGTCGAGGCGCCCAAGGCCGAGGACAAGAAAGAGGAGAAGTGATGGACCGCAGTTGGTGGCGGAACGTCCTCATCATCCTTCTGGTGACGGCCGGGTCGGTCTGGTACCTGGTGCCCAGCTACTACTCCTTCTTCGTCCTGCCCCGGGCGCAGCGCAATGACCTCAAGCTGCTCGCCGAGAAGCTGCCCGCCTGGGACCGCTTCCCCAACCACCGGCTGAACCTCGGGCTCGACCTGCAGGGCGGCATCCACATGGTGCTGCAGGTGGACACCAAGACCGCGCTGCAGAAGCGGGTGGAACGGCGCGGGGTGCAAATCTCCAACTACCTGCGGGACAAGGGCCTGGCCCCGGTCAGCATCGACGCGAACCGCGAGCGGCTGCAGCTGACGATTGTGGCGAAGGACGCCGCCGAGATGGACGGCATGGAGAAGGAGCTCAAAGGCTTCGAGGACTTCAGCGTCGTCTCGCGCGAGGGCCCGAAGCTGGTCCTGGGGCTGAAGGACGCCCAGGTGGCGCGCTTCAAGGAGGAGTCGGTCGACCAGGCGATGCTCGTCATCCGCCGGCGCATCGACAAGTGGGGCGTGGCCGAGGTGGACGTGCGCAAGCTGGGCACGGACTCCATCCAGATTTCGCTTCCCGGCCGCCAGGACCCGGAGCAGGCCAAGGAACTGATTGGCACCACCGCCCAGCTGGAGTTCCGGATGGTGGACGACGCCAGCCCGTACTTCAAGCAGCTGTACGCCCAGACGCCGCCGCCGGCCGACTCGGGAATCACCCTCACCCAGGTGGAGGGGTTTGAGCAGCTGCAGGGCCCGGAGCGCGAGCCGCTGCTCGCCTACGCGCGGCCGAAGACGCCCGCCGGCCGCGAGGTGCTGCTGGAATGCGTGCCCTCCCGGACGAAGAAGGGGGCCTGCGAGGCCTACCGCACCTACCTGGTGGACAAGACGGTGCCGCTGACCGGCGAGAGCCTGGCGGGGGCCGACGCGTCGGTGGGACAGCTGGGGGAATTCGAAGTCAACCTCTCCTTCGACACCCAAGGCGGCCTGGAGTTCGGCCGGCTCACCGAGGCCAACGTCGGCAAGCGCATGGCGATTGTCCTGGACGAGAACGTCAACTCCGCGCCGCGCATCAACGAGAAGATTCCCAACGGCCGGGCGCGGATTACGCTGGGCCGCGGCACGAGCAAGTCCTACAACGAGCAGCGCCAGGAGGCCGACAATCTGGCCCTGGTCCTCAAGGCGGGCGCGCTTCCGGCGCCGGTGACAGTGGGCGAAATCCGCCAGGTGGGGGCGAGCCTGGGGGATGAGCTCATCCGCAAGGGGAGCCTGGCGGCGGTGGTGGGCCTGGCCCTGGTGGTGGTCTTCATGGCCGTCTACTACCGCGGCGCAGGCCTCATCGCCGATGCGGCGCTTCTCCTCAACGGCCTGCTCATCCTGGCCGGGCTGGCGCTCTTCAACGCCACCCTCACCCTTCCGGGCATCGCCGGCTTCGTGCTCACGCTGGGGATTGCCGTCGACGCCAACGTCCTCATCAATGAACGTATCCGCGAGGAGCTGGACCACGGCCGCAGCCCGCGGGCGGCGGTGGACCAGGGGTATGACCGGGCCTTCTGGACCATCTTCGACGCGCACGTGACCACCCTCATCGCCGGGGTCATCCTGCTGCTCACCGGGACGGGGCCGGTGCGTGGCTTCGCCACCTCCCTCATCATCGGCATCCTGGCCTCGCTCTTTACCTCCATCGTGGTGACCCGCACCATCACCACCTACCTCGTGCACGGGCGGAACGCCCAGACGGTCTCGGTCTAGCCCGCATGCGGATTCTCAAGAAAACCCCGAACATCGACTTCATCGGCAAGCGCCGGCCGGCGGTCTTCATCTCCACCGTCCTCAACCTGGCCATCCTGGTGGGCCTCTTGACGGTGGGCTTCAACTTCGGCGTCGACTTCGCCGGCGGCACGGTGGTGGAGCTGAAGTTCAACCACCCGGTGCGGGCCGACGAGGTGCGCGCCCGGGCGGAGGCGGCGGGCCTGAAGGACGTCAGCGTGCAGGGCATCGGCGCGGCGAGCGAGAACAGCTTCCTGCTGCGGCTGGGGGGTACCACCCAGCTGACGGCGGAGAATGCGCAGGCGGTGCTGAAGGCCTTGCAGGGGATGGGGGAGACCAGCAACTTCTTCACCGACGTCGAGAACGGCCTCATCAACTTCCGCAGCACGAGCAAGCTGCAGCCGGAGACGGTGCGCGCGGCCGTCGCCGCGGCCGGCCTGGGCGTCAAGGAAGTGCGGGACCTCGGCCCGGCGCAGGGCGGCGGGCAGGACTACCAGATTGTGGCCTCGGGCATGGCGGACCGCATTACGCAGGGACTGAGCAAGGGCCTTCCCGCGCCGGACTTCACCACCCAGCGCATCGACTACGTCGGGCCGCAGGTGGGCAAGGAGTTGCGGAACAAGGGCCTGGCCGCCCTCGTCTACTCGATGGTGGCCATTCTTCTGTACGTGGCCTTCCGCTTCGACCTCAAGTTCGCGCCGGGCGCGGTGCTGGCCATGGTGCACGACGTCATCATGGTCGCCGGCTACTACCTGGTGACGCGCCGGGAGTTCAACCTCACCTCCATCGCCGCGCTCCTCACCGTCACCGGCTACTCCATCAACGACACGATTGTTATTTACGACCGCATCCGCGAGGAGATGGCGAAGTATCGCGGCAAGCCGCTGCCGGACATCATCAACATTGCCGTCAATGAGACCCTGTCCCGCACCATCCTCACCTCGGGCGTCACCGCGTTGAGTTTGGTGGGACTCTTGATTTTTGGGGTGGGCGAAATCTGGGACTTCGCCATGGCCATGCTGGTAGGCATCATCGTCGGCACGTACTCCTCGGTGTACATCGCGAGCCCCCTCACCATCTGGATTGACCAGCGCGCCGCGGCCCGGGCCCGCGCGGCGAAGTCCACGGGCGTCATCCACGCCGGTTGATGTGCCGCTCCGGGCGGGGCCCCCGGACGTCAGCTCCGCTGGAGCTGCCAAACGTCGTGGAGGGCTCCTGCGTGCGTGCGTTGTCCTCCGACGGTGAAGCCCAGCTTTCGCACCACAGCTTGTGAGCGAGCGTTGTCGGGAACGACGATGGCTTCGATGAGCTTCCCGGAAGTCGTCGCCAGGAGCGCCCGCGCTGCCTCGGTCGCGAAGCCCTGGCCCCAGTACGGGGAACGGAGGTGGTAGCCGAGTTCCAGCGCCTCCGGGTCGTGATGGGAGGGCCGCAGGAAGACGTTTCCGACGACCTGTCCCGCGTACTCGACCGCCCACCATCCGCCCTCACGCTCGATTTGCTGCAGCAATTCGCGCGTCTGCTCGAGCGACACATGCGCTCCCCACCAAATGGTGGTCGGGTCGCTCCACAGCTGGTGGAGTGCATCCAAGTCTGCAGTGGTCCACGGGCGAAGCTGCAGTCGCTCGGTGACGAGGTGCATGGAAACAGCCATACCAGTCCCGTCCGTCCCACCCAATGCCAGCCCTCCGGCTGCCTAGGGCGCTGGCTGTCAGACTGGTTGGCTAACTCTTCTGCCCGTAGAAGGAGAGGACGCCCCCCGCCTGCGCTGGATTCTGCCGAGTCTCGACACTGCTCAGGCGGACCGTCTCGCCACGGCGCTCAGCGTCGACCGCCTGGCGGCCCGGGTGCTGGTGGCGCGCGGCCTCGGGGAACCAGAGGCGGCGGCGCAATTCCTCGCCGACACCCTTTCGGCCTTGCCGGACCCGTTCCTCATGCGCGGCATGCGCCCGGCGGTGGACCGCCTGGTGCGCGCCGTCCGGGCCCGCGAATTGGTGACGCTGTACGGGGACTACGACGTGGACGGGGTGTGCTCGACCGCCCTCACCTCGCTCTTCCTCGAGGAGTGCGGGGCACGCGTGGCCACCTGCATTCCCCACCGCATCCGCGACGGCTACGGCCTGAACCGGGCGGCGGCCGAGCGGATTGCCCAAGACGGGACGGCCGTCCTGGTGACGCTGGACTGTGGAATTACTGCCGCGGCCGAGGTGGGCCGGGCCAAGGACTTGGGGCTGGACGTGGTGGTGGTGGACCACCACAGCGTGCCGGCGCTGCTGCCGCCGGCGCTGGCGGTGCTCAATCCACACCAGGACGGCTGCGGCTACCCCACCCGCCACCTGTGTGCGGCCGGGGTGGCCTTCACCCTGTGCATGGCCCTGCGCAAGGCCCTGCGGGAGGCGGGTCACTTCGAGAGGCGGCCGGAGCCCAACCTGAAGGCCCTGCTGGACCTGGTGGCGCTGGCCACGGTGGCCGACGTGGTGCCCCTCACCGGCGTCAACCGGGTGCTGGTGAAGCATGGCCTTGTGGCCCTCTCGCGCGCCGGACGCCCGGGCATCCGCGCTCTAAAGGAAGCGGCGGGGTTGCTGCCGGAGCAACCGGTGACGAGTGGCCTGGTGGGCTTCCGCCTGGGCCCCCGAATTAACGCTGCCGGGCGCCTGGACGACGCGGCGTTGGGCCTGCGGCTTTTGCGGGCCACCACCCTGGAGGAGGCGCGGCCGCTGGCGCACGCCCTGGACGTGGCCAACCAGGAGCGGCAACTGATTGAGCAGCGCATCCTCACCTCGGCGATGGTACAGGCGGAGGCGCAAGGAGCGGCGCGCGGCCTTGTCCTGTGGGGCGAGGACTGGCACCCAGGCGTGGTGGGCATTGTCGCCGCCCGGGTGGTGGAACGGCTGCACCGGCCGACGGTGGTGGTGGCGCTGGACGCCGGGCAGGGGAAGGGCAGTGCGCGCAGCATTGAGAAGTTCCACCTGGTGGAGGCCCTGGACAGCTGCGCCGAGCACCTGCTGCGGTACGGGGGGCACCGCGCCGCGGCCGGGGTGACGGTGGAGGGCCTGCGCCTTCCCGCCTTCCGGGAGGCGTTTGGCCGCGTGGCGGCGCAATTACTTACCGCGGAGGACCTCGAGCCGCGCTGCCGGGTGGACGCGCTGGTGGAGCCCTCTGAGTTGACGGAACGGGCGGTGGAGGGCCTGGCGGTGCTGGGGCCCTTCGGCCAGGGCAACCCGGAGCCGGTGCTGGCGGCTCGGGGCCTGCGGGCGCGCTCCCGGGTGCTGCAGAGCAAGCGCGGGGGCGCCGGGCACCTGAAGCTGTCGCTTCCCGAGGCTCCCGGGCTGGACGCCATCGGCTTCGGCATGGCGGAGCGGGCCGGCGAGACCGACGGCCGGGTGGACCTGGCCTTCCAGGCGACGGTGGACGAGTACCGCGGCCAGCGGCGCGTCGCCCTGAAGCTGAAGGACTTGCGAGTGGCTTCCTAGGGCGCTTCAAGCTCGTCTAAGGTGCGCCGCCCAATGTCCGTCCCGTTCATCACGCAGGTGAAGCGCACCCACAACTGCGGGCAACTCACCGCCGCCGACGTGGGCAAGCAAGTCGTCCTCTTCGGCTGGGTGCAGAACCGCCGCGACCACGGCGGCGCCGTCTTCATCGACTTGCGCGACCGCGAGGGGCTGACGCAGGTGGTGTTCGAGCCGGACATTGACGCCGAGGCCCACGGCCAGGCCGGCGCGCTGCGCCTGGAATTCTGCATCGGCATCCAGGGCACGGTGGCCTCGCGCGGCGCCAACATCAACCCGAAGATGAAGACGGGGGAGATTGAGGTGCGCGCCACGGCCCTCACCATCTTCAACCGCAGCGAGCCGGTGCCGTTTCCCATCGAGGACGCGGTGGACACCACCGAGGAGAAGCGGCTGGCCTTCCGCTACCTCGACCTGCGCCGCCGGCCTCTGCAGGCGATGCTGACGCAGCGCAGCCGCGTCAACACCCTCACCCGGCAGTACCTGGTGGACACCGGGTTTCTGGAATTGGAGACGCCCTTCCTCGGCCGGTACACGCCGGGCGGGGCGCGCAACTTCCTCGTCCCGAGCCGCACCAACCCCGGGAAATTCTACGCGCTGGCGGAGAGCCCGCAGCTGTATAAGCAGCTCTTCATGGTGGGGGGCTTCGACCGCTACTTCCAGATTGTGAAGTGCTTCCGCGACGAGGGCGTGCGGGTGGACCGCCAGCCGGAATTCACCCAGGTCGACTTGGAGATGAGCTTCGTCGCCCAGGAGGACGTCTTCGGCGTCGTCGAGGGGCTACTCCAAAAGGTGTGGAAGGAGGTGCTGGGGGTGGAGGTCAAGACGCCCTTCCGCCGCCTGCCCTTCGACGAGTCCATGCGACGCTTCGGCAACGACAAGCCGGACATGCGCTTCGGGCTGGAGCACGTGGAGCTGACGCAGCTGGTGAAGGCCCGGGGGCCCGACGGCGGCGTGCCCATGCTGTGGGAGGCGGTGGAGCAGGGGGGCATGGTGAAGGCCATGGTGCTCCCGGCCGCGCAGGCACTGTCCCGCGCCGAGTCGGACAAGTTGGAGGAGTTCGCCAAGGGCAGCGGGGCCCGGGGGCTGGCCCGCGCCAAGTTGGGGGAGTCGGGCGAGTGGACCCAGTCGCCCTTGTCGAAAACCATCTCGGCCGAGTTGCGGGTGGCCATCAACCAGGCCTGCGGCGCCAAGCCGGGCGACCTCCTCCTCTTCCAGTTTGGGCGCGAGGCGCTGGTGCAGACCGTCATGGCCAACCTCCGGGTGCACCTGGCGAAGAAGCTGGGCCTCATCCCGGAGGTGGGCAGCGGCGGGCGCTGGGAATTCCTGTGGGTGGTGGACCCGCCCCTCTTCGAGTGGGACGAGGAGTCGCGGCGCTGGGTGGCCGCCCACCACGCCTTCACCCGTCCGCATGACGAGGACCTGCCCTTCTTGAAGACCGAGCCGGGCCGGGTGAAGTGCCACCGCTACGACGTCGTCCTCAACGGCTTCGAGATTGGCGGCGGCAGCATCCGGCTGCACGACCCGAAGGTGCAGTCGGAAGTCTTCTCCGCCCTCGGCATCCCCGAGGCGGAAGCGCGGGAGAAGTTTGGCTTCCTGCTGGACGCCCTGAAGTTCGGCGCCCCGCCGCACGGGGGCATTGCCCTCGGGATGGACCGCCTGGTCATGCTGGCCACCGGGGCCGACTCGCTCCGCGACGTCATCCCCTTCCCTAAGACGAAGACGGGGGCGGACCTCATGACGGGCGCCCCGGGGGACGTGGACCCGAGTCAGCTGGAGGAACTGCACGTGCGTATTGTCCACCCGCCGAAAGGCTGACGGCGTTCCTCCGGTCGGCTGGCGGGGTCCGTCGACACGGACTGAGTTGCGAGCGGCTTGCGTTGGTAAGGGCGCCCGCCCATGGTCGGGGAGGTCCATGAGAGCGGGTCTTGCGAGTTGCTGCCTTGTCGTCGGTTGGCTCGCGTCGGGCTGTCCCTCGCAGCAAGATGGCCCTCCGGCTCTCACGGGAACCTGCCCCGGCCAAGTCCAGGTGAGTCGGGGCTTGCTGGCGGGGGGCTCAGCGGGTCAGGCCATCGCGACGAGTGGCTTCTCTGCACTCGGCTCGAGGGTCCTTCTGGTCAGGTCCATCGCGGAAGGCTGCGCACTCGAGACGTCCCTTGGGTCCAGTGCCAGCCCCACCAAGTCCGCCAGCATCCGCTTGAAGCTCGCGCCGGGCCTCGGGCCAGGCACCTACCAGCTGTCGGCCGACGCGGGCGCCGCGTTTTCCGCGGAGTATTCGTTCTCGAGCCCTTATTACGGTGGCTATGCGGATGTTCCACAGTCCGGGACATTGACGCTGGTACGCGTGGATTCGTCCGAGGGCATCCAGGGCACCTACCACCTGGACTTCGGTGGAGGTGGCATCAGCGGTGGGGGGCCCAACGGGACCGGCTCCCTCGGTGAGCTCGTCGAGGACGGAGCATTCGAGGCGCCGCTGTGCGAGCTGTGCGATGCCGCACCGACGTGCGGTGCCGCGAGCTGTGCGCCCAACCAGGTTTGCGTTCGCAGCTGCGACGGCGCCGGGCGCGAATGCGCCCCGGCGCCGAGCTGTACGGGTGCTCCGAGCTGCGGCAACTGCGACCTCCCGTCGGCCAGTCTCTGTGGCTCGACACCTGGAGGTGGGTGCGAGGCGTTCGACGGGCGGTCGCTCATCTGTGGTTGTTTCCCCTGAGGGAGACGCCGCGGCGCCCTGCCGCGGGGGCGCCTACAGCTGGGCGAAGACCGCGCTCGCGGTCGTCGAGGGGTCGTCGAGCAGCGCGCGCACAAGCGCCCGGAGGCGCGACAACTCAAAGGGCTTGACGAGCATGGCCGCGCGCAGCGCCCGCGCGCGCACCTCGTCGTCCACCTCGCTGAACGCCCCCATCAGCACCACCGCCGCTCCGGCCTCATTGGAGAGAATCTCCTCGCACGCCTCGAGGCCTCCGCGGTTGGGCATGGCCAAGTCGCTCACCACCACGGTGCGTCCCTGGCGGTCCTGGGGGAGACTGGCATGGGCGAGGACAAGTTCATCCCCGTCGCGGGCGACGATGACGTGGTGCCCGTCCTTTTCCAGCAGCGAGGAGAGGAGGGTGCGGAGGGCCTGGTCGTCCTCGGCCAGCAGCACCCATCCGGTGTTGGTTGCGGGGCCCATGGGAAGTCGCCCCCAAGCCTACCCTCGGTCGTCACGACGCGCTGTTTCACGCATTCTGTGGTGACCTTTTCAACCCGCCTGGAGGAGACTGCGAGACAGATGCGCATGCGCACTTTTCTGGTGGTGAATCCCCGGAGTGGCAACGGAGACACCGGACGACGCTGGCCGGACATCCTCTCGACGGCCTGCTCCACCATGGGAGACGTCGCCTCGGCCTTCACCGAGTCGCCGCTGCATGCCGCCCAGCTCACCGCCAAGGCGCTGGCCGACGGTTACCAGTGCATCGTCGCGGTGGGCGGCGACGGCACCCTCAATGAAGTGGTGAATGGCTTCTTCCAGGTGCCCGGAGGGCCGCCGTCCGGCGCGACGCTGGCCATCATCCCCCGCGGGACGGGCGGGGACTTCCGCCGCACCTTCGGCTGGTCCACCAGCCTGCGCAGCGCGTGCGCGCGCATCCGCGCCGGGCAGACGCGGCCCCTGGACGTGGGCCGCGTCTCCTTCCTGGACGCAGAAGGAAAGGCCCAGCATCGCTACTTCGTCAACGTCGTCTCCTTCGGCGTCAGCGGCCAGGTGGACCGGGAAGTCAACCGCGCCAGCAAGGGCCTGGGCGGCAAGGCCACCTTCTTCCTCGCCTCCGTGAAGGCCATGTGGCGCTTCCGCGACCAGCGCGTCCGGCTGCGCGCGGACGGGGGGCAGTGGGAGGAGCTGTCCATCACCACCGTGGCAGTGGCCAACTGCCAGTACTTCGGCGGCGGCATGCGCGTGGCGCCCACCGCGCACCCCGGCGACGGCCAATTCGACGTCACCGTGTGGAGCGGCTACACGCTGAAGGACTTCGCGCTGCAGTCGCGCCACATCTACGACGGCACCCACGTGGAGTTGGCAGGGACACGGACGTTTCGCGCCCGTACCCTGGAGGCCGAAAGCGACGAGGAAGTCCTGCTGGACGTGGACGGCGAGCAGCCCGGACGCCTCCCCGTGAAGGTGGAACTCCTCCCTTCGGCCCTGCGGCTTCAGGGCTAGCCCCCACGGCCTGGTTTCAGGCACTTGGATGACGCGCAGCGTCACCGTAACGTCACAAAAGCTAAGAATTTCAATTATTTGCGGTCCAACTGTGCTGGCCTGGCTTCCGCCTCGGCTGTACACAAGGTGCACCACCGCGAGGGAGAGCCGGGCGCCGATGGAAAGCGGCTGCTGGCCTTTAAGGACTGCCCCCACACACGGGGGTGGCGCTTCTTCGGCGGATGGCCAACGCCATGCAGAGCATCCTCGACGAGACGCAAGACGTAGAACTCCTGGTGGCCACGGCGCTCACCGCCGCCGGCTACCTCATCGGTGCCGTCGTCTTCCTGGCGGCCCTTCTGTAACCCTACTTCTCTGCCCAAAAGGCGCGGGAGCCCCGGGGGACGTTGTGGCTGCCTGAAGCCCAAAAGGCAGCCCGCCTGGGGCCCCCCGTTGGGCCCTGGGCGTGAGGCATTCGCCTTCACACCACCCAGAAGTACGCCGTGCCGACGGCCGTCCGGCTGTCCTGGACGCGCGCCGTGGCGGCCAGCGCTTGCAACTCCTTGTCCTTGGCCGCGTAGCGGCTCTCCTCCTCCTTGTGCAGGGCGGCCAGCGCACGCCGGTAGGCGCGCTCGGCGCGCTCGGCGTCGCTGCGCGCCCGGGCGCGCTCGGTCGGCTCATCCACCGGCCCGAGGCGAGCGCGTGCCTCGGCCCAGCCCTGGCGGGCCTTCTCCACGGTCTCCCGCGCCTCCAGCAGGCAGTCCTCGGCGTAGCGGTCGGCCCGTTCTCTGGTCGCGTCCAGGGCCCGCGCGCTGCGGCGCTCGGCCTCTCGGACGAGTTCCGCCCGGGCGGCTTCCAGGGCGCGCTCGTGCGCCTGTGTCACCGAGACGGCCGGCGGGGCGCCGCGCTGGCCCTCCTGGGCCGGAAGGCGGGCCAGGGTGTCGGCGTCCTGCAGCGGCAGCGTCAGGAAGCCTTCGCCCTGCCGCACCAGCACCAGGTGCAGAAGCCTCTCCTCCGGGGCGAGGCCCCCGGTGGAGAAGCGGTACGCAAACCACCAGCCTTCCGCGCCGGCCAGGCGGGACAGCCGCGGCGGCAGCGCGGCGGCGTCCAGTTGCAGGTAGTTGACGGCGTCCAGCGGCCGGGTGCGCGCCAGCGCCGCCGCCTCGGCCACCGCAGTGTGCCGGGAGGCCTCGGTGCCCAGCACCACCGACGTCAGCTGCCGCGCCGTCCCCCGCCGGCGCTGCAGGGCCTTCGTCACTTCCTCCCCGGACAGCTTCAGCCGCTTGCGCACGTCCGTGTCGAAGTGCTCCAGCAGGAGCGAGCGGGCCTCCGTCATGCGCTGGTCGATGCGCGTTTCCAGGTCCGAGCGCAGCGCGTCGAAGGCGGCGGTAATCTCCTCCGTGGTGCGGCAGCCCTGGTAGATGTCGAGCACGCGCCGTTCGAAGTCGAGGCCGCTCTCGAGCGCGCCCAGAATCTCATCCGAGGCGCCGAAGACGCCGTCGAAGAGGTTGAGCTTCGCCTCCAGCAATTCATACAGGCGGGCGTCGGCGGCGTTGCGCCGATTGAGGAAGTTGAGCACCAGCACGTCGCGCTGCTGCCCGTAGCGATGGCAGCGGCCGATGCGCTGCTCAATGCGCTGGGGGTTCCACGGCAAGTCGTAATTCACCACCAGGTTGCAGAACTGCAGGTTCAGGCCCTCCGCCCCGGCCTCGGTGGAGAGGAGGACCTGCGTCCTCGTGCGGAACTCCTCCACCAGCGCCGCGCGCTGCTCGGGCGTCCCGGCGTCGCCGGACAAGAGCGACAGCTTGCCTTTGAAGCCATGGGCCGACAGCAGCTCGGCCAGGTAGACCTGCGTCCTTCTCGACTCGGTGAAAACGACGGCCTTCTCAGGCCACTGGTGGGCCCGGGCCACGGTGAAGATGCGCTCCAGGGCCCGCTTCAGCGCCTCGCCCTTGGCGTTGACGGAGATTTTCTCCGCCGCCGCTGCGTAGGCCTCCAACTCAAACGCCTCCGCTTCCAGCGCCTTGGCCGACACCGGCCGCCCGGGCCCGTCCTGCCAGGCCTCCGCCTCCTCCTGGAAGCCCCGCAGGTCGTCCGCCTCCAGGACGGCCTCGGCGTGCGCCTGCTGCCGGCGGCGCAGCGTCTCGGCCAGCTTGCGCAAGGTGGGGGCGATGGCGAAGGTGGAGCTCGCCAGCAGCTTCCGGTAGACCAGTGTCAAGAGCGTGCGCTTGCCCGCGTCGATGGCCACCGCGTCGGTGCGGCGCAGGTACTCGCTCACCTTCTGGTAGAGCGCCTCCTCGGCCTCCGTCGGGGCGAAGTCCTCCACCACGCTGTGGCGGTTGGTGAAGCGGACGTACTCGCGCACCTGCCGCCGCAGGGTGCGGTGGACGGCCGGGCCGAGGCGCTCCTTCAGCTCCGCCAAGGCGGCGCCCTGCAGCGTGCCGTCCTCGGCCCGCGTGTAGCGGCTGCGGAAGGCATGTTCCGGGCCGAGCAGCGCCTCGTCCAGGAAGCTGAGCAACCCGAACAGTTCCAGAAGGGTGTTCTGCAGCGGGGTGGCGGTGAGGAGCAGCTTCGGCCGGCCAGCCAGCGCCGTCCGCAGCGCCCGGCCCGTCTTGTGTCCGGGGCGGTGGGCGTTGCGCAGCCGGTGCGCCTCGTCGATGACGACGACGTCCCAAGCCAGGGCGGCCAGGGCCTCCGGGCGCGCCGCGGCGAAGGGCAGGCTGGCGATGACGGGGTAGGGCCGGTCGAAGAGGTTGCCCGTCCCCTTGTCGGCGCGGCCGTCCACCACCACCGCGTCCACGTCGAATTTCTCCCGCAGCTCGGCCTGCCACTGCGCGCGCAGCGTGGCGGGGGTGAGGATGAGGATGCGTTCCTTGCCCTCGGCCAACAGCTGCGCGAGGACAATCCCTGCCTCGATGGTCTTGCCGAGGCCCACCTCGTCCGCCAGAAGGCACCCGCCGCGGGCCAGGCTGTCCAGGGCGAAGGCGGCGGCCTCCACCTGGTGCGGATGCAAGTCCACCCGGGCCTCGGACAGGGTGGGGACGACGCGGTCCGCCCCCCGGCCGGTGCGCAGCGTGAGTTCCTCGGCCAACAGCCGGGTGTGGAAGCGCGTCAGGGAGGCCAAGCGTCGGGCAGTCTACACGCCGGGGCCGCGCTTCCCTGGGCCCGAGCGACACGGCGCGCTGGCGTTGACGGGCCGGTGTCGGCGAAGCTTCCCCAGCCCCGTGCGTCCCGCTCTCTCCGTTGCGCTCGTCGTCGCCGCTGGCGGCTGCGGCGGGGCCCGCTGCGGCCAGCCCGACGGCCACGCGGTGGCGCGCATTGCGGCGTGGGAGCAGCACCGAAGCCTGGGCGCCGGGACGCTGCCCGCCTGGGCCACCGACGCCATGAAGCCGCCGGCGGTGCGCGCCCGGGCGCTGTTGGCCCTGGCCCGTCTGCAGGACGCCGACACCGCCCCCACAGTGGTGGCGGCGTGCGCGGACCCGGACGCCGAGGCGCGGGCCATGGCGGCCTTCGCTGCCGGAGAGATTGGCCTTGCCTGGGACGGCATTCCGGACGCGGTGCGCGCGCAGCTTTCGGACGCGGTGCTGGCGGCGGAGGCGCATGAGTTGGATGAGAAGGCGCGCACCCAGCAGCTGACGGCGCTGGGCCGGCTGCGCACGCAGGCTGCCTTGGACAGGCTGGTGCAGCGCCTGGCCGCCGCGCCGGACGTCGCCGAGCCGGCCGCCCTGGCCCTCGGCGTCGCCGCGCGGGGCAAGGCCCCCTGGCCGGAGGTGGCCACCGCGCTGCTCGCCAGTCGCCTTGCGCCCGGTGAGCCGCGGCCGCTGCGCTGGGCGGCGGCCTACGCCTTGGGCTTCGCCAGCGCCGCCGAGGCGCGGACGGCCCTGTTGAAGGCGCTGCGGGACGACTCCGATGAAGTCCGGGCCGTCGCCGCCAAAGGGTTGGCCGAGCGCGGGACGCCCAAGGACGCCCCGGCCTTGCGACCGCTGTTGACGGATGCCTCCCCCGGCGTGGAGGCCGAGGCGGCGCGCACGCTGGCCAAGCTGGCCGCGCGCTGTGACCCTTCCGGGGCGTGCCCGCCGCTGGACGTCCTGTCCGCCCTGACCGCGTCTGTGGACCGCGTCTCGCACGGGGAGGTGCGCCTGGGCGCCCCGCCGCTTGTGGCCGTGGCCCAGGCGGGCCTGCCCCCGTCGGGCCAGCCCCTCCTCGTCTCGCTGCGCGCCCGGCTGCGCGAGGACTTCCAAGGGGCTTCCTCGGCTGCCCGGGTGGACCTCGCGTGGCTGGACTGCCGGCTGGCCGCGGCGGAGGACAGAAGCAGCGGGTGGCTGGAGGAGACGCTGTCCTGTGGGGCGGGCCTGGTGCCGGAGGCGCGCCGGCTGCGACTGGGCCTGCAGGAGGTGGCGCAGGCGCCCGCGCTGCAGAGCGGCTTCGAGCGGGCGGCCGTGCAGCGCTACCTGCATTCCGACGACGTCACGGTGCAGGTGGCGGCCGTCAACCTGGTGGCTGCAAGCCACCACCCGGAGGCGGCTGAGGACGTGCGGGGCTACGTCAGCAGCAAGGACGCCGTGCTGTCGGCCGCGGCGGCCGCCGCCCTGGGCGAATTGAAGGACGTCGCCTCGGGCGAGGCGGTGCTGCGCAGGGCGGAGGCGGCCGCTGCCGAGCCCGAGCAGGCAGACGCCTGGGCCGACGCCCTCGTCGCCCTCAAGCCCGACGGCGGACAGGCCCTGCTGCACCGCTGGCTGTCGGCGGCGCACCCGCACTTGCGCCACGCCGCAGAAAAGGCCCTCACCACCCTGGAGGGAAAGGCCGTGTGGGGGCCGGGCACGGGGCCGGACGCGCCGCTGGGCTTCCCGCACGCGCCGGACGTCTCCCTGGACGTGGCCTGGCGCCTTCCCACCGCCCGCGGCGTCGTCGTCATTCAGCCGGCCGTGGACGCTGCCCCGGAGACGGTGGCGCAACTCACCCGGCTGGCCCGGGCCGGCTACTTCCAGGGCCTTACCTTCCACCGGGTGGTGCCGGACTTCGTCGTGCAGGGGGGAGACCCGCGCGGCGACGGGGAAGGGGGCCCGGGCTTCACCCTGCCGTGCGAGGTGAGCCCCCTGCGCTACCGTCGGGGCACGGTGGGCATGGCGCTGTCCGGCAAGGACACGGGCGGCAGCCAACTCTTCATCGCCTTGAGTCCGCAGCCCCACCTGGAAGGGCGCTACACCATTGTTGGCGAGGTGGTGTCCGGCATGGAGGCGCTCGATGGCGTGCTGGAGGGGGACAGCATGGGCACCCTCGACGCGGTGCAGGGTGGCACAGGCCTGTCGCACCGTTGAGGCCAAACCCCCACCGCACAGGCCTTTCTCCTTGCGGGTGACGGAGACGCTGTCTTAGGTTTGAAAGCGGCGTTCCGCGGCCCCCGGGGACAAAGGCAACCCCCCCTGAAAACAGGAGATTCCTCGCGATGGGCAGAGTCCCCTCCGGGCGGGTGCCTGTGGTGGTGATGGGGTTGGGCCAGCTGGGACAGGGCATCGCCCGGGCGGCGCTCGCCTCCGAGGAAGTGGAACTGGTGGGGGCGGTGGACGCGGGCCTTGCCGGGACGTCCCTCGAGGAGGCTTACGGCCTGCAGTCTCGCCTGCGCGTGGCCGACACGCTGCGCGGGGCCAAGGCCCCAGGTGCGGTGGTGCTGCACACCGGGGCCGCGCGGCTGGAGGCGGTGCTGGAGGAG
Organism: Myxococcaceae bacterium; assembly: GCA_017881265.1. Taxonomy (GTDB): domain Bacteria; phylum Myxococcota; class Myxococcia; order Myxococcales; family Myxococcaceae; genus JADGRA01. The sequence goes on along the minus strand of JADGRA010000055.1, from coordinate 41,595 downwards.
ATTCTGGAGGCCCTGCGCCAGGGCCACCCGGTGGTGTCCAGCTGCGAGGAACTCAGCTTCCCCTTCCTCCGCCACCCGGAGGCGGCCGAGCGCCTGGAGCGCGCGGCGGTGCGCGCTGGCGTCTCGGTGGTGGGCACCGGCGTCAACCCGGGCTTCGTCCTGGACAGGCTGGCGGCCCTTCTGGGGCAGACGGTGGGGGCGGTGCGGCACCTGCACGCCAGCCGTAGCGTCGACGCCGGGACGCGCCCGGAGGCCTTCCAGCGCCAGGTGGGCGCGGGCCTCACCGAGGCGGCCTTCGCCGACCTGGCGGAGAAGGACAGCGTGGGGCACGTCGGCCTCGTCGAGTCCGCGGCCCTGTGTGCCCTGGGCCTTGGGCTGGACTGTGACGACTTCGAGGAGGAACTGTTTCCGCTGCTGGCCGAGGAGGATTACCCGTCCTCCGCGGTGCGGGTGGCCCGGGGCCAGGTGGCCGGGGTGCACCAGACGGCGGTGGGCCTGGAGGACGGGCAGGAGCGCGTGCGCCTGGAATTGACGCTGGCGCTGGGTGCCACCGGGCTGGACCGGCTGGTGCTGGAGGCGGAGGGCCGCCTCACCCTCGAGGTGCCGGGGGGCATTCCCTGCGACGCCACGGCCCACTTGGTGGTGCACGCCGCCCCACGCCTCACCGCCGCCAGTCCGGGGCTTCTCACGGTGCTGGACTTGCCCGCGGGGCGGTAGCCCCCCCCAGGGGACATAGGAAAGGGAGGACAGACGCCATCGCCATGCTCGACAAGAATGCGGTGGGACGCACCTCGCCGCCCACCCTGAACGAGGTGGAGAAGGGCGCTATCCGGCGGTTTGCCGAGGCCCTCGGCGACTTCAACCCCGTCTACTACGACGAGGAGTACGCCCGCGCCGCCGGCTACCCCACGGTGGTGGCGCCCCCCACCTTCCCGGCCTGCTTCCACTCCTCGGCGGACCTGCGCGAGCTGTTGGGTGTGACAGTGAAGAGTCTTCTGCACACCGAGCAGACCTTCGAGTACGAGAGGCCCATCCTCGCCGGCGACCGCATCTTCGTCGCCACGCGCGTCGCCGACGTCCAGGAGCGCACCGGCCCGGCCGGGCGCATGGACGTGGCCGTCCTGGAGGACGAGGGGCGGGATGAGGAGGGAGCCCTCGTCTTCCGCTCGCGCCGCACCCTGGTGGTGCGCTCCTCCCGGGAGCCCTGAAGAGGCCAGCACTGCCCATGCCCACGCGAAAGCTCTACTTCGAAGCGGTGCGCCTCGGCGACGAGGTGCCGCCCCTCACCAAGGGGCCGGTGGACCGCGTGCAGCTGGCCCGCTACGCCGGCGCCTCGGGGGACTTCAACCCGGTGCACGTGGACGACGTCCACGCCCGTTCCCTCGGCATGCCGTCGGTGTACGCGCCGGGCATGCTGGTGATGGGCATGCTGGGGCAGCTGTTGTCCGACTGGGCCCGCGGCGCGCAGCCGCGCCGCTTCAGCGTGCGCTTCTCGAAAACCGTCTGGCCCGGCGACACGCTGACGGCCCGGGGCCGGGTGATGGAGCGCTGGGGCGAGGCGGGCAAGTACTTCGCCGAGGTGGACCTCTGGGTGGAGAACCAGAAGGGAGAGCTGGTGCTGCGCGGCGCAGCGCTGGTGCAGCTGTTTTTCTCGGCAGACGACGAGAACCGCCAGCGCGCGGGCCAGCCGCCGCTGCTCGTGCCGGCGCCCAAGGAAAGCCTGCGCCAGCCCCCGCCCAAGCCGCCCGAGGTCCGCCTGCCGCCCGCACCCGCCGCGGCCCCCGCCAAGAAGGCCGCCAGCGCGGCGCGCAAGGCCCCGCCGAAGAAGTCCGCCCGCAAATAAGCGGGGCCCCCGCACCGCCGTGCCCCCCGGGGCCCGAGACGGCCCTCTCCGGCCCCGGGGCGTGAGGAGGCCTTGTGGGGCGAAAGCAACCCTCTAACGCGAGGCGTTATTCTCGATTGACTCTCGAGTCAACAGCCGACAGACTTCCATGGGTAGCGGACGGTTTCGCCCCGAGGAGGGCTGCCCTGTGGCTGCTGCGCTGAATTGGTACCGAAATGACTTGCGGGAACTGTCCTTCCTGCTCCTCGAGCAATTCAAGCTGGCCGAGCTGACCGGCCAGCCGCCCTACGAGGCGTGGGGGCCAGAGGAGGCGAAGAGCATCCTCCAGGAGACGTACCGCTTCTGCCGCGAGGTGCTGGGCCCCTTGAATGCCAGCGCGGACCGCACCGGCTGCCGGCTGGAGAATGGCCGGGTGCGCACGCCGGCGGGCTTTCCGGACGCGTGGAAGCAGCTGTATGAGAATGGCTTCAAGTCCCTGGGCGTCTCGCCGGAGCACGGGGGCCAGGGCGCACCCGTCATGCTCACCGTCCTCAGCGAGGAGATGCTGAGTGGCGCCAACCCCGCCTTCGCCATGTACCCGGGCCTGGCCTTCGGCGCCGCGGAGCTCATCCGCGAGTGCGCCACGGCCGAGCAGGTGAAGCGCTACGTGGAGCGCATGTTCAACGGCACCTGGGGCGGCACCATGTGCCTGACGGAGCCGCATGCCGGCACCGACGTCGGGGCGGCGAAAAGTACTGCCACGCGCCAGCCGGACGGCACCTACAAGCTGAAGGGCACCAAAATCTACATCTCCGGCGGGGACCATGACCTCGCCGAAAATATTATCCACCTCGTGCTGGCACGCGTGGAGGGCGCCCCCCCGGGCACCAAGGGACTGTCCCTGTTCATCGTCCCGCGCAACCGGGTGCACGCCGACGGGACGCTGGGGGACAACAACGACGTCCAGGTGGCCTCCATCGAACACAAGATGGGGATTAATGGCTCGGCCACCTGCGTCCTCAACTTCGGCGAGGCGGACGGCTGCGTCGGCGAGCTGGTGGGCGGGGCGGAGAATGCCGGCATGGCGCAGATGTTCCGGATGATGAACGGCGCCCGCATCGCCGTCGGCATCCAGGGCCTCGCCGCCGCCTCGAGCGCCTACCTCAACGCGCTGGAGTACGCCAAGGACCGGAAGCAGGGCCCGCACTACACCAAGTGGAAGGACCCCACCGTGCCGCGCGTGTCCATCCTGGAACATCCGGACGTGCGGCGCATGCTGCTTGACATGAAGGCGCACGTGGAAGGCACCCGGGCCCTCGTCATGAAGCTGGCCCGCCACGTGGACTTCTCCCGGGCGCTGCGGGGCAAGGACGACGAGAAAGCCAGCTACCACCATGGCCAGGTGGAGTTACTGACTCCGCTCGTCAAAGCCTTCGCCTCCGACGAGGGCTTCCGGGTGTGCGCCACGGCGCTGCAGGTCTACGGCGGCGCCGGCTACCTGAAGGACCACCCGGTGGAGCAGTCCGTCCGCGACGTGAAGATTACGAGCATTTACGAGGGCACCAACCACGTGCAGGCGATGGACCTGGTGGGCCGGAAGCTGGGCCAGGCCGGCGGGCAGTACTTCCAAGCCTTCCTCGCCGACGTCGGCGCCTTCGTCGAGGCGCACCGAAGCCACCCGGTGGTGGGCAAGGCGGTGGCCACCCTCGCCTCGGGACAGGAAAACCTCATGTCCGCGGCCATGGGGCTGTTCGGCTGGAGCCAATCCGGCCAGCTCGGCGTCATCGGCCTGAACGCCAACCGCTTCCTCAACATGATGGCGCGCCTGGCCGTCGGCTGGCTGCTGCTGGACGGGGCTGTCCTGGCCGACGCGGCCCAGGAGAAGCTTCCCGAGGGCGACGCGGACCGCGCCTTCTACGAGGGCAAGAAGCAGGCGGCGCTGTGGTTTGCCCGCAATGAATTGCCCAAGGTGGAGGCCGAGGCCAAGCTGCTTCTGGAGCAGGACGCCTCGGCGCTGGACATCCCGGACGCGGGCTTCGGCGCCGGCTGAAGCCCAAGTCCCCGGGGCCCCACCGGCCCCGGGGGGGCGCTACTTCGTCGGGGCCTCGCGCACGCCGATGGCCAGCTGGGCCAGGCCGGCGCCCTTGGCCATCTCCATGACTTCCACCACCTTGCCGTGGGGGACGCCTTCGTCGGCCTGGATGATGACGAGGGTGGCGGGGTTCTTCGCCTGGGTGGCCAGGAGGGCCTTCTTCAACTCGTCGGCCGTCACCACGTCGCCGGCCAGCACCAGCCGGCCGTCGGACAGCACCGCCACCGACAGGTCAGTGGTGGCCGGCGTCACGTCCGAAGCGCTGCCCTTGGGCAGATTCACTTTCAACCCGGCCTTGGCCGCGCCCTGGCCCTGATTGACGATGACCGAGCTGGTCACCATGAAGATGATGAGTAGCACCAGGAAGATGTCGGTGAGCGGGGTGATGTTGATGTCCGAGAAAACGGCGTCCGCCTCGTCCCCGTCGCCCGCGGGTATTTTCCCCATCGCCATGGCGTCAGTTCGCCTCCGCCGTGGCGCTCTGCGCAGCCGGCTCCACCTGCAGCGCCAGCGGCGTCGTCGGCCGCTCGCGCAGCGTCTCGACGAATTCCTCGGCCAGTAGGCGAATCTCGATGCTGATGCGCCCGATGCGCGACTGGAAGTAGTTGTAGAGCACCACCGCCAGCACGGCCACCAGGATGCCGGCGGCGGTGGAGACGAGAGCCTCGCTGATGCCGGTCATCACGGCCGCGCTGCCGCCGCTTCCGCCGGCGGAGACGTCCAGGCCGAGGTCCCGGAAGCTGCGCATGATGCCGGCCACCGTACCGAAGAGGCCGACGAAGGGTGTCGTCGCGCCGACGGTGCCCAGAATCCACAGATTCTTTTTCAGCCGCAGCCCCAGCTGGGCGCGCTCGCGCTCCACCGCGGCCTCCAGGGCCGGCGTCACCACGCGCGTGTGTTCCAGCCGCTCGAAGGCCACCCGGAACAGGTCGGCGATGAGGGCCGGCGAGCGCTCGGCGGCGCCCCGGGCCGACGGGAGGTCCCCCCGCAGAAGGTGCCGGCTGATGATGTCACTCAGCGCGCGGCTCTCGGCGCTGACGTTCCACAGCGCCATCCAGCGCTCCACCGCCACGCCCAGGCTCAGTACCGAGGCGAACAGGATGAGGATGAGGGTGAGGCCGCCTAGGCGGAGGTAGTGGAGCAGCTCGCTCGGACTCATGAATTCATCTCTAACCCTTGTGGAGGCCGCACAGTACGTGCTTTTTGCTTTGCCATGAACAGCCCCGCCCGGCCGTTGTTCCTCGGCTTAACCCTGGTCGCGCTGGGGTGTGCGCACGTCGACCTGAAGCAGCTCCCGACCCCTGACGCAACGGCCCTGCTGAAGGAAGTCGACGACCTGGAAAGCCACATCACCCAGGTGAAGGGCTCGGCCCGCGTCCAGGCCAAGTCCAAGCAGGGCAATGGCGAGGTGGGGGCCTTCATCGCCGCCCGCGCCCCGGCCGAGGTGCACCTCGAATTCCTCAACTTCTTCGGCGCCCCGACGCAAGTCCTCGTCTGTGACGGGCACACCTTCGGCCTGTACCAGAGGGACAAGGCCACCTACCTCACCGGCCCGGCCACCGCAGCCGCCATCGCCCGCGTCCTGCCGGTGGACCTCTCGGCCGTGGACTTGGTGGCCATTCTCCTCGGCCGCACGCCCCGGCTGCCCGGGCCGCCCGTCTCCATTGAACAGGACCCGTCCCTCGACGCGTACCGGCTGACGCTGGTGCAGGGCCAGCGCCGCCAGACGCTGTGGGTGCACGCCGTCAGCCGGCGCGTCCTGAAGAGCGTCCTCGAGGGCCCGGGCGGCTACAGCCTGCTCTTCGAAAGCCCCCTCACCGCCGGAGGCATCCCCTTCGCCCGGAAGGTGACCTTCAGCGACGCGAGCGCCACGGTGGTGCTGCGCTGGAACACCGAGGACGTGGACGTGGACAGCCCCCCGGACGCGGCCCTCTTCAGCGTCCATGCCCCGCCGGGCGTCCGCACCGTCGAGGTGCAGGGAACGGCCCCCGGCGCGGGCTGACGGCACGCCCAGGCCCCCCGTTGCCGCGTGGCAGCTCGTCTGCCGGCCTGCCATGCTGCACGCACACCAACCGTTGGGCCGGACGGCTAAAACTTCCCGGCCCCCCGGTGCGTTTACCCAAGTGGAGCCCTCGGACGAAGAGTTGATGGGGCGTTACCGGAGGGGGGACGGCGGAGCTTTCGCCGTGCTGGTGCAGCGCCACCGGGCCCGCGTCTTCGCCTTCGTCCTTCGGCTGACGCAGGACAGCGCCCGAGCGGAGGACGTTTTGCAGGAAACTTGGCTTCGGGTGGTGCGCGGTGCGGCGGGCTACACGCCCACGGCACGATTCACCACCTGGGTGTACACCATTGCGCGCAACGCCTGCGTGGACGGGGTGCGGCGCGAGCAGCACCGCGCTGCGGAGACGCTGCAGGAGGACCCGCCGGACGCCGGCACGCCGTGGAGTAGCCCCGAGCGCAGCGCGGGCTCCGCCGAGCTGCGCCGCCACCTGGAGGCGGCCGTCGCCGCGCTGCCGCCCGAGCAGCGCGAGGTGTTTCTTCTGCGCGAGATGGCGGGCGTCCCCTTCGCGGAGATTGCCGCCGTCACTGGCGCGCCGGAACCCACCGTCAAGAGTCGCATGCGCTACGCGCTGGAGGCACTGCGCAAACACCTCACCCGCGCCGGCGTCGAGGGCGATGCGGGCCCGGGACGGAGGACAGTCCCGTGAATGCCCCCGCTTCCCACCCGGCCGACGCGCTCCTCTCCCTCGCCTACGGGGAACTGCCCGCCGAGGAGGCGCGCAGCGTCCAGGCCCACCTGGACGGCTGCGCCGAGTGCGCCGCCACCCTGTCCGGCTACCGCGCCGTGCGGGAGGCGGTCCGGGCGCTGCCCCGGGAGCTACCGGCTGCCGCCCGGGTGGAGCCCCTCCTCCTGGCCGCGCAGGCCGCCACGGACAAGGCCCGGCGCCGCCGCCGCACCCAGTGGACGGGCTCCCTCCTCGCAGGTGCGGCCGCGGCGGCGCTGGCCCTTTTCGCGCTGCGCCCAAGCCGGGCCCCGGAAAGCACCGCCGCCGTGGCCAGCGCCCCGGCAGCCGTCCCCGTGCCCCCGGGCGCGCTGGCCCTCAATACCGTCCCGCGCCCGGAGGACAGGCCGGCCCGCCGGGAAGTCGACGACGTCGCGCGCCCGGCTGGTGTCCCGGCGAAGACTGCGCGCGCCAAGGCGGCCCCGGCCGAGGCGTTGGCCCGGCGCGACGTCGTCGTCGCAGCCCCCGCCCAGGCGCTGGAGGCGAAGAAGGCCCAGTCGCCGCTTCCGCAGGCAGCGGCAGGCGCGGCACCCAACCTCTCTCTGCCGGCGGCCGCCCGGGTGGGGGCAGCCGGCGCGTCGGTGCCGTCCACCGCGGGCGCAGCGGTGGGGGCATCGGCTGACACTGCCGCCCCGCTACCGGCGGCCGCCCAGCGCACGCAGGACGAGGCGCAGCGAAAGGCCCTGCTGCTTCGGCTGAAGGAAGCCTCCCCCGGCGAGGCGCTGCCGCTGCTTTGGCAGTTGTGTACCCTGGAGGAGCGCCTCGGGCATGCGGGCGAGGCGCGGGCGGCCTGCACGAAAGTCGTGGAAGGCTACCCGGGGACGCCTGAGGCCACCGCTGCCCGGGCGGCGCTGCAGCGCCTCGGGCCAGCCCCGTCGCCGCCCTAGGGAACGGGGCCCCCCTGGCACGGCGTCGGGGGGCCTGGCTACGGTGGCCGTCGTGGCAATGCGCAAGGGACGGCCGGCCAGCGCCAGCGCGCTCGGCCGAATAGAACAGGGAGACCTCTTCGCCCAGGCGGAGTCCGCCCCGGTGCGCCCGGGCTCAGCCGAGGCCCCGCCGGTGCCCGCGGCCCCGCCGCCGCCGGTGGAGCTGCCGCGCGGGGGTGCCCCGGTGCCAGCCCCCGAGGCGCCGGGCCGGCGGCGGCCTGTGCCAGCGCCAGCGCCGGAGGTCCGGGCCGCCCCTGTGGCCCCGCCGCCCCGGGTGCTGCGGCCTTCGCCCGAGGCCATGCAGAGGGTGGACGTCGAGCCGACCCGGGCCCGGCCGCTCGAGCCCACCGTCTTCACGGTGAGCGAGCTGACGGAACTGGTGAAGGGCACCCTCGAGTCCAGCTTCCGCAAGGTGCTGGTGCGCGGGGAGGTGTCTGGCTTCCGCGGCCCCAACGCCACCGGGCACCTCTACTTCTCCCTGAAGGACGCGGGCGCCACGCTGGACGTGAAAATCTGGGCTTCCGCCGCACGCAACGTCCGCTTCCGCCTGGAGGAAGGCCTGGAAGTCCTCGCCGAGGGCTACCTGGACGTCTACGCGCGGGCCGGGCGCTACAGCCTCATCGTCCAGCGCATTGAGCCGGCCGGAGCGGGCGCCCTGGCGCTGGCCTTCGCCCAGCTGAAGGAGCGCCTCACCGCCGAGGGCCTGATGGGCGAGCGGCGGCGACCGCCCCGCGCGCTGCCCAGACTGCCCCACCGCATCGGAATCGTCACCAGCCGCACCGGCGCCGTGCTGCAGGACTTCCTGCGCATTGTGCTGCGCCGGCACCCCCGCGCCTCCATCCTCCTCTGCCACGCGCGCGTGCAGGGCCCCGGCGCTGCCGAGGAGGTGGTGCGGGCCCTCGGCAGACTCTCCCGCACGGACGTCGACGTGGTGGTGGTGGCCCGCGGCGGCGGCTCGGCCGAGGACTTGTGGACCTTCAACGAGGAGGTGGTGGCCCGCGCCATCGCCGCCTTCCCCGTCCCGGTGGTGTCGGCCGTCGGGCACGAGACGGACGTCACCATCGCCGACTTCGTCGCCGACGTCCGGGCCCCCACCCCCAGCGCCGCGGCGGAGTTGGTGGTGCCGGTGCTGGCGGAGCTGGAAGCGGAGATGGCGCAGGGCCGGCTGCGCCTGCGCCGGGCACTGCAGGCGGCACTGGCCGAGCGGCGGCACGCCCTGGCCGAACTGCGCCGGCAGCTGGAGAGTCCAAGGCACGCCGTGGCGGACTTGCGCCAGGAGCTGGTGACGCTGGAGGACAGGCTGGAGGCCTCCACCAGACGCGCGGTCCGGGCCTACGGCGAGGCCGTCCGGCGCCTGCGCGAGCGGCTGGACCGCTTCCGTCCGGAGGTCCTGCTTGCCCAGCGCCGCCAGGTGGTGCACGCACTGCGCGGCCGGATGGTGCAGGCCGTGCAGCGCCGCCTGGTGCGCGAGCGCGAGGCCCTGGTACGCGGCCGGCGGGCGCTGGAACGCCGCAGCCCGGTGGCCTCCCTTGCCGAGGGGCACCGTCAACTGGCGTCCTTGCGGGCACAGCTGCAGGCCGCCGGCCTGGCCCGGGTGGGCACGGAACGCCAGCGTCTATACGGCGCGGCCGCCAAGCTGGACGCGCTCAGTCCCCTCAAAGTCATGGCCCGCGGCTATGCTGTCGCCTACCGGCTGGACACCGGCGCGCTGCTGGCCCGGGCTGAGGAGGCGGCCGTCGGCTTGGCGCTGCAGCTGCGCTGGGCGCCGCCTGGAAGCCGCTCGCTGGCCGAGTGCGGCGAAGTGGACGCCACCGTCACCCACGTCCGGCTGCCCAGCACCCAAGGCTGAGGTCCGCTCTGGTGCCCCCCCCCGGGGCGGACTGGGCAGCAGTTTGCGCGGGGCAGCCGCCGTCCGGTAGGAGGGATGGGCAGCCCTGGGCAGGGGAGGTGGAAAGCCGTGGCGACCAGCACAGAGAAGGCGCAGCCGTACAGTGAGGTGGTGGAGCGTCTCGAGGACGTGGTGAAGAAGCTGGAGACGGGACAGCTCAGCCTCGAGGACACGCTGGCCGAGTTTGAGAAGGGCATCCGCCTTGTCCAGCGGGGCGAGGAGTTGCTGAACCAGGCGGACAAGCGCGTGCAGGAATTGCTGGAACACCAGGGACAGGAACGCACCGTGCCGCTGGAGACGAAGGCGGCCCCGGGCCGCCTGGCCGCCGCGGCCGGGGAAGACGAGGACATCCCCTTCTAGCGCCGGGCATGGACGCACCCTTCTCGCTCGAGGCTTACCTCGGCACGCAAGGCGCGCGGGTGGAGGCCCTCCTGCGAAAAAGCCTCGAGCGCCTCGGGGAGACGACGCCGCCGGTGTTGCGCGACGCCATGGCCTATTCGCTGTTGGCCGGGGGCAAGCGGCTGCGTCCGGTGCTTTGCATGGCCTTCGCCGAGGCCGTCGCGCACGGGCCCGTGCCACCCGCCACGCTGGATGCGGCGTGCGCCGTGGAATACGTGCACACCTACTCCCTCGTCCACGACGACTTGCCGGCCATGGACGATGATGAAGTTCGCCGCGGCAAGCCCACCAGCCACGTGGTGTACGGCGAGGCGCTGGCCATCCTCGCCGGGGACGCGCTGCTGACGGAGGCCTTCACCCTCCTCTCCACCGGGCCGGACCCCGTCCGCGGCGCCCTCTGCCAGCTGCTGGCCTGCGCGGCCGGCGCCGCTGGCATGGTGGGCGGCCAGGTGCTGGACATTGCCGGGGACAGGCCGGCGCAGGAGGCATACCTCAGCCGCCTGCATGCGCTGAAGACGGGCGCCCTGCTGCGCGCGGCGTGCACGCTGGGGGTGGCCTCCGCCGGTGGCACCGCGGCGCAGCTGCGGGCTGCCTCCACCTACGGCGAGGCGGTGGGGCTGGCCTTTCAGATTGCCGACGACGTGCTGGACGTCACCGCCTCGGCCGAGGCCCTCGGCAAGCCCGCCGGGGCGGACGCCGAAGCCGGACGCCACACCTACCCGGCGGTGCTGGGACTGCAGGCCTCCCTGCAGAAGGCCCGGGCGCTGGTGCAGACGGCGGTGCAGGCCGTGCAGGAACTGGAACCCGTGCCTGGGCCCCTGGCGGCGCTGGCCCACTACAGCGTGGAGCGGCAGGCTTGACGCCGCCGGCCCGGGTGGATTCCCCGGAGGCGCTGCGCGCGCTGCCAGAAGCGGAACTCCCAGTCCTGGCCGAGGCGCTGCGCGAGGAGATTGTCGCTGTCTGCGGCCGTGTCGGCGGCCACCTGGGCGCCTCGCTGGGCGCGGTGGAATTGGTGGTGGCGCTGCACCGGGTGTTTCACTCGCCCCAGGATGCCCTCGTCTTCGACGTCGGCCACCAGGCCTACGCCCACAAGCTGCTGACGGGACGGCGGGCGGCCATGCACACCCTGCGGCAAGAAGGGGGCGTGGCGCCCTTCCTGGACCCGCGCGAAAGCGTGCACGACGCCTTCGGCGCGGGCCATGCCTGCACGGCCGTCAGCGTGGCCCTCGGCATGGCCGAGGCGATGGCCGCCTCCGGCCAGGGCTTACACCGCGCGGTGGCGGTGGTGGGCGACGGGGGCCTCACCGGCGGCCTCACCTTCGAGGGTCTCAACAACGCCGGGGCCTCACCCCACCCGCTGGTGGTGGTCCTCAACGACAACGGCATGTCCATTTCCAGCAACGTCGGTGCCGTCGCACGCCTTTTGCGTTCCAGTGCCGCGCGCGCCTTCTTCGAGGCCTTGGGCTTCACCTACCTGGGGCCGGTGTCCGGCCACAGCTTCCAGGCGCTGCTGCCGGCCCTGGCCGAGGCGCGGCGCGCCCGCCGGCCAGCGCTGGTGCACGTCCGCACCGAGAAGGGGCGCGGCTTCCTCCCGGCCGAGTCCGACGCCCAGACGCGTGGCCACGCCATGGGCCCCTACGAATTGCGGGACGGGAAGCTGGTGCGAAGCCGCCGGGGCAAGCGCACCTTCAGCGAGGCCTTCGCCGACGCCCTGGGCCGCGCCATGGAGGCGGACGCCCGGGTGGTGGCGGTGACGCCGGCCATGCTGGAGGGCTCGGCCCTGGTGGGGCTGAAGGCTCGCTTCCCAACCCGCGTCCATGACGTCGGCATTGCGGAGCAGCACGCGGTGGCCTTCTCCGCCGGGCTGGCCGCCCGCGGCGCCCGGCCGGTGTGCCTTCTGTACAGCACCTTCCTGCAGCGGGCGATGGACCAGGTGGTGCACGACGTCGTCCTGCCGGGCCTGCCCGTCACCCTGGCGCTGGACCGGGCCGGACTGGTGGGCGCCGACGGCGCCACCCACCAGGGAGCCTTCGACATGGCCCTGCTGCGGCCGCTGCCGGGCTTGCGCCTGTACGCGCCCGTGGTGGGGGAGGACATGGACGCGCTGCTGGCCACCGCCCTGGCCGGGCCGGGCCCGGCCGCGCTGCGCTTTCCGCGCGGGACGCTGCCCGATGTGCCGGCGGACTTTCCCCCTTCTGTCGCGCCGGTGCAGACGGCGCGCTGGCTGCTGCGGCCAGAGGCCCCCCGGGCCTGCGTGGTGGCCCTGGGGCCGTTGGCCCTGGCCGCGTGGGAGGCCGCCCGCAGCGTCCCGGACGTGGCGGTGCTGGACGCCCGGCTGCTGGCGCCCCTGGACGTGGCCGCCCTGGACGCCGCCTGTGACACGGGGCGGGTGCTGACGGTGGAGGAGGGCACCACCCACGGTGGCCTCGGCAGTGCGGTGCTGGAACGCGCCGCCCACACTGGCCGCCGCCCCCGCGTCCGGCTGTTGGGCCTGCCGGACGCCTTCGTCCGCCATGGCGACGCGCGGGCCCAGCGCCAGGCGCTTGGGCTGGACGCCGCCGGCATCGCGGACGCCCTGCGCGCGCTTCTGTCCGCATGAGTGGCGTCAAGAAGGAACGGTTGGACGTGCTGTTGGTGCAGGCGGGGCTGGCGCCCACGCGCGCCCGCGCCCAGGCCCTCGTCCTCGCCGGGCAGGTGGTGGTGGGCGAGGCCCGGGTGGACAAGCCCGGCACGCGCGTCAGCGTGGACGCCCCCTTGCGTCTGAAGGGCGAGGTGCTGCCGTACGTCTCGCGGGGCGGGTTGAAGCTGCGCCATGCCCTGCAGCACTTCCAGCTGGACGTGACGGGGGCCGTCGCCGCTGACATTGGCGCCAGCACCGGCGGCTTCACCGACTGCCTGCTGCAGGCGGGCGCGGCGCGCGTCCATGCGGTGGACGTCGGCTACGGGCAGCTGCATGCGCGGCTGCGCGCGGACGGGCGGGTGGTGGTGCACGAGCGGAAGAATGCCCGCCACCTGGACGCCCACGCGCTGGGGGAGGCGTTGGACGTGCTGGTGGCAGACGTCAGCTTCATCTCCCTCACGCTGGTGCTGCCGGCGGTGCTGCCGCTGCTGCGCCCGGGCGGGCTTCTGGTGGCGCTGGTGAAGCCGCAGTTTGAAGTGGGCAAGGGCCGGGTGGGCAAGGGCGGGGTGGTGCGGGACGAGGCGGTGCGCGCGGCCGCCGTGGAGCGCGTGCAGAAGGCGGCCGAGGCCCTGGGGCTGCAGCTGTTGGGGGTGGTGGACTCGCCCATCCTCGGGCCGGCGGGAAACCGCGAGGCCCTTCTCGCCGCCCGAAGGCCCGGGACTGCGGCGGCAGCGGGGCCTACTTCTCCAGCACCACTATCTCCACCCGCCGGTTGAGCTCCCGCCCGCGGGCGGTGATGTTGGGGGCCAGCGGCCGCGCCTCCGCGTAGCCCTTCGCCTCCAGCCGGCCCCGGGGCATGCCGTGCTGCACCAGGTAGTCCACCACCGCCTCGGCGCGGGCCTGGGACAGCCGCAGGTTGGCGGCGTGGGACCCCGTGGCGTCGGTGTAACCCTCGACGCGGACGCGCTTCAGGAAGAGGCGCACCACCGCGTCCACCACCTCGTCCAGAAGCGGGCCGCTGTCGGCCCCTAGCACGGCGCTGCCCGGGGCGAAGTGCACCTGCACCAGCAATTCCAGCCGGTCGTCGCGCAGCACCACGTGCTTGCGCCTGGGCGCGGGCTGCAATTCGAAGGCGAGCTGCAACTCCGCCCCGGCGCTCACCGCCACCTCGCGCAGCTGCGCCAGGTAGCCCTCTGCCGTCACCTCCGCCAGGTAGACGCCCGGCAGCACGGACAGACGCGTCGGGGCCGCGTCGGCCTGGGTGTCCAAGGCTTGCGTCTCCGCGCCCGTCAGCTGCACGTGTGCCGCGATGGGGTGCCGCCGGGCGGTGGTGCTGAGCAGGAAGCGCGCGCGCGGCACCATTGGCGTGAGGGCCGCCCGCAGCGGCGCGGATTGCTCCGACTCCACCACCGCCTCCACCAGGCCGTCCTGGTAGCCGTCGCGCTGAAGCCGAAGCCGCACCGGCCCTGCCGGCAGCGGGCGGGTGAGGAAGTGCCCGGCGGTGTCCGAGGCCACCGGACTTTCCTGCCCGCCATCCACCGTCACCACCACCGCGCCCAGCGGGGCCTGCGTCGCGGCGTCCACCACCAGTCCGGCCACGGCAAAGGTGGTGGGGGGTGCCGCCCTCGGGACGTCCAGGTGCTGCACCACCACGCGCGTCGCGGGCGTGGGGAAGAGGTCCACCGCGTAGGTGGCGGCGAAGACGAAGTTCCACGGTGGGATGGCCGGCACGCCCAGGGCCACGTTGGACTGCAGGCTGAATTGCCCGGCGAAAAGCAGGGTGAGGTTCTCCACCAGGGTGAACTTGAGGCCGGCACTCATCTGGTGCGGCAGCGCCGCGTGGATGGGCAAGCGCAGTCCGCCGAGGCCGACCAGGGTGCCCCCGGGAACGTCCAGCGGGTAGCCGGTCGTGTACTCGAAGAAGGGCGTCACGCCGGGGAGGGGAAATTCCAGCGACAGGCCGGCCACAAGCTGGTTGTACGCCGTGCTGGACAGGGCGAACTCCGCCCCGCCGGTAGGAAAGGAAACGTCGACGGTGTTCCACTGCCACTGGGCGCCAAGCTGCAGGCCGACGCGCAGCGGCCAGGGCGGCGTCCAAGCGAAGAGGAGGTAGGGCGACAGCCGGTGGCCGGCCGGCGCCGTGCCGACGCCGGCAAGGTGCATGACGCGCACGTCCACGGCGAGGGCGAAGGCCGGCGAGAGGCGCCAGGCCAGCTTGGCCCCGAGGCCGAAGTCCCCGTCGGTGGAGGCAGTGCGGCGCGTGGTGTCGGTGGTGCTGGTGGCCGTTGCCGTCGAGACGCTCGCGTACAGCTCGAGAAAGTCCAGCGGGACGAAGTCCACCGCGAGGAGGCCCGCCGTGCGGCTTGTCTGTTCTCCTCCCGCCGGCCAGTTGGTGGTGTCGTAGTACTGCCCGAAGGCCGCCAAGCGCAGCAGGCCCTTGTGGCCAATGTCCGCGCTCGAAACGCTGAGGGTGCCAAGCCCGCCGAAGAGGGCCTGGGAGAGCCGGGCGTTGGCCGCGTCTACAAACGCATTGCCCAGCGTGGAGGGGCCGGGGGGCGGGCTTCCGGGCAACACCTGCACCACGGGCGTGCCGGGGGCGGCCTCCGGAAGGGCGGGCGTGGAGGCCGGGGAGACGGGTGGGACGTCGCCGGCGGGCGTCTGCGCCGCGGCGGGCGCGCCCAGGAGAAGCCCGAGGCCGGCCAGAAGGGCAGGGCAGTGCGCGCGCGGAAACGTCAGAGCATACGGGAGTATATGCCTGCCCTTCGGGGTCACAACGAACCCGCCAAGACGGCCGCCCCGAATGGCCTGGCTGGTACGGCGGCCGGAATTGCGGAAAGATGAAGCGAGGATGAAAGGGGAGATTTCGCCGACCGGGCCTGCGGTGGAGGGACCGGTGCAAGGTCGCAAAGGGGCCAAAGAACGGCTCGCCGAGCGCATGGCGATGCTGCTTGAGATTACCCAGGCGGCGACGAGTTCGCTGGAGCTCGGCGAAATTCTGAAAATCGCGGTGGAGAAGGTGGGCCGGGTGCTGCCCATGGACCGCTGCTCGGTGGTGCTGGTGGACGGTACCGGCGAGTCGAACGCGAGCGCCACGGTGATGGCCACCTTCGAGCGGCCGGACCTGCAGCCGCTCCCCATCGACCTGGCCCGCTACCCGGAGCTGCGCCAGTCGCTGCGCACCCGCGAGGCCACCTACGTCGAGGACGCGCTCGTCGACCCGCTGATGGCCGAGGTGCGGCCCCTCATCGCGCCGCTCGGGGTGAAGAGCATCCTCGTCCAGCCCCTCATCAGCCAGGACGACCTGGTGGGCGCGCTCTTCCTCCGCCTGTCGCGGCGCAGCGGCGCCTTCGGGCGCGAGGAGCAGGAATTCGCCCGGGCGGTGGCGGCCGCGCTCGCCAACTCGGTCCGCAACGCCCGGCTGCACGCCGCCCTGCAGAAGAAGCGGGAGGACCTCGAGCTCAAGTACGTCGACCGCTACCGGGAGCTGACCGAGGCCAACCGCCGGCTGCGCGAGCTCGCCCGCTTCAAGGACGAATTGATTGCCATCGCCAGCCACGACTTGCGCTCTCCCTTGCAAGTCGTCATCGGCCACGGGCGGCTGCTGGAGGACGCGGAGCTTCCGGCTGAGCATCACGAGTCGGCCGGTGCGGTGGTGCGCCAGGCTCGCAAAATCCTCAAACTGGTGGAGTCCCTTCTGGAGAAGGGCAAGGGAGAGCACTCCCGCGTCGCGCTGGACGTCCAGCTGGTGGACGTGCGCCAGGTGGCGAGCGACTGCGTGGCGGAGATGGACATTCTTGCCCGCGGACGCTCGCTCGAGCTGTCGGTGCTGGCCCCGGAGCGCCTGCCGGTGATGGGGGATGAGCTCAAGCTGCGCGAGGTGCTGCAGAACCTCATCTCCAACGCCCTCTCCCACGCCTCGGCCGTGGTGAAGGTGGAGGCGCGCGTGCTGGCCCGGCCCGACGGGCCGGTGGCGAAGGTGGTGGTGCAGGACGACGGCAAGGGCCTCAGCGAGGACCAGCTGCATCTTGTCTTCGACCGCTACCGGCACGGCCCCGGCGGCACCGGGCTCGGCCTCGCCATCTGTAAGGACTTCGTGGAATTGCACGGCGGCGAAATCTGGGCCGAGCGTCCACCCGAGGGCGGCTGCGCCTTCGTCTTCACCCTGCCGCTGGCCAGCCAGGACGTGCCCCGGCAGCGGTCGGGCGTGCTGCCCACGCCGGGCGAGCAACCGCGGGTGCTGGTGGTGGAGGACGAGCCGGACATCGCCGCGGTGCTCGAGGGAATTCTCCGCAAGCGCTACCGGGTGGAGCTCGCCCGCGACGGCGCGGAGGGCGTGGCCAAGGCCCGCGCGCTGCACCCGGACCTGGTGGTGATGGACGTCTTCCTGCCCCACATGGACGGCCTGGACGCGGTGCTGTCCCTGAAGGCCTCCTCGGACACGGCGGACATCCCCGTCATCCTCGTCTCCGCCCAGGTGGGCGTCGCCGACCGCGTCCGGGCCCTCAACCTCGGCGCGGTGGACTACCTGGCCAAGCCCTTCCGCTCCTCGGAGCTCCTCGAACGCACCGAGCGCGCCCTCTCCCTTAAGTCCAGTGGCGCCTCGCTTCCGGTGCCCACCGGGGCGGCCGGCCCCACCGACGCGGCCACCGGGCTTTTGGACCGCCGCGGCCTCGTCATCCGACTCACCCAAGAAGCGGCCCGCGCCCGGCGCTATGGACGCCCGCTGGCCCTGGCCGTGGTGCGCACCAGCGCGCACGACGCCGAGTCCCTGCGCGTCTGCGCGGCCCGCATGCGCGAGCGGCTGCGCGCCCCGGACGTCCTGGCCCACCTCGGCAGCGGCATCTTCGCTGCCGTCCTGCCGGAGTGCACCGCTGCCCAGGCACAAAGCGTCTTCGGGCGCGTGGAGTCGGACTTGCTTCGCCAGGGCGCCCAGCGCTGTGACGTGGACGTGGCAGAGGTGCCACCCCGGGAGATGCCGGAGGCGGTGCTGCAGCGTCTTCTGGGCTGACGTCTCCCCACACGGCTTGGACGCTAGGCGCCCAGCGCCCCCTTGGGACGGGGTGGGGGCCTCCAGCAAGCGCCCCCGGGCCTGGTAGACTTCTGGGTTGCTTCTTAGGCCCCGGGCGGGGCGGCCCATGCACCGCCCCGGGGACACGTGCACCGGTGGCTGCCCCGTCCCTCGTCTTCCTCGCCCTGTTGTCCGCTGCGCCCGCGGGGCGGACGGCGGACGCGCACCGGCCGGCGGTGGACATCTCGGCCATGCGGGAGGCGATGGAGGCCGAGCCCGGGACGTTTGCCTCCGCCGCCGCCTACGCCCACTTCCTGCTGGCACGCATGGCCCACCACGCAGGGGACGAGCGGCACGTGGTGGATGAGTTGCGGCTGGCGCTGGCCACCGATGAGAGAAACCCCTACCTGCAGGTGGCCCTCGGTGAGGCCTACGTCCGGCTGCAGGACTGGGGCCGCGCCGAGGCGCAGGCGCGGGCCGTCCTGGACCGGCGCCCGGAGGACTTCGCCGCGGAACTCCTCCTCGCCCGCGTCCTGTACGAAGTCCACCAGTTTCCCAAGGCGCGCGTCGTGCTGCGCCGGGCCCAGGCGCAGCGGCCGAAGGACCCGGACAGCTACCTCTTGCTGGCGGAGATGGCGCTGGAGTCCGGCCAGGTGGACGAGGCCGTCCACGTGGTGCAGGCGCTGGCCGACGCGGCCGAGGAGCCACTCGGGCTGAAGCGCCTCGGCCAGGCCCTGGCCGAGAAGGGGGACCCCACCCGCGCCGAGGGACTTCTTGTGCGGGCCGCGCGCCTGGACCCCGGGGAGGTGGAGACGTGGGTGTCCCTGGCCGGCGTCCAGGAGGCGCTCGGCAAGCCGGCGGTGGCCGAGGAGAGTCTGGCCCGGGCGCTGGAAGTCGACCCCGACAACCGCAACGCCCTGCTGGACGCCGGGCGCCTGGCGCTGCGCGCCGGCGCCCCCGGGCGTGCCCGCGCCTACCTCGACCGCGCCCTCGGCCTCTCCGAGGACCCGGACCTCACCCTGCGCGTCGCCTTCACCTGGCTGTCGGCCCAGCACGCCGCCGAGGCCTGCCAGGTCCTCGACGAGGCGCGCCGCTCCGGCGCGGGCGACCCGCGCATCTCCTTCTACGCCGGGCTGCTGCATGAGCGGGGCGCGCGCTGGGAACAGGCGGTGCGGGCCTACGCCGAAGTGGGCCCATCCTCGGAATTGTTTCGCGATGCGCGGCTGCGCCGGGCGGCGGCCCTGGCGCGCGCCGGACGTCCGGGCGAGGGCGTAGCCCTGTTGCGGGCGGCCCTGGTGGCGACGCCAGAGGACCTCACCCTGTACCCCGCCTACGCCGAGGCCCTGCAGGCGAGCGGCAAGCCGGCCGAGGGGGAGCGCTTTTTGCGCGAGGCTGCCCTAGCCCGCGGCGCGCCGGAGCTGGCCGAGGCCCTGGCCCTGTTTCTGGAGCGGCAGGGGCGGACGGCCGAGGCCATCGCCCTCCTCAGCCGGGAAGTGCAGGGACGCCCCCACCAGGAGTCGCTGCTCTTCAACCTGGCTGCGGCGTACGAAAGGGCCGGGGACCACGCCCAGGGCATCGCGCGCATGCGCGAGGTGCTGGCCCTCAACCCGGACAACGCCTCGGCACTCAACTTCATCGGCTACACCCTCACCGAGCAGGACCAGGACTTGGACGAGGCGGAGCGCCTGCTGCACCGGGCACTGCAGTTACGGCCGGAGACGGGCGCCTTCCTGGACAGCCTCGGCTGGCTGTTTTTCCACCGGCGCGACTATGGCCAGGCGGTGAGCACGCTCGAGCATGCCGCGGCGCTGGAGCCGGATGAGCCGGTCATCGCTGAGCACTTGGGCGACGCCTACCTTGGCGTCCAGCGGCCCCGGGAGGCGCTCGCTGCCTACCGCCGCGCCCTGGAGGCGGCTCGCACCTCCACCGACCCCGAGGCCGCCGCGCTTCGGCCCCGGGTGGAAGCCAAGCTCAAGGGACTGTCCTCGGACGTCGCGGACCGCTAAGTTCTGTAGCTACCGCCATGGTCCATCACGAGGAAGGCTTCCTCGACGTCGACGGTGCGCGCCTGTGGACCGAGGACGACGTGCCCACCGGGGCACGCGCCCACGTCCTCATGCTGCACGGCTACGCCGACCACCTGGGACGTTACCGGGCCCTGCGCGACGCGCTGGTGGCGGAGGGCTTTGGCGTCCACGCCTATGACCAGCGGGGCCACGGCAAGACGGCCGGTCCGCGCGGGCACGTGCAGAAATTCTCGGACTACCTCGACGACTTCGACCGCGCCCTGGCGCGCATGCGGGCCCAAGGGGGAAACACCCGCACCTTCGTCATCGCCCACAGCCACGGAGGGCTGGAAGCCCTGGCCGCGCTGCAGCGGCGGGCCACGCCCCTGGTGGACGGGCTGGTGCTGTCCGCACCGTACCTCGCGCTCGCCTTCGCGCCGCCGGCGTGGAAGCTGGCCCTCGCCAGCGGCCTGCAGGGCCTGCTGCCGAAAATGCGCATCCCGCTCGACCTCGAGCTTTCTTGGCTTTCCCGGGACGAGGCCTGGGTGCGCTCCACCAACGCTGACCCGCTCTACAACCGCGTGGGAACGCCGCGCTGGCTCATCGAATCCAACAAGGCCCAGGCCGACGTGCTGGCCAAAGGGGCCGCCATCCAGTGCGCTGTCCTCCTGCTGCTTGGCACCGACGACCGCATTGCCTCCGCAACAGTTGCGCGGCAGTTCTTCGACACCCTGGGGACGAAGGACAAGACGGTGCACGAATACCCGGGCATGCGGCATGAGTTGCTGAATGAGTTGGGCAAGGAAGAAGTGTTTCGCGACATCTGTCGCTGGATCTCCGAGCATCTGTAGCGTACGTTTTCCCTGAGAGGGCACGGGATGGCACAGGCCGACCAGGTCGGAATCATCGGCAAGGGCATCATCATCAAGGGCAGCCTCAGTGGCGGCGGCAACCTCGTCATCGAAGGTCGGGTGGAGGGGCAAATCGCCCTGAAGAATCACCTCACCATCGAGACCACCGGCAAGGTGGAGGCGGATATCCGGGCCGAGGAGCTGACCATCAACGGGGAAGCGAGCGGCAACATCGACGCCTCGTCCCGGGTGGCCATCAACACCTCGGCCAAGGTGGCCGGCGACATCAAGGCTCCCCGGGTGGTGATTGAGGATGGAGCGGTCTTCAACGGGTCCATCGACATGGAAGTGAAGCTGCCGGACGACATCTAACTGCCCCGGCAAATTACCTCGCTATAGAGCCCTCTGGAGAGGATGCCCACGTGGCAAATACAGTCATTGGTTCGAGCCTGATTATTGATGGAGAAATCTCGGGCGACGAGGACCTGGTCATCCAGGGCACGGTGAAGGGGAAAATCTCGCTCCGCGAGAGCCTCTTCGTGGAGGGCTCGGGCGTGGTCGAGGCCGACATCGAGACCCAGAACGTCGAAATCGCCGGCCGCGTGACCGGCAACATCGCTGCCACCGACAAGGTGGAATTGAAGAGCGACTGCCGCGTCGTCGGCGACATCAAAGCCCCCCGCATCCTCATTGCCGACGGTGCCTCCTTCAAGGGCAACGTCGACATGGACGTGAAGGGCTAAGCCCATGGCCAGCCCCAAGGAGTTGTCCGGCCCGGCCGGAAACACCGTCATCGGTCCGTCCATCCTCATCAACGGCAAGCTGAGCGGTGACGAGGACCTCACCGTGCGCGGCCGCGTCGAGGGCGAGCTGTCGCTGACGCGCACCCTCATCGTCGAGCCATCGGGCGTCGTGAAGGCCAACGTCTCGGTCAAAAACGCGGTTGTGAGCGGCGTGGTGGTGGGCAACATCGCAGCCACCGAAAGTGTCGAGCTCACCCGCGATGGCCGCATGGTGGGCGACATCCGCTCGCCCCGCGTCATCATCGTCGACGGCGCGAGCTTCCGCGGCCGGGTGGACATGGGCGAGCTCCCCCCGGGCCGCCCCCTGCCGGAGCGCCCCCGCACCCAGGTGCGCCCCGCTGTCCGCGCGGCGCTGACGCCGGCCCGTCCGCCGGTGCTGCCGCCCCGGCCCGCTGGGCGGGCCCCCGGCCCGGCCTTCGTCTCCTCGCGTCCGGCTGAGTCGGCCAAGGCCCCGCCGGCGCCGCCTCCCGCCCCGCCCACCGTGGCCGCCGGGGCGAAGAAGAAAATCGTCGTGAAGAAGAAGCGGTAAAGCCCTCGGGAGCCCGACCCGGCGTCACCACGCCGGTGTGGGATGGCACGAAGCGATGGAGACGCCCGAGCAAGACAGCCCGGCAGCCGAGAGCGCCGAGACGCCGGGGCAGCCCGCGGCGGAGGCCCGGCCGGCCGAGCTTCTCCCCGAAATCCAGGTGGAGGAGGCTGAAGGCGCCGCCTTCGAAGGGCCAGGGCCCTCCTTGCCCCCGCGCGTCGTCCCCGCCGAACCGCTGCTGTCCCGTCCCATCCACGTCGAGCAGGGCCTTCTGGCGCTGGAACAGCTGGACACGGACGACGCCTTCCGGCTCCGCGACGAGGGGGACGTCAGCCGGCTCGCCCAGGACATTGCCCGCTTGGGCCAGCTGTTTCCCGTGGACGTGCGCGCCCAGGGCGAACGCTTCCAGCTGGTATGCGGCTTCCGCCGCGTCGCCGCGCTGCGCTTCCTGCAGCGCGACAAGGTGCTGGCGCGCATCCACACCGGCCTCTCCGACGCGGACGCGCTCCTGGTGGCCCTGGCCGACGCGCTGCACGCCGAGCCGCTGTCGGCCGAGGACTTGGTGGCGCTGCGCGAGCGGCTGGCCGCCGAGGACCGGCTGGGGCCTGCCGCCAGCGACATGCTGGAGCAGGCCCTCGGCGGCGCTGCGCTGTCCCCGGAGGAGCCGGAGCAGGAGATTGACGCCGATGAATTGGCCTTCTCCCTCACCCAGGCCCTGGGGGACGCCAACCAGGACCTGGCGCTGCTGGTGCCCGTCTTCGGGGCGCTGGAGGAGGACAGGAAGGCGGAGCTGTTGACGCAGCTGCGCTACGCGGCAGAGCTGGTCGCCTACCTGGAGGAAAGCTGAGCATGGAGGGCGCGCTGGCGCGGGACCGTGCACGTCTCCTCGAGTTGCTCACCCGGCTGTCCCTCGAGAAGCGGCGGGTGACGCTCTCCTCCGGCCTCGAGAGTGACTTCTACATCGACTGCAAGCGCACTGCGCTGACGGCTGAGGGCCACTTCCTCATCGGCCGCCTCCTGCTGCGGGACATCCAGCGCCTCGCCCCGGCTGCCGCCGCCGTGGGCGGCCTCACCCTGGGGGCCGACCCCCTGGCCTCCGCCGTCAGCCTGATGAGTTACCTGGCCGGCACGCCGCTGCCGGCCTTCATCGTGCGCAAGGAGCCGAAGGGCCACGGCACCGGGCAGTGGATGGAGGGGCGCACGCTCATCGCCGACGGCGCCGAGGTGGCCATCCTCGAGGACGTCGTCACCACCGGCGCCTCCACGCTGCGCGCCATCGAGAGGGCCGAGGCCGAGGGCCTCACCGTCCGCTGCGCCTTCGCCCTAGTCGACCGGATGGAGGGCGGACGCGCCGCCATCACCGAGAAGGGCTACGGGCTGTCCTGCCTCTTCACTCGCAAGGACTTCCTGCCGTGAAAGCAGCTCGCGGGCAGCTTCTACTGGCGCTCGTCCTCGGGCTCGCCGCCGGCTGTAGCGGGCTGCCTCCCCCCATGATTGGCTCTGCGGGCCCGGAGCTGAGCGATGGGCAGGCCAACGCCCAGTACAAGGCGTTGCTGCAGCGCTACAGCGCGCAGCGCCAAATCTACGTCGGCCTCGACACCATCTGCTTCGGCGGGGTGACGTATGAAAGCCCGACCTTTCGCGAGGCACGCATCCGCCGCCGCGACGCCTTTCAGGCCGACCCCCCGGCGAAGGTGGAGAGTGACGTCGAGGCCGCGCGGGTGGAGGGGGAGGACTTCTACGAATTCACGCTGGGCGTCTACATGCAGAACCCGCGCTTCGACGACTTGGGCCTGCCCGGCAGCATCTGGCGCCTCGCGCTGGTGACGCCGCTGGGCCAGGTGGCCCCTACGCTTGTCAAGCGGGTAGGCCACGCGGACGTCAACACGCGCGCCTACTACCCGTACATGGGGGACTTCTGGACGGTGTACCAGGTGCGCTTCCCCAAGCTGGTGCAGGCCCGCGCCGTGGTGCCGCCCGAGCTGTCCACCTTCACCGTGCTGCTCGCCTCCTCGCTGGGAAAGGCGGAGTTTCCGCTGCCGACTCAGTAGACGCGCAAAAGCAGCACTTGGGCAGCGTCGCCCGAGCGGTAGAAGGCCCACTCGCTGCGCGTGCCGTCCGGGTGCAGCCCCGCGCCGTGGGCCGGGGGCTTCGGCACGGCGGCCAGCGCCAGGGCAGCGGAACGCTGCGCCCAGGCGTCAAAGGTGGCGTCGCCGGAGGAGGCCAGCAGTTGCACGCGCACCACGCGCCCTTCGGCGTCCTGCTCGATGCGCAGCACTGCCGCCGGCGGTACCTGCGTCTTTCTGAACAACTCGAAGGGGGCCAGAAGCGACTCCTGGGTGGGCGCCATGGGGCCCAGCTGCCGCCGCAGCAAGTCCCCCTCCCGCCCGCCCATGTCGTGCATCTGCGTGACGGGGAGAGGTTCCCCCTTGGGCGGGGCGTCCGCTGGCCCCTCCGCCTCGGCCAGGCTGGCCAGCCACCCCTGCAGCCAGCGCTGCGTGCCAGACGGGGTCCCCTGGCGCGCGGCGCCGCGTGGGGGCGGCACGCCCAGCCCGTCCCGCAGCGCGTGCGTCAACGTGGAAAAGTAGCTGTCCACGCCCACTGCCACCCGGGCCTCGGCCAGGGCGCCCAGCCGCCAGGCCTGAATGCGCCCGGCCAGCGCCTGGGCCGGCGTGCCCGCGTCCGGGGCTTCCGCTTCCACCTCGGGCGGCACTCCGGCCGCCAGGGCCGCCAGGGGAAACAGGTTGGGCGGGGCCACGGGCGCGTCCGGGCGGCCGGCCGGCAGCCCATAGGCTGCCGGGCCGGTGACAGGTGCCGCCACGCCCCGCGCGGGCGCACCGGCGGAGGGCACTTTCGGCACCCGGGCCGGCCTGTGCGCCCCGGGTGCCCGCGGGGGCTGCTGCAGCACTTCCACCGCCAGCGGGCGGCCCGGCGGACGCAGCACCGGCCTGTCGGCAAGCCGGGCCAGCCCCAGCAGAAGCAGGGCGTGCAGGGCCAGCGACAGCCCAAGCGCGAGGAGAAGCCGGGGGCGCACCTTGTCCGCAGCCTTACTCCCAAGCGGTGGGGGTGCGCCAAACCGCGGGCGGGCAGGGCGCTACCGCGGGGCGCCCAGGGCGTCCAGCAGGGTGTCCGCGTCCGCGTCTGTCAGAAGGCGTGCCCGGTCCCTTGCCGCCAGCAGGCCCGCGTCCACCGCGCCGTCGAGGAAGCGCAAAAGCGGGGCGAAGTAGCCGTCCACATCCAGAAGGCCCACCGGCCGGCTGTGCAGGCCCAGCTGCTGCCAGGTGAGGGCTTCGAAGACTTCGTCCAGCGTCCCGAAACCTCCCGGCAGCGCCAGGAAGGCGGAGGCCCGGGCCGCCATCTCCGCCTTGCGCCGGTGCAGCCCCTCCGTCAGCAGCAACTCGCTGAGGCCTGGGTGCGCCACCTCAGCGCCGGCCAGGGCCTCGGGCAGCACCCCGGTGACGGGGGCGCCCGCGGCGAGGGCCGCGTCGGCCAGCACTCCCATCAGCCCCACCTGTGCCCCCCCGTACACCAGTCCCAGCCCCCGTTCCCCCAGCCGCTGCCCCAGCTGCCGCGCGGCCTCCCGGAAGCGCGGGCCGGTGCCGGCCTTGGCCCCGCAGAAGACGCACACGCAGAAGCGGCCCATGCCCGTGCGCCCCGTCCCTCACACGCCCGGCGGCAGCACCAGGCCGCCCATCCGTGATAGCTGCGCAATGGCCAGCGCCAGCCCCACCGCCAGAAGCGGCCACAGCTGGTTGAAGCGGTTGCCGCCCAGGCGCAGCAGCCCACCGCAGGCCAGCCCGGCAAGGAAGCCCCCCAGGTGGCCCTGCCAACTGACTCCCGGCAGCAGGCTGATGACGGCCACCTGGAAGAGAAGCCACGCCAGGTTTTGCCGCCCCTGGCGGTTGACGACTGGCAGCAGCGCCCCGGCCCAGCCCAGAATCATCCCGGAGGCTCCCACCGTCGGCAGCCGGAAAGCGAAGGCCATCACCAGGGCCGCCGCCCCCAGCGCCGAGACGAGGGAGACGGCTGCCATGCGGGGCGTGCCCAGAAGCCTTTCAACGGCGAAGCCCAGATTCACCACCACCATCATGTTGAAGACGATGTGGAGAATCCCTCCGTGCACCAGCACCGTCGTCAGCACGCGCCACCACTGCCCGGCGCGCACCGAGGGGCCGAAGAGGGCCCAGTGCTGCACGCTGAAGGCCTCCACGCCCAGGGCCTGCGCCACGAAGACGGCCACGCACGTCGCGATGACGGCGGTGCAGAAGGGCGGCAGGGGCCGGCGCCCGGCGGGCGCCACCGGGGGAGGGCGTTCCTCAGGCGTTGGGCCCGGGGTGGGGCCGAAAGCGTCGTCGCGGCGGAGAACCATTGGCCTAGCCCCTCACACCTCGCGAAACACCACGGTGTCCTTGGCCCAGTTGTGGTCGTCGCGGTTGGGGTAGTCGAGGTTGTAGTGCAGGCCCCGGCTCTCCTTGCGCCGCGTGGCGCACTCCACAATCAGGTGCGCGACGTCGGCGATGTTGCGCAATTCGATGATGTCGCGCGTTACCTTGAATCGCCAGTAGTAGTCGCGAATCTCCTCGCGCAACAGGTCGAGCCGCCGGCGCGCCCGCATGAGCCGCTTGTCGCTGCGGACGATGCCGACGTAGTTCCACATCAGGCGGCGGACTTCCTCCCAGTTGTGGGTGACGATGACGCTTTCATTGGGGTCCACCGCCGCCCCCGGGTTCCACGCCGGCACGTCCTCGTCCGGAAAGCCCTGGCCCTTCATCTCGTGCGCCGCCGCGCGGGCCGCCCGGTGGCCGAACACCAGCCCCTCCAAGAGGGAGTTGGAGGCGAGGCGGTTGGCGCCGTGCAGCCCGGTGTGCGCCACCTCTCCCACCGCGTACAGCCCGGGAATGGTGGTGCGGCCGTCGAGGTCCGTCACCGCGCCGCCACACTGGTAGTGGGCCGCCGGGACGACGGGAATGGGCTGGACGGCCATGTCCACGCCGAACTGCTTGCAGACTTCATAGATGTTGGGGAACCGTTCAATGAGGAAGGCCCGCCCGAGGTGCGTCATGTCCAGAAGGACATAGTCATCCCCGGTGCGCTTGAGCTCGCTGTCGATGGCCTTGGCCACCACGTCCCGGGGGGCCAATTCCTTGAGCGGGCTGTAGCGGTCCATGAAGGGAGCGCCGCTGCGCAGCCGCAGCCGGCCCCCCTCGCCCCGCAGGGCCTCGCTGATGAGGAAATTCTTGGCCTCCGGGCTGAAAAGGCAAGTGGGGTGAAACTGGTAAAACTCCATGTTGGCGATGTGGGCGCCGGCCCGGTACGCCATGGCCACCCCGTCCCCCGTCGCCACGTCCGGGTTGGTGGTGTACAGGTACACCTTCCCCGCGCCCCCGGTGGCCAGCACCACCGCCCGGCCGAGGAAGGTTTCAATCTCCCCTGTCGGCAGTAGCACGTACACGCCCAGCGCCCGGGCCGCTGCCCCGTGGCCGGAGCGCCGCTGCAGCACCAAGTCGATGGCCGCGCTGTCCGAGACGAAGTGGATGTTGGGGCGGTCGTCGCAGGCGGCCAGCAGCACCCGCTCCACTTCCCGGCCCGTAATGTCCCCGCTGTGCACAATCCGGCGCCGCGAATGCCCGCCCTCCCGGGTCAGGTCCCACTCCCCGTCCGGCCGCCGGTTGAAGTCCGCGCCCAGCGCCACCAGTTCCCGCACCCGGTCTGGCCCTTCACGCACGGTGACTTCCACGGCGTCCCGGTGGTTCAGCCCGCTTCCGGCCGTCAGGGTGTCCTCCTCGTGCTGGGCGAAGGAGTCCCGGGCCGACAGGACGGAGGCGATGCCCCCTTGGGCGTACACCGTATTGGACTCGCTGCGGCTGCGCTTGGTGAGGACGCACACCGAGCCCGCCTGGCTGGCCTCCAGGGCGAAGGAAAGCCCTGCCACTCCGCCACCGACGACGAGGAAGTCGAAACGCTGTGGCATGCAACAGCGCTCGTAATCTTCACAAGTCCTGGAAACAAGGCCCTTTCTTGAGGGACCCGGGCGGGGGCGATAAGTTGGAAGCCCCCGAACTCCGTGCGTCCCCTCGTCCTGCTTCTACTGCTGTTCCTCGCCGCGCCGGCCTTGGCCAGCGACATCTACACGTACACCCTGAAAGACGGCACCATCGTCTACACCAACGTCCCCCCCTCGGGCGTCAAGGCGCGCAAGCTCGGCCGGCTGTCCCGCAGCACCGCGCGCGCGTCCGAGGTGCCGGCGCCGATGGTAATTGCGGACTCCCTCATCGAGGAGTGGATGGCCAAGGCGTCGGCCAAGTACCAAATCCCGTTGCCGCTGGTGCGCGCGGTGGTGCATGCCGAGAGCAACTACGACCGCTACGCCGTCTCGTCCAAGGGGGCCAGCGGGCTGATGCAGCTCATGCCCGGCACCGCGCGGGACATGTACGTGCACGACCTCTTCGACGTGAAGGAGAACATATACGGCGGCGTCCGCTACCTGCGCGTGCTGGCGAACGAGTTTGGCGGGCAGATGGAAAAAATCGTCGCCGCCTACAACGCTGGCCCGGACGCGGTGCACCGCTTCGAGGACAACGTCCCCCCCTACGAGGAGACGCAAGCCTACGTCCGCAAGGTGCTGGCGCTCTACTTCAAGTACAAGCAGCAGGAGCAGGCCTCGGCCAGCTCGAGTTCGGCCGGGCATTCCTCATGGCAGTGATTCCGGGGACCGGCGGGGACGATGCCTTCCTGACGCTCCTATACCGGGGTGGAGAGCTGCTGCAGGCGGGCCAACTGGAGGACGCTCGCTCCCAGTTGGAAGCCGCCTACCAGCTGCAGCCGGACAACGAGAAGGGCCAGAATCTCCTCGGGCTGGCCTACTTCAAGCTGGGCCACTTCGACCGGGCGGCCGAAATCTACGAGGGACTGGTGCGGGAGAACGCGTCGGACCCCACCCTTCGTGTCAACCTCGGCCTCGTCTACCTCAAGTCCGGACAGCTGCCGCGCGCCATCCGCGAATTCGAGCGCGCGGTGGAGCTGGCGCCGGACCACGCCAAAGCCCACAACTACCTCGGCCTCGCCCTGGCGCAGGCCGGCGAGTATGGGCGGGCGCGCGAGGCCTTCCTGCAGGCCGGCTCGGACGTCATGGCCGAGAAAATGGCGCGGGCCCTCGCCGCCGACCGCGCGGCTCGCCCCACCTCCAACCCGACGCCGGCGGCCCTCACCCTCGCCGCCTCCAAAACCTTTGTCGGGATGGTGGCCGCCGCGGCCCCGGCACCGCCCCCCGCGCCGGCGACCGCCTCGGCGCGGCCCTACGACGCCATGCTGGCGCAAGGGTTGAACGCCAGTGGCGCGCCACCACTGGCCCGCGTCGCACCCCCACCGCCGGCCCCCATCCCCCTCGTCCTGGAGCAGCGCGTGCCGCCACCCGTCCCCCCGGCAGAGGACGAGCCCCTCGACATGGCGCCGCCGCCCCCGCCTCCGGTGCTGGACGCCCCCCCGGAGCAGCCACCGGCACCCGTGGAGACGCATGCCGCGGGGACGAGCGCCGAGCTGTCCGAGCTCGCCGCCAGCCTGCGCCTTGTCGGCGAGGGAGAGGCCTCCCCCTTCGCCCTGCACGAGGACTCCGTGCTGGTGACGGTGCGGGGCGAGCTGATTGTCCGCACGGCGGGGATGATTGGCTTCACCGGCACCCTGGACTTTCGCCCCGAATTCAAGCGCTTCCGGGGCCGGGTGACGGACCGCCCCTTCGGGGAGGGCTCAGACCGCATGCAGCGCGTCCTCGGCACGGGCGCCGCCTGGGTGGCCCGGGAGGGCCGACGCTTCCTGGCCGTCAGCCTCGGGGACGAGGGCGCATACCTCCGGGAGCCGATGGTATTTGGCTTCGAGGAGCAGGTGAATTTTGAGAATGGCCGCGTCCCCTCGGACGTCGCGCCGGACCTGGACCTCGTCCACCTGGCAGGCGTGGGGCAGGTGCTACTCAGCCTGCCGGGCACGCTGCGCTCACTGGAAGTCCGGGCCGATGCTCCGGTGACGGTGCCCCTCGAGCACTGGGTGGGCTGGCAGGGGCAGATTGCGCCCCGTGTGCTGGCCATGCCCTGGGACCACCCGCGGGGTGGGGCGGCCGTCGCTGTGGAACTGACGGGCGAAGGTTTCGCGCTGCTCTGCGTGGGAATGGGCTAAACCCGGCTTCGTGGACCGGCGGACGCGCAAACAGCGCCGACGCGAAGCGCGCCGGGTGCGCCAGGCGGCGCGTCACCCGAGCGTGCTGCTGAAGGAGCTGTGGACCCTCCCGAACATGCTCACGCTCGGGCGGATTCTCATCATCCCGCTCTTCATCTGGCTCACCTACAAGGCCGACCCGCTCGACAGCTTCCTCGCTGCCTTCCTCTTCACCCTGGCGGCGGTGACGGACGTCATTGACGGCGTGCTTGCCCGCCGGATGAATCTTGTCACCGTGCTCGGGAAATTCCTCGACCCGCTGGCCGACAAGCTCATCGTCATGGCGGCCCTGGTGATGCTGGTGCGCCTCGGCCGGGTCGCCGCGTGGGTCGTCATCGTCCTGCTGGCGCGCGAATTCCTCGTGACCGGGCTGCGGACCATCGCCGCGTCGGAGGGGATGGTGATTGCGGCGGGCCAGGAGGGAAAGTGGAAGACCAGCCTGCAGCTGACCGGCATCATCGCGCTGTGCGTGCACTACACCCACCCGCTCGACCTCATCTTTTGGACGGTCCCGGTTAACTACAACGCTGTGGGGCAGGTGCTGCTCTACGTCTCGGTCTTCTTCAGCGTGTGGAGCGGCGTGGGCTACTTCCGGGCCTTCGGGCAGATGCTCTCCCGAAGGGGGCACCCCGAGGGCCCAGAGGGCGCTTGACGTCCATGTCACCGGGCCGCTACAAGGCTCGGCGCCTCACCAGCAGTGCCGTGCGGGAATAGCTCAGTGGTAGAGCATCGCCTTGCCAAGGCGAGGGTCGAGGGTTCAAATCCCTTTTCCCGCTCCTCTAAGCCTCGGTAACGCCGAGGCTTTTTTCGCTTCTAGGGCCCGTGTGCTGTCCATGTGCTGTGCGGGCGGCTGTTGAGCAGCTGCACCGCATCTCGCGTGATTCTCGGCGCGAGGTGCGCGTACCGCATGGTCGTCGTCAGGTCGGCGTGACCCAGCAACTCCTTCACCGCCACCGGCGTCACTCCGCGCATCGTCAGGTGACTCGCGAAAGTGTGTCGGAGGTCATGCATTGTTAGCCGCTTCGCCAGCCCCGCTCGGCGGCAGGTGCGCGGCACGACGTCCTTCAGTTCCGAATGCGTGAAGGGCGAACCATCCTCGTGGCAGAAGACGTGCGCACGAAGGTGGCGATGCTCTTGAAGCACCCGGAGAACCTCGTCGCCAAGCGGCACTTCGCGCGCCCGGCCACCCTTTGGCGAGCCCTCCTGGCCGTTCCAGAGTGTGCGGCGGACCACGAGGCGGCCGACCTTGAGGTCCACGTCCTCCCAGCGCAGCGCCAGAAGTTCGCCGACGCGCAGCCCCGTGCGGAGTGCGACGAGTAACAGCGCGAACCATCCGGGTTCTGCTGCTCCGAGGAACCGGTCTGCTTCCTCGAAGTCGAGAAAATTGAAGCCGGACTTCTGGACACGGAGGCCCTTCACCCGGGGAACGTGGTCGACCTCGCCCATCTCTGCGGCGAGGTTCAGCAGCTTCCCGAGCACTGCGAGGTGGTTGTTGATGGACTTCGCGGAGAATTTCTCGCGCAGCTTCTTCGCCTTGTAGGACTCGATGGCGGCGAAGCGGACTGCGTCGAGGCGGAGGGCGCCAAAGGCCGGGAGCAGGTGCTCCCGGACGATGATGCGCTTCGCGTACAGCGTAGACGGCTTGTTGTTGACCTCGGCCCAGTCCAGAAACCGGTCCGCGAACTGTGCCACCGTAGCCGTCTCAGCTGTTGTCTTCGCCCGCTCGAGGCTTCCGTCGAGCAGACCGGTACGTAGCTGGCGCTCGTATTCCTCTGCGCCACGACGGGTGTTCACGGGCGAGGTCCGCCGGATTTCCCGCACGTGACCGTCAGGCCGAGGAAAACAGACGTGCACTTGCCACGAGTTCTGCATGCGGCCCTTCTTGTCCTTCCATCTGCGTTGCCGGACGCTCACACTCCACTCCTGTTGAGCGAGCCGACGGGTTGTCCGAGTCCGGACCCTAGCAGGGCCGAGCGACGAATCCGGACCGCACGCGGGCCGAGTTGCAAGACGCCGGGCAACTTCTTGTCGCGAATGGCCGCGTAGATTGTCTTGCGGTTCACGCGGAGCAAGCGCGCAGCTTCATCGGGCGTGAGCATTTCGGGCTGAGGGCTCGGCCCCTCAGCAGGCTCCTCGGCTGCGCGAGGGGGCTGCTTCGGCCCTGTGCGGTTTGGGTAGGCCGTGCGTGACGCTCGGTCGACCTGCGAACTAACGTCCTGAAGCGCGTTGATTCTGACGGCCATGAGGCGCCTGCCTTGCATTGATAGTCGAGTGAGACCTAAATAGGTCTCACACTCGTCATGCAGGAGGAAGGCCAGCGGTGCCTGGCTCAAACCGGCGGCCATTCCGCTTGACGAGACGCCCCCGCGTCCGAAAAGGGGAACTGGAAGGCCAGCTCGGACGCGAGGACCCCCGCGTGGTCGAACGCCGCGCCACGTTCGACCGAATCGTCGACGGGTTCCCCCGTGTGCGTTGAGCCTGGCTCGGTATGAGCTTTGCTGGCGCGCCTGAAAACCCGAATCACGTCATGGGGACTTGCTAGCTTCCGCGTTCGCCGTTCGCGCGAGCCGGGCTGGAGGGCCGCACCGATGAGTCAAACCGCTCTAGCGCTGGACCGTCTTCCGCACAGTGTCGTCGCCCAGCTCATCTCACCGCTAGTCGAGATGGGAGCGTACGAGGCACTCTGGGCAGGGGGCACGAGCTTCAAGAAACTCGCTGATTTGTTCCGCGCGCATCCCGGTGCTCTCCCGTCAGAGGTCCTCGGGAACCCCAGCGCTGCCCAAGAGATGGCCCAGAAGGCGGTTGAGCTCTTCCAGCAAAGGGGCGTCAAGCGCTTTGGCGTGCGGATTCACCAGGCCGGCGAATATCCGGCCAAGCTGCGGGACGCACGCTTCCCGGTCGAGCTCCTTTACTTCCAGGGATGGTGGAACCTCACCGAGTCGCCCAGCGTGGCCGTAGTCGGAACGCGGAAGCCGTCGCCGAACGGCATTCGGCGCGCACAGCGACTTGTTCGCGAATTGGTCGACGATGACCGCACAGTCGTCTCCGGTCTTGCTGCTGGCATCGATACGGTAGCCCACGCCACCGCGCTACAGGCCAAGGGGCGCACGATTGCCGTAATCGGAACTCCGCTGGGCTGGGTCTATCCGGCGGAGAATCGTGAGCTTCAGGAGCGCATCGCCCGCGAGTTTCTCGTTGTCAGCCAGGTTCCGGTTTGCATTTATTCAACGCGGGGTCCGAAGTGGAACCGCCTCTTTTTCCCCGAGCGCAACCTCACGATGTCGGCGCTAACCGACGCCACCGTCATCGTAGAGGCCGGGGAGACTTCCGGGACGCTTATCCAGGCACGTGCGGCGTTGCATCAGGGCCGGAAGCTCTTCGTCCTCGACAGCTGTTTCGAACGGGGTTTGAAGTGGCCGGAGAGGTTTCTTGAACAGGGTGCAGTCCGCGTAAAGGGCTATGAGGACATGCGGGCGGCTCTTCCGACGCCGGCTGTAGCCTGACGTCGTTTGTGAATCGGCCCCTCTTCCAAAAGGTCGACGCGCTGATTCGCCGCGACCATTGGTACCTCGGTGAGAGCGCTGACTGCATCTTCACACGCGAATACACGCCCGGGCAGGGCTACGTTGCCAGCGACACCAACAACCTGGTGCTCAACTTTAAGAAGCAGCCCGACAAGAAGGGCAAGCCGGAGTGGCGGCACAAGATCTATGCCATCGATCAAATAACGAGAGAATTCGCAGCTGCCATTGACCTAAAGAAAATGGTTGGCGTTACGTTTGTGCCGATGCCACCTTCAAAATCAAAGACCGATCCGCTCTACGACGACCGCATGGTTCAGGTCCTTCTGAGAATGCAGCAGGCCGAGCCGAGCCTGGATGTGCGCGAGTTGCTCGTGCGCTCAAAGAGCACACCAGCGGCGCACACCGGACAGCGACCGAAGCCGGAAGAGCACTTCGCCAACTTGGAGATTGACGAGAAGCTGAGCTCGCCTGCGCCGACGCGTGTCGTGCTATTCGATGATGTTCTGGTGACTGGTGCACAATTCGTCGCTGCCAAAGCTCGACTGCAGCGTCGCTTTTCTAGCCTCGAAAATGTGGTCGGGTTCTTTTTGGCCCGCCGTGTCCCAGCGGCTGACGAATGGCCACCAGCCGAAGACCAAGGCGAAAAGTAGAGCACTCCGGTGGGACGGGCCGACGAACGGATGCTCGGACCTCAATACGGCGGGTGTTCCGCCCCGCATTGGCTATGTAGCCTTGCACGTTTCATGCAGCGAGCGGCCACTCCTCCAAAGGAGCTCCGATGGCCATCCTGCCTGAAGTCACCGACCCAAATGCACCACCTCCGACCTGGCGCATCCGTCTAGAGCTGCTCGAGCCTAACCCCCATCAGCCACGTCGAGACCTGGACGAAGGCGCCCTCTCGGAGCTCGTTGCGAGCATTCGTAACCACGGGCTGCTTCAACCAATTACCGTCCGCCGCATCTCAGGAGGCCGTTACCAGCTCATCGCCGGACACCGTCGACTCGAAGCTTACCGACGTCTTCTCGCTAGCGCCGAGAACAAGGAGCTAAGGGAGCGGTACGAAAACATTCCAGCACATGAGAAGTACAACGTCAGCGACGAGGAGATGGCGCTCTTCGCCTTGGTCGAGAACCTTCAGCGCGAGGACCTGTCACCCCTGGACGCTGCTCTGGGTCTCTCGAGCTTCCAAGCGGCGAACGAGCTATCGACCGACGTTCTCGCTCAACGCACCGGCTTGGAGGTCGACCGCGTAAAACGTCTGCTTCGGCTCGCGCGGGCGCCCAAGGTGGTCCAGGACGCATGTCACGAGGGCGTCCTCATTTCGCAGGTAGACGAAAACGGGACAGTTAAGCTGCTTGCCTCCGGCAAGCCCAAGCATGAGCGAGCCCGCCTCGAGCTCATGGCGGCGCTTGAGTTCGCGAGGTTCCATGCCACGGTGGCAAAGACCGCGCCGAAGAAGGCTGACGAGCGAACCGCAAAAGCCATCCAGCGGGCGCTGTCCGAACGTTGGAGCTTTAAACGCGTTCAAGCGCTCTGCCGCTCGGCCATGACAGGCTCGGCGCCCGACAGAGACGACGGAGGGCAAGACGCATTCGTACGGAGGTGCGCCCTCTTCAATGACGGAGCCGAGCTACGCGTCCGGCGCGCACAACTGAAGGCGTCCATGCCGGAGGAACGAGCAGCGCTGCTCGAGCTGCTGAAGGCGCTCGTCGCCGAGCTCTCGGCATGAAAATCGCCCCATGCCTGAGAGCAACGTTGCTCAAGGTGCCGAAGTTGGCGCCGGGCTGCCTGCCGAACGGCTTGCCGACTCGGTTTCGGCCCCGCAGCAGTCACTTCAGGTGGCACCACGTTCGGCAGGCATTCCGCGAGAAGTGCCCGGAATTCGCCGCGCCCGCCCCGCCGCCGAAAGACGGCGTCAATGCGGCCCGGGCCAGTCGCCCGAACCAACCACTTCCTCCCAACGACAGAAGACGGGATGGAGTGGTTGGTTCGTGCTCCTTTATTTTTCCCCCATTTTTCGGCGGCGTGGCGGGGGGGTTCAGGGACTTTTCAAAGCATCTGGAATTCAGGACTGGAGGGGGTTGGAAGAGATGAGTTCCAAGAGTTCTAGAGGCGGGGGGCTTGCGGCCGAGACCGAGCTGTCAGTGCGGTGCAGAGGTGTTGACGGATGAGTGAGGAGATTGAGAGCGGGCGAGGGTGGACGAGCGGGAGCGCGGTCACGGCGAGGCGCAGAGCAGGTGTGAAGCTGACGGATAGAGACAGGGACGTGCTGGGGCTCCTGGTATTGGCGAGGTACCTGACAGCGGCCCAGGTTTACCAGCTGGCATTTGCTGGGAAGCATCCTTCGCTGGCGTACCGGCGTCTGCTACGGCTTTCCCGGGAAGAGGGTCAGCCAGCGTTCGTCCGGCAGCGCTTTTTCCGGGACTATGACGGCAATCGACTCGCCGTGTGGGCGCCGACGCCGTACGCCATGCAGGCAGCGCTTTCGCGCTCAGCGCCACTGCCGGAGTTGCCGAAGCACGACGTCGGCGCCCAGTTTCTCGAGCACTGGTGCAGCTCAACGAATTGCTGGTCGCCCTGTGGCAGAGCGGTGCGCGGTGTCCGCGAGCAGCGCACCCGGCCTTCCGGTGGGTCCCGTCGGACAGGGTGCGCCCGGTGTGGGGGGAATGGGAGATGCGGGAGGGGCGCCGGCAACAGCGCGTCATCCAGCCCGACGCGGTCCTCGAAGTCCCGAGGCAGAAGCGTCGGTACTTCCTCGAGTGCGAGATGGGGACGCACACCATTGCGCCAAAGCAGGGCAACCCGCCCGGGGCGACGCTTGCGAAGGCCGACCGCTACCAGAAGTTCCTCGGCGACGCGTCCGGCCTGGACGGTCGCCGGACGCACTATGAAAGCCAGTACCCCGACGGGCTAGCACCGGAGGTTCTCTTTCTGGTGCTGGGCGGTGGCCGCGCAGACTCCGTCAACGCCGCGCTCGGTTCCTGGCGCAGGAAGGCAGCGGCCCGAAAGCCAGCCGCGATGCGGGCCGTCACCTTCGGTGAAGCTGCGACGGAGCTCCGGCAACTTGCCGGGCTTCCAGTTCTCGGGCATCAGCGGGAAGCAGAGGTTCGGCTTGAGGCGCCGCATGCCGGGACTCGGCTGAGTCACGAGGATGTGGCCGTGGTGCGGCAGTACCTGCACCAGTCGGTCGCGTCCATCAAGTCGGCGCGCGCGGCGTTCCGAACCATGGGACGCGTGGATTTGCCCCAGTACCCGTCGGTCTACGACCGGATGTATTCCCTGCTCGAGCGGCTCGAGAGTGCGGTCCTCGCGTAAGTCGGAGCAACGGGGACGCGTGCCGCAGTAGTTCATCCCAACGGTGGGCAGGCGCACTCGCTGCCGTTCACGGAGGAGGCGCGGGGCGTGTTGCGCGTCCTGAGCGCCGCGGGCACACTGCCGCGCTCCAGACGCCCAACCACAGAAGAGAGACCCATGTACTTCGCCGTCATCCAGCAGTTCCAGCGGACGCTTCACGCACTGGACGCCATCCTCGCGAAGGCCGTCGCCTACGCCGAGGCCCGGAAGTTCAACCCCGACAACTTCCTGACGGCCCGACTCGCGCCGGACATGCTTCCCTTCAGCAAGCAGGTACAGATTGCCTGCGACACCGCCAAGCGGACGGCGGCCAGCCTCGTCGGCAAGGAGGCGCCCGTACACGAGGACACCGAGCAGACGGTGGCGCAGCTGCGGGAGCGCATCCAGAAATGCCTGGCCTACCTGGCCACGTTCAAGCCGGGTGACTTCGCCGGGGTGACCGCGAAGACGGAGATTAGGCTTCCCAAGCCGGCAGGAAAGGCCATGCATGCAGAGGATTGGGTGCTGAGCCGAATGGTCTCGAACTTCTTCTTCCACGTGACGACGGCGTACGCGCTGCTGCGCGCTGGGGGTGTGGAGATTGGCAAGGCGGACTTCCTTGGCCAGCTGCCGCCCACCTTCGACCAGTCGGCATAGCGGTGGCGACAGCAGCCAACGACGCCATTACGGGCGTCAGCGTGAGTCGCGCGCCAAGCCCATTTCCACAAGTTTGCGTTTCAGGGTGTTGAGCGCAACGCCAAGGGCCTGGGCGGCGCGCGTCTTGTTGCCCTTGGCTGACACCAACGCCCCCTCGACGTCCTCCCGCGTCAAGTCGCCGGGTCGCTTCCTCGGGGCCAGCGTTTCGGCAGCGCTGACCAGGCCTCCTCCTTCTGGTGGCCTGACCGCAGGCGCCGGACGGCCGAAGGCCGCCGCGCGGGAGTCGAGGTACTCCTGAAACTCCCTGACCCCGAGGACGAGGCGTCCATGGTGTCGGCCGTCGGCCTCTCGCTCGGCCCGGGCGCGCTCGGCCACCGTTTCGACGGTGGCTTCCAGCTCCCGGACCTCGCCGGGCCACGGCTGGTCCGCAAGGAAGGCGAGGGCCTTGTCGGACACCTCCGCTTCAAGCTGTCGAGGTCCCTTCGCCAGCGCTGAGAGGAAAGTCGCGACCATCAGGGGAATGTCTTCGCGGCGTTCACGCAGGGAGGGGAGGTGAATAAATTCGCCCCGGGCCAACCGCTGGGCGAAGTCCTGCCGAAGTGGGGACAGCTGCAACGGCTGCTTGGACGCGGAAATGAGGCGGAACGCCGGGCGCGGCAGCGCCTTGGACGTCGAGGCGCCGAGTGGCACCAGGTCCTCCCTTCCCTCCAGAAGGTCGAGAAGGAAGACCTGGGCCTCGGGCACCAGGGACTCCACCTCGTCGAGGAAGAGCGTCCCACCGTCGGCGTCGAACAGGAGTCCAACCCGCTTGTCGGTGGCGCCAGTGAAAGCTCCTTTCAAGTGGCCGAGCAGCTGGCTGTGGAGATGCGTGCGGTCGGCCGGGAGCCCGCCGGAGTTGACGTAGACGAAGCGCCCCCTGGCCCCACTGAGTTCGTGAAGGAGGTGGGCCGCGTACATCTTCCCCGTGCCGGAGATGCCGAGGAGGAAGGCAGGCCTGTCCACACGGCTCGCCCGGTGGATGGCCACCTCCAGCGCCCTCGCGGCTGGAGACTTCCACTCGCTCACCCTGGGGGGCCCCGCTGGCGCCTCCGGAACCTCGGCAAGAAACTCGAGACGGTTGTCTGTCGCCCCAAGCTGTAGCGTCAGGCCCGCGGCCAAGCCTCTTGGACCGCCGTGCGGAAGCCTCCGCGGCGCCCCAACGCCCGCCTGAAGGAAGGTGCCGTTGGCGCTTCCATTGTCGCGAATGGCCCAGGCGGAAACCTCCGACACGTAGAAGAGGAGGGCGTGCTGTCTGGACACTGCCTCGTCCTCGAACCACACGTCCGCCTTCTCGGCGCGGCCGAGGGTGTACACGCGGCGGGTGTCGAGCGGGATGGCCACCGGGGGCCGGCCCTGACGAAGAATGCGGAGGGCCTTGGGGCAGGGGCCCTTCTGGAGCTATTTCTCCGAGGGCACGCGCAGTGACCTCCCGATGGAGTCATCTCCAGGGCCAGCCGTCGGGACGGCGTCCGGGGGGAGAGTCTCCTGGCCTTCCACTGTGGGCATACCAGCCGCCTGTTGAGCGTCGGTTCTTCGGGAACTGTAGGCCTCTCCCCGTGGCGTCAACAATGCCTGTCAGGAATGCCAGTCAAAGCTGACAGGCGGCGGCTTGGTGCTGAAGGCCTGGCCACTTCGCGTGGCCCGTGGGGGCCCGTGGCAGCCTGGGAGAAGGGACGTCGGAAGGTTGGCGCGGTGGGCTGCACCGCCGTCACGGCGCTTGCACTACTGCCCCGCCATGCAAACCACCCGGTCCTCTGCCTTCGTCCCCCGTCTACTGCTTTTAGTCGCCGTCTTCCTCTTCTTCAACCACGTCACCATGGGCTACCAGCTCGGCGTGGCGCGAGGCCCTTTCCGAGGCCAACCAGTCGGGCGCTACATTGAAACGCTGGCCATGTTTGACCGGCTGGCAATGCGGTACCCCGAGGCCGCGCTGTCGGCGCTGGCCGGTGGCCTGCTGATGCTTTTTCTTGTGTACCGGGGCTGGGTCGTCTTCCGGAACAAGCGCTTCACCGCGAAGACAACCGGCATGGCGGATGAGCTTGAAGGGCGCCGCTTCCCGACACGTTCCTTCCTGGCCATGAAGTACATGGTGAACCGCGGCGGCCGCACCTTCGTCGGGCTGACGCCCGGGCGGCGACTCCTTCCGCCCTGGGGCCTGTCCTGGCGTCCCGTGTACCTCTCCCAAGAAGAGAGGAGCATGCACCGTCATGTCCTCGGGAAGACGGGTTCGGGCAAGACGACAAGCATTCTCTGGCCCGAAGTGTTGCAGGACGCGCTGGACGGGAAGGGCGTTCTCGTCATTGACGCCAAGGGGTCCGACGAGAACGCCAAGACAATGAGAAGCATCGCCCACATTGCCGGGCGCCCAGACGACTTACGTCTCTTCGCATTGCCAGCGTGGAACCGGCCTCAGCTGTTCTCGCACGCCTACAACTTGGTTTACGTGAAGCCGCGGACGCCGGGCGACCCGGGCGGGGACGTCATGGCCATGGCCGAGCGCGTCTTCTCCGTCTTCAACCTCGGGGACAACGCCTACTACAACACCCAGGCCTACCTGGCCTTCAGCCGCATCTGCCGGGTGCTGCACAGCTGGGTGAGTTCGGCGGGGTATGGTCTTCCCTTCAACCTGCGCGACGTGGCCGTCTGCCTGCGTGGGGTGTCCGCACTCGACTCGGAGTGGGGAACGACATTCAAGCGATGTCTTCTGCTGTCTGAAGACCGCGAAGCGGTCGAGGAGTTACGCGCCCAGTCACTCTCGCTGGGGCGGGACGCAGCTCAGTGCCTTTCGGGTCTCCTCGGCGCGGTGGACAGGTTTCAGTCGCCCCTCGTCAATGCG
Source organism: Myxococcaceae bacterium (assembly GCA_017881265.1). Classification (GTDB taxonomy): domain Bacteria; phylum Myxococcota; class Myxococcia; order Myxococcales; family Myxococcaceae; genus JADGRA01. The sequence continues at coordinate 1,277 of JADGRA010000055.1, read as the reverse complement.
TACGCACCGGAAATCTGCTTCGACGACGTCCTGGAAAGAAATCGCCTCGTCTACGTCCAGCTCCCGTCCAATCTCTTCAAGCTGCAGGCGCCGGCGTTGGGGAAATGCATGTTGATGGACCTCCAGCAGGAGGCGTCGCTGCGGCAAGTTTTCCGGGAAACGCGCAACCAACGGCCATTTTCGGTTTGCGTGGATGAATTCGGGACGTTCGCGGACATGTCCATAGTCGACTCGCTCAACAAGCTACGCGACGCGCACATTCAATTCACGCTGTCCCACCAGTCGATGGCGGACCTGGAGATTGTCTCGAAGCAGTTCGCCCAGGCGGTCTGGGACAACACGCGGACGAAGGACATCCTGGCCCAGGACAACCCGGAGCTGTGCGAGCGCATGGCACGCAGTCTCGGCACAATGCCGCGTCTTGAAAACACCCTTCAGCAGGAGCGAAGCATTCTCTCTACCGTCCTGCCAACTGGAATGCTGTCGACGCGGGCCGTCGAGGCGTACCGACTACACCCCAACCGGCTCAAGTCGCTGGCTTCGCGCGGGCAGGGCTACCTGTTCGCGTCGCGCCGCAGCGGAATGACGGCGGTACCCATCGCCTATGGAAGCCTAGGGCAGCTGCCGGTGCCGTCCACGAATTCATTGCGTCGTATCGACCAGTCGACAGCGCCAGGGCTACGCCTTGATAGGGGTTGGAGAGGGACAGCAAGTTCCAATTCCTCGCAGGAGAGTTCGCGCACGATCAGCTCGGGCACTTGCTGCTACCCGAGCGACGGTCCGAACGTGCATACCCACGCGTCGTGAAGCTGAAGATGTCGACCTACGCGAAGAAGTCGGCCCGGCGCCCGGCTGCTAAGTGACCAGCATTGCGGCTAGAGGGCCACTCAGGCCCCGAGAACTCTGGGGAGAGCGGCCCTCCAACCGGGATCATGACTTCGTCATCCATGCATCAAAACGCGCGCGTCTCGCGGATCACTCGCTCGGATGCTTGGAGTTCATGGCCCTGACCTGTGCCAAAACCTGATCGAGGTTATAGGTTTCCGGCGCCTGCAGCGGCGGGAACTCAACGAAGGACTCGAGCTCGCGCAGCCACAATTGCTGGCCGAGCGGCAGCATGTTCCAGTTGTAGATGTAGGCGGTGCTGGGCGCGGCCAACGTGCCACCGTACCCCATCACGGTCTTCTGCTCCGCGCCCACGGCCTGCTCGAAGGGGTCGCGCCGGATGTTCTGTACCAGGGCCCAGCCCATCTTTTGGGCACCCGCAATTGAGGATT
>JADGRA010000054.1 GCA_017881265.1 Myxococcaceae bacterium | reverse complement strand
CTGCCCGTCACGTTGCTTCCCGTCACGACGTACACGGCCGTCGCCGCCACCACCGTCGGTGTCCCGGTGATGACGCCGGTGCTGGGGCTGAGGGCGAGTCCCGCCGGCAAGGCCGGCAGCACCGAGTACGCGGTGATGGCCCCGCCGCCGTTGCTGGGCGTGTTGGGGGTGATGGCCGTCCCCTTCACGTACGTCGCCGGGTTGGCCGAGTAGACGAGGGCCGTCGGCGCCCCGTCATTGACGGTGATGGTGAGGGCCGCCGTGGTGCTGCTCGTCACGTTGCTTCCCGTGACGGTGTAGACCGCCGTTGCCGCCACCACCGTCGGTGTCCCGGTGATGACGCCGGTGGTCGGGCTGAGGGCAAGGCCCGCAGGCAGGGCGGGCAGCACGGAGTACGCGGTGATGGCCCCGCCCGTGCTGCTGGGGGTGTTGGCCGTGATGGCCGTCCCCTTCACGTACGTCGCCGGGTTGGTGGAGTACGTCAGCCCCGCCGGTGCCGCGTCATTGACGGTGATGGTGAGGGCCACCGTGGTACTGCCCGTCACGTTGCTTCCCGTGACGGTGTAGACGGCGGTCGCCGCCACCACCGTCGGCGCCCCGGTGATGATGCCGGTGGTGGGGCTGAGGACAAGGCCGGCCGGCAGCGCGGGCAGCACCGAGTATGCAGTGATGGCGCCGCCCGTGCTGCTGGGAGTGTTGGCCGTGATGGCCGTCCCCTTCACGTACGTTGCCGGGTTGGTGGAGTACTTCAGCCCCGCCGGCGCCGCGTCATTGACGGTGATGGTGAGGGCCACCGTGGTGCTGCCCGTCACGTTGCTTCCCGTGACGGTGTAGACCGCCGTCGCCGCCACCACCGTCGGTGTCCCGGTGATGACGCCGGTGGTGGGGCTGAGGACAAGGCCCGCTGGCAGGGCCGGCAACACCGAGTACGCGGTGATGGCGCCGCCCGTGCTGCTGGGGGTGTTGGCCGTGATGGCCGTCCCCTTCACGTACGTCGCCGGGTTGGTGGAGTACGTCAGCCCCGCCGGCGCCGCGTCGTTGATGGTGATGGTGACGCCCACCGTCGTGCTGCCCCCGCTGTTGCTGGCGGTGACGGTGTAGACGGCCGTTGCCGTGACCGCCGTCGGCGTTCCGGTGATGACGCCGGTGGTGGGGCTGAGGACAAGGCCCGCTGGCAGCGCCGGCAACACCGCGTACGCGGTGATGGCGCCGCCCGTGCTGCTGGGGGTGTTGGCCGTGATGGCCGTCCCCTTCACGTACGTCGCCGGGTTGGTGGAGTACGTCAGGCCACTCGGGGGAATGTCATTGACGGTGAGGGTGAGGCCCACCGTGGTACTGCCCCCGGTGTTGCTGGCCGTGACGGTGTACACGGCCGTGGCCGTGACGACAGTGGGCGTCCCGGTGATGACGCCGGTGGTGGGGCTGAGGCTGAGGCCCGCCGGCAGTGCCGGCAACACCGTGTAACCCGTGACGGGGCCGCCGCTACTCGTGGGCGTGTTGGGCGCGATGGCCGTCCCCTTCGTGTACACGGCCGGGTTGGTCGAGTACTTCAGGGCGCTCGGCGGCACGTCATTGACGGTGAGGGTGAGGCCCACCGTGGTGCTGCCCCCGGTGTTGCTGGCGGTGACGGTGTAGACCGCCGTCGGCGTGATGGCCGTCGGTGTGCCGGTGATGATGCCCGTGGCCGGGTTGAGGCTCAGCCCCGCCGGCAGCGCCGGCGACACCGAGTACAGGAGGACGACGCCTCCGCCGTTGCTCGGCGTGTTGGGGGCGATGGCCACCCCCTTGGTGTAGACGCCCGGGTTGGCGGAGTAGATGAGGCCGGTCGGCGCCGCATCGTTGACGGTGATGGTGAGGGTGACCTGGGTGTTGCCAGAGATGTTGGTGCCCGTGATGGTGTAGCTGGCCGTGGGCGTGATGGCGGTGGGTGTCCCGGTGATGACGCCGGTGATGGGATTGAGAGTCAGGCCCGCGGGCAGCGGCTTCGACACCGTGTACGAGGCGATGACGCCGCCGCTGTTGCTAGGCACGTCGGGCGGGATGGCCAGGCCCTTGGTGTACGTGGCCGGGTTGGCTGCGTAAGTGAGGTTGCTCGGCGGCAGGTCATTGACGGCGATGCTGATGCTGACCTGCGTGCTCCCCCCGGTGTTGGTCCCCAGGATGGTGTAGCTGGCTGCGGCCTGGATGGCGACCGGCGTGCCGGTGATGACGCCTGTCCCCGGGTCGATACTCAACCCGGTGGGCAGAGGCGTCACCGCCGAGTAGGCCGTGATGGTTCCACCGCTGTTGTGCGGGACGTTGGGCGGGACGGGCGAAAACTTCGTGTAGACGGCCGGGTTGGCCGAGTAGGTGAGGTTGCTCGGCGCCACGTCGATGACGGTGAGGGTGACGGTGGCCGTCGTGCTGCCGATGAAGTTACTGGCCTTGATGGTGTAGGTGGCCTTGGGCACGACGGCGGTGGGCGTCCCGGAGATGACACCGGTGCCCGGGTCGATGCTGAGGCCAGCCGGCAGCGGTGGCGTCACCGTGTAGGTGCCAACGGCGCCACCGGTGCTGCTCGGCGCATTCGCCGCGATGGCCGTCCCGTTCGTGTACACGGCGACAGCGGTGGCGTAGCTGAGGTTGGCCGGGGCCAGTTGGTTGACGGTGATGGTGATGGTGACCGTGGTGCTGCCGCCGCTGTTGAGGGCGATGACGGTGTAGTTGACCGCGCCGGAGGCGGTGGTGGGCGCTCCGGTGATGACGCCGGTGGCAGGGTCGAGCGTCAGGCCCCCGGGAAGAGAGCCCGTATAGGTGGCTACCTTCCCGCCGCTGTTTCTCGGGTGATTTGGCTGGATGGGTGTCTGGAGGGTGTAGACGGCCGGGTTAGCCGCATAGGCGAGGTTGCTCGGCGGGGCCTCGTTGACGGTGAGGGTGAGCGTCACCGGGGTGCTGCCCGAGACGTTGGTCCCCGTGACGACATAGCCGGCGGTCGCGGACGCAGCGGTGGGCGTCCCGGAGATGATGCCGGTCTTGGGGTCGAGGCTCAGCCCCGCCGGCAGCGCCGGCACAACGGCGTAGGACGCGATTGGGCCGCCGGTACTCTTCGGCGTGTTGAGCTCGATGGCCTTCCCCACCGTGTACAGCGCCGTCATGGTTGAGTAGGTGAGGCCGCTCGGGAGGAGCGGCGGAGGGGTCGGACTGCAGTGGGTGTTCCCGAGTGCGGCCACACCCAGGACGAGGCCAAGCGCGACGCGGGCCCGCGCGTGACGATGTTGCATCGCATCCCCCAACTTGACTGCCTCCCAAAAGGGGCCTCAGCGCGTCGTCCGCCCCCTGCAAGGGGACCAGACGGCCCCGCCCGACTACCCCAGCTACCCCCTAGCGCTCGCGAGGTGGGCAGACGCTGAACGACGCCGGGGCGTTGTGCAAGGGGTGGGGAATGACCTGTTTCGCGGTTCACCCTTCGGGCGTCCAGGGGCGCGCCAACGCCCGCCCCCGCCCTACCCCCCGGGGCGCCGAGGACATTCCGTCCGGAATGCCGGACGGCCGGCGCCGAGACGCCCCGGAGGGCTCGACCGAAGGCTTGGCCACCTCAACGACTGGGGTAAGCGTGCTGAGGCGGGAAGGAGCCGGACAAACGCCGAAGATGGTCGAGGACTCCTTCCAGCTGGCTGCAGGAGGAGGAGCCCCTCCAGCGCTTGGCCGCTTTCAACGTCACTGCTGGGCAGTCCGCGGCTTCGTCCAGAGGTTGAGCCAGTCCACCACCGTGTGGTGCCAGAGGATGCTGTTGGCTGGCTTCAGCACGAAGTGATTTTCGTCCGGGAAGTACAGGAAGCGGCTGGGAATGTTGAGCCGCTGCAGCGCGGTGAATGTGCCCATGCCCTGCGAGTCGACAATCCGGTAGTCCTTGCCCCCGTGGATGACGAGCATCGGCGTCTTCCAGTTCTTCACGAAGTCGACGGGGTTGTGCCGCGCGTAACCTTCGGGGCTGGCCCACGGCGTTCCGCGGTGTTCCCACTCGGGAAACCACAGTTCCTCGGTGTTGAAGTACGCCATCCGTTCATCGAGGTTGCCGTCGTGCGTCACCAGGCAGCGGAAGCGGTCCGGCCAGTTGCCAGCAATCCAGTTCACCATGTAGCCGCCGTAGGAAGCGCCCAGCGCGCAGGCCCGGTCCCCGTCCAGGAAGGGGTACTTCGCCAGGGCCGCCTCCAGGCCCTTCTGCAAGTCGACGAAGGGCTTTCCGCCCCAGTCGTCGCGGATGGCGTCGGTGAAGGCCTGGCCGTAGCCGGTGGAGCCGTGAAAGTCGACCATCAGCGCCGCATAGCCGGCGCCGGCGTACACCTGGGCGTTCCATCGGTAGTGGAAGGAGTTGGAGAAGCTGCCCTGGGGCCCCCCGTGGATGAGGAAGGCCACCGGCACCTTGTGCCCCGCCTGCAAGCCGACCGGCTTCACCAGCCAGGCATGCACCGTGTCGCCGCCCGCGCCGGGGAAGGTGAAGGCTTCCGGCGCTCCCAGTTGCACGGTAGAAAGCCGTTCGGCGTTGAGGGCGGTGAGGACGACGCGGCCGCTGCCGTCCGGCTTCACCCGGAAGAGTTCCGCCGGGGACGCCAGGCTGTCCAGGCTGAAGACGACTTGCCCCACGGCCATGACGGGCGAGGTGACGTGGCCCGTGTCCACCAGCGTCCGCGTCTTGCCGCTGGCCACGTCGATGGCGAAGAGTGCCCGGTTGCCGAGGTTGTCCGCGGTGGCGAAGACGGTCCTCCCGTCTGGCGAGAAGACGGTTTCCTGGGCCGAGCGGTCCCAGTCCGGTGCCAACGCGCGCGTGGCCCCGCTGGCCCAGTCGCGCAGGAAAAGCTGCCACCGGTCGCTCTCGTACCCCGGGCGCGCCATGGCGCGGTACAAAAGCGTGCGGCCGTCCGGGGAGAAGACGGGCCCTTTGTCCCAGGCCGGGTTGGCAGAGGTGAGGTCCTTCGCTGAGGCGGAGCCGTCCACCGGGGCGAGGAACAGGTCGAAGTTGGTGGACCAGGCCTCCTCGCGCCCAACGTTGCGGGCCGAGAAGACGAGGGACCGCCCGTCCGGGGTGAAGGTGTATTCGTCCCGTCCGCCGTCCGGCTTGCTGGGGCAGTCGGCCTGCATGCCGGCCATGACGTCCACCGGGGCGCCAGCGCCGCTGACGGCCAGCACGAAGAGGTGGGAGCGCCGCCCGTCGCTGAAGGTGTCCCAGTGGCGGATGAAGAGGTTGTCATACAGCTGACCGGTGCTCTTCCGGGCGGCGGCCGCCTCCAGGCGCTTCTGGGTGCAGCCGAGCTCCCGGCACTCGGGGAAGACCTCGAGGCTCACCGCGAGACGTGTCCCGTCCGGGGAAAGCCGGAAGCTGGAGACCTCGAGGGGCAGCTTCGTCACCGGCTCCGCCTCGCCACCGTCGACGGCGATGCGCCACACCTGGGGCGTTCCGGAACGCGCGGAGAGGAAGTACACCCAGCGTCCGTCCGGGGAGAAGGCGGGCGCCTGCGCCGAGCCGTGGGCCGTGAAGCGACGGGCTGCGCCCTTCTGGACGTCGGCCATCCACAAGTCTGTGCGCCGCCGGTTGCCTTCCAGGTCGAGGGAACTCACCGTGAAGGCCACCTGCTTGCCGTCCGGGGAGACGGCGGGTTCCGAGATGCGGTCGAAGGCCACCAGGTCCTCGACGGTGAAGGGATGCGGCACCCCGGCAAACGCAGGCAACGCACCGAGGAGGACAAGCGTTCCGAGGAGGAGGGGACGCAAAACGGTCGCCTTTCGAGGAGGGGGGGCCAGGGTTTGCGATAACTTCCCGCGCCGGACAAGGGGGAATGCGGCAGGCGCCACACGGCGCCCCCTTCAGCACTCAGCGGGCGGGCCGGCCCGTCGTCGTGGGGCGCAGCAGGCGGTAGGCACGTTCGGCTGGCCCGGCGGGCCCCTCGCACTGCCACCCGCGGAGACGGTACAGGCGCTCGGCGCGCGTCCCGGGGGCCGTGGTCAACATCAGGGCGTCCAGGCCCTGTTCGAACATCCACGCCTCGGCGACGTCGAGCAGAGCGCTGCCGATGCCCCGGCCCTGGTAGGCCTCGCGGACGAAGAGGGCCCAGATGTCTCCCTTGCTGGGGCGTCCGCAGACGAAGCCGACAGTTTGCCCGTCGACGTCACAGACGAAGCCCCGTCCGTCCACGGTGAGCGCCTGGACGTAGTCCTCACGGCTGAGGCGCAGTGCAACGAGAGCGTTCTCCCGCACCGATGCACGGATTTCCATGAGCGCGGGGATGTCTATGAGTCGCGCCGGCCGGACGTCATGCATGCGTGGGGCACCCTAAGCCGTCGCACCCCCAGCAGGCATCCCCGAAGGGGGTCATCGCGACCATTGTTTTTTCATCGAATGCAAGGACCTGACACTGCACGCGTTGGTGGCGCGTACCCGGCCCGGTGCGCTACGTGACGTGGTGAGTCCGTGCCGGATCCCCCCCATCGGCGCGGACTCCCGTGCGCCGGCGGCTCCTCTGGAGCCGTTCGGTGCGCGGTTTAACCGTCTCCCCGAGAGGGCCCGCGCTACGCCACCGCCGGGAGCGCGGACAGGGCGGCGGCCAGCGCCTGCTCGTCATACGGCTGGTCGACCAGCCGGCCGGAGAAGTAGTCCGCGTAGGCCTGCATGTCGAAGTGGCCGTGGCCGCAGAGGTTGAAGAGGATGGCGCGCGAGACGCCATCGCGCTTGCAGCGCAGCGCCTCGTCGATGGCCCCCTTCACGGCATGGTTGGCCTCCGGCGCCGGGACGATGCCCTCGGCCCGGGCGAAGGTGACGCCCGCCTCGAAGCAGGCCGTCTGGTGGTAGGCCACCGCCTCGATGAGGCCCAGTTCCTTCAGGTGGGACACCAGCGGCGCCATGCCGTGGTAGCGCAGGCCCCCCGCGTGAAACCCGGGCGGGATGAAGGTCGAGCCCAGGGTGTGCATCTTCGTCAGCGGCGTCAGGTGCCCGGTGTCACCGAAGTCATAGGCGTACTTGCCACGCGTCAGGGACGGGCAGGCGGCGGGTTCCACCGCGACGATTCGGTACTTCTTCCCCCTGCGCAGCTGCGAGCCGAGGAATGGGAAGACGAGGCCGGAGAAGTTGGAGCCGCCCCCAGTGCACCCGACGAGGATGTCCGGGGAGTCGTCGGCCATCTCCATCTGCGCCATCGCCTCCTGGCCGATGACAGTCTGATGCAAAAGCACGTGGTTGAGGACGGAGCCGAGGGCGTACTTGGTGTCGTCCCGCGAGGCGGCCACCTCCACCGCCTCGGAGATGGCGATGCCCAGGCTTCCCGGGTGGTCGGCCTGCTGGGCGAGGATGGCGCGTCCGGACTGCGTCTCGGAGGAGGGCGAGGGCGTGCAGCGGGCGCCGTAGGTTTCCATGAGGGCCCGGCGGTACGGCTTCTGCTGGTAGGACACCCTCACCATGAAGACCTGCACCTCGATGCCGAAGAGGGCGCCGGCGTAGGCGAGGGCGGAGCCCCACTGCCCGGCGCCCGTCTCGGTGGTGATGCGCTTGGTGCCGGCTTCCTTGTTGTAGAAGGCCTGCGCGACGGCGGTGTTGGGCTTGTGGCTTCCCGCCGGCGAGACGCCCTCGTACTTGTAATAAATACGCGCCGGCGTCTCGAGGACGCGCTCCAGGCGCCGCGCACGGAACAGCGGCGACGGCCGCCACTGCCGGTAGATGTCGCGTACCGGCCGAGGAATCTCCACCTCGCGCGCCCCCGTCACCTCCTGGAGGATGAGCGCCATGGGAAACAGCGGCGCCAGGTCGTCCGGCCCCACCGGCTTCAGCGTCCCCGGGTGCAGCACGGGCGGGGGTGGCGTCGGGAGGTCTGCCACCAGGTTGTACCAGGTGCTCGGGATGCGTCGCTCGTCCAGGAGGTACTTGATGGAGTCCGTCATGGTGCCTCTCCTGTGTCTTGAAGCCGCCCCCGCCACCTTCGCGAAGACCGACGTCGAGTGAAACCGGACCCGCCGTGACGGGTCAAGCGGGGGCCCCTAAGCGCCACCCTGGCCGCCTGCCCGCCCGGGCGTCGACAGGCCGCCCCAGAAGTGGTTGCCTCCGCGACCTCGCCCGTCACCAGGAGGAGCTTGCCCATGCTGCTGTCGACCCCGATGCTCGGTCTAGGTGTCCTGACGCTCACGCTGCTGGCGCCGCTGGCCGTGAGCGCCCAGCCACTCCCCAACCACTACGGCCCGCCCATTGGCGTGGACGCGGCGCGCAAGGTGGCGGCGGCCGCCCTTGCCGAGGCGAAGAGGAATGGCTGGACGGTGGCGGCAGCCATAGTCGACCCGGGCGGGACGCTGGTGTACTTCGAGCGCATCGACGGCACCCAGAACGGCAGCTCGGAGGTGGCCGTGGAAAAGGCCCGCACTTCGGCTGCCTTCAAGCGCCCCTCCAAGCTGCTCGAGGACGCGGTGCTGAGTGGCAAGACGCAGTACCTCCGCCTCCCGGGCGCCCTTCCCATCGAAGGCGGGCTGCCTCTCGTGATGGACGGGAAGGTGGTGGGCGCCGTCGGCGTGAGCGGTGGCACCTCGGCGCAGGACGGGGTGTGCGCCAAGGCCGGCGCCGACACCCTCCCCCCGCCCACGCCGGAAAAAAAATAGGGCGTCGCCTCTTGCGAGGGGCCTTGCGTCGCCGGGGCGGGCTGGGCCAGCCTCCGGCGGCCATGGCCCCTCCCCGCTCGCCCCTGCCCTCCGTCCGGCAGCCGTCGTGGCTGCGCCTTGTCCTTCTGGCCCCGGCGCTGGCCTGGGCTCAGGGGACTCCCGTGGTGGCCTCGGGGGTGAAGGTGCACCTCACCGTGGGCCAGCAGAAGGTCCTCAACGTCGGCCTCGCCATGGGGCTTCTCTGTGACGATGGGACGGTGGTGCAGGCCGAGCTGCGGCCGGTGTCCGACACCGAGAATGACCTAGTCCTCATCGGCCTGAAGCCGGGGAAGACGGACTGCCGCGCCGGGACGGCGAACGTGTCGCGCTCCAAGCTCATCCACATCAGCGTCAGCGCGAAGCCCTGAGCCCCAAACGGGCTGCCCCTGTCATGCCTCACTCGTCTCCGACGTTGGTGGTGGCCCAGGGGACGACCTCCAGCCGGGCCAGCGGAATGCGGTCGCCCGTCACCTCGCTGACGCCGTAGGTGCCCTTGTCCAGGCGGCGCAGCGCGCGCTCAATCTGCTCGAGCATTCGCTCGTCCGCCTCGGAGAGGCCGATGCGGATGTCCGAGGTGGTGGACTCGTTGGCCTCGTCACCGACGTCATGGGGGTCCGGCATGCCGGGCGGGCGGTCCGCGTCGAGGGCCGTGGACTGGAAGAGGCCCCGCAGCCGCGCCTGCTCCTTCGTCAGCCGCTCGCGAAAGTGGGCGAGCTGCTTGGCGCTCAAGGGACGCTCCGCCTTCGCATGCCTGGCCATCCATACCTCCCGCAGGGTGAGGAGGCAGCACGCTAGGGCAGGGACGGCCCGGGGCGCCACCCCTCGAAGCGCGCGCGCGCGCCCCGCACCTTCAGCCGGGGGGACGGCGGGTGACGGAGAGGCTGACCAGCCGCGCCAGCAGCACGGCCGGGAAGAGTTGCCCCGTCATGCTTTCCATGTTGGCCAGGGTGCGGGCGGGTAGCGACAACGGGACGATGTCCCCGTAGCCCGCCGTGGTGAGGGTGGACAGCGAGAAGTAGGCGAAGGCGGCGAGGTTGTGGCCCCGCGGTTCCCAGGCGAGTCCATGGAAGGAGCCGGGGGCGAGGACGTCGACGAGGCGGTACGCGATGGCCCAGTCCAGCCCGAGCAGAAGGTAGGCCGCCACGGCGCCGAAAATCCGGTGCCGGGTGGTGGGCCCCTCGCGAAACGTCTGGGCGAGGATGAGCGCCACCAGCACCGACACCACCAGCACCGAGATGGCCGAGGCGCAGCCCTCGGTCCAGCGGGCAGGAACGCCGCGGGCGAGCAGCCTCGCCCCGAGCATGGCGAACAGCAGGGCGGCGCCCAGGGCGACGAAGCCGCCCCGCAGCCGGTGCCAGCCGAGGGCGGTGGCGCCGGCCAGAACGACGCCCGTAATCCAAACCTCGACCAGGAACATCCACGCCCAGCTGATGAGGCCACTGGACTCGAGCGGCAGCACGACGAAGACGAGGAGGCCCAGGCTGACCAGCAGCGCGGTGAGGCCGGTGTCCGAGCTCCAGTAGCCCCTGACGTGCAGCGGGTTGGGCAGGTGACTAGGCACCGGAGCAGGCCTTTCTAGCCGGCGAGCCAGCCGGTGAGGAGGGGGTCGGCCCGTGTCTCGATGCGCACGCCCGGCGAGAGCTCGACCGCCTCGGCGTGGATGCCGCGGGCCGCGAGGCTTGCCAGCAACCGGCCGCGGGCCCCTTCGTCCTCCGACAGCAACAGACAGCCGTCGCCCCCGCCGGCGCCACTCACCTTGCCGGTGCTGCCCAGGCCGCGCGCCAGGGCGAGGATGCGCTCGAGGGCGGGCGTCTGCACCTTGCCGAGGGAGGCCAAAAGCCGCTGCAGGCCCTCGCAGGCCTCGCGGATGGCCGCGAAGCGGCCGGTGCGAAGCGCCTCCTCGAGCGCCTCGCCCAAGACGTCCGACTCGGTGACGAAGGCCGCCCGGGCCGCACCGTCGAGGGTGGCTTCCGCCTCCGCAATCAGCTGCGGCGTGCCGGCACTGTGCCCGGCGAAGGCGTAGCAGAGAAACCGGGCGCCCAGCCCGGTGCGGACGACGTCCACCGGGCCCGCGTCGCGGACCGCCACCGGCAGGGGCCGCTCGCTGGACGCCACGCGTTCCACCGGCCAGCGCCGGTAGCGCACGAGCCCGCCCACATGGCAGGCCACCACGTCGGCGCCGCTGCCCCTGCCCGCTTGGGCCTCGGCATGGGCCAGAAGCGCCAGCGGCAGGCTGGGCTGGACGCCCAGCACGGCCGCCGCCGCCTCCACCGCCAGCACCGCCGTCCGGGCGCTGGTGCCCTTGCCCAGCTTCGCCCCCGAGGGCGCGTGCGCCGACGGGGCCAGCGCCAGGCTGAGACCCAGGCTTTCCCGGCCGTGGGCCCGGTAGACGACGTCCACCGCCCGCGCCGCGAAGCGGACGGCTTCTGTCACCTCGCCGTCCCAGCGGACGCCCAGCGGCGTGCAGAGGCCGCGGAGGCGTTCCGCGTCGGTGAGGACTTCCACCGTGCGGTCGTCGCGCGCGCGCACCAGGGCCTGGGCCCGGGGGCCCACCGCCAGCACCCGCGCCACGCCGCCCCACAGCACCGCGTACTCGCCACAGAGGAACAGCTTGGAGGGGGCCGACAGGGCGCGTTCCACAGGGCGAGCAGCTACCACAAAGGTGGCGGCGGAGGCCCCCTTCGGCGGCGCCCGCCGGTGGACTGCTAGAAGAGGGCCCCGTCCACCAGCCGGGCGTCCCCTCCGGGCGCGCAGCGCAGGACGTCGCTTGCACCCGCGGCCCGCGCCAGGGCCTCGACGCGCGCGACGTGCTCGGCGGTGGTGAGCAGCACCGGGTTGGGGCCGGCGTCCAGGGTGAAGTACACCGGACAGCCCTTGGCCCGCGCCCCCGGAAGGGCCAGCACCACGGCCAGCGTCCCGGGCCGCAGGTAGCAACAGGGCGGCTCGGCAGCGAGGGCGGTGGCGTGCATGCGCCAGGCGTTGCGCTCGGCCAGCACGCCCAGGGCGGCCAAGTCCCGCCGGCGCACGGCGTCGCGCGCCCGGGGCACCTCCGCCTCGGCGTCCTCCACCCAGGCCCGGTAGTAGGGGGACGTCTCCACCGTGGCCGCCATCCCGTCCCGCGAGGAGACGTCCTTCTCCGCCCCGGAGACGACGCAGGCCAAAAGCCGCAGTTCCGGCCAGTGCGACTCGGGAAAGTCCTGGGTGGCGAAGCTGTCCTCCCCGTCGGGCCGCTGCCCGCGCTGCCAGGTGCAGAAGCCGCCCTGGACACTGCGGGCCGCCGAGCCGCTGCCGGCGCGGGCCAGCCGGGACGTGCGCGCGACGTCATCCGGCAGCCCGGCGGCGGCGCGGGTGGCCCGGGCCAGCGCAGCGAAGCCCGCGGCGCTGGAGGCAAGGCCCGCGGCCATGGGGAAGTTTCCCCGGGACACCACGCGCACCCCGCCCAGCGGCCGGCCCGCCTCGTGCGCCACCAGGTTCACCAGGGCCAGCACGCGGTCCCTCTCCGCCCCGGTGGCCTCCCGGCCGTTCAGCTCCACGCGGCTGGGCCCGGCGTCCAGTTCCACCGTCGTCGTCACCTCCAGCGGGGCCAGCGTCACGCTGAAGCTGGACTGGTGCGGCAGCACCAGCGCCGCGTCGCGCTTGCCCCAGTACTTGACGAGGGCAATGTTGGGGTGCGCCCGCGCCGTCGCCTTGCGGGATGTCATGGCGTTCTCTTCACCTGACTGACGAAGCAGCGCACGCCGGCCCGGGCCAGCCGGGCCCGGGCCTTCTGTCCTTCGCCCTTCAGGAAGAGTCCCACCACCGCGCCACCCTCGCCACCGGCGCCCGTCAGCTTCGCGCCCAGGGCGCCGGCCTCCCGCAGCCAGGCCGCCATGCCATCCACGGCGGGCGAGCTGACGCCGAGCGCCACCAACAGGCCGTGGTTGACATTCATCGCGTCCCCCAGCCCGCGCAAGTCCCCGGCCTGGGCCGCCCGCACCCCCTCCTCCGCCACGCGGCCGACTTCCTGGAAGAGGCGGCGGTAGCGCAGTGGCCAGCGGGTCTGGCGCTGCCGCAGTCCGGCGACGGTGTCCCGCGTCGGCCGCCGCAGGCCAGCCAGGGCCACCACCAACTCGAAGGGACGGCGCAGCCGCAAGCGCCGCACCAGCGGGGCGGCTTGCGCACCGCGGCGGCGGAAGCGGATGGGCACGCCGAGTGCGCTGCATGCGTCGTCCACCCCGGACGGGGTGCCGTGGAAGACGCCTTCCATGCCATGGGCCAGCGTGCGCAGCCGCCCAGGCGAAGGCGACCGTCCGGTGGCGGCCTGCAGCAGGACGGCGGCGACGGCCACCGAGACGGCGGCCGAGCTGCCGAGGCCCATGGACACAGGCAGCCTGCTGGTCAGAGACACCTGGACGGCCGGACGGCCCGCCGCCTCCGCCGCCCGGGCGAAGGCCCGCCGCAGCTGTTGCCGGCCCGGGCCGCGCACGCCAGGCGGCAGGTGGAGGCTGCACCGCGCGGCCGGCACGGCGGTGGCCGTCACACCGAGGGACAGTGGCACGGCCAGCGCGGTGGTGCCGTACACCACCGCGTGTTCGCCGAGGAGGATGACTTTGCCAGGCCCGAAGGCGCTGAAGGCACGCTCGGAGCCGGCCCTCACGGCCCGTCGTTGACGCCGTGTTCGAAGGACTCGAGCGGCGGGAGGGTGGCGAGAATTTCCCGTGCCTTGTCCACCTTCACCGTCCCGGACTTCACCAGCAGGTGGGCCACCTTTTCCACGTGGTCGCCGCGGGCGCCGGCCGTCACCGCCACGCACCGGGCATGCAGCGCCATGTGGCCCTGCTGGATGCCAACGCTGCCGAGGGCCCGGAGGGCCGCGAAGTTCTGCGCGAGGCCCACCGCCGCGAAGACCTGCGACAGCTCGCGCACGCCCGAGCAGCGCAGCAGCTTCAGGCCCAGCTGGACGCCGGGGTGGATGGCGATGGGGCCGCCCACCGTGCCGAGGGCCAGGGGCAATTCAATGCGGCCCACCAGCGTGTTGTCCTCCACCATCCACTGCGACAGGGGGCGGTACTGGCCGCTGCGGGCGGCGTAGGCGTGGGCCCCGGCCTCGATGGCGCGCCAGTCCTGCCCGCAGGCGATGGCCACGGCGTCGATGCCATTCATGACGCCCTTGTTGTGCGTCGCGGCCCGGTAGGGGTCGGCCATGGCGAAGCGGCTGGCCTGGTGGATGCCGTCGGCGATGTCCCGGCCGTCCATGTCGAAGTCGGCCAGCGCCTTCACCGGAATGCGGCAGGTGGCGCGCGCCAGCCGGCGGTCGGAGAGGTTGGAGAGGATGCGCAGGTAGACGCGGCCGTGCGTAATCTGCTCGATGAAGGGGGCCACCCCCTCGGCCATGGTGTTGATGAGGTTGGCCCCCATCGCCTCCTGGGTGTCCACCAGCAGGTGGACGATGAGGAGCGGCTCGCCCCGGGCGCCCTCCGGCGCCGGAAGCACGCGCACCTCGACGTCCTTGGCGCCACCGCCCCGGCGCTGCATGGAGGGGTGGAAGCTGTTGGCCAGGGCGAGAATCTGCTCGCGGTGGCCGAGAATCTGTTCCATCGCCTCGGTGGGGTCGCCGTAGCGCGTCACCTGCACCTGGCCCACCATGAGCGAGTCGTCGGAGTCGGCCTCGAAGCCGCCGGCCTCGCGGACAATCTTCGCCGCGAAGGACACCGCCGCCACGACGCTCGGCTCCTCGACGGCCATCGGCACCAGGTAGTCGCGGCCGTTGACCTGCAGGTTGAGGCCCAGGCCGAGCGGCAGGCTGAAGGTGCCGACCGCGTTCTCAATCATCGAGTTGGCGGTGTCCAGCGGCAGCGGACCTGGGCTGTGCAGGGTGGCAATCTCCTCCGGGGAGAGGCCGTGCTCGCGGGCGATGTACTCCAGTCGCTGCTGCAGGGTGAGCTTGTGAAACCCTGGCAGTCGCGACGACGGCCGAACCTCATCCTCGCCGCTGTTCCGGGCAACGGCTCCGGTGCCTTTTCTCCTCACAGTGACCCCATCCAGTCTTTCAGTGGTCCGGCCACCACCTTTGGTTGCGTGCGAAGCTCTGCGACGTTGCGGCTTCCGGTGAGGAGCAGCGCCTGGGCCAGCGCTCGCACCACCGCGTCCACCGCTAACTCGGCCGCGGCGACGCCGCCGGCCTGCTGTGCGCGAAAGAGGGGAAGGGCCATGCCGGCGATGTCCGCGCCGAGGGCCAGGGCCTTGGCCGCCTCCAGGCCGTTGCGCAGGCCGCCGGAGGCGATGAGGCGGATGTGCGGACCCACCACGCGGCGCACCGTGGCCACCGCCGCCGCGGTGGGGATCCCCCAGCCGCTGAACAGCTCGCCCACCTCGTGCGCCGGACCGTCCTTGAGACGCAGCTGCTCCACGCGTACCCAGGACGTCCCACCGAGCCCACTCACGTCCAGCGTCCGGACGCCGCAGTCGGCGAGGCGCCGGGCCACGTCCGGGGAGAGGCCGCAGCCCGTCTCCTTGACGAGGAAGCGCTCCCCCAAGGCCGCGCTGAGGGCCTGCACCAGGCTGTACCCGCCCCGGAAGTCCCGGTCTCCCTCGGGCTGCGTCAATTCCTGGCCAGCGTTGAGGTGGAGCGCCATGCCGTCGGCGCCGATGGCGTCCATCAGCCGCCGCACCCCGTCGACGCCCAGGGTGATGCCCTGCCGCAGCCCGATGTTGCCCAACAGGAGGATGGTGGGGGCGATGTCGCGCACGGCGAAGGTGCGGGCGAGCTCCGGATGCTCCGCCATGGCGCGCTGGCTACCGACGCCGAAGGCCAAGCCCCGGCGCTCGGCCACCAGGGCCAGGTCGCGATTGACGCTGCGGGCCCGGTCGCTGCCGCCCGTCATGCCGGTCACCAACAGCGGCGCCTTTAGCGTCTTGCCCCACCAGGGGGTGGACAGGTCCACGTCGGCCAGCGACAGCTCCGGCATCGCGCAGTGAACGAGGTGCACACACTCCAAGAGCGTGGAGTTGGAAGCGGGCTGGACGTCATCCGCCGCGCACAAGTCGAGATGGGCGTCCTTGCGCAGTGGGGTAGCGGAGTCGGGCATGACCGGGGGCCTCGGGAACTAGCAATGGGGGCTGCTCGACGCAAGGAGGTGTAAGTTGCGACAGTCCCCGGCCCGTGACTGTGGAACCCCCCAGAGTCGTTCTGTTTCTTCATAGCGCGGACTACGACCGGCTGCACCAAGGCCTGGCCATTGGCGCTGCCGCCGCCGCCCTAGGACAGAAGGTGGAATTATATTTTTTTTGGTGGGCATTAGAGAGGCTCCTCGACGGGCGCCTGGACGAGGCGGACTTCCACCCGCCACGGCCGGACGTGGCGGACCGCTTCGAGGCCAAGGGCCTGCCCACGGCGCGGCAGCTGCTGGCGCACCTGCGTGCCTCGGGCCTCTGCCTGGTGGTGGCCTGCACCGGAAGCCTGGCCGCCCTGGGGCGGGACGCCCAGGCGGCGGCGCCCCATGTGGACCAGGTGCTGGGGTGGACCAGCATCCTGCAGCGCACGGCGGGCGTGGCCGAGCGCTTCTACCTCTGAGGCCAGCAAACCTGCTACTGGAGGGGGCGCCATGCTTCTCGGACTCGCCCTCTTCTTCTTCGTCCTCTCCGTGGTGCTTTTGGGCCTCTTGCTCTTCGGCCCGCACCGCACCGCCTTCGCCTCCGCCGCACAAGCCGCCCAGCCGCAGGCCGAGCGCCTCCGGGCGCTGGAGGCCGAGGCGGAGAAGCGCCGGCGGGAGGCCGACGAGGGCAAGGCGCTGGTGAATGAGTTGCGGGCCGAACTCAAGCAGGTAAAGCGCAAGCTGCACGAGCAGCGCGCGGCCGAGCGCGGCGACCAGGACCTGGTGCGCGCGCGCTCCGAGGTGGAGCGCTCCGCCTCCCAGCAGCTGGAGGCGGTGCGGGGCGAGCTGGCCCACGCCCTGGCCGAGCTCGCCAAGCTGCGGGCCGATGCCGAAGGTTCCCGGGCCCGGGGACGCCTCGCGCCGGTGGCCGCCCCTCCGCCCCCCCAGGCCGCCCCGGCGCCAGTGCCCGCGGAGGCGGCGCCGCCGGTGCCAGAAACCGAGCGCACCGGGCGCCGCTTCCGGGAGCTGTCCGACGCCGACCGGGAGAAGCTGGAACGGATGGAGCACCAGGCCAACCGGGAGCGCACGCGGGCCCTGGAGTTTCAGGCCGAGGTGCGACGGCTGAAGGGCCGCGCCGAGACGCAGCACCGGGTGTGGGTCGTCACCCGAGGCGAGCTGGACTTGCTGAAGGACAAATTCAAGGCCCTCGAGAAGCGCCTCAACCGCACCCTGTTGGAGCGGGACCTCCTCAAGCGCGCCCTCGGGGAACTGGAACGCCGCGGCGGCCTCACCGCCGGACGTACGGAGCTCACCCCGGAGGAGATTGCAGCCTCCGACCAGGGCGTGGATGAGCGCGCCCGCGCGGAGGCGGAACGCCTGGAGCGCCGCACCAGCGTCAGCGCGCCTTCTGGGGCAGTGGCCAACGGGAGCCCCGAGGCCACCCCGCTGGCCGCCGAGGCCGCGCCCGCGCCCGCGCCCGCCGAGCAGGAGAGCGCGGGCTGACGGGCGGCCGCGGCATGGCGCGCCCTGCCCTCTCGCTCGCCACACGCATTTTTCTCGGCCACGCCGCGGTGCTGTGCACCTTCGGCGTGGTGGCCCTCTTCAGCGTCTCGGAGTTGCACCGAAGCCAGCAGGAGATGCGCCTGGTGGGCCAGGGCTACCTGCAGCTCTCCCAGGAGGCCGCGGCGCTGGAAAGCCTCCTGAAGAACCAGGGGCAGGACTGGGCGCAAATCTCCCGCGAGCGTAACAGCGAGGCGCGCGCCGCCCTGCTGCAGCTGGCGCCCCGCACCTTTCCCCCGCTGTTGCGGCAGCGGCTGGCCTCGGCCCAGGCCACGCTGGCCGCCATGCGGCTGGATGCGCCCGCGGACGAGGGACGCACGCTGGAGGAACTCGGCACCCGCCTTGAGCAGCTCTCCCGGGGCCTGGACGAGACGGAGGCGCTGGCCACGGACGCCTACCGGCGGCTGTCGGCCAGCGCCCCGGACGCCGCCGCGGGCATGGACGCGCTTCTGGCGCACCAGGAGACGCTGAGCCGGGCCATCCGCGCGCTGCGGGCGGCGGTGGAGGCGCGCATCGCCACACGGGTGGAGCTGGCCGAGCGGCGCGAGCGGAGCCGGGGGCTGCTCGTCATCGCCCTCACCATCCTCAGCGTCGGCGTGGGGCTGCTCGCCACCGCGCTGTCCGCCCGCTCGCTGGCGCCGGTGCGCACCCTCATCGCCGGCGTGGGACGCATCCGCACCGGGGACTATGCGGCCCAGCTTCCGGTGCGGGGGGACGACGAGATTGCGCAGCTGGCCCGGGAATTCAACGCCATGGCCAGCGAGCTGGCCGAGCGCCAGCGCCAGCTGGAGGAAAAGCAACGCGCCCTTCTGTTGGCCGAGCGCCTGGCGGCGGTGGGGCGCGTCTCGGCCCAGGTGGCCCACGAGGTGCGCAACCCGCTGTCCTCCATCGGCCTCAACACGGAGCTCCTCGAGGAGGCCGTCCGCAAGGCGCACTTCGGCACGCCGGAGGAGGAACGGGAGGCGCGGGCGCTGCTGGCCGCCATCTCCGGGGAGGTGGACCGCCTGACCGAGGTGACCGACCAGTACCTGCGGCTGGCGCGCCTGCCCCGGCCGGCGCTGGTGCCAGAGGACGTCAACCAGCTGCTGACGCGGGTGCTGGACTTCTCGAGCCAGGAACTGGACCGAGCCGGCGTGCGCGTGCAGCGGGACCTCGACGTGCAGGCGCCCCGGGCCCTGGCCGACGAGGGGCAGCTGCGGCAAGTCTTCCTCAACCTGCTGCGCAACGCGCGCGAGGCCATGCCCGCCGGCGGAACGCTGCGCGTCGCCTCGCGCAGCCTGGCGGACGCCGTGGAAGTCACCATCTCCGACAGCGGCGGGGGCATTCCCAAGGAGGTGCAGGAGCGCCTCTTTGAACCCTTCTTCTCCACCAAGTCCGGGGGCACCGGCCTCGGACTCGCCCTGGCCAAGCAGATTCTGGAGGCCCACGGCGGCTCCATCGCGTGCACCTCCACCGCCTCCGAGGGCACCACCTTCCTGCTGCGCGTCCGCCGGGCGTGAGGGGCCACCGCAGGGGCGCGTCCCCCCCCAGGACCGCGCCCGGGCTGTTAAGTTGCGTACCCTTGTCCATGGACAGCTTCGTCCGACGCCTGGTGGAGCGCCTCCTCGCCGAGGGAGGGGGGCTTTCGCGCAACCGCCACTTCCACACCTTCGACACGCCCGAGGGGCGCTCGGCGCTGCGCATGGCCCGGCGGCTGCGGGCGCTGCAGTGCGAGGTGCTGCGCTGCCTGGCCGAGGGGGGAAGCGTGGAGCTGCGCCGGCTTCCTGCCGCCCCGGCGGCGCATGCGGTGGAGTTGTGCCTTTCCCACCGGGTGGGCACCCACCGGGCCTTCCTCCACCCGGCGGAACTTGACGTGCTGCGCGCGATGCCCGGGCTGGGCGAGGCGCTCGGCCCGGCCGCCCTGGCGCGGCGCGTGGGCTAGGCGGCAGGGGGCAGGCCGTCTGGGCCCGCGTCTGCGCGGCGTTCCGGCGCCGCCAGCAGCGCCCGCAGCGCCGTGTCCGCGCCCACCGGGATGGCCGTAGCGCCAGAGGGGGCGGCGGCCAGCGCTGGAGGGACGTCAGGCAGGGCACACACCACGCGCAGCCGCCGCTGCCAGGCCAGCGAAAGGGCCAGCGCCAGCGTCTCCTCCTCGGCGTCCAGCACCAGCACCCCCACCGCGCAGCCGCTGAAGGGCCGCCACAGCGGCCGGGCGGCGTCGGACGCGGGAAGCACGCAGACGTCCAGGCGCAGGCTTTCCCCCAGCTCCAGCCGGCCCACCGTGCCGAAGCCCCCCTCCAGGGCCGCCGCCTCCTCCGGCCCGGCCTGCAGCTGGGGCAGCTGCGAAAGGAAGCGGCGCGTGCGCTCGGCGCCCTGGCTGCACACCAGCACGGTGGCCACCCGGGAGCGCGAGCCGGGCCGGCTGCGCAACAGCCGCGCCCGCAGCGCGTGCACCTCGGCGGCGGCCAGCAGCGGCCCGGAGTCCGCCGGCACCTCGGACTCGGTGACGTGCACCAGGCCCCGGGCCAGAAGCTGGGCCACCGCTTCCAGGACGGCGGCGTCCGGCCGGCTGTCCCGGTCCACCAATTCGCCCAGCGTGTGCACCTCGCGCAGGGTTTCCAGAAGCGACGTGGACACCTCATCCAGCGGAGGCCTCGGCCCGGGGACGGCCAGAAGGCGCGCCTTCCAGGTGGGCAAAAGCCCTTCCAGGCGGCGCACCTCATCGGCCTGGCGCATGCCTTCCAACAGCGCGTCGTCCATGCCACGGGCAATGCGGGCCACGCTGGGCGGGGCCCCGGGCAGGAAGGCGAAGGTGCCGTCCGTCCAGCAGAGGAGGCGGAAAAGGGCCTTCTCCCCCTGCACCGTGCCGAGGGAGGCGTCCACTGGGCGGCCCTCGGCCACCACCACCGCACCCTGCTCGCCGGCGCGGGAGAGCTCCAGGCGGCCGCTCCTTCGGTTCAGCTTCAGCATCTGCAGCAAGTCCGGCAGCGGCAGCTGTCCGAGGGAACCTTCCAGTTCCTGGGCCTCGGGCAGCTGGGCGGACGGGGCCCGGGACAGCACCTCCTCGATGCGCGCCAGCACTTCCCCCAGCTGGAAGGGCTTCTGCAGCACGTCCTGCACCGCGCCCTCGGGCGCGGGGCTGGCGCCGGTACGCACCACCGGGATGTCCTCGGTGCGGGGGTTGCTGCCGAGAATCTGGGTGAAGACGGCCGGCGTCAGCAACGGACAGGCCTCGTCAAACAACACCACGTCCGGGTGTCGCAGCACGGCCAGTTCCAGGGCGCGGCTGCCGTCCGCGGCGTAGTGCACCTGGTAGCCGCGCTGGCGCAGGGCCTTGGTGAGGGTACGGACGCTTTCCACGTCTGGGTCGGCGAGGAGGACTTTGCGCACGGCCGTCATGCGTCCTGGGCCCCGCGCCGGCAGTTGGCCGCGTCAGTAGGGTTGCAAGTCATAGGTGCTCTGCAGCTTGGCGACGAGGCTGTCCACCACCGCGACGTCCGAGGTGTGAAAGCCCCAGGTGGCACCCTTGCCCCGCCGCTGCAGCAGCGCGTAGGCGCTCTGCTCGCCGAGCCAGAGGAGGAATTCGTGCCGGCCGAGCCGCTCATCCCCGGCGACGAAGACGGGGGTGAGGCCGGGGTGGGCCTGGAAGTCCCCGCGGCGCCCCAACAGGTACACCCGGGCCGAGAGGCCCGCCGGGGCGCGCTCCAGGCCCCGGGCAATGGCCAGGTCCGAGCGCACCTCGCCGGCGCCGACGTAGACGAGGCCGCGCGTTCCCGGGTCTCGCTGCAGCTCGCGCGCGACCTCGGCCTGCAGGGCTTCGAAGAGGCCGTCGGCAACTTTGCCCCGGCGCGACGGCTCGGCCTCGCCGTCCGCGGGCAGCCGGGGCGACTGCGCGCTGCCGAGGAGGAGCTCCACCGTCTCCCAGAAGTCCAGGCCGTCCAGCATCAGCCGCCGCTGCAGCGACGCCCGGCGCTCCTCCATGCGGCGGCGGCAGCGCTGCACCAACTCATCGAAGTCCTCCCCGTCCCGCGGGAAGGTGCTGGCCCCGGCCACCAGGGACAACGGCAGCTGGGCCTCGACGGCCTGCACCTCGGGCGCCTCGCGCACCTGCTGCAGCGCCCGACGGGTGAAGACGACGGCGCCGAAGGCGTCCGTCTCGGGCAGCAGCAGGTAAAACTCGTGGTCCGACACCCGCGCCAGGACGTCGGAGTCGCGCAGCACGCCCGCGAAGACGCGGATGACGGCGCGGGTGGCGGCGCGGGCCTCGTCCGGGCCGAAGCGGCTCCTCAAGGTGCCCAGGTTGTCGAGGGAGAAAAGCAAAAGTGAGAAGCCGCGGTTGTAGCGGCGGGCCTTGTCCATCTCCTTGCTGGCGTAGTCGGTGAAGTAGGCCAGGTTGTAGGCCGAGGTGTCCGGGTCCCTCAGGCCGAGCCGCTGCAGCGCGAGGAAGCGCCGCGCATTCTGCAGCGCCAGGGACGCCGTGCCGGCGAGCAGCTCCGCCGCCGCGCGCGCCTCGCCAGGAAAGGCGCCGCCCAGCGCGTCGGTGAGACGGCACAGGCCGAGCACCTCGCCCTGGACACTGAAGGGGACGTAGAGGGCCGGGCCCTCCGCCTCGAAGACCTCCCAGGGCACGCCGGCCCGCAGCCGCGCCTCCGTCTCGGCGGACAGGACGTCCGGTACCGGCGGACGTCCGGCCAGCCCGCGCCACACCCGCAGCTGCAGCGGCCCCTTGGGCGCGCACGTCCAGAGGGCCCCGGAGCGCGCGTCGGAGACGGCCAGCAGCTCGGCCAGCACGCGTTCCTGCACCCACTCCAGCTCCGGCTGCGCGAAGAGGGAGCGCGCCCGCTCGTGCAGACTCACCGCGGCGCACAGCCAGGAAACCTCCTCGGTGGCATCCGCGCTCACGGCGTGGGGGCCTCGGACATCTCGACCGCGGTGGAGAAGACGAAGCGGGTCGGGCCGCGCAGCGTCACCCGGCTGAAATCCGCCGCGGCCCACACCCACAGCGGACCCCCGGGCAACGTCACCCGGGTTTGCTGCTCCGCTGCCACCCAGCCGGCCAGCGTCGCGGCCACCAGGGCCGCGCAGGCGCCCGTGCCGCAGGCCTGGGTGAGGCCCACGCCGCGCTCCCACACCACCACCCGCAGGCCGCCCGCTTCCCGGGCGAGAAACTCCACGTTGGTGCGCTCGGGAAAGCCGCGGGCCCCTTCCAGGGGCGGGCCCCAGACGGCCGCCTGCTCAAGCGGGGCGTCCAGCAGCACCAAGTGCGGGTTGCCCATGCTGACGGCCGTCCCGTGGAAGGGCGTGCCCGGCACCGGGGCCCCCACCACGGGCACGCCGGTTTGGGCGGACGGCAGGTGCGGGGCCAGAAGGCGCGCCGGGCCCATCTGCAGTTCCACCTCCTCCAGGTGCGGGCCGCGCCACAGCCCGCGCGCCGTCAGGATGCCCGCGTCCGTCTCCACCCGGAGTTCCTCTGGGTGGCCCGGGGTGGCTTCCAGCACGTGCTTGGCCACGCAGCGCAGGCCGTTGCCGCACATCTCCGGCACCGAGCCGTCAGCGTTGTGAATGCGCAGCCGCACCGCGGCCGTCGCCGACGGCAGCAGCACCAGCACGCCGTCGGCCCCCACCCCCCGGCGCCGGTCGCACAGCGCCCGGGTGGCCTCTGGCCCAATGTCACCGCCCCCGGCCCGCCGGTCGAGGAGGACGAAGTCGTTGCCCAGGCCGTGGTACTTGTGCACGCGCTCACCCATCAATGTGGCTCGCGGAGGGAGTCGGGTTGGTTAAGACAGCGACGGTCGACGACGACGGTGCCCCCAGCCCGGGGATGGAACTGGTCAGCTTACACAAGTAGGCTCCGCAGCAACTCCGAGGCGAGGACTGATGGCATCAAAGACCAATCCAGCGTCGCCGGAGGAGCAAAGTCTTCACACCCTGCGTCAGCAAGGCGTAGCAGACCAGGGTCAGGGCCAGGAACGGCCAGTAGAAGAGCGGCACGGTGGTGAAGCCGAGATAGGGACCCAACGGTGTGAACGGGAGAGCAACCCCCGTCGCCATCACCAGCACGCTCAGGATCGCCACTGCCAGCGAGGACCGGCTTTGTAAGAAGGGGATCTTCCCGGTCCGGATGATGTGGATGATCAAGGTCTGGGTCAGCAGACTCTCGAGGAACCAGCCGGTCTGGAACAGGCTCTGGCTGTGTGCGGCGATCTCGGGCGTGGATCGGTTCCAGCAACCAAAGACGAAGAGCAGAACTAGATAGGTCGTGTAGTCGAACACCGACGAGCAGGGCCCGATAAAGACGATGAAGCGGGTCAGTTCTTTGAGGTCCCACGGGCGCGGCTTCTGGAGCTGATCGGGGTCGACCGAATCGCTAGGGATGGCGGTCTGACCGATGTCGTAGAGCAGGTTGTTGGCCAGGATCTGGACCGGCAACATGGGTAGGAACGGAACGAAAATGCTGGCGCCGAGCACGCTGAACATGTTGCCGAAGTTGCTCGATGCTCCCATGCGCACGTACTTGAGAATGTTGGCGAAGACCTTGCGGCCCTCGAGCACTCCCTCGTCGAGGACGAGCAGCGACCGTTCCAGGAGGATAATGTCCGCGGACTCCTTGGCGATGTCTACCGCCGTATCCACACTGATCCCCACGTCGGCACTGTGCAGCGCGGGTGCGTCGTTGATCCCATCGCCCATGAAGCCCACCGTGTGCTTGAGCGACTGGAGGGCTTCGATGATCCTCCGTTTGTGCGCGGGTGAGACGCGGGCGAAGAGCGTGGTCTTCTCGACGGCGTGAACGAGCTCGTCGTCGGTCATCTTCTCCATGTCGTCGCCGAGCAGAACGAAGTCGGTGGCGAGCCCCACTTCCTTGCAGACCTTCCGCGCCACCAGTTCGTTGTCGCCGGTGAGCACCTTGACCGAGACCCCGTGGCCCTGAAGCGCCTTGAGTGCTGCGCCGGCACTCTCCTTGGGCGGATCGAGGAACGCCACGTACCCCCGGAGGGTGAGTTCGCACTCGTCGGCCTTGCCGTAGGGGGTCACGTCTCCGGCGACGATCCCGCGTGGCTCGCCTTCCTTGGTTGCCACGGCCAGGACGCGAAAGCCATCCCGACTGAGCCGCTCGTATTCCTTCTTCAGAGCCGCGAACTGCACGTCGTTCACCGGAACGAGCTTGCCGTCGATCTCGAAGTTTGCGCACCTCGCGAAGATCGCCTCTGGCGCGCCCTTGGCGATGAGCCGGTCCTGGCCTTCTTGGGTGCGGACCACCACCGACATGATGCGCCGCTGAAAGTCGAACGGAATCTCATCGACCTTGGTGAACGCGGTGATGCACGCCCGCGCCTGGGCCTCGTCGTGCGCGAGTACCGCCCGATCCAGGACGCTCTTCAGGCCGGTCTGGAAATGACTGTTGGCGTAAGCGTACGCGAGAACCTCCTCGCTCTCTCTCAGCGCTACGTCGGTGTGCCGCTCCAGGATCACCCTGTCCAGGGTGAGCGTGCCCGTCTTGTCGGTACAGAGCACGTCCATCGCGCCCAGGTTCTGGATCGCGTTCAGGCGCTTGACGATGACCTTCTTCCTGCCCATCGCCACGGCACCCTTCGAGAGGCACACCGTCGCGATCATCGGCAGCATCTCCGGTGTCAGCCCGACCGCCACCGCCACCGCGAAGAAGAACGCCTGTCCCCAGTTTCCCTTGGTGAGGCCATTAATCACGAACACCAGGGGGACCATGACCGCGATGAATTGAATCATCAGCCAGGTGAACCGGGCGATGCCGCGATCGAAAGCCGTCTCGGGCTCCCGTTCGGCCAGCGACTGGGCCATGCCTCCGATGTAGGTGTCCTTCCCGGTCGCCACCACCAGTGCCAGTGCGGATCCGCTCTCCACGCTGGTTCCCAGGAACGCGACGTTCTGTAGCTCGAGGGGAGCGGCCGGTGGGGGGCTCTGCTCGAGCGGCTGCTTTTCCACCGGGAGGCTCTCGCCGGTGAGAGAGCCCTGGATCAGGAACAGGTCCTTGGCCTCGACCACGCGCACGTCACCCGGGATCATGTCGCCCGCCCCGAGCTGCACTACGTCTCCAGGGACGAGCTGGGAGACGTTGATCTCCGAGACGGCTCCGTCGCGATGCACCGTCGCCTTCACCGAGATCATCGCCTTGAGCCTGGCCGCCGCGCGGCTCCCCTTGGCCTCCTGGATCAGTCTCAAGCCAACGCTCAGGATGATCATCGCGACCATCATCGTCCCCGCCCGCGGATCCTTCGTTGCGAACGAGACGGCTGAGAGCACACCCAGGAGGATGACCAGCGGGTTGAGGATCGCGTGCCAGACCAGGTTCAGGACGGAAGGGCGCTGATCCTTCGCGAGCACGTTCGGACCGTGTTCGAGGAGACGGGCAGCGGCCTCTTCAGACGTCAGGCCCACCGGTCGCGTCTTCAGGAGTGCCAACGCCCCGGCGACGTCCAGCCCCGCGCATTGCGTCAGGAGCGGGGAAACCTGGATCGCGCGTCTGTCGTGCCTGCGGGTGTCGAGCAGCCTCTTGGGCAGGACCGCTACTGGAAATCTGGCCAGGCGCGCCTCAGACATTCGGAGAGCGTTTCAGGTTGCGGCAACTGGCGGGAGACTACTTCACGCGCTGAGGCAGTGGAGGCCGGGACACCCACGCCGCGAGCAAGTTGAGCTCGGTGAACCGCAGGCGCTAACGGGGTGCCTGGAAGCCTGGCGCATAAAGCTGCAGCGGGGGAGGGTGACCCCGAAGCCGGGAGCAAGTCAGACCGCTCGGTCCGGTGGAAATGGGAGCCGAGCAGGCCTCCGGTTGTGACGGATGGATCATCCCGCAAAGGTTGCGCTGGCCAGATGGAGAGGCAAGGGCGCTGCCCAGACCCGCGGTTCGTGCGCTACCCTCAGCCCCAGTCTCTAGCCCTCGGCCGCGTCCGCCAGCAGCTCGAAGCACTCTGGCCCACCGGCCTTGGGAACTATCCATCGGCCAATCGGCTCTCCCCGCCGGTTCAGTTGGAGCGCCACCACCAACCCCCCGTGTATGGGCAGCGGCGGATCAACGGGCACTCGCATGCCATCCTTCCGCTTCGGCCCTCTGCGCGAGTCCACGGCGGCGACGCTAGACCAGGAGCGGGGCCAATGCGGAGAGCGAGCACAGACCTTCCGCCACGCCATCGCTCGTCTTCTTCTGCCGGAATCGGTCCGTTCTGGATGGAACGGCGAGGGCCGGCGACCGGCGCGGCCGCCACGAGCAAGGCGAGAGGTAGGCATCGCTGCCGGGAGGGGCAATCGTCCCCGAGGTTCAGCACCACCAACCCGTGGAGCAGCTAATGGGCATCGCTTCAGTGATTGTTGTGGGACTCATCGCGGGACTCATCGGCCGAGCCGTGATGCCCGGCAAGGACTCGATGGGGTGGATCATGACCATCTTGTTCGGAATCTTTGGCTCATTCGTCGGCGGGTTCCTGGTGAACCTCGTTCTGAATCGCAATGTCGATGCCGGGCCCTCTGGTTTTCGACAGGAGTTCTTCGCGACAGATTGGATGGTGGTGTCTCTAAAAGTGTGTAGTTGATGAAGTCGCTGTCGACGGAAATGACGGGGAAGCTCCTCGGGAAGTTCAACCCGAACTGGTCTCCCTTTAGCGAGGGAGCCGAGGAGTTCCCCGTGGCCGAGGTTATCGACTTCGATGCTCTTTCCCTTCGCTTCGGGCAGGTGATGACGGACGGCGGTCGACGAGGCCATCGTCGCCGCGTACGTGAATGGTGTTGGCGAGGAGGTGGGCAAGTCGACGGTGCTCCGATGGTGATGCCCAGGAGGCGCCGCTTAACCGGTGCGCCTCGACAGCGCCGACGGCGGCGGACCAACACCACCACCCACACCAGCCAGCACCACCTTCATTGACACGGCGCGTTATCGGCGCCCACACCACCTCGACGGTTCCCCCTCTATCAGCACCCCTCTATCTACTTCGAAGGAGAATATTATAATCATTTCAATGGTCTAGGAGGACGGCTGGCAGCCGTAAAACAGGGCAAAAGGGAGGGGGAACCGCCGAGGTGGTGTTGGTGGTGTTGGTGGTGTGGGTGGCGCTGGAGGTGCTGTGGGCGCTGGCGGCGGGACCAGGCAGGGACCAGCGCGGGACCAGGGGCTGACGTCACGTCGACCACGGGGGGGCAGAACCAGCCCCACCCTCGTGCACTTCTGGAAACGGAGGGCAGCCGCGGTCGCCCCTGCGGGGTCCAACGGCAACGGCACCGCGGGCGCCGGTGGCTGCTGCGCCCTGGCGGCGGACGAAGGGCAGCGCCGGCGCGGCGGTTTTGGGGGCGGAAGCGGCGAATTCAGCTCAGGTCCAGGGGCAACCCCGGCAACACTGCCAGCGGCGGCGGCGGGACCGCCTTGCCAGCGCGGTATGAGAGGCGTTTGCGTGCCGCTGGCGCCACCGTCGCGGGGAAGCCGTGGCGCAGCGGCACCGCCGGCGCGTCGTCATCGGCGGCTTCGGACGAAATGGCGTCCAGGCTTGGCGCGGATGGGGCGCTGACGGCGCGCTTCGGTGCAGAAATGGCTGTCCCGCACTGTTCCTTCCCTGGTCCTGCGGGATCGCCCCCGTCGGCATCTTCGACGGCTGAAAACCTGATCGCCCGCAACCACTTAGCCCGCAGGTGCGGGGCGACTCATCCCCCGTGGCGCTTGTGGAGGGTTTCCTTCTTCATCTGGAAGTGCCGGCCGGCGGCGGCATGGGCAACCCCTGGGGGGGTTGAGGCGGGGGGACGTCGGAGGCGAGCAAGCGTGGGGGTGAAGGGGCGGCTGCATTCTACCCGCCGGCTGGCCCGGCGCGATTGAAGACAGCCTGGCGCAAGGCACCAAAGGAAGCAGAGGCCGCCAACCTAACCGGCAGTTGGGGTAATTGTGCCAGCCCCATGGGGGCCACCCAGCGCCGTGTCGCAAGCCCTCTCGCGGCCACGCCGGGCTGGCTTGCCGTCTTCTTGTGCGCGCTGGCCGTCCCGTCCGCCGGCGCGGAGGAGGTGTCCGGCTGGAAGGCGCAGGCCGGGCGGGTCACCATCCTCAGGGACACCTGGGGCATCCCCCACGTCTTCGGCCAGTCCGACGCAGACGCCGTCTTCGGCCTCGTCTACGCG
>JADGRA010000053.1 GCA_017881265.1 Myxococcaceae bacterium | reverse complement strand
ATGGCTTCAGTGATTGTGGTGGGCCTCATCGCGGGACTCATCGGCCGAGCCGTGATGCCGGGCAAAGACTCGATGGGGTGGATCATGACCATCGTGCTTGGAATCTTTGGCTCATTCGTCGGCGGGTGGCCTGGTGAACCTCGTTCTGAAATCGCAATGCCGATGCCGGGCCCTCTGGTTTTCAGTCCGCCCGTATCGTCGGCAGCGTCATTGGGGCCGTGGTCGCGCTCGGGATCTGGCGCGTGGTCCGTGGGCGGATGGTCTAGCGACCAGGTCCAAGCCGGCACCTATGCGGCCCGACCAGGCTCAAGCGAGCAGTCGAATCGCTCTGATTCCTCCGCAGGGCCTACCGAATCACCCCACCATCGGGCGCCAAGCGATTGCCGGTCCAGTTTGGCGTGTTTGGCGTTACGGCCGCATTGCCGGCATCGACCTGCCCCATCGCCCCTCCGTCGGTTGCTCCCGTGGGTGCCGGAGTCGGCGCATAGGTAGTCTGGTTGGTGGTGGGAGTCGGCGGCGTAGCGGCCTTGGGCTGAGCCTGAGCCATGGCGAGCCCGCCTGTCCCGAGTGCGACCAAGAGCGACATCGCGATGCGTGTTCGAGGTGTCATTCCCTGCGAGATAGGAATGCTCGTGGCTCGCGACCAGCTGACTCCTCAAGGGAACGGCGCGGTTGCGCCTTCCATGGCGTTTCTCCGTGAGAGGATCCCCGCCACGGGTGGAAGAAGGACGCACACCTAGCTATTCCGTCCGAGGGTGCGCATCTGCTGCCATGGTCTTTGTCGATTCATCGCAGAGAGTGTCCCAGCTGCTCTGCGCCGTGCGACTCCTCACCGAGCAGCTTGCCGACACGCACCCGTGGGTCGCCACCGCCGAGCAGCGGCACTTCCTCTTAGAGGTCTCGGCTCGCACGGGCCAACTGCTTCCCGAGCAGTCCGTGCGAACCGCAAGCGTTCACGTTGGGCTTCCTGCTCATGGCCCAGTTCTCTCTCGGGGCAAGGCTTCGGGGAGAGTTTCTGGCGCGGACGATTGAGCCTGGACAGTAGGAGAGCATTCCCGTGGCGACCATCCGGCCCGACGACCTCGAAGGACTCCGCGAGCACGTCGCCGCTGCTCTGGCCAGGGTCCAAGCGACGCCGGTGGGCGAATGGCGCATCAGCGACGAAGATCATCGACTGATGGTGACGCTGGCGGACCTCGATGGCGTCTCCCTACCAACCAGCGCATTCCGCACCGCTGAGGGCGCCATCACGTTTCTGCGCGCGGCGCGGCTGGCACTCGGTGAACCTGTCTCTCCGACTCAGAGCGCTGGCACGGCCTAAACGAAGATGCCCGCGGCCTCGGCCCCCACGAGAGCGAGCCGAGCACGCGCCCGAACGCACTATGACGTAGGGCGGAATGTCTCCAGCGCCTTGCGGATGCCCATCAGCAGCCGATTGGCTTCCAAGGGCCTCTCCACCACCGCGACGACTGGGGCCGGGAAGATTGCCGCAACCGGCTGCGGAGAGACCAGGACGACCGCCCGGAGGTCCTGACGCCGGCTGGTCAGGAACAGCTGCACCTGGCTCTCGTCCACCAGGAGCAGCAACGGGACCGCCTTGAAATCCAACGCGGAGGTCAAGCCCTCGGCCGTTGTGAACGTGGCCGTGATCCTTGACGACCGCGGAGCAGCTCTGGCAGGGTCGCATCTGCGGCGGTCACCAGGAGCGTCGGCGTCATGCGGAACCTGGCACGGTACCAGGCCGACCGAGCAGTTGCGCTTGGTCAAGAATAACCCCGGGCCGAATCATTGGGTGAGAAACGCCCCAGGCGTTAACGGGCGGCTCCGGGAGCAGCGCCGGAGTTGCCGGCTCGCACGCGCACAGCGCCGCCATCCGCTTGCCCAGGGGTGGCGAGGGCGTTCATCCGCGAGCGGGGTCGCGGCCTCGTCAGGACCCGCCGCCCGGAAGCCCGGCCAACGCGCTCCGGAGCGCCAGCGCAGTAGCCGTTCGGCCCGGATGGGCCGCTCAACGACCGCGACGACGGGACGAGGGAAGAGCGATGGGACGGGCCGAGGCTGAACGAGAACGACCGCACGTAGGTCGCCGCGCCGGCTGGCCAGGACGGTGGGGACATGTGCTTCGTCGATGAGCAGAAGTAGCGCGCCCGACTTGAACTTCAGCGCGGTGGCGAGTCCTTCGTGCGTTGTGAAGGTCGCGTTCAACGCGGCTGTCTTGAGGACTTCAGGAAGCTCCTCATCCGTCGCGGTGACGAGCAGCGTTGTGGGCATCTAGAGAAACCAGCCGACCACGGAAGTCTCACCGAGCGGCTCGTAAGACTCCGGTTCACCATACATCGGAACGACCCACCTCGTGATTACAGTGTGTTTGACTGTGGCGGCATGGCTTTCAGCGAAGCAAGTCTGAAGCCGTTCGTTCGCGTCTGTTCCAGCTTGCCTGGTGAACCGCACCCGTACTCAGCTCTCTGGGCACCCCGCGCAGGTGTGGTCCGTCCTCCGACCTACGCCGGCTGCGCCCACAGCGAGAAGAAGCGCAGCATCTCGCGCGTCGCGTCCGGACCGTGGGGGTCGACATATGAACCCTCGCGACTGCCGCCCGACCACCCGTGCACGCCGCCGTGGACGACCCAATGCTCTGCGATGACACGCCCAGCGTCGTCTCGATACAGCGTGCGCGTGAACGGAAGCCCGTCCGGCGCTTGCCCGCCCTGCACTTCCGTCCTCGGTGCGCTCGCCGATGCTCCACTTCCCGGCAGGCACTGCGCGAGCACTTCGTGGCCATTGCGAGGATGCACCGTCGTATCGCCGTCGCCGTGAAACACGATGACCGGTGTCGCCTCGGGTCCGGCCCCCGCCGCCGTCGCGCGCGGACGCCCCTGCATCGCCTCCAGCGCCGATGGAAGATCGTGCGCGGTGCCGTACGCCAGCCCGGAGTGCACCCCGACCGCCGCATAGAGATCGGGATAGGTCGTCCTCATGACGGCGGCCATCGCGCCGCCCGAAGAAAGCCCGGCCACGTACACGCGTCGACGGTCGAGCTCATACTTGCCGATGAGCTCGCGCGTCATGTCCGCGATGATCGACGGCTCTCCCCGGTCGCGCTCCTGGTGGCTGCTCTTGAACCAGTTCCAACAACGGCTTCCATTGGCCCGGTGCGCCTGCGCCGGGTAGAGCACGAAACACGGCTTCAGCTCGGCCGCCGCGTTCATCCGCGTACCGCTGGCAAAATCATCCGGAGTCTGCGTGCAACCGTGCAACATGACGACGAGCGGCAACTGCTGCCCGTGATATTCGCTCGGCACGTACAGCTTGTAGTCGCGGGCGCCCGCGCGATTGGCAAATGACCCTGTGAGAAATTCGCCTGCCGGGAGGTCGGCCTTCCGCCCCTGCTCGTGCCTTGCCGCAAACTTTGATGCGTTGAAGTGCGCGGACGTGGTCCGGGGCACGAAGGCATCCACGGGCACCGATGCCCGGAACGGCGGTCGCGAACCGGCCGGTGATCCCTCGGCACGCGCCGGTCTCGACAGCTGCAACTTCACCCGCTCGACGGCTGCCGCGCCGTCCGTCGGCATTGTTCCCTGCAGCGCCCGCTGAATCGCAGCCGTCGCTTCCCCCGGTCCGCCGGTCCGCAAGATCCGGATCGCTTCTCGCATGGAAGCCAACATTGCCCTGCTCGGCGGCCCTTTCCCATCCTGGTTGTAAATCATTGGATTCTCTTCCACAGCGCCGCCTTCACCGCCGGGCTTGCATGCAATGCTCCCAGCACGGCCACGGACTCGATCGTCGCGACTGCCAGCTCCGGCGTCACGTCCTCGCCAATGACCACGAGACCGAGCGCCTGAATCCGGAGTCGCTGCCCCGCTGCTCGCACCGCTTCCAGCTCGGCGCGCGCATAACGCTGGATCCCCAAGCTCAGGCTGTTGCGCGCGACCGCCTGCTTCACGACGTCTGCATGGACCGCCAGCTGGTTGCGGATGCTGGTGCGAATCAGATCGGTCCGATTCGAATAGAACCCTTCCTGCACCAGGAGATCGATCTGCCCCAGGTCGACCAATCCCAGATTGATAGTGAGCTTCTCTGTCTCGGGGAGCGTCGGTCTGCTCTTCGGCACGTTCGCCTCCGTGCTGGTCCCGCCATCCCTATACCATCTAAGTGGATGGTAGAGGGCGGTTTCCTGGGAGGAAGAGCGGAACGCGACGCCCCCTGGCACCGGCCGCACGCAATGGGTGCCAACTTCCCTGACCCCAGACCACAGCAACGCCACTCTTCCCTGGGGAGGTAGCCACGCGTGGGAACCATGACTCCTGATCAAGGCCGCAAGATGAAGGACCGAGCGGATCGCAGGTCGGAAGGCAGGAGCATTCGCTTCGAGATTTCATACGCTAGCATAGCTACTGTCGTTCTCACCGCCTTGGCGCTTTGGTTGCTCATCCAGCTCTGGGCGATTGTTATGGTAGTCGTAGTTGCGCTGCTTCTGGTCGGAACGCTCAATCCGCTGGTGGGCTGGCTGGAGAGGCACCGGGTGAAGCGGGTCTGGGCGGTGGCGCTGGCGTTCGTTGGTGTCGGGGTGTGCGTCGGGCTTCTGGGGCTCCTCATTGTCCCTCCTCTCTGGAGCCAGGTTTCTCACATCGTCGAAAACCTTCCCGCAATCCGAACAGAGCTCGCCAAGAAGCTAGAAACGCATCGGCTAACGGCTCCCCTCGGCGAGACGGTCCGCCATTTTGCGACGGGCAAGACAGTTGAGGGCGCCACTGTGACCTCAGCCGTTGCCATATCGCTCAGCGTCGCGGGAGCCCTTGCCTACGGGGCGACTTCCATTGTCTTAGCAATTTACTTCATTGCAGACCACGAACGGATGCGTGGGACTCTCTATGCCCTGGTTCCGCGCCGATTCCACGTGCGCCTGGCTCGCGTTCTCTTGAACCTCGAGATCATCGTGGGCGGGTACATGCGGGGACAGGTCGTCACCTCCATAGCGATAGGTGTGTTTGCCTTCGCGCTGTTCTCCATCTGCCGAGTCCCGAATGCGCTAGCCCTTGCGGCCTTTGCGAGCCTGGTGGACGTCATCCCCTTCGTGGGAGGGATATTGGCAACTGCCCCGGCAGTCCTGGCGGCCCTCTCGCGCGGGACGGCGGTGGCGACGATCGTCTTGGTCGCGATGGTGTTCTACCAGGAGTTTGAGACCCGGGTGGTTGTACCCCGCGTCTATGGGAAAACCCTCCGGCTGCCACCTGCAGCGGTAGTGGTTGCGCTCCTGATAGGAGGCAAATTGGGCGGAATCTTGGGCGCGCTATTGGCCCTTCCCCTCGCTGCCGCGGTCCTGATGCTCGTCGAGGAGCTTCGAGTAGAGCTACCAGGAGATGACACCGACGATCTTGCTCTTCGGGCGCGAGACGAGCAGGCGGAACGAACCTATGCGAGAAGAAGTGCCGGTGCATCACCCGAAGAAGCCGGAGCCATTGCCGTCGATATCGAACAGATCCGGAACTCCGAGTCCGCAGGCGCTCCCGAGAAACCTCCGAAGTGACGTGTCCATCGCGGCGCATGCGCGAAGACAGCGTGGCGGTCCCGCGAACGGGTGCTCAATGCAATGAAGCCTTCTCGGGAGCTGGTAGCGGCTGGCATAGGGCATGAGTCTAACTGCCGCTCGAATCAAGCCTGCTGCCCAGGTATCCGATGAGTGAAGGTGGTGTCTCTAAGAGTGTGTAGTTGATGAAGTCGCAGTCGACGGAAATGACGGGGAAGCTCCTCGGGAAGCCAAACCCGAATGGCCCTCCCTTGGCGGGGAGGCCGAGGAGCTGCCCCGTGGATGACGTTGCCGATTTTAAGGCTTGTCCCAAGAAGACGTCCGTGGAGATCTTCGCCAGGTGTTCCTCGGAGCGATCCGGATGACGCTGGAGACCCTGCTCGAGGAGGAAATCCGCGGGATGGTAGGCGCCAGCCGGTGGGCTCGAATCGGTGGCCGGAAGGACCGCCGCAACGGCAGCTACCTGCGCGGGCTCATCACGTCGATGGGCTATCTCGATGTCGAGGTGCCGAGGACGCGCGAGAACGGCTCCGCCGCCAACGTGCTCGGTCGTTACAAGCGACGGATGGAGGAGGTCGACCACGCCATCGTCGCCGCCTATGTGAACGGTGTTTCCACCCGGAAGATGGGGAAGGTCACCGGAGCGCTGGCCGGCGACGAGGTCGGCAAGTCCATGGTGAACCGGATCACCCGTCGCCTGGAGCAGCAGGTCGAGGAGCTGCGCCGAGCACCGATTGTGGAGCCCATCACGTACCTCTACCTCGACGGAACATTCCTCGACGTCCGCTGGGCGAGGAAGGTCGAGAACGTGGCTGCGCTCGTCGCGTACGGCATCGGTCCCGACGGCAAGCGCCGCCTCCTGGGCATCACCATCGGAGCGCAGGAATCGGAGGACAGCTGGACCGAGTTGCTGCGTCAGCTCACGGAACGCGGACTGACTGGGGTGAAGTTGGTCATCGCAGACGCGCACGCCGGTCTGGCAGCCGCCGTCCGCCACCACCTGCCCGAGGCAAAGCTCCAGCGCTGCGTCGTGCACCTCCAGCGAAATGTCCTCGCTCGAACTCCCTGGCGCCTCCGTGGCCGCCTTGGGCGCGAGATCACGAACATCTTCGCGGCTCCCACCGGCGGCGACGCCAAGAAGCGCCTGGGCCCTCAGGGTGGGTCTCGGTCACGAGCTTCCCGAGGCGATGGCGACCCTCGACGGCGGCTTCGCAGCCGCCACGCAGTTCTACCTTTTCCCCAGGGCCCACTGGCGCCGGATCAAGACCACCAACGGCCTCGAACGGCTCCACGCCGAAATCAAGCGCCGCACGAAGTCGGTGGGCGCGTTCCCCGACCGCTCCAGCGCCCCGCGGCTCATCACCGCGGTCGCGATCGCGGTGACGGCGATCTGGAGCCAGCGTTTCTATCTCGACATGTCTCAGCTCAACGCCGATCAGGCGAGGGCAGCCTGACCCGCCGGGGAGATCCACGCCACCGCTAAACTACACACAGATCGAGACTTGACCCCGCCGGCGGGCATGACGCTGCCAGCATCTAAAGCACAACAAAATAATGCACTTACGACTAACAGCCTGTTCTGGAACCAGCCCTCCTGGCCTCGGAATCCTTAGAAAAGACCAGTAAAACAAGCTGGTTGACACCACAAACCGGTGGAAGATGCCCAACATCCCCAGCAACGGCACCAGCGAGGAGTACGGGACTTGAACCCTTGGAGGGCGTTTCCGCAAGCCCGCGATGACACGTCGCTTTTTCTCGAAAGACTTGTCCTTCTCGGCGTTTGAACCAGTCTATGAGTCCCCTCGAATCCTCTGGAGTTCCCCCGAATCCTCCCCTGTCTTGGAGAAATACTGGAGAAGGAAGTTCCCCTCAACGGAGGTCGCGGCACGTCTCGGAGTCAGTCCGTCCACCGTCTACGCGCTCTGCGCCGAGGGAACTCAGGCTCTGGACAGTCAAGCGCGTAACCTAGTCGGCCTTCACCACTGCGTCCCAGGTTGCTGCAAACCACGACCCAGGCACTGCCCGGCACGCTGAGAGGAGTTTGGCGTCGGGGCCGGGCTCAACCTGGAGCTGAGCACGAGCTTGCTCGAGGGCAGCCGCCAGATGCGCGGAGAAGCCTTGGGCCGATGCGATGCCTGTTGCCAGTAAGCGGTCTTCCGAGTAGTGCGTTGCCGCAGCGAGGAGCATTTTCTCGCAACCGTTCATATTTTCCGGTTTGACGTCGGGGTCCGTGACTTCCTGCACCTTCATCCTGGCAGACTGGACGTCGTCCTTGGCGCGCTCGCATCCCCGCCCCGATTGCACGCTGCAGATGTAGGACGCGAACTTTGACGTAAAGGCCAAGCTCCCAGTCGCAATGCCGAGCCTAACAACAGCCTTCGCATGCGCCTCGGACACGCCGGGGGTTGCGGGCGACTGACCCAACAGCAACGCCGCAAGCATGAGCAGCATGACTTCAATCCTACCGCGGGCCTCGGAGAGCGCGCGTAATCTCTCGTGCCTACTTTGCGTGATGCAAGGCCCTTCCTGGCTTGTTCCGGTCGCGTATTCCAACTGCCGCGCTGGATGGTCGCCGCTCTCCGTACGCCGCGAAGTCCTCTTGGCGAATTCGAATCGCGTTCTGGCGCGTATGTGCGCGAGGTCGCCGTGCCCACAGAGGCCGTAGACAGTGGAGCGATGGACCCCGAGCAAACCGGCGACGGCACCGCCGCTAAGAAGGCGCGCTACACCACCCAACGGGGCCGTCAGCCGCGGCGGCCGTTTGTGGCCACCCTTCTTGCCAACTTTAGGCCGCGACGCCGAATTGCTAGGCGACGAGCGGAAAACAGCTCTGCTTCCATGCACTTCCGAAGCGAGGAGTACGGGACTTGAACCCGTGACCTCCGGCGTGACAGGCCGGCGTTCTAACCAGCTGAACTAACTCCCCAGCACGACGACGACTTGGGCGGAACAGGGGTCGAACCTGTGACCCTCGCCTTGTAAGGGCGATGCTCTACCGCTGAGCTACCCGCCCGATTCCCGTCTCCACCCTACAACGTGCAGCGGGCGGCTCATACTGGCGGACTTGCCGGGGTGTCAAGGAGGCGTCTCCTCCCCTAGGCGCTCAAGAGGCAGTCGCCGAGGCCGCCTTGGTCAGTCTCTGCCTACGCATTTCGAGGTCACCGACTCCCGCCGGGGCGCTAGGCTGCACCGCCCGTGAATGACCGTCTCCTCCGCGCCGCGCGCCGCCAGCCTGTCGACGTCACCCCCGTCTGGATTATGCGGCAGGCCGGACGCTACCTCCCCGAGTACCGCGCCATCCGCGAGAAAGTGGAGTTTCTCGAGCTCTGCAAGACGCCCGAGCTCGCGGCCGAGGTCACGGTGCAGCCCGTCACGCGGCTTGGCGTGGATGCGGCCATCATCTTCTCGGACATCCTCATCCCTGTGGAGGCCATGGGGATGGAGCTTGAGCTCGGGGACAAAGGGCCCCACTTCCCGAGTCCCCTGCGGACGGCGACCGACATCACCCGGCTGGCCATTCCCGACCCGGAGGCGGACACCGGCTTCGTCGCCGAGGCCATCCGCCGCACTCGCGCGGCGCTGTCGGACGCGGTACCGGTCATCGGGTTTTCCGGAGCGCCCTTCACGCTAGCTGCCTACATGGTGGAGGGGGGCGGCTCGAAGAGCTTCATCCAGATAAAACGGCTGCTCTTTGAACAGCCCAAGCTGGCACACGCCCTCTTCGAGAAGCTGACGCAGTCCCTCATCCCGTACCTCAAGATGCAGGTGGCAGCGGGCGCGCGCATTGTCCAGGTGTTCGACTCCTGGGGCGGAGAGCTCGGGCCGGATGACTATGAAACGTTCGCCCTGCCGTACCTGCAGCGCATCGTGAAGGAGCTCCAAGGTACCGGGGTCCCCGTCATCGTCTTTGGGACTTCCATGTCGACGCTGCTTCCCCAGTTGGTACGCACCGGCGCGGACGTCATCGGCTGTGACTGGCGCATCCGCCTCGACGACGCGCGCGCGCGGGTGGGGGAGGGCGTCGCGCTGCAGGGAAACCTGGACCCGCTGGCCCTGTTTCTGCCGCAGGCCGAGCTCGAGGCGCGCGTCCAGGACGTCCTGCGGCGCGCGGGGCCCGTGGGCCATATTTTCAACCTCGGCCACGGGATTCTTCCGCCAACCGCGCCAGAGGCCGCCAAGGCCCTGGTGGACGCCGTCCACCGCTTCGGTCGGCACGCGCCTGTGCGTTGACTTCCAATTCACCCGCGTGGTGAAAGCCCGGGGCAGACGCCATGGCCTCCCTCGGAGTTGCCGGAAAGACGCGTGCCGCCATTGTGCAGGGCCTCCGCACGCCCTTCGTCAAGGCGGGCGGCACGTTTGCCTCCCTCACCGCGTTGGACTTGGGCCGGGCCGTCGTCCAGGAACTGGTGGAACGTTCCGGCATCGACCCGAAGACTCTGGACCAGCTGGTGTTTGGCCAAGTCATTCCCACGCTGCTCGCGCCCGGCATTGCCCGGGAGGTGGTGCTGGCCTCGGGCCTGCCCCGGACGCTGGAGACGCACACCGTGGCGCGCGCCTGCGCCACCAGCCTTCAAGCCCTGACGGACGTCGCCTCGGCCATTGCCCTTGGCGTTTCGGAAGCGGCCATCGCCGGGGGGACGGAATGCATGTCCGACGCCCCGGTGTTTACCAGCCGTCCGCTGGCGCGGGCGCTGGTGAAGGCCTCTCGGGGGAAAACCCTTCCGGACAAGCTGCGCGCCTTCGAGGGGCTGCACCCTTCTGACCTCGTCCCGGTGCCACCGGCCATTGCGGAGTACTCCACCGGCCTCACCATGGGGCAGTCCGCGGAGAAGATGGCGCAGGAGAACCACATCTCCCGCGCGGAACAGGACGCCATTGCGCTGGCCTCGCACCGCAACGCCGCCCAGGCGTGGAAGAACGGCCACTTCGACGCGCAGGTGTTTCACGTCCTCGTCCCGCCGCGCTACGAGAAGGTGGCGGACAAGGACGACCTGGTGCGCGCTGGCACAAGCGCAGAGGCGCTTGCTGCGCTGAAGCCCGTCTTCGACAAGAGGTACGGCACCGTCACCGCCGGCAACGCCTCCCCCCTCACCGACGGCGCCGCCGCCCTTCTCGTGATGAGTGAGGCGCGGGCCAAGTCTCTAGGTCTAGAAGTCCTCGGCTACGTGCGCGCCTTCGCCTACGCGGCGACGGACCCGGCCGACCAGCTGCTGCAGGGGCCGGCCTACGCGGCGCCGCTTGTGCTGGACCGGGCCGGGATGAAGCTCTCCGACATCGACCTGTTTGAAATGCACGAGGCTTTCGCTGCGCAGCTGGCCAGTAACCTCCAGGCCTTCGCCTCAGAAGCTTTCGCGAAGAAGCTGGGGCGCAAGGGCCCTTTGGGCGAGGTCGACCGAAGCCGCCTCAACGTGGACGGGGGTTCCATCGCTCTGGGCCACCCCTTCGCCGCCACCGGCGCCCGCGTCGTCATGCAGGCCCTGCATGCGCTGAAGCGGAGAAACCTCAACACCGCCCTGTGCACGGTGTGCGCTCAGGGCGGCAACGGGGCGGCCCTCATCGTGGAGAGGGCCTGACATGGCGGACGCTGCCCTCGCCTATGACGTCCGGGGCGGCGTGGCCGTCCTCACCCTCGACTTGCCCGGAGAACCGGTCAACACCCTGTCCCCGGCCACCGGGGCCCTCTTCGACGCGGCGCTGTCGCGCGCCCTCGACGACACAGGCGTCCAGGGGGTGGTCTTCATTTCCGGGAAGCCGGACGGCTTCGTCGCCGGGGCGGATGTCCGCTGGCTGGGCAGCCTGAAGACGCGCGAGGACGGCGAGCGGGCCTCCCGGGAGGGGCAGGCGGGCTTTGACAGGCTTTCCAAGTACCCGAAGCCGGTGGTGGCGGCCATTCACGGCGCCTGCCTCGGCGGGGGGCTGGAATGGGTGCTGGCCTGCAGCTACCGCATCTGCAGCGACTCGCCGAAGACCCAGCTGGGGCTTCCGGAGGTGCAGCTGGGGCTGTTGCCCGGCGCCGGGGGCACGCAGCGCCTTCCCCGCCTCATCGGCATTGCCCAGGCGCTGGACCTCATCCTGACGGGCAAGTCCGTCCGGCCCAGCAAGGCGAGGAAGCTGGGCCTGGTCGATGAAGTGGTGCCCAAGCCGCTCCTTCTGGAAGTGGCCATGGCGCGGGCCAAGGCGCTGGCGGACGGCAGCCTCCAGGTGACGCGGCGGAGTTTGGGGGGCACGGGCGGCGGACTCTTCTCGCTGCTGGGGGCGCTGGGCAGCAAGGAGGCCTGGACGGAGCTGGCGCTGGAGGACAACCCCTTAGGCCGGGTGTTTCTCTTCGACCAGGCACGCAAGCGGCTGCGGGCCAAGACGCGCGGGCACTACCCGGCGCCGGAGCGCGCGCTGGACGCCGTGCGCACGGGGACGGAGAGGGGGATGGAGGCGGGGCTGGCGGCCGAAGCCGCGGCCTTCGGGGAATTACTGACGACGGACGTCAGCCACCGGCTGCGGGAACTCTTCTTTGCGACAACAGAATTGAAGAAAGACCGGGGCGTCGCTGACGACAGCGTGAAGCCGCGGCCCGTCACCAAGGTGGCGGTGCTGGGCGGCGGCCTGATGGGCGGCGGCATTGCCTACGTCAGTGCGGTGACGGCCCGGCTGCCCGTGCGGGTGAAGGAACGAGACGACGCCTCCGCCGGCCGGGCGCTGGCCCACGTGCGAGGGCAGCTGCAGGCGCAAGTCGACAAGCGGCGCCTCACCCCCCGCGAATTGGAAACCCGTTTGGCCCAGGTGACCGCCGGCACGGACTGGGCGGGCTTTGCCAGGGCGGACGTCGTGGTGGAGGCCGTTTTCGAGGACGTCGCGCTGAAGCAAAAGCTTCGGGACGAGGTGGAGGCCGTCACGCCGGAGACATGTATTTTTGCCTCCAACACCTCCTCCATCCCGATTACGCGCCTCGCGGAAGGCTCGCGCCGACCGGCTCAGGTCATCGGGATGCACTACTTCAGCCCGGTGGAGAAGATGCCGCTGCTGGAAGTCATCACCCACGCCGGGACGGCGCCCTGGGTGACGGCGACGTGCGTTGCCCTGGGCAAGCAGCAGGGGAAAACCGTCATTGTGGTACGGGACGGCCCGGGCTTCTACACCTCGCGGGTGCTGGCCCCGTACCTCAATGAAGCCGCGCACCTGCTGCTGGATGGGGCAGAAGTACGCGCGGTGGACGAGGCGCTCCTCGACTTCGGCTTCCCCGTCGGCCCCTACCAGTTGCTGGACGAAGTCGGCATCGACGTGGGCGAGAAGGTGTCCCACGTGCTGCACGCCGCCTTCGGCGAACGCATGCACGCGCCCGAGGCCATGGGCGCCCTGGTGCGGGACGGACGGCTGGGCAGGAAGGCCAAGAAGGGCTTCTACACCTACGACGGGAAGAAAAAAGTGGTGGACGAGTCCGTCTACGCGGTGCTGCCGCCGTCCACCAAGCGCCGGGTGGTGACGCCCGAGGAAGTCGTCGAACGCTGCGTCTTCCCCATGGTGAATGAGGCCATCCGCTGCCTGGAGGAGGGCATTGTGCGGAGCCCCCGGGACGCCGACGTCGGCGCGGTGTTTGGCCTTGGCTTCCCTCCCTTCCGCGGCGGCCCCTTCCGCTTTGCGGACACCTTCGGTGCGGCGGCCCTGGCCGGGCGCCTGGAGTCCCTGGCCTCCAAGCTGGGGGCGCGCTTTGAACCTGCCGCGCTCTTGCGTGACAAGGCCGCCAGCGCGGGCCGCTTCTACCCGTAGCCGGCACAAGTCTCCCTTCCGGGGGAGACGACCCCGCCGTGCGGCCCCTGGGGCGGCGCGCGGCCGTCAGGCCGCCGCGGCCTGGGACTCCTCCAGCATCCGCACCGGCAGCACCATGGCGTTGAGACCACTGAACTGCAGCGTGCGCTGCAGCTGGTAGGCCGTCTCGTTGTGGAGAATCCGCTGGTACCACTGCTCTTTTTGAAAAATGAGCTTCCCGGCGAAGAACATGGTGCGCGGAAACTCCTTCCCCACCTCGCGGCAGACGCGGGTGGCCACGTCCACGGCTTCCGTCCCCAGGGCGAAGCGGAAGTCCGCCGCCAGCCCGAGACCGCGGGCCAGCGTCACGTAGCGCTGCAGACTCTGCACGGTGCGCTCCTTCACCTCGCGGACTTCGTCGCTGTCCTTGAAGCTGGCC
The DNA here is from genome assembly GCA_017881265.1 of Myxococcaceae bacterium. Taxonomy (GTDB): domain Bacteria; phylum Myxococcota; class Myxococcia; order Myxococcales; family Myxococcaceae; genus JADGRA01. Next base: position 22,462 of record JADGRA010000053.1, on the reverse strand, counting down.
GAGTCGATGACGCCGACGGAGATGAAGATGAAATTCTTGTAGTAGTTGGGGAAGAGGCGCTGCACGGTGAGGAGACAGTGCACGCCGAGGCCCGCGTAGCTGCCCACCAGCAGTACCGCGGTGGGGTTGCGCGGGTCGAGCGGCTTGGGCAGCGCGTCTGGTTTCTCGGGCAGCGACGGGAGAATCTCATCCAGCCGGGAGAGGCTTTTCTGCACCGTGCGGTAGTGGCTGCGGATGGTGAAGCACAGCGACACGAGGCCCCCCGTCACCAGCACCGTCACCCAGGCGCCGCTGAGAAATTTTTCATAGAGGTTGACGAGGAGGATGCCCGCGCACAGCACGAGGCCCACCACGTGCACCGCGATGCCGCGGGCCCACGTCTTGTCCTTGCGGGCCCGGCGGCGCAGCCAGAAGCGGCACATGGCCGCCTGGCTGAGAGAAAACGTGAGGAAGACGTTGATGGCGTACAGCGTCACCAACGTCGAGATGTTGCCGCTCGTGTAGACGAGGGCCCCCACCGAGGCCAGCCCCATCAGCACGACGCCGTTCTGCATGGTGAGGCGGTCGGACAGCTGGGCGAAGCGGTGCGGGAGCCAGCTGTCGATACTCATATTGGCCATGACGCGCGGCCCGTCGATGAAGCCCGCCTGGGCGGCGACGAAGAGGAGGAGGGCCTCGGAGGCCAGCGTCAGCCAGAGAAAGCCCTTGCCCACGGCCAGCCCCGCCACGACGTAGTTGCCGGCGAAGCGTTCGGTCAGGACGGCGTTCATGGTGCGGCCTTCCTCCGGCGCCACGTGCAGGAGGAGGTAGGCCACCGTGATTCCGCCCGCGGTGACGGCCAGCGAGACGGCCATCAGGGCCATGGTCCGCTTGGCCGTGGCCACCTTCGGCTCGCGCATGATGGCCAGGCCGTTGGAGACGGCTTCAATCCCGGTGTAGGTGCCCGCGCCCATGGAGTAGGCGCGCAGGAAGAGGGCTAACAGGCCCGCCATGCCGAGGGTGCCCAAGTCGTGTTGGAAGCCCGTGCGGACTTCATGCACCACTGCCCCGGTCGTCCCGACGCTCGCGCCGAGGGCGCCAACAATCAGCACCGCGTGGGTGAGCAGGAAGACGAGGAAGATGGGCGTCAGGATGGTGACGGACTCCCGGACGCCGCGCAGGTTCAGGAGGACGAGGACGCCGATGACCACCAGCTCCACCACCAGCTTCGCCCCGCCCCAGCCCGGCGGCATGAGGCTGAACACGGCCTCGGTGCCCGCGGCGATGGAGGTGGTGATGGTGAGGACGTAGTCCACCACCAGCGCGCTGCCCGACACGACGCCCGCGCTCGGCCCCAGAAGCCGGGTGGCGACAATGTAGCCGCCGCCGCCGAAGGGGAAGTGTTCAATGATTTTACTGTACGAGAGGGCAATCACGAGGACGGTGATGGCCGTGGCCAGGGCTAGTCCCAGCGCCAGGGACGTGTGCGTCCCCAGGGCGCGAAACATCTCCTCCGGGCCGTAGGAGGAGGAGGACAGTCCGTCCGCCCCCAGGCCCACCCAGGCCAACAGGGTGACGAGGGAAACCTTGTGGAAGACGCTCGGGTCCTCGACGCTGCGCGGCCGCCCCATGAGGAGGTGGCGCAGCCGCCGGACGAGGCCCGGTGCTTCAGGGGCCTCAGGGGCCGGGCCCGGACCGCCGCTCTGTGGTGTCGTGCCGGGCACGGCGGGCGGCAGTCGTAGCCCGAGAGGTGGACGGCCAGCAACCCAAACGAAGTCCGGAAGGGGCGGCCCGGAAGGGGCGTGCTAGCATTTGCAGCTTCCTGAGGGGACACATTGGAGATGCAGCTCTGGGTTGCCAGCACCCGGGCCACCACCCGGGGGACTTTGGTTCCCGCGCTCGAGCAGGGCGGTTGGGTGTGCACCCTCTTCGACGACGGCGCGTCCGTCATGCGCCGGCTGGATGCCGAGCCCCCGGATGCCCTGCTGCTGGAGGACCCGCTGGGCGCCGAGGACGCCTTCAGCGTGCTGGGGCGCCTGCGCCTCTTCGAGGCGAGGGTGGACTTGCCGGTAGTGGTGCTGACGCAGGCGCCCGAGTCACGGGTGGCCGCCTATGAATTGGGCGCCGACGACGTCCTCACCCCGCCGGTGGACCATGTGGAGTTGCTGGCCCGGCTGGCCCGCCGGGGTGCCCTGAAGCAGCGCACCGACGCCCTACTGGTGCAGGGCGAGCGCCTGGAACGCCTGGCGCTGACGGACGGGCTGACGCAAATCCACAACCGCCGCCACTTCCAGATTCGCCTGGCCGAGGAATTCCGCCGCGCCCAGCGGTACGACAACCCGATGGCGCTTATTTTGGCGGACATCGACCACTTCAAGGCCGTCAACGACACGGCGGGGCACGTGGTGGGCGACCAGGTGCTGCGCAAGGTGGCCGGCTGCTTCCAGGCCTGCATCCGCGACACGGACACCGTCGCGCGCTGGGGCGGGGAGGAATTTGCCGTGGTGCTGCCGCAAACCCACCTGGCCGGCGCCCTCACCGTGGCCGAGCGCATCCGCCGCGACGTCAGCGCGCTTCGCCTGGGGCCCGCGGACTCCGTCTCGGTGACGACGTCCCTGGGCGTCAGCAGCTACCCGGCCGCCCACGTCCACACCACCGACGAGTTGGTCCGCACCGCGGATGAGGCGCTCTACCGGGCCAAGCGGGACGGCAGAAACCGGGTCTGTCTGACCGACCCAGCGGGTCCAGGGACACACGAGCGGCGTCCCTCCTGAAGCATTTCAAACACTTGGGGTGACCTTCCCCCCCACACCGGTTGCGACTCTCCCCGGGTCGCCCGTGACTTCAAACAGGCCAATGGGTATAGGCTGACCCAGGGGCCAAACGTCCGTAGCCCTGGAATTTCAACGCCTTCAGGAGGCACGGGGCCATGGCCGAGCCGTTGCACGACGAGGGTGCAGTCCAGACCCCCATGCAACCCGCTTTGCACTCGGCCCCATCTCCCGGACGCCTGCTCGTCGTCGACGACGAGGAGAACATCCTCCGCTCGCTGAAGCGGGTGCTGCGGCATGGGGACTGGGAGATTCGCACCGCGCTGGACGCGGAGCAGGGGCTGGAGGAACTGGCCAGCTTCACGCCCGAAGTCGTCCTGTCCGACTTCCGCTTGCCGGGAATGAATGGGGCGGAGTTTCTCGCCCGGGTGAAGGAGCGCATCCCCCGGGCGCAGAGAATTCTCCTCACCGGCCATGCGGACCAGCGGGCCATTGAGGAGGCCATCAACCGCTCCGAGATTTTCCGCTTCATCGCCAAGCCCTGGAACGACTCGCAGCTGCTGCTGACGGTTCAGAGCGCTTTCGAGCAATTTGCAGTGGTCGCGGAGAACGAACGTCTCTCGGAGATTACCCGCAAGCAGAATGAGGAGCTTCGGCTCCTCAACGCCGACTTGGAGGAGCGGGTGGAGCAGCGCACCCGCCTGCTCATGGTGGCCAAGCGCGAGTGGGAGCTCTCCTTCGACTCTCTGGACTTGCCGCTGGCCGTCGTGCGCGGGGCGGACTACGGCGTCCGCCGCGCCAACCTGGCCTACGCGCGGGTGGCCGGCCACCGCATCCAGGACGTTAGCCAGGCGCCCAGCTGCCACCAGTTCCTCTTCGGACGCAGTCACCCCTGCCCGGGCTGCCCGCTGGAGAAGGCGTTGGGCAGCGGGGAGGAGGGGCGGGCGGAGATTGAGCACAAGGGCCGCACCTACGTCCTCAACGTCTACCCCATGGCCGAGGCCGGCCAGGCCGTCTGCGCCTACCGCGACGTCACCGAGGAGCGCGAGATGACGCGCCGGCTGGTGGAGAGCGAGAAGATGGCTGCGGTGGGCCAACTTGCGGGCGGAGTGGCCCACGAAATCAACAACCCGCTGGGCGGCATCCTGGCCTTCACGCAGCTGATGAAGCGCGACGCCGGCCGCACCAACGGCGACCAGGAAGCCCTGCAGCTGATTGAGGAGTCGGCGCTTCGCTGCAAGCGAATTGTGGAAAGCCTCCTCCAGTTCAGCCGGCGCAGCCGCGCGGAGGAAAGGCGCACCTTTGACTTGTCCGCCTGCGTGGACGACGCCTGCTTCCTCTTCCGCGGCCAGCTGAAGCAGGCCCCGTCTGCCAAGCTGGAGACGCACATTGAAGCGGACCTGCCGGCCGTCTTTGGCGACCCGGCGCAGCTGGGCCAGGTGGTGCTCAACCTGCTTCAGAATGGCCTGCACGCCCTCGCCGGTAAGCCGGGGACGCTGGGTGTCTCCACCGGGCGGCGCGACACGGCCGTCTACTTCAGCGTCACCGACAGCGGCACGGGCATCGCCCCGGACGTGCTGCCCCACATTTTCGAGCCGTCCTTCACCACCAAGCCGCCTGGCCACGGCACCGGCCTGGGGCTCGCCATCGCCTACCGGATTGTGAAGGACCACGGCGGCACCTTCGAGGTGAAGACGGAAGCCGACAAGGGCTCCACCTTCACCGTCCTTCTCCCCATTCCCCTGACGTCGCTGTCCCCGAGGAACACAAAGCAATGAATAAGCGAGCTGCCAAAGTCCTGGTCGTAGACGACGACAAAATCGTGCTGCGAGCCGTCACCGAAATCCTCCAGCGCGAGGGCTACCATGTCGTGGCCATCGACGACGCCGTGGAAGGCCTGGCTGCCGCCAGGGACCCGTCCATCGACGTCGCCATCCTGGACATCCGCATGCCGCACCTGTCGGGGATGGACCTGTTGAAGGCCATCAAGCAGGCCCGGCCCGAGGTGGAGGTCATCATGATGACGGCCTTCGCTACCGTGGAGACGGCGGTGGAGGCAGTCAAGGCTGGCGCTTACGACTACCTCACCAAGCCCTTCACCAACATCGACGAGGTCAGCCTCACCGTCGCCAAGGCGGCGGAGCGCAAGGCCCTCAAGGACCGGACGCGCGTGCTGGAGGAGCAGCTGACGGCCAAGGGCCAATTCGAGGACCTCATCGGCCAGTCCAACCAGATGCGGGCCGTCTTCAAGCTGGTGGAAACCGTCAGCTACTCCTCGGCCACCGTCCTCATCCAGGGCGAGAGCGGCACGGGCAAGGAGTTGGTGGCGCGCGCCATCCACTACAGAAGCCCCCGCAAGGACAAGCCCTTCGTCGCTGTCAATTGCTCGGCCCTCACCGACACGCTTCTTGAATCAGAACTGTTCGGCCACGTGAAGGGCAGCTTCACCGGCGCCACCGCCAACAAGAAGGGCCTCTTCGAGGCGGCGGACGGCGGCACCATCTTCCTGGATGAGATTGGCGACGTCCCGCCGGCCACCCAGGTGCGCCTTCTGCGCGTGCTGCAGGAGGGCGAGGTGAAGCGGGTGGGGGCGAACGAGACCACCAAGGTGGACGTCCGCGTCATTGCCGCCTCCAACGTGGACCTGGCCCGGGCCAAGGAGCAGGGGAAGTTCCGCGAGGACCTCTTCTACCGCCTCAACGTCATCACCGTGACGCTGCCGCCGCTGCGCGACCGCCCGGAGGACGTGCCGCTGTTGGCCCAGCACTTCCTGCGCATGTACCAGGCGAAGATGGGCAAGAAGGTGACCTCCATCACCCCAGGCGCCATGGAGGCCCTGGTGTGCCACCGGTGGATGGGCAACGTCCGCGAGTTGGAGAACGTCATTGAGAGGGCAGTCGTCCTGACGTCGCGCGAGTTGGTGGACGTGGAGGACCTGCCCCAGGGCCTGCGGGACGCCCCTGGCGGCGGCGGGGATATCGAGGTCCTCAGCCTGGCCCACCTGCCGTACGCGGAGGCCAAGCGGCTGGCGATGCGCGCCTTTGAACGGCGCTACCTGTCGGCCCTTCTGGAACGCAGCGGCAACAACGTCTCCTCCGCGGCGCGCGCCGCGGGTGTGGACAGAAGCAACTTCCGGCGCCTGCTGAAGCAGTATGAGGTGGGCCGGAACCCCCTGGGCGGCCCGGCTCCGCAGCAGTCCAAGGCCGAGACGATGACTGCGTAGGCAGCCCGTTGGGGGGGGCAAACACCCTTCCGCCGCCTCCCGGGAAAAGTGAAGGCTGACAGGGCGGCGCTCCCTGCTAGGGTGCGCCGCCCGTGGCCCGTCCAACGCACCGGCTTCGCCTCGTCTTCATCGCCGCACTGAGCCTGCTTCTGGGGGCCGGCGCGGCGTTTGTGTGGCAGGCCGACACGCGGGGACTCCGCCGCCAGTTGGTGGCGCAGCTGAGCGAGTGCGCAACGGAGAAGTACCCGCGTCCGGTGCAGTCAGCGCCTACGGTGCCGGGCCGCTTCGGCCGGCTGGCCGCCCCTGCGTGGGACGCGCTGGCCGCGCAGGAGGGGCGCTCCACCGACGTCGAATTTTGCCAGGGCGTGCGCGAGGGGGAGGCGCCCTTCGAAGGCGCGCCCGCCAGCTGCCTCCGGGAACTGTACGCAGGCGCCCCCGCCCTTCAGGCGCTGCTTTCCGCCACGCACGCCGAAGAAGCCGGTCCCCCGGCGGGCCTTGGCTTTCTGGACGTGCCCCAGCCCGAGGAGGTGCCGCGCACCTGGGTGACGGCGGCCTACGCCGCCAAGATGGCCGCCCTGCGGCTGCGGACGGAACTGGCGGCCGGGCAGCCCGAGGTGGCGCTGTCCACCTGTTTGGACACGCTGGGCCTCGCCCGCGACAGCAGCTGGGGGACGGCGCTGGAGGGACGCGCGGCCGCCCTTACCGTTTCCGAAGTGGCCTTCGGCCCCTGCGCGGCGGCACTGGACGCTGCCCCCCTGGCGACCAAGCGGCAGGCGGCCTTGGCCTTCGGCCGGCTGGCGGAAGGGACGCCCCCCTTGGCGGAGACGCTGTCCGACTGGAGTGTCGGCGTGCGGGCGCAGCTGTTCGCGCCGCTGCTCACCGAGTCGCTGCCCACGCTGCCGCCCGGCGTCCAGGCCTGGGCCCAGGCCCCGGACGGCTGGCGGCCGCAGGACTTCACCGAGGCGGTGGTGTGCGGCCGGGCCTGGCACCGGCTGCAGGCCCGGCTGGACGCGGTGGTGGCGGTGGCGCGGCTACCCCCGGACAAGGCGGCCCCGCGGCTGACGGCGCTTTCCGCCATGGAACCGCTGGGCCTCCCCGGGACGCAGCGCCGGGCGCTGCCGGACCTGGGCGCCTTCAGCCAGAGTGACGCGCGGGTGCGCGCGCAGCTACTGCTTCTGCGCCGGGCGGCGGAGGTGGATGCGCTGCGGGCAGAGACGGGGTTGTGGCCGCGGCCCGACGCGGACGCCCTCAGCCCTTCGGTGCGCTCGACGGCCGAGCAGCCCTTCCAGCTGGAGGACAAAGGCTCCGACGCTCTGCTCACCGACGCCTCCGCCCCGCGCGGCGCCCTGGAAGTCCACCTGCACGCCGACCGCCCGCCGCGCTGACGCACGGTCGGCGTCTACGGACGGAAAGGGGGGGCTACCCCTCATCGCCGGGCTCGCGCTTGCGGCCCTTGGCGCGCGCCTGACGCAGGGCCTCCAGCCGCGCGGATAGTTCCTTCTCCCCGCCTTCGGTGCCTGGCCGGTAGAAGCTGGCCGCTTCCAGGCCCTCCGGTAGGTAGGTCTCCGCCACAAAGTGCCCCTTGAAGTCATGCGGGTACTGGTAGCCGCCGCCATAGCCGAGGGACTTCATCAGGGGGGTGGGGGCGTTGCGTAGGTGCAGCGGCACGGGCAGGGAACCCTTCTCCAGCACGGCCTCCCGCGCGCGCCCGTAGGCGGTGATGACGGCGTTGGACTTGGGCGCCAGCGCCAGGTACGTGGCCGCCTGGGTGAGAGGAAGCGTGCCCTCGGGCAGGCCCACCAATTCCAGGGCCTGCAGCGCGGCGACGGCGACCTGCAGGGCCTGGGGGTCTGCGTTGCCGATGTCCTCGGACGCGAAAATCACCATCCGCCGGACGACGAAGCGCGGCTCCTCGCCGGCCTCCAGCATGCGCGCCATCCAGTACAGCGCCGCGTCGGGGTCGGAACCTCGCAGCGACTTAATGAAGGCCGAGATGACGTTGTAGTGTTCCTCGCCCGCCCGGTCGTACAGCAGCGTCCTCTTCTGCAGGGCCTCCGCCACCCGACCCTCATCCACGTTGCCCCCACCGGCGGCGGCCACCTCCAGCGTGGTGAGGGCCCGGCGCGCGTCCCCGCCGGCGGCCCGGGCAATGGCCACCAGCGCGCCGGCGTCCGCCGTCACTGCGCCGGCCAGCCCCTTCGGGGACGTAAGCGCACGCTGCAGCAGTGCCACCAGTTCCTCCTCCTCCAGCGGGCGCAGCGTCACCACCCGGGTGCGGGAGAGGAGGGCCGCATTCACCTCGAAGCTGGGGTTTTCGGTGGTGGCCCCCAACAGTGTCAGCGTCCCCTTCTCCACGTGGGGGAGGAGAGCGTCCTGCTGCGCGCGGTTGAAGCGGTGGATTTCATCCAGGAACAGCACCGTGCCCTGGCCGTGCAGCCGCCGCCGTTCCTCCGCCGCCGCCACCACCTCCCGGACGTCCTTCACCCCGGCGGAGACGGCGGACATGCCGACGAAGAAGGCCCCGCTGCTTCTGGCCAACAGGCGGGCCAGGGTGGTTTTCCCGGTGCCGGGCGGGCCCCAGAAGACGAGGCTGGGCAGCTTCTGTGTGGCCAGGGCCTGCCGCAGCAGCTTTCCTTCCCCAGTCAGGTGTTCCTGCCCGACGAAGTCCTCCAGCTTTTCCGGGCGCAGCCGTTCGGCCAGCGGGGCGCTGGCGGCGGCTTCCTTTTCGGCTGCCTGGCTGAAGAGGTCCATGGGCGTGAAACCCGCTTGTAGTAGTAGCCTGCTCCCAAGGTGAAGACGCTCGCGGTGGTGGCCAAGCAGGGCAGCGCCGACGCGGCCATCCTGGCCCGCCGCCTCCGCCAGCGCCGGCCGGACCTTACCTTTCTGGCGGAGCCGGAATTCGCCCAGGAACTGGGCTGGCCCATCCACACCCCGGAGGAGGTCGCGGCCCGGGCCGAGCTGGTGGTGGTGCTGGGCGGGGACGGGACCCTCATCCGCGGAGCGCGGTTACTTGGCGGCCGGCCGGTGCCCATCCTCGGTATCAACCTCGGCAGCCTGGGCTTCATGACGGAGGTGCCCGCGGCGGAGGGGCTGGACGTCCTGGAGGAGGTGGTGGCGGGGCGCGGCAGCGTGCAGCAGCGGATGAAGCTGGCCTGTCGCGTGCTGCGCGCAGGCGTGGTGGCAGTGGAGGACGAAGTCCTCAACGACGTCGTCATCAACCGCGGGGCGCTGTCGCGCATCGCCGACCACGAGACGCGCATCGACGGGAAGCTGATTGCCACCTTCAAGTCCGACGGATTGATTGTGGCCACGCCCACCGGTTCCACGGCCTACGCCCTGGCCGCCGGCGGGCCGATTATCCACCCCGGCCTGGACTGCGCCCTGATTGTTCCCATCTGCCCCCATGCCCTCACCCAGCGGCCGCTGGTGGTGCCGGGGGACCAGGTGGTGTCCATTCACCTGGGCGCGGAGGCGACGGACATCTACGTCACCTTCGACGGGCAGTCCGGCCATGCGCTGCAGGCCGGGGACACGCTGGAAGTCCGGCGCTCCCCCAACCGGGTCCTGCTGGTGAGTAACCCGCGCCTGGACTACTTCGCGGTGCTGCGCGAGAAGCTACACTGGGGCGAGCGCTAGGGTGGGGACACATGGGTAGTGCCGCGGGGGAGATGTCCACGGACGTGGCGGTGGTCGGTTCAGGCCCGGCCGGCCTGGCCGTCGCTGCCTGCCTGCGGCGGGCTGGCGTCGACTTCGTCCTTCTGGAAAAGGAAGCGGTGCTCGCCCCGTCCTGGCGGCGGCACTACCAGCGGCTTCACCTGCACACGGACCGCAGCCACTCGGGCCTGCCGTACTTTCCCATGCCGCGGACATACCCACGCTACCCCTCGCGCCTGCAGGTCATCGAGTACCTGGAGGCCTACGCCAAGGCGTTCTCGCTTGCGCCTCGGTTCGGCGAGGAGGTGGTGGAGGCGCGGCGGCAGGAGGGGGCGTGGGCGCTGAAGACGGCCGCGGCCCGCTACCGGGTGCGCGCCCTGGTGCTGGCCACCGGCTACAACGCCACACCCGTCCGCCCGCACTGGCCGGGCATGGAGGGCTACCAGGGCGTGGTGCTTCATAGTTCGGAATACACCTCCGGCGAGCGCTTCCGTGGACAGGACGTGCTGGTGGTGGGCTTCGGCAACTCGGGCGGGGAGATTGCCATCGACCTCTTCGAGCAAGGAGCGCGCCCCAGCATTGTGGTGCGGGGGGCCGTCAACCTGCTTCCGCGCGAGCTGCTTGGCATTCCCATCCTCACCTGGGCCATTGCGCTTTCAAAGCTGCCGCCGAAGGTGGCGGACGCCCTGGCGGCACCGCTGTTGCGCATGACGTTCGGCGACCTGTCCCGCCTGGGCCTCCGCAAGGCGCCCGTCGGGGCGTTGACGGAGCTCAACACGCGAAGGCACGTTCCCCTCATCGACGTCGGGACAGTGGCCTTGCTTCGAAACAAGCAGCTGCAGTTGAGGCCCGCCATCCGCGCATTCACCAAGGACGGCGTCCTCTTCGAGGACGGGGCGGAGGCGGCCTACCAGGCGGTTGTCCTGGCCACCGGGTACCGCCACCGCCTGGCGCAGGTGCTGGGTGACGTGGACGGCGTCCTGGACGCCGCGGGGCAACCGCGCACCAGCGGGCGCGAGACGTCGTTGCCGCAGCTGTACCTGTGCGGCTTCTACGTGGCGCCGACGGGCATGCTGCGCGAGGCCGGGGTGGAGGCGCGGCGCATTGCCAAAGACCTCTCGGCGTCGCTGCGTGCCCCCGTTCCATCTGCCGCCTGAAGGCACTCCTTTTAGTTCCAGCGGAAGATGCGCAGCGCCACTGCGAAGGCGCCGGCGCCCCAGAGAGCCAGCACCAGAAGCGGCCCCCCTTGGGCCCACAGGGAAGCCCCGTCCACGGAGATGGCCCGCAGGGCGTCGATGACGGCAGTCAGCGGCAGGGCCTTCACCAACGGCTGCATCCACCCGGGGAAGTGACTGGCGGAGAAGAAGACGCCGGACAGGACTGTCATCGGCAGGGTGACCAGATTCATGAGGCCCCCGGCCGTTTCATTGTTCTGCGCCCGGGAGGCGACCAGGAGGCCCACGCCGCCAAACGACAGGGCCCCCGTGGCGGCCACCAGGACGAAGGAGAGGAGACTGCCGGCCACGCGCACGTCGAAGAGGAAGCGCGCGAAGGCGAGGAAGAAGCCTGTCTCCAGCACCGCCAGGGACAGGCGGCTGAAGATGAAGGAAGCGAGCAAATCCGACTTGCGCATGGGGGTGGCCACCAGGCGCTTCAGCAGCTTGCCGGTGCGCATCTGCACCAGCCCCCAGCCCAGGCCCCATACCGAGGAGGACATGAGGCCGAACCCCAGAAGTCCGGGGATGAGGAAGTCGATGTAGCGGCCCCCTGGGACGGTGACGTGTTCCTCCGGAACGCTGATGGCGTCCTTGCGCCCGGCCAGCCGCTGCAGCGTGTCCAGGACTAGCAGCCGCGCGGTGCGCCCCTCCGGGACGCCCGGGTCCACCAAGAGGCGCGGCGTGTCGCCCGCCACCACCACCACCGCCACCTTGCCGGTGGCCAGCGCGCGTCGCGCCGCTTCCAGGGGCAGCGTCTCAGGCTGAAGCCCCGGGGTGGCGGCCAGCGCGCTGAGGAGACGCTCCTGGCCCGGCCCCTCCGCCACTGCCACCGTCAGGCGGGACAAGGACTGGTTGCGGAAGGCCAGGCCGAGGGCCACCGCCATGAGGAGGGGGAAGGCGAAAATCCAGAAGAGGGCCGAGGGCTCGCGCCACAGCGCGCGCAGCCGCATGAGGAACAGCTGCCAGAGGGGGTGGCTGTTGTCTGGCATGGGCCGTCAGTCCTCCTCGTCGCGCAGGCTGCGGCCGGTGAGGTTTAGAAAGACGTCGTCCAGCGTCGGCGCGTGCGTGGACAGCTGCAGCAGGGTGGCGCCGGCCGCCTCGACGGTACGCAGAAGCGCCGGCAGCGCCTCCGGCAGGCCGCGGACGGCCAGCCGCAGCGTGCCGTCGCGCACCTGGACGTCGGAGCAGCCGGGCAGGGCCCGGCAGGCCTCCACGGACGGCATGGGCCGGGCCTCGAATTCAATCAGCTGCTGGCCGCCGTGGGCCGCCACCAGCGCCTGCGGCGTCCCCTGGGCCACCACCTTGCCGTGGTCCACAATGACGACCTGGTCGCACAAGCGCGCCGCCTCCTCCATGTAATGGGTGGTGAGGACGACGGTGCGGCCGCGGGCCTTCAGCGCTTCGATGACGTCCCACAGCCCGCGGCGGCTGGCCGGGTCCAGGCCGGTGGTGGGTTCATCCAGAAACAGCACCTCCGGGTCTCCCACCAGGGCCACTGCCAGCGCCAGGCGCTGCCGCTGGCCGCCGGACAGCTTGCCCACCCGGCCGTCCCGCTTTTCCTCCAGCGCCACCAGGTGGATGGCATCGTCCACGCCGATGCCGGCCGGGTAGAAGCTGCGGAACAGCTTCACCGTCTCGCCGACTGTCATCTTTTCGTAGAAGCGGGTTTCTTGAAGGCAAATCCCAATCCGGGCCTTCAGCCGTTCCGGGGCCTCGGCCCACCGCTGCCCCAGCACGCGCACCGTCCCAGCGGTGGGCTGCTGGAGTCCCTCCAGAATCTCCACCGTCGTCGTCTTCCCGGCGCCGTTGGGGCCCAAAAGTCCGAGGCACGTCCCCGGCCGGACGCTGAAGGAGACGCCGTCGACAGCCGTCACGTCCTCGAAGCGCTTCACCAGGCCGTCGACGCTGATGGCGGGCTCGGCCATGGACAACCCCCTCTTATGCTCGCCTCAGGCTTTGTGCGCCAACCAGAATGAAACGTTTCAAAGCTGACCAGCAGAGGGGCAGCCTCCCGTGTTACTTGGGAGGACTTGCCTCCGCCCGAGCTCCAGAGCGCCGTCACTTCCGAGGAGGGCAGCTGGGTCGCCCTCCTGCGGGATGAGGTGCAGCCCACCAGCTTCAAGAAGGGCCGGGACTATGCCGGCCTGGGCCGGGTGTCCGCCCTGGCCAAGTCCGGCACCGTCCTGTCCGGCTCCATCGCCGGCAGTGAGGGGCACCCCTACCGGGCCACCCTGGACACGGCCGCGCGTCCCCTCGTCAGTAGCTGCACCTGCCAGGCGTGGAACCGCTACGGCCCGCACTGCAAGCACGTGGTGGCGGTGGCCCTGGCCCACCTGCAGGCCGAGCGCGCCGCCGTCCCGGCCCTGCCCGAAGCGGCCGCCCCGGCCGCGGGGACGGCGCCGGAGGGCCGGGGGGCGGAGGTGGTGCCGCTGCCGGCGGTGGCCAAGCTGGAGAGCTGGCTCGGCCTGTCGTCCTTGCCGGACCATGCCTTCGTCTACCGAATCATGCCCGCCCATGCGCGCAACGGCGGGCGGGCTTGGCTGGTGGACGTGCGGCGCAAGGAAGCCCAGACGGCTGGCCCCATCCAGGTGAAGCGCCTGCTCAGTCAGGGCGCGCGCCTGGGGCCGGTGGATGAGCGGGCTCTCAACGAATTGGCCCGGTACGAAAGCCGCTACGACGGGAAGTTCCTCCTCGGCGATGAGGAAGTGGCGGACTTGCTGGAAGTGCTGGGCGAGGCCCGGGTGGTGTACCGCGGGACGCCGCTGCTGCTGTCGCAGACGCCCGCGCTTCCCCAAGTGCACCTGGAATCCACCGACGGCGGGGCGAAGGCCACGCTGGAGTTCCGGCTGCCGGAGGGCGAGCCGGTGGGCATTCGCGAGTCGGTGTTTCTGGTGGGCAAGCGCAATGGCTACCTCCTGTCCGGCCAGACGCTGTACCCGGTGCGCCCCAACCTGCCGGCCCGGCTGTGGCGCAAGTGGATGCTGGAGCCGTCCATGTCGCTGCCCCACGGGCAGCTGGACCGGGCCCTGACATTTTTCGCTGCCCACCTGCCACGGCTGGACCTGTCGCTGCGCGCCGACGGCCTGGACGTCGACGAGTCCACCCCGCCGCACTTCATTCTCACCCTGGAAGGCAACCCGGAGAAGGTGCGGGCCCAGCTGGGCGCGCGCTACGGCGGCACCACCGCGCCCGTCACCCCTGCGGCCGGGACGCTGGGCTACGCCATCGGTTCCCTCGGCAACCAGCGGCGGCTGTACCGGCGCGACGAGGAAGAGGAGCGCGCCGCCCTGAAGCTGTTGACGGGGCTGGGGCTGCGCTGGGACGGGGAGGCGTACGTGGCCCAGGGCGACACGGCCGTCACCTTCTGGGCCCAGGGGCTGAAGAGTCTGCCGGCGGCCTGGGAACGCTTTGCCGCCCAGCTGCCGGAGGTGAAGGTGCGCAGCGGGCTGCGCCCGCGCATCCGCGTCAGCATGGAGGCGCTGCACTGGTTTGACCTCGACGCCCGCTTTGAAGCCGACGGCCAGTCGGTGGACTTGGGCGCCGTCCGGCTGTGGCTGGCCTCCGGCCGGCGCTACGTGCCGCTGGCCGACGGCAGCTTCGCCGAGGCGGACCGCGAGGAATTGCAGCGGGCGACGGAACTTCTGGAGGAGGCCGGGGCGGCCCCCGGCAAGCCCACCACGAGGGTGCCGCTGTACCAGGCGATGGCCCTGGACGCCCTGGCCAGCCTCGGCGACGCAGCCGACATCGAAGCGCGGGCCCGCGCCGCCATGTCCGAGTTGCGGCTGGTGGATGAAGCTGCGCCGGTGCCTCCGCCGGCGGGGCTGCAGGCCACGCTGCGCCACTACCAGGAGGCGGGCCTGGCCTGGCTGTGGTTCCTCCACCGCCACCGCCTGTCGGGAATTCTGGCCGACGACATGGGCCTCGGAAAGACGCTGCAGGCCCTGGCCCTCCTCCTCAAGTCCCACAACGAGGAGAAGGGGGCGCCCTCGCTGGTGGTGGCCCCCACGTCCGTTCTGGCCAACTGGAAGCGCGAGGCGGAACGTTTCACGCCCGACCTCAGCGTGGCGTTGTGGCACGGGCAGGACCGGCGCACCCAGTCCTTCGCGGACGTGGACATTGTCCTGACCAGCTATGCGCTGGTACGGCGCGACCTCGAGGAACTCTCCAAGACGCGCTGGAAGTACGTCGTCCTGGACGAGGCGCAGAACATCAAGAATGCCGGCTCCGCCACCGCCCAGGCCTGCAAGGCGCTACCCAGTGAACATCGCCTGGCCCTCACCGGCACGCCGCTCGAGAACCGGCTGGGGGAGTTGTGGAGCATTTTCGACTTCCTCATGCCGGGCTTCCTCGGCACCGAGGAGGACTTCTCGGAGAGGTACGAGCAGCCGATTGTCCTCGGGGCAGACGCCTCCGCGCGCGAGCGGCTGCGCCGGCGCATCCACCCCTTCATCCTCCGCCGCCTCAAGACGGAGGTGGCCAAGGACTTGCCGCCCAAGACGGAGGTGGTGGCCTGGTGCGAGATGGACGTGGGCCAGGCGGCTCTCTACCGCGAGGTGCTGGAAACGAGTCGCAGCAAGGTCCACGAAAGTATCGACAAGGTGGGCTTCGCCCGGGCGCGCGTCAGCATTCTTGCCGCCCTCATGCGGCTGCGGCAGGTGTGCTGCGACCCGCGCCTTCTGAAGCTGCCCCCGGGCACGCAGCTGCCGCCGTCGGCCAAGCTGGAGCGCTTCTTCGGGCTGGTGGATGACCTGGTCGCCGAGGGGCACCGTGCGCTGGTGTTCAGCCAGTTCACCGAGATGCTGGACCTCCTCAAGGCCGAGGCGGACAGCCGGGGGCTGAAGTACCAGGCGCTGGATGGACGCACCCGGGACCGCATGGCGCGGGTGGACGCCTTCAACGCCCAGGAGGGGCCGCCCCTCTTCTTCATCAGCCTGAAGGCCGGCGGCACCGGCCTCAACCTGACGGCGGCGGACTACGTGCTGCACTTCGACCCGTGGTGGAACCCGGCCGTCGAGGACCAGGCCACCGACCGCACCCACCGCATCGGCCAGACGCGCGCCGTCATCAGCTACAAGCTGATTACGCAAGGCACAGTGGAGGAGAAGATTCTTCAGCTACAGCGCCGCAAGCGCGAGCTGGCCGCGGGCATTCTGGAAGGCACGCAGGCCGGGCTGAAGGGCCTCACCCAGGCCGACGTGGAAGACCTCTTCCGCGAGCCGTAGGCCCCGCGCACGAGAGGCAAGAAGCAGCCGACTACTGAAAATTTGTCCAGTGTCGGCCGAGAGGGCTAGGGTGGCCCCCGTCCCTGCGTTTTGCAGGGGCAAGGAGCGTCACCGCCCATGCTGCTTGGCCTGCGCATTCAAGCCTTCACCGTCGTCGAGGAGGTGGAAGTCACCTTCGGCCCGGGGTTGACGGTGCTGACGGGCGAGACGGGGGCGGGCAAGTCCATCCTGGTAGACGCCCTGGGCCTCCTCCTCGGCGGCCGTGCGGAGGCGGGCGTCGTCCGGGCCGGGGCGGAGGAAGCGGTGGTGGAGGCCGTCTTCCAGCGCACCGCCGCGCTGGCCGAGCGCCTACAAGCCCTGGGCCTTCCGGACACCGGGGAGGAAGTCAGTGTGCGCCGGGTGGTGGGCCGCACCGGCCGGGGCCGGGTGCACGTCAACGGCGGACTGGCCACCGTGGGCGTCCTTGGGCAGCTGCTGCAGGGCCTTCTGGACGTCGCTGGACAGCACGCCCACGTGGCCCTCTTCCAGCCCGCCTTCCAGCGCTCGCTGTTGGACAGGGTGGGCCGGGTGCCCGCGGCCAGCGACGCGTACCAAGGCGCCTACACGGCGCTTCTGGCCGTGGACCGCGAACTTGCAGCCCTGGGCGGGGCGTCGTCCGCCGAGGAGCGCCTCGACTTCTTGCGTTTCCAGGTGGAGGAAGTGGAGCGGCTGTCGCCGGGCGTGGAGGAAGACGTGCGGCTGGAGGAGGAGCGCCGGCGCCTCGCCTCCGTCGAGCGGCTGCGCGCCCTGGCAGAGGAGGCCATGGCGCACCTGACTGAGGAGGGTCGGGCGGCCGAGTCGGCCGGCCGGGCCGCCGCCGCGGTGGAGGACGGCGTGCGGCAAGACGCCCAGCTGGAGTCCGTGGCCCTGGCGCTGCGCACGGCCACGGCGGAGCTGGACGAGGCAGCGGCCCGCCTGCGCAGCTACCTCGGCCGGCTGGAGGCGGACCCCCAGCGCCTTCTGGAAGTGGAGGACCGGCTAGACGCCCTTCGGCGGCTGTGTCGGAAGCACGGGACGGACTTGACGGGTGTCCTGTCGCGCGTGGCTGCCCTGCGCGTCGAGGCAGAGACACTTGCAGGCCGGCACGAGGCATTGGCTGCGCTGCGTACCCAGCGCGGCACCTTGGAAGCGCGGGCGTGGGAAGCGGCCCGGGCGCTGCGGACGGAGCGCGAACGGGCGGCGGCGACGCTGGGCCGGGCCGTCCAGGCCGTCCTGGCCGAGTTGGCCCTGGCCGGCGCGCGCTTCCGCGTGGAAGTCGCGGCCGCGGACGCCCTGGGCGCGGAAGGGGCGGACGACGTCGAATTCCTCTTCTCAGCCAACCCCGGGGAGGGCCTGCGCCCGCTGCACCGCGTGGCCTCCGGCGGTGAGGCCTCCCGCGTGCTGTTGGGCCTCCGGCGCGTCTTCCTGGAACGGGACGCCTGCGAGACGGTGGTGCTGGACGAGGCGGACGCCGGGGTGGGCGGGGCGGTGGCGGACGCGGTGGGGCGTCTCGTCCGCCAGGTGGCCCAGGGCCGGCAGGTGCTGTGCGTCACCCACCTGCCCCAGGTGGCGGCCCATGCGGACGCGCACCTTGTCGTCCACAAGCTGCAGGCCAAGGGCCGGGTGGCCTCGGCCGTCACCGCCCTGGCCCCCGGGGCGCCCCGGGTCGCGGAACTGGCCCGCATGCTGTCCGGCGTCAAGGTGAGCGAAGCGGCCATGCAGGCCGCCGAGGCGCTGCTGCGTGGTGCCACCCCGTCCCGCCGCCCGGGTGCTTCCGGGCGATTGCGGACCCCGGGTGCCACTTCTCCCATTGCCCCTAGTTCCAGCGGTGCCGTAGCATCCCCGTCGCGTGGGTGCCCCGGCTGAGCGAGCTCCTGTCCGGTTGAAGGCCGCCTCTGCAGGCCTGACGGACGTCGGCAGGAAGCGCGACCACAACGAAGACAGTTTCCTCATCGATGAGGAATTGCAGCTCTATGTCGTCGCGGACGGCATGGGCGGCCACGCCGGCGGCGGCACGGCCAGCCGCATCGCCGTGGAAACCATCGACAAGCGGCTGAGGGAGATGCGGGCCGCCCTGGAGACGCCCCCAGCCTCCGCCAGCCTGCAGGACTCGCCCGTCCCGGAAACCATCCGCAGCGCGGTGGAGCAGGCCTGCCTGGCCATCTTCGCCAAGGCCCAGGAGGACCCGGAGCTGGCGGGCATGGGCACCACTGTCATCTCGCTTCTTTTGGACGAGGCGCACGCCTTCTTCGCGCACGTCGGTGACAGCCGGGCCTACCTGGTGCGCGGGGAGCTCATCCAGCAAATCTCCGAGGACCACAGCCTCGTCAATGAGCAGATTAAGGCGGGGATGATTACGCCCGAGGAGGCGCGTCACAGCCGCTACCGGAATATTATTACGCGTTCCGTCGGCTTCGAGGAGGAAGTCCAGGTCGACGTCATGGGGCTGCTCGCGGAAGCCGGCGACATCTTCATCCTCTGTTCCGACGGGCTGGCCAACATGCTCGAGGACCAGGAGATTCTCGAGATTGTCCGGGCCAGCGCGCTGAAGGAAATTCCCACGCGCCTCATCGACCTGGCGAATGAGAGAGGCGGAGACGACAACATCACCGTCATCGCCGTGCGCGCCGAGCTTGACGACGGGCCGGATGCACGCACTGCAAGTGTCGTGCGTTCGCCTTGACAGTGTAAGGAACGGGGTGCTACGCGCGCCCTCTCTCTCACCCGGTCTGTAAGAAACGCTGCTGCCAACGGGTGCGCCCGGGGTATGCTTAGACGCTGACGGTTGGGGGGCAACCTAGGGAGCCAGGGCTTTGGCCAAGAAGAGCTTCACCCTCATCGTCGTTCCCGAGCATGACCAGGCTGTCCGCCGCTACCAGGTGGACCGGAAGCTTTTGCGTCAGCTGGTGGTCGGGGGCGGCCTGTTGGTGGTGGGGCTGGCCGTGGCGGCCGTGCACTACACGCACCTTCTGTACCGCGCCTCGGAGAACCGCGCGCTGCGGGACGAGAACGTCGCGCTGCGCACGCAGCTGAAGGGCTTCCGCGAGCACGTGGAGCACATGGCCTCCACGCTGGAGCGTGTGGAGCGCTTCGACCAAAAGCTGCGAGCGGTGACGCTGCTGTCGGACCCGCAGCGCAACCTGGCGCTTGGCCCGACGGCCATGGAAACCAAGGGCGTGCCGCCGAGCAGCAGCGAGTCCGAGTTCACCGCCCTTTCGCCCACCTCCGAATCCCCCAAGACGCTGGCGGCCAAGCTGGAGACGCTGTCCACGGAGGCCGCGCGCCAGGAGCAGAGCCTGCAGCAGCTGCAGACCTATTTCCTGGAACAGAAGAGTCTGCTCGCCTCGACGCCCAGCGTCTGGCCCGCCCGCGGGTGGATTACCAGCGACTTCGGCCAGCGGACGGACCCCTACACCGCCGAGCGGATGATGCATGAGGGCCTGGACATCGCCGCCCCGCACGGCAAGGAAGTCACCGCCCCCGCCGACGGCACCGTCATCTTCGCCGGCCTGGAAGGCAGCTACGGCAACGTCCTGGTCATCGACCACGGCTACGGCGTGAAGACGCGCTACGGCCACCTCAGCAAGGTGCAGGTCCACCCGGGCGAGCACGTGCACCGGGGCGACCTCATCGGCGCCGTGGGCAACACCGGCCGCAGCACCGGCCCGCACTTGCACTACGAAGTGCGGGTGAATGGGCTTCCGGAAAACCCCCGGAAATTCATTCTCGACGACGAGTAGCCGAGCGCTCCTCGGGCGTGACGGCTACCCGGCCGGAGAGGTCCAGCCGCCGCAGCAGCACGCCGTCCGCCTTCTGGGCCCGCGCCAGCACGTGCGTGCGCTCGGCCTCGGCCCACACCAGGGGCCCCAGCACCTGCCAGTGCGAGGGGTCCACCACCTGAAGCCGCGCCAGGCCCAGGGTGAAGTCCACCGTTTCAGGTAGCCGGTCCGTTTGGGCGCGGACGACGGCGACGGCCCCGGGCAGGGCCGCGCGGGCGCGGGTGCGGACCTCCTCGGTGACGTCCGTCCCGGCGGAGGGCGGGAAGAGGACGCAGAAGCAGTCGGTGTGGATGCGCACCACCGGCGCACCCGGGAAGGTGGCGGCCAGGCAGCTGGCCACCGCGCGCAGCACGGCGTCGCCCGCGGGAAAGCCGGCCGCCTGGTTGACGCGGATGAGTTCCACCACGTCCACCGTCAGCATCCCCACCTCCCACGGCACGTGTGCGTGGATGGAGATGTCGTACTCCGGCTTGAGGAGGGCGCCCTGGGTGAGGAAGAGGACGTTGAGGGCAGAGGAGACGGGGTCCGGCCCGCCGCGCCGGCAGGACTCGGCGTCCAGCAGGGCCTGCAGTGCCAGGGCGGCGTGCTTCTCCGCTGGCTGGCTGCGCACGAAGGGCTGCAGTCGCACAAGCGTCTCCACGGTGGCGTCGTTCAAGGTGTGCGGCATGGGCCTTTCCTAACCCAAGGCCTGGCGCCGCGCGGCCCCCCCGACTGCACCAACGGTGGCCGCCGTCAGCGGGTGCGTGCCACCACCGTGACTTCATCCCGGTCGTGGTACAGCTGGCGCAGCCGGAGGGCCTTCCACCCGGCGTCTTCCAGAAGGCGCCGCGCCCGGGCCAGCGTCTCCACCTTGTCGCGCATGGGTAGCTTTAAATTTGCCACCAGGTGCAGCGCCCACCCCTCGCGCCCCCAGCGGGCCAGCAGCGTGGCGACTTCCAGGGGGCGCCAGGCCATGTCGCACAACAGCCAGTCCACCGGTTCCTCCGGGACGTAGGCGAAGGCGCTTTCGCGCAGATGGCGCACCTTCGGGTGCCGGGCGACGTCCGGGGCCAGGGCGGCCCTGTCCACGGCCACCACGCGGGCCCCCCTGTCCAGCGCCCGCGCCGTCCAGCCGCCGGGGGCCGCCCCCAAGTCCACGCACATCTCCCCGGGCGAGGGCCACAGCCCCAGAAGCGCCCACGCCTCCTCCAGCTTCAGCCCGGCGCGCGAGGGGGCGTCGCCGGTGCGGTGCATGCGCTGGCGGCCCGCGGGACTCCAGCTGACGGCCTCGTCCCGCCGGACGGTGCCGAAGACGGCCGTCCACGCCCCCGGCGCGCCCACCAGGGCCACCTCGGCGAAGGGCGCCACGCCGTCGTCGCGGTGCTGGACGCCGGGCGCCGCCTGCAGCGCCGCTTCCAGGGCGCGCGCCTCCTGCCCCAGTTGAAGGCCCGCTTCCGTGTCCGCGCCCCAGACGCGCACCGTGACGGGGCCGGCGCGTCGTAGCCGCGGCGCCAGCGCCTCCGCCGCGGCCTCCAGCGGCCCCGGCGCCCGCGCGCGGACAAGGAAGCCCGTCCGGGCAAACGCGGGGTCCACGCCGGGCCTCCGGGCGGAGGCGAGGAAGCCCGGGCCCAGCACCTCCGGGACGGCGCGTGCGCGCGTCAGTTCCTCGGCCAGGTGGACTTCGAAGCCGGGGCGGCACGTCCACAGCCAGCTGCCCAGGGCGGGTGGCCGCGCCGGGCCGGGCGGCACCACCGCGGGCGGGGGCGGGCGGGCGGGTGGCCTTCTGTGGGAGGGGGCCGCCCGGCCCCGGGCTTGCTCGGACTGCATCCGTGCACTCCCACGGTTTTGGGGGGCGCTGTGGCTTGCGCCGTGCCGCCGGCGCTGTACTTTGGGGGGCTTTTTCATGGCGCACACGGGCCCCGGCGTGGAATAGGGCACAGCGCGAGGGCACCCGTGGCCCCCGCACCCTGGGAAGCCTGTCACATGATTGAGTGGACGCTAAAGAAGCTCATCGGGACCAAGAACGAGCGCGAGCTCAAGAAGACTTGGCCCAAGGTCGCGAGGATTAATGAGCTTGAGCCGAAAATGGCGGCGCTCGCGACGGCTGAGCTTCCGGCCTACACCGCCCGGCTGAAGCAGGAGGTGGCCAACGGCCGCTCCCTGGAAGAAGTCCTCTTTGAAGCGTTCGCCCTCGTCCGCGAGGCGGCGCGCCGCACCATCGGCCAGCGGCACTTCGACGTGCAGCTGATTGGCGGCATGTTCCTGCACCAGGGCTGCATCGCCGAGATGCGCACCGGCGAAGGCAAGACGCTGACGGCGACGTTGCCCAGCTACCTCAACGCCCTTTCCGGCCGGGGCGTCCACATTGTCACGGTGAATGACTACCTGGCCCGCCGCGACGCGGAGTGGATGGGCCGCATCCACAACGCCCTGGGCCTCACCGTGGGCTGCATCGTCCATGACCTCGAGGACTCGGAAAGGCAGGCCGCCTACCGGGCGGACATTACCTATGGGCAGAACAATGAGTTCGGCTTCGACTACCTGCGCGACAACATGGCCCGCAGTGTCGAAGATCTTGCGCAGCGCGGACACATCTTCGCGATCGTGGACGAGGTCGACT
>JADGRA010000052.1 GCA_017881265.1 Myxococcaceae bacterium | reverse complement strand
CCAGGGGCTTCTTCGACGCTGCGAAGAGTGGGGGCAACGTGCGCGCGAGGCTCTGCGGCGAGGCGATGGTCTCCGGCTCCTCCGCCGCGGTGCCGAGCGAGGCGAGGGCCGGCGACATCGGGACGACTCCCATCACCAGCGCATCCACCGCTTCGTCCTCGAGCAGGGCCCGGGCAATCTCGAGGTGGGCCACGTCGGGGGCCGACGGGGTGACGTCGAGCGGGTTCTTCACGTCGACCAACTCCTCAAGCTTGTGGCGTGAGAGCACTGTCCGAATGCGCTCGCGTGTCTGCGGCCCCAGCACGGCGAGCTCGAGGGAATACGTCTCCCCCCGCAAGTGGTCCGCCATGCTGACGACTTCGAAGCCAGCGTTGCTCATCAACGCCACCCGCCGGCCGCGAGGCTGCCGTCCGGCCAGCGTGGTCGCAACGCGCACCAGCCCCTCGAAGTCCGAGAAGGACTCCGCCACCAGGACGCCAGCCGCCCGGGCCAGGTGCCAGCAGGCACGGTAGTCGCCGGCAATAGCGGCGGTGTGGCCGGCAGCCGTTCCCTGGCCTTCGGGCGAGCGTCCGCCCTTGTACAGGATGACGCACTTGCCGGCGCGGCGAGCGGCCTCGGCGGCGTGGAGGAAGGCCAGCCCGCCTCCCGGGGTGAAGCCCTCCACGTAGACGGCGACAACCTGCACCGCCGGGTCGCCGGCGACGTAGGTGATGTAGTCCGAGACGCTCACGTCCATCTGGTTGCCGGCGCTCACCAGGTAGCGGGGCACCAGCTGCTCGAGGTGGCTTCCCCGGGTGATGGTGAACGCGCCGCTCTGGCTGATGAAGGCGAGGTTCCGCACGCGTCCGCGCTGCGGAGGCAGCTTGTGCGCGGGGATGAACGTCGTGTCGTAGTGCCCTGGGCTCGACCGCACCCCCATGGAGTTGGGCCCACAGACGACTGGTCCGCCCCACGGCGTGGCGCGCGACCGCCGGAGGGTCACTTCCACGGCCTCTTGTGTCCCGGCGCCGCCTTTCGTTTCCGCCATGCCGCCCGGGACGATGATGAGGGCCTCCGCCCTCTGCGTCTGGACGAGTCCTTCCACCAGGGCTGGCACTGCCGCCGCGGCGACGGCGAGGACGGCCAGGTCGACGCCGCCGCTCAACTGGGCGGGACCTGGCACGCAACGAACGCCGTCAATCTCCTGCTCGCCCGGCTTCAGCACCACCAGCTGGCTCTGCGTAAAGCCATCCCGGAGGAGGTTTCTCAGGATGATGCGGCCCATGTTGAGGCCCTTCGACGAGACCCCGGCCACGCAGACGGACTTCGGCTCGAAAAGGGCACGCAGCTTATGGACCGGCGGGCGGACCGGCGCGGCCGTCGCCCGGGTCACCCGCGCCAGCCCATCGACGGCGACCAGTCGGCCGGATGGGTCGACCAGGACTGGGTTGAGCTCGAGCTCCTCGAGTGCCGGCGCCCCCTCGACGCCGATGGGGGCCAGCACCTGGGCGACCTCGCAGAGGAAGGAGAGGAGCTTCTCCCACGTCGCATCCTCGACACTGCGCGGACTCCCTCGCAGTTGGCCCGCGAGGTCTCGGTAGACCAGCGTGTCCCGCAGCTCCCCCATCGCTGCGGCCGGCGTCGTCGGCGAGAAGAGGGCGGCCGCGTCCCGACGCGGAAGCCGTGCGCCGAAGAGCTCTGCCTTGAGACCGCCGAGGCCGATGAGCCCCACGAAGCCGAAGTCACGGCTGAAGCGCAGCCCGACGATGACTTCCGAGCTGGGACGCGCGGCGTCGAACGCGACGCGTTTCATGACGAGCGCACCCTGGACGGTGGGGAGGCGCCCGTGGGCCTTCGCCCAGCGCCTGGAAGCGTCCTGGACGAAGGCGGAGACGAGATGCGGGGTGACTTCATGGCCCTCGAGGAAGCGCACGCCCCCGACGTCACTCTTGTGGAGGATGTCGCGCGACACGACCTTGAGCACCACGTGGCCCGTCGGGACGTCTGGGAAAGGCGCGTCCGTTCCCGCCACGGAGGAGGGCAGGGGAAGCACGACATGCTGGGGCACCACAAGCCCCGCGGCGTCGAGAACACGGTAGACCTCGGGCTCGGTCAGCACCGACGCGCCGGCGGCAAGCGCTGCCTCGGTGAGGGAAACGAGCAGCTCGACGGCCTTGGTCATTGCGTCAGGCCAGGGCTTCAGGAAGACGCGCGTCGAGGGGCACAAGGTCGTGCGAGCCGAGCACGCGGGCTGCAAGGTCGGCGCCGTCCGGCTTCAAAAGGCGCTCCGACCACGCCTCGACGACTGGCACGGGGGCGGGCGTCTCGTCGAAGTCGAGCCGTGCCACGACGCGCGCCATCAGGGCGTGCGGCACTCCCCGCTCCGTCAAAGCAGCGGCGAACCTGCTGGCGGCCCTTCCCATGCGGAAGGCCTTCCTGTTCGCCGTCTGCACGCGTTCCCCCTTGGCGGCAAATAGCGCGGCGATGTGCTTCTCGAGGGAGGGAACCGCCAGGGGCAAGAGGGACGCCGCCGCACCAAGGACGACGATGTTGGGTGCCTTCATGACGCCGGCCTTCGCCGCAAGGCGGGAGGCGTCCACCGCCAGCACGTGCGGCAGGCTGAAGAGCGTCTGGTAGAGCCGGGTGAGGTCCGGGTAGTCAGCGATGTTCTTCAGCGGCGTCACGTCCGTGACAATCCACCCGTCCGGTCGCAGCAGTTGCAGGTAGCGGAGGCTCTCCATCGGCTCGACCGAGATGATGAGGCTTGCGCCGCCGTCGGAGATGACGTCGCTCGACACCGGCACGTCCGAAATCCGCAGCTGCGCCGACACCGCGCCTCCGCGCTGGGCCATGCCGTGGACTTCGGGTTGTTTGAAGTACAGGCCGGCATCGACCGCTGCATGGTCGAGCACGTATGCCGTGGTGAGAACGCCCTGACCGCCGACGCCGCAGAGCACGAGGTCGAACTTCAAGGGCAGCTCCCGGTGCAGTCGGCGCAGTCCCCCGCGTGGTGGTGGTGGGCCGCGGCGCGCTCACGCTGTTGCTGCTTAATCTCCTTGGCGTAGACGACGCAGGGCCGCCTCGCGATGATGACGGAGAGTCCCGCGTGCGCGAGCTCCTCGCGGACGACGGCGAGGTTCTCGGCCTTCTTGTTGGCGAGCGGCGTGATGACGCGGATGTGGGGCCGTTTCACGCCCAAGCCTGCTACCAGGTCGACCAACGCCTCGTCGCTGAGACTCGACGGCTGGCCCCCCGTCATGGCGACGATGCTGTTGTCGAGGATGAAGACTTTGACATTCACGTCCTCGCGGGCGGCATCCAGGAGGCCCGCCATGCCGGAATGGGTGAAAGTGCCGTCCCCGATGACGCAGAGGGACGGCGAGATGCCAGCGTGTGCTGCCCCAATGGCCATGCCAATGGACGAGCCCATGCAGACGCACGAGTGAATGGCCTGGTACGGCTTGAGGTAGCCCAGCGCGTAGCAGCCGATGTCACCCATGACGCGCGTGTCCTTGGCCAGCTCTTGGACCACCTCGTTGATGAGCCGGTACGAATCACCGTGGGGACAGCCGTCGCAGAGCCGCGGTGGACGCGGGGCGAGAAGGCTTTCCAGCCGGTCGACCTCGAGGGAGGGGGCCACCGGCAAGCCGAACGTCCTTCGAATCGCGTCCGGTGAAAGCTCACCGGTGCGCGGCACGTGGCCGGTCAGCTTCCCCTTCACCGGCTTCTCTCGAAAGAGGCCCAGCGCGCTCACGAAGCGCTCGATGAAGGGGTAGCCTTCCTCGACGATGGTCAGTTCCGAGGAGTGGTCGAGCAATGCGCGCGCCTTCTTGACGGGCAGCGGGTACACGCCGACGCGAAGGAGATTGAAGCCGTCAACGGCCTCGCCCAGCGCCTCGCGCAGGTAGTTCCACGCCACGCCGCAGACGATGATGCCCGGCTTTCCCTCGCCGCGGAGGGCCAGGACGTTGCCCGCGTTTTCCTCGGCGTAACGCTGCAAACCTGCCTGCTTGTCCACAAGCTTCGCGTAGGCGCGCCGTGCGTTGGAGGGGATGAGCGTGAAGAGGCCCGGGTCGTCGACGTAGTGCGTCTCGTTCTGCGGTCGACGCTCAGACAGCCCGACCAGGGCCCGGCTGTGCGCAAGCCGGGTCACGAGACGCACCAGGACGGGGACGCGCAGCTTCTCGGACAGCTCGAACGCCTCGCGCGTCATCTCGTACGCCTGTTGCTGGTCGGCCGGCTCGAGGCACGGGACCTGCGCGAAGTCCGCAAAGTAGCGCGAATCCTGCTCGTTCTGCGAGCTGTGCATCGAGGGGTCGTCGGCGACCGCCAGGACAAGACCACCCCAGGCTCCGGACACCGCGACATTCATGAACGGGTCGGCAGCCACGTTGAGCCCGACGTGCTTCATTGCCACTAGTGCGCGCTTGCCGCAGTACGAGACGCCGATGGCTTCCTCGAGCGCGACCTTCTCGTTGGTGGACCACAGGCCGCGCACGTCCAGCTGGTGCTGCTTCACGTAGGCCTGGATGGTCTGGAAAATCTCCGTCGACGGCGTCCCCGGATAGGCGTAGGCGGCGCTGATGCCGGCGTCGAGGGCACCGCGCGCCACCGCTTCATCGCCGAGCAGAATCTCCCTGGTCATGGGTTCCTCTAAGAAGACGCCCTGACGTCATGCACGCACCGTGCTGGCCAAGCACCGAGCCGCCATCGACAATTGCCGCAGCCTCTGCAGGCGGTGGGGGTGCGGCGCAAGATTTGCGCTGCGGAGGTGTTGCCCCCGGGCGCCCAGAGAGGGCTGGCCACTCAGCCCACGGCACCGCGGGGCGCTTGGCACGTCAAGTCGCTCTCAAGGATGGCTGGTTCAGCCGGGTCGCCCGTCCGACGCAGGTCACGACGCGTGGTGCGTGGGTCCTGAGCCGTGACGTCGCTCGCGCCGGTGGAGAAGTCAGCTGGAGATGGCCGACTCAACTTCTCGCCGCACGTCGGCGCTTCCACCAGGCATCGACTGAGAACCAGTCCTCTCCCCGCGGCATCACGAGGACAAACAGCAGGAGCGCCGCGCGGGGGATGACGTGCGAGTGAAATTCATAGAGCGGCTCGGCCAGCAAGTGTCCGAAGGTGACCAGCACCAGGACGCCCCCGAGTGCCAGGAGCGCGTCCCGTGTCCGGAAACCGACGAGGAGCAGCGCGCCGGCCGTCAGCTCGACGAACGGCACCACGGCTCCGGCCGCCCAAAGCGACCACCGGGGAAGGAAGGTCTGTGCGTAGGGGTCGACGAAGAGGCGCCGGGCGTGCTCCAGCGGGCCGAGGGTGAAGACCTTCCACATCCCCGCCATGAAGAAGATGAACCCAAGAATCAGCCGCGCGAAGAGAATGGCCCAGGCCCGGTTCGAGAAGTCTTCTTGGGTCATGGCCCTATGAAGCCAGAAGCGCCTGAGGCTGACCAGACCGCCCCGGGACTAGCTGAAGCGTCCAAAAGGAGGTGTTCTCCGAAGAGTACCGCCAGCGGCATCAAGGACGACGCACAACCATCGCGCATTGGCGGAGGGCCCCACCCCCTGTGCGAGGGCCCGCGCGAGGGGCGGGTCCGTCCTTGGCCCACAGACAGAGTGGACTTCGAGTCCACCATCGCCTGAAACGACATCGGGTCAGGCTGCGGTACAGCCATCGTTCTTTGAATCCCGCTCAGAGACGCCCAGTTCGGGGTCGATGGAGGCACAAAACGGCTCATGCGCTTGCCGCCCAAGGCACCTTCGGGTAAGTCGGCGAGCTTCCTCGTAGGCGCATTTCAGCCCCTGTAGCTCAGCGGTAGAGCAACGGTTTCGTAAACCGTGGGTCGGCGGTTCAATCCCGCCCGGGGGCTCTCTCTCGTCTTCCTGGGCTGTGTCGTGGCGGTTGGCCGCCTTTCTGAGACACGGTCATCCGAGGCTCCGTGAGCATCGCAACCCTCCAAGGCGGCACCGTCGACGCCAAGCTCTGGCTCCCGATGGAGGAGGTGGAGTCTGCCGCCCTCGACCAATTGCGGAACATCGCCTCGCTTCCGTGGGTGGCGCACGTCGCGGTCATGCCCGACGTCCACTATGGCAAGGGGGCGACGGTTGGGTCGGTCGTCGGAATGCGCAGCGCTGTCTCTCCCGCGGCCGTCGGCGTCGACATCGGCTGTGGGATGGGGGCCATCCGGAGCAGCCTCAGCGCCTCGGACTTGCCTGACTCGCTCGCCTCGCTTCGCAGTGCCATCGAGGCCGCGATTCCGGTGGGCTTCAACGCGCACGAAGACCGCGCCAGCCTTTCTGCTGAGCTGAGGGCCCGGGTTGCCTCCCTGTTCTCCCGGTTCTCTGGCCTCGACCGCCAAGTGAAGGGCACCGAGGGTAGGGCGCAGAAGCAGCTCGGCACCCTCGGTGGCGGAAACCACTTCATTGAGCTGTGCCTCGACGACGAGCAGACCGTCTGGATGATGCTTCACAGCGGAAGCCGGAACATCGGCAAGACACTCGCCGAAATCCACATCGCCCGGGCCCGGGAACTCACCCACAACGCCAAATTGCCGGACCTTGACCTCGCGGTGTTCCTCGCCGGCACGCCGGAGATGGACGCCTACCGCCGGGACCTGTACTGGGCGCAGGAATACGCGCTCCTCAACCGACTGGCGATGTTCGACCTCTACTGCGGCGTGATGCGCGACGCCTTCCCCGCGGTGCAGTTCGAGGCACCCGTCCTGTGCCACCACAATTACGTGGCCGAGGAGACGCACTTTGGCGAGGAGCTCTTCGTCACGCGGAAGGGTGCCATCTTCGCCGGCACGGGGGCGCGCGGCATCATCCCCGGTTCAATGGGGACGCGCTCGTACATCGTGACCGGCCTGGGAAACGCCGAGTCGCTCACCAGTGCGTCTCACGGTGCTGGGCGGCGGATGAGTCGCGGAAAAGCCAAGCGTGAGTTCACGCTCCTGGACCTGGCCGCACAGACCGACGGAGTTGAGTGCCGGAAGGATGCGGGCGTGCTGGACGAGGCTCCAGGAGCCTACAAGGACATCGGCCAGGTCATGGAGTACCAGCGCGACCTCGTGCGCGTCGACCACACGCTCAAGCAAGTGCTGTGCGTGAAGGGCTGATGCGGGGTTGCTTTCGGGTTATGGATGCGCGCCCCGAGCGTTCCGGGTTCTGGTCGTGCCCAGGTCCGACCCCTCTTCAGGCCGAGACTGCACACGCGGCGACGGCGCCGCGAGCGCCCCGACGGGGATGCTCGCGGTACCATGCAAACGCGGTGCGTTGAAAGCGGGTCAGGGAGCTCACACCCAGCGTGCTGAGATTGGTCGGCGCCTTCGCGGCGCGACGACATCGGTGGTGGCTGGGGCGGCAACGTGCGATGAGCCGAAGACTGTCGTTCACTCGAATCAGGTAGCACGTCGTCAGAGAAATGGACGGATGGCGATGGCGGATCGCGACGAGACAGCTGGCGTTCTTTTCCCTCCGCCCCTCGTGTACGCGGGTGGCTTTCTCCTGGGCATCCTTCTGGACTGGGCATTCGCTCTGCCGCGGGTGCCACGGCCCACGTGGATATTTGGCCTTGGAGGACTGCTCTTGGGCCTTCAGGCGGTCGTCGGGTTCTCGGCGTTCCGTGCCCTGCGCAGGGCCCGCACCAACGTAAACCCGTACAAGCCGAGCACCGCCGTGGTGACGTCCGGCGTCTACCAACGCACCCGCAACCCGATTTACCTCTCCATGACGATGCTCTACCTCGGGCTGGCACTCGTTCTGGGGGTGCTTGGGCCGTTGGTCCTGCTGCTTCCGGTGCTGGCGGTGATGCACTTCGGCGTGATTCTGCGGGAGGAACGCTACCTCGACCGGAGATTCGGCGTGGCCTACCGTGACTACCGGGCCCACGTCCGTCGTTGGGTGTGACCGCTCAGCGCCT
Organism: Myxococcaceae bacterium; assembly: GCA_017881265.1. Taxonomy (GTDB): domain Bacteria; phylum Myxococcota; class Myxococcia; order Myxococcales; family Myxococcaceae; genus JADGRA01. Next base: position 53,951 of record JADGRA010000052.1, on the reverse strand, counting down.
GGAGCGTGCGCCGGGCGGTCCGCAGGGTCGGAGGAGGAAGGTACCCAACATGGACGCCGCCTTGGGGTTTCGCGTTCACACCGGGTGGGCGGCCGCGGTGGTCCTGGCCGGGCCTGCCACGGCGCCTCGGGTCGTCGACAGGCGGCGATTCAGCCTCGTCGAGAAGAGTGACCACGACTCGGTGTTCGTTTACCACGCAGCGGCCGAGGTCGACGCGGCGTCGGCGGAGCGGCTCCTCGCCACGGCGCGCGAGGTTGCTAGAAGAAGCGCGCTTCGCGACATGACACAGCTTCTGGCGGACCTCGCAGCAGACGGCTACGCGCTTCGCGCCGTCGGACTGCCCGGGGGCGCAGGCCGCGCCCTTCCCGCCGTCGGTGACATCCTCCTCTCGCACAGCCTCATTCACACGGCGGAAGGCGCGCTGTTTCGTCAGGCACTCGCCGACGCGTGCGGCAAGCGTGCATTGTCCGTCATTGAAATTGCGTCCAAGGAGCTGGTCGCGCGGGCGGCCCGGGCGAGCGGGCTTCGCCCGGATGCCGTCAAGCGGACGGTGGCCGAGCTTGGACGCGCCCTCGGCCCGCCCTGGGCCGCCGACCAGAAGGAAGCGTCACTGGCGGCGCTCGTCGCTGCTGCGACACACCACGCCGCCAGTGGCCGGACGTCTGGTTCGCCCCGGTGAGAAGGGGCGCTCGGCAATAACTCCGCTTCGGGAGTGGCCGGCTACTGCTTGGTGCCGGTGAAAGTCACCGTCACCTGGCTGGTGCCGCCGGCGGCGGCAGGGATAGTGCCCTTCGAGACGTTCGTCAGCGTCACGACGTCCATGTTCATCGCATTCATCGCCATGGCGCAGCTGGTGGTGCCGGCCGTGTAGCTGATGGCGACGGGAGGGCTGCCGCCGATGGAAACACTCGGGCAGGCTACGCTCGCCGCCCAGGTGGCCGAGTCGTCAACCCCTGTTGCAGTCACGGTGCCGCCGCTGTTGGTCCCAGTGGCGCTTGGACAGACGCCAACGACCTGCGCCGTGCCGCCGTCGACGGACACGACAACCTGCTGTCCTGAGAAGGTGGTCGGGGCCTGGCCGGCGACGGACAGCGCCGAGGTGCCCACCCAGGTGCCGGCCATTCCGGGGTCGATTGCTGGAACGTCGGAGGAACCGCACGCGACGACAGACACCAACCCCAGCAGCGACAGTAGTTTACGCATGGCCCCTCGCACGAAGAGTGTTGCTCGACACGAACGTTTAGCGGCAAACAGCGACAGTGCACAAGCAAACCTTGTCGTTGAGTGAAGCTCGGGTGCGCTTCGCAGGCCTCAGCGTGGGGCTGGGGCAGGTAGCACCCATGCCTTCTGCGGGTGTCAGGGCAGTCCCGGGCTGGGCCCTCTTTCCCGCGTCATCAATCGCCGAGCGAGATGCCCAGCTCCCGGCAGGTGAGCAGCGTGTCGCCGTCCAGCGGGACGCGCTTGATGCCCACCACGGCGTCGGCCAGCGGGACGGCGAGCATCTCAGGCGGATGGAAGGCCACCATCACGTCGCGCCGGCCCTCGGCGACGAGGCGCACGGCAGCCGCGCCGAACCGCAGCGCCACCAGCCGGTCGAACGCGGTGGGGGAGCCGCCGCGCTGCAAGTGGCCGAGGACCAGGGAGCGCGTCTCCTTGCCCGTGCGGCGGGTGATTTCGGCGGCGACCCACTCGGCGATGCCGCCGAGCAATGGCTCCAGTCGGCCCGGCAGTGCCTCCTGCCGCGTGTGAGGCGTTTCGCCGCGGCGCAGGGCGCCCTCGGCAGCGACCACTATGCCATAGCGCTTGCCTCGGCCCTCGCTCTCGGTCAGGTGCTGGCACACCCGCTCGATGTCGAACGGAATCTCGGGCAGCAGGATGACGTCCGCTGAACCGGACAGACCGCTGTGCAGCGCTATCCATCCCGCGTTTCGGCCCATCACCTCGACCACCAGCACGCGCTCGTGCGCGCTGGCGGTGGAGTGGAGCTTGTCGATGGCCTCCGTCGCGGTGGAAACGGCCGTGTCGAAGCCGAAGGTGGCCATGGTTGCGGAAAGGTCGTTGTCGATGGTTTTCGGGACGCCGATGACGGGGAGGCCCTTGAGAGAGAGACGATGGGCCAGTTGCATGCTTCCGTCGCCGCCCACCGCCACCAGGGCGTCCAGACCAAGCTTGCGGAAGTTGGCGAGCACCCGGTCAGACAGGTCCTCGAACTGCGTCTGCCCCGAGGAGGGGTCGACCACCGGGTAGTGAAAGGGGTCGCCCCGGTTGGTGGTACCGAGGATGGTCCCTCCGTGAGCGACGATGCCGGCCACCCGCTCCGGAGTCAGGACCGTGATGCGGCTCGCGTCCAGCAGCCCTGCGTACCCGCTGTGGATGCCGAGGACTTCCCAGCCGCGCCGGTGCGCCGCCAGGGTGACGGCGTAGATGGCTGCATTCAGTCCTGGAGCATCGCCCCCCCCGGTGTTGATGGCGATGCGCATCGGGTTCAGCCTCCCCCAACCAGAAGAAGCGCCCGCCATCGGGAGCTGGCCGGACGCTTCGTGCTTCTATCGCGCTGCTTCGAAAAGCGTCTGGGAGCGTAGACCGCACGCCCGACCTGCTCCAGCGATGCGGACGCCCGAGGCCCGGCCTCGCTCGCTCACGCGCCCGTCCTCGAAGGTTTTGCGCGAGCAGGCCCTGCCGCGCGAAAGCTGTGCAGCGAGACAGGGGGCGGGCGGTGCCCCACCTGCGCCCGCGCGCAAGAAGGTTTCGGCACCGGCGTGACGCGCTGCAGTAGTCTTCATGCGTGGCCGGCCGTCACCACGTCATTCTCGTGCCCGGGTTCTTCGGCTTCGCCAACCTGGGCGACTTCGCGTACTTCGGCCACGTCCGGGACCTTCTGGCCGACGTCGGGCCGGCGCAGGGGCTGGACGGCGAGGTTCGCGTCTCGTTGACGGAGCCGACGTCCTCCCTGCAGCGGCGCGCGGCCCTGTTAGCCGAGGCCATCTCGGCGCTGCTCGAGAGCGCAGGTGGCCGCGTCAGCCTGGTCGGACATTCCTCCGGTGGCCTCGATGCCCGGCTGCTGCTCACCCCCGGGGTGACGTTGCCGACCTCGGTGGACGTGGAACGCTGTGCCGCCAGCATCCACGCGGTGGTGACGGTGGCCACGCCCCACCATGGCACGCCGCTCGCCCAGCACTTCACCACCCTCTTCGGACAGAAGCTGCTCGCCCTCCTGTCGCTGGCAACCGTGTACACCTTGCGCACGGGCCGGCTTCCGCTCGGGTTCGTCCTCCGCCTTGCGCGCCTGCTGCGGCGGCCCAACGCCCGCCCGGCCGGCGTCGTCGACCAGCTGTTCCTGCAGCTTCTGGGCGACTTCTCCGGCAAGCGGCGACAGGCGATTGAGAACTTCTTTCGCACCGTGGGAACTGACCAGGGCCTCGGGGCTCAGCTGGCGCCAAACACGATGCAGGCCTTCAACGCTTCCACGCCCGACCGTCCTGGCGTCCGCTATGGCGCGGTGGTGACGCGGGCTCGGCCTCCGGGTGTCCGGTCCTTTCTCCGCGCCGGCATTGGGCCCTACGCACACGCGACGCACGCGCTCTTCGTCGTCCTCTACCGCTTCGCCGCCGGGCGGCCGGGGGACCCGCCGAAGCAGCTGACGCCGGGAGACCTGGCGGCGCTGCAGAAGGCTTACGGTCGGGTGCCGGACCACCGCGCCAACGACGGCATCGTCCCCACCTTGAGTCAGTTGTGGGGGGACATCATTGCCGCGGTCTGGGCCGACCACCACGACGTCATCGGCCACTTCGACCGGCCGACCCACGTCCCGAGACACTTTGACTGGGTTGCCTCCGGCACTGGCTTCGACCGAGCGCAGTTCGAGGCGGTGTGGCGCAAGGTGGCGGCGTACCTGACAGAACCCCCGCCCGCCGCTCGCTAGACTAGGAGCGGGCCGCCGCCGTGTCGCGGGTCGGCGTCGTTGCCTGCCAGCGCTTGCGGTGGCGGGAGAAACGGTCCAGGGCGAGATAGATGACCGGCGTGGTGAAGAGCGTCAGCACCTGGGAGAAGAGCAGCCCGCCGACGATGCTGATGCCGAGGGGACGGCGCAGCTCCGAGCCGAGGCCGGTGCCGAGCGCGAGCGGAAGCGCTCCGAGCAGCGCTGCCAGCGTCGTCATCATGATGGGCCGGAAGCGAAGCAGGCTCGCCTGGTAGATGGCGTCCTTGGGGGACAGCCCCTGGTCGCGCTCGGCCTCGATGGCGAAGTCAATCATCATGATGGCGTTCTTCTTCACGATGCCGATGAGCAGGATGATGCCGATGAGCCCGATGACGTTGAACTCGACGTGACACACCATCAAGGCCAGTAGGGCGCCCACGCCGGCCGTCGGCAAGGTGGAGAGAATGGTCAGCGGGTGCACGTAGCTTTCGTAAAGCACGCCGAGCACGATGTAGACGGTGAGCAGCGCCAAGAGGATGAGCAAGGGCTGGCTGGCGAGCGAGTCCTGGAATGCCTGGGCTGTCCCCTGGAAGCCGCCGATGACGCTGGCCGGCATCCCGATGGAGTCCTTGGCTTTCTGGATGGTCGTGACCGCGTCGCTGAGCGACTTCCCCGGTGCGAGGTTGAAGGAGAGGGTGATGGATGGGAACTGACCCTGGTGGTTGATGGCCAGGGGCACCGTGCTCGGCCGGTGGACAGTCAGGGCGGCGAGTGGCACCAGGCCGCCCGAGGCCGACCGCACGTACAACCGGTCCAGTCCATCCGGCGTCTCGAGAAACTCCGGCTTCACTTCCAGGACCACGCGGTACTGGTTGAGCTGGGTGTACGTGGTCGCCACCTGCCGCTGGCCGTAGGCGTCGTACAGCGTGTCGTCGATTAGCTTTGCGGAGATGCCCAGCCGGGAGGCCGTGTCGCGGTCGATGTCCACCGACAGCTGCAGCCCATTCGTCTGCTGGTCGCTCGCCACGTCCTTGAGGGTGGGCATCTTCTGCATTTCGGCCAGGAGTCGCGGCGCCCAGGTGCGCAGCACGTCCAGGTCCGCCGCCTGCAGCGTGTACTGGTACTGGGTGCGTGAGGAGCGACCCCCAATCTTCACGTCCTGGGCAGCTTGGAGGTAGAGCGCAATCCCCTGCACCTGGCTCAGCTTCGGCCGCAGCCAGTTGATGACGTCATCGGCCGTGCGCTTCCGTGGCGGGCGCATGTTGAGCTGGACGAAGACGAACCCCGTGTTGACCGTGCCACCGCCGATGAAGGAGTTGTTGTGGTCGACGTCCGGACTGGTTTGGACCACCGCGTTCACCGCCATCTGCCGCTCGCGCATGGTGTAGAACGAGACGTCCTGTGGGGCATCCGAGGTGCCAATCAACAGGCCGTTGTCCTGCTGGGGGAAGAGGCCCTTCGGGATGAGAATGAAGAGCACCACCGTCAGCGCCAGCGCCAGGGCCACCACGGCCAGCATCGCGCGGGTGTGGCCGAGCACCCAGTTCAGTCCACGTCCGTAGTGGGCCAGCGTTGCCTGGAAGAAGCGCTCGGTCCAGATGTACAGCCGGCCATGCTTCTTCTCGTCGTCGCCCAGAAGGCGAGCGCACATCATCGGCGTGAGTGTGAGTGAGACGAACATCGAGATTCCGATGGCCACGCTGAGAGTCACCGCGAACTCGCGGAAGAGGCGACCAACGACGCCCTGCATGAGGAGGATGGGGATGAACACCGCCAGCAGGGACACCGTCATGGAGACGATGGTGAAGCTAATCTGCTTCGCCCCCTTGAAGGCCGCCGCCATGGGCGTGTCGCCCAGCTCGACGTAGCGAGCGATGTTCTCGGTGACGACGATGGCGTCGTCGACCACGAAGCCGGTGGCGATGGTGAGCGCCATGAGCGACAGGTTGTTCACGCTGTAGCCGAGCAGGTACATCACCGCGAACGTGGCGACCAACGAGAGCGGCACGGCGACGCTCGGGATGGCCGTGGCGCGGAAGGAACGCAAAAAAACGAAGACGACCAGGACGACCAGGAAGACGCTCAGGACCAGCGTCTTCTCGACGTCCCGCACCGAGCCACGGATGGTCTGCGTCCGGTCGAGCGCCACCTCGATGTTGATGCCCGGTGCAATTGAGCTCTTCAAAAGGGGCAGCAGCGCCTTCACGCGGTCATTGGTGTCGATGATGTTGGCGCCCGGTTGGCGCCGGACGATGATGAGCACCGACCGCACGCCATTCGTCCACGCCGCGGTCCGGTTGTTTTCCACGTCGTCGAAGACGGTGGCGACGTCTCCCAGCCGGACGATGGCGTTTCCGGATTGAGCGAGCACCAGGGGTCGGTACGCGGCGGCCCCGAAGAGCTGGTCGTTGGTTGCGACGGAATGGACCTGGGAAGCCCCGCTGAGCGTCCCCTTGGGCTGGTCCAGGGTGGCGACGCCCAGTGCGCTTCGCACGTCCTCGAGCGTCAGCCCCACGCCGGCCAGGGCCGCCGGGTCGACCTGGACGCGGACGGCGGGCTGTTGTCCCCCGCCCACTGTGACCTGCCCTACCCCGTGCACCTGCGCGATTTTCTGGGCCAGGATGCTGATGGCCGCGTCGAAGACTTGCGGCAGGGGCACCGTGTCCGACGTCAGCGAGAAGATGAGGATGGGCGTGTCCCCGGGATTGACCTTCTGGTAATTCGGCCGCCGGGGCAGGTTGCTCGGCAGCTCGGCCGCGGCCGCGTTGATGGCCGCCTGGACGTCCCGGGCCGCTGCGTCCACGTCGCGGTCGAGGTCGAACTGCATGGTGATGGACGTGCTGCCGAGCGTGCTCGACGAGGTGATTTCATTCACCCCGGCGATGCGGCCGAAGCGGCGCTCGAGCGGCGTGGCCACCGCCGAGGCCATCGTCTCCGGGCTCGCCCCAGGCAGCCCGGCATTGACGTTGATGGCCGGGAAGTCCACGCGTGGAAGCGGGGCGACGGGGAGCTGGCTGTAGGCGACGCCGCCGGCCAAGAGCAACGCCGCCGAGAGCAGCGAGGTCGCGATGGGCCGGCGGATGAAGGGGTCGGAGACGCTCACGGCGCAGGTTGCGGCGCAGCCGCGGGGCTGGGGGCGCGTCGGGTCCGCAGCCACCGGGCCATCCGCTCCATGTAGAGGTAGATGACGGGCGTCGTGTACAGCGTCAGGACCTGCGAGATGAGCAGCCCGCCGACGATGGTGATGCCCAGCGGACGGCGCAGCTCGGACCCGGTTCCGCTGCCCAGGGCGAGCGGCACGCCGCCGAGCAGCGCCGCCAGCGACGTCATCATGATGGGCCGGAAGCGCAACAGCGACGCCTCGAAGATGGAATCGCGGGGAGAGAGCCCGCGGTCGCGCTCGGCCTCGAGCGCGAAGTCAATCATCATGATGGCGTTCTTCTTCACGATGCCGATGAGCAGGATGATGCCGATGAGGGCGATGACGCTGAACTCGGTGCCGGTCAGCATGAGCGCGAGCAGCGCCCCGAGGCCGGCCGAGGGAAGGCTGGAGAGAATCGTAATGGGATGGATGTAGCTCTCGTACAGAACGCCGAGCACGATGTAGACGGTAATGAGGGCTGCGAGGATGAGGATGGGCTCGCTGGCCAGCGATTCGGAGAAGGCTTGGGCCGTCCCGCGGAAGGACGCGTGCAGTCCAGGCGGGACGTTCAGCTCGGCGGTGGCCTTCCCGATGGCCTCCACGGCGCGCCCCAGGGCCACGTTGGTCGCCGTGTTGAAGGAAAGGGTGACGGACGGGAACTGACCCTGGTGCGCGATGGTCAGGGGCGAAACGGTCTGCTTCAGCTGGACGAAGGTCGACAGCGGGACCTGGTCCCCGGTCGGCGCGCGCACGTAGATGTTCTTCAAGGCCTCCGGTCCGGTGCGGTACTCGGGCTCCACTTCGAGGATGACCCGGTAGAGGTTGAGCTGGGTGTAGATGGTGGACACCATGCGCTGACCGAATGCGTCGTAGAGGGTGTCGTCGATGGCCTGGGTCGAGACGCCGAGGCGCGAGGCCGTGTCGCGGTCAATCACCAGCGAGGTGGTGAGGCCGCCTGCCTCTTGGTCGCTCGCGACGTCCTTGAGTTGGGGGAGCGTTCGCAGCTTGTCCAGTACCAGCGGTGCCCAGTGCGCGAGCTCCTCCGGGTCTGCGTCCTCGAGCGTGTACTGGAACTGCGTCCGGCTGAATCGGCTGTCGATTTGCAGGTCCTGGACCGCCTGCAGGTAGACCGAGATGCCCTGCACGTCCGCCAGCTTGCCCTGGAGCCTGTTGATGACGGCCTCGGCATTGGCGTTGCGCTGGTTCCGGGATTTGAGCGAGATGGAAAGCCGGCCGCTGTTGGCAGTGGGGTTGGTGCCGTCAGCGCCAATGAAAGACGCCACACTGTCGACGGCCGGGTCCTGCAGCACCACGTCGACCGCCGATTGCTGGAGCTGCATCATCTTCTGGAAGGAGACGTCCGGGGCCGCCTGCGTAACCCCGAGGAGCAGGCCGGTGTCCTGCTGCGGGAAGAAGCCCTTGGGGATGACCACGACGAGGGCGACGGTCAACAGGAACGTGCCCACCGTCACCAGAAGCGTCGTGAGCTCGTGGTCGAGCACCCAGCCGAGGGTGCGCTTATAAAAGCGAAGCATCGCCTCGACGCCGCGCTCGGACAGCTGGACCAACTTGGGACGCTGGTTGAGCGGCACCTCGTGCTTCAACATGTAAGCGCACATCATCGGCGTCAGCGTCAGGGAGAGGACCGCCGACACGACGATGGCCACGGCCAGGGTCACGGCGAATTCGCGAAACAGGCGGCCGATGACCCCCGTCATGAACAGCAGGGGGATGAGCACCGCCACCAGCGACACCGTCAGCGAGACGATGGTGAAGCCAATCTGCTTGGCGCCCTTGAGGGCCGCGTCCAGGGGGGGATCGCCGTTTTCGATGTAGCGGGCGATGTTTTCAATCATCACGATGGCGTCGTCGACGACGAAGCCCGTCGAGATGGTCAGCGCCATCAACGACAAGTTGTTGAGGCTGTAGCCCACCAGGTACATGACGCCGAAGGTGCCGACCAGGGACAGTGGAACGGTGACGCTGGGAATGGCCGTGGCCCGGAGGTTGCCGAGGAAGAGGAAGATGACCGCCATCACCAGGACGATGGTGAGCACCAGGGTGAACTCGACGTCCTCGACGGACGCGCGCACCGTCTCGGTCCGGTCGCTGAGAATCCGGATTTGAATGCTCTGGGGCAGCGAGGCCTGCAGCCGCGGGAGGAGCGCCTTCACCCGGTCGGCGACGGCGATGACGTTGGCGCCGGGCTGGCGCTGGACGTTGAGGATGATGGCGCGGTCCTGATTGGCCCAGCCGGCGAGCTGTGCGTTCTCCACGTCGTCGATGACGCGGGCCACGTCCGTCAGCCGCACCGGCGAGCCGTTGCGGTAGGCGAGGATGAGGGGACGGTAGGCCTCGGCCTTGAGGAGCTGGTCGTTCGTGGCCAGCGTGTATTCCTGGCGCGGTCCGTCGAGCGTGCCCTTCGCCTGGTTGACGTTGGCCGCCACCAGCACCTGGCGGACATCCTCCAGGCTCATGCCCGTTCCGGCTAGGGCGGCCGGGTCCACCTGCACGCGGACCGCCGGCTTCTGCCCGCCATTCAGCGTCACCAGGCCGACGCCTGACACCTGGGAGATTTTCTGGGCGAGAATGGAGTCCGCGTAGTCGTCCACCTGCGCCAGCGGCATGGTGGTCGAGCTGATGGCCAGGGTGAGGATGGGGGAGTCCGCCGGGTTGCTCTTGCTGTAGGTGGGGGGCGTGGGAAGCGTCGGGGGAAGCAGGTTGCTCGCGGCGTTGATGGCCGCCTGCACATCCTGCTCGGCGGCGTCGATGCTCCGGTCCAGCTCGAACTGCAGGGTGATTTGCGAGCTGGCCTCGCTGCTGACCGACGTCATCTGCGACAGGGACGGCATCTGGCCGAACTGCCGTTCGAGCGGCGTCGTCACGGCCGACGCCATCGTCTCCGCGCTGGCGCCCGGCAGCCCCGTGGAAACGACGATGGTCGGGTAGTCCACCTGTGGCAGCGCGGCGATGGGGAGCTGGCGAAAGGCGACCAGTCCGGCCAGCAGCAGCCCCACCATCAACAGGGTGGTGGCGACCGGCCTTCGGATGAACGGCTCTGAGATGCTGTTCACGGCGTCGCCGTCGTCGGGGGCGCCACGGCACCTCCCGGCCCGTCCACTGAGCGCGCCGAGACCTTGCTCCCGGCACGGATTTGGTTGGTGCCGTCGACGACTACCTGCTCCCCGGCCTTGAGGCCACTCTTCAGCAGGGTTTGGTCGCCTTGGGCGGTCTCGATGTCCACCGTTCGGACCGAGACGGTGGAGTCCGGTGCGACGACGTAGACGAAGGTCCCCTTGGGGCCACGCTGGATGGCGACGGTGGGAACGACGGTGGCGCCCGCGCGCGTCGTGAGCAGCAGCCGCGCCTTGACGAACTGGTTCGGCCACAGGGCGTTGGCCGGGTTGGGAAACAGCGCCTTGAGGCGGATGGTGGCGGTGGTCTGGTTAATCTGGTTGTCGATGAGCAGCACCTTGCCCGTCCCCAACTTGGCGCCGCCGTCCCGGCTGAAGGCGTCCACCGTCAACTCGCCCTTGGCCATGGCCTGGGAAACTGCCGGCAGGTCGTCCTGGGGAAGGGTGAAGATGACGGCGATGGGGTCGAGCTGGGTGATGACGACGATGCCCGTCGCGTCGGCCGCGTGCACGATGTTGCCGGGGTCCACCAGGCGGATGCCCGTCACGCCCTCCACCGGGGACACGATGTGGCTGTACGCGAGGTTGAGCCTCGCGGTCTCGACCTGGGCCTGGTCAATCGCGACCGTGGCGGCGAGCTGGTCGACCTGGGCCTGCTGGTCGGTGGCCTGCTGTTTGGCGATGAGGTTCTGCCTGCTCAGTTCGTCATAGCGGTTGAGGTTGAGCTTGGCGTTGACCAGCTGGGCCTGGTCGCGCGCGACGGTGGCCATGGCCTGGTGGAGCGCCGCCTCGAACGGGCGCGGGTCGACCTGGGCAATCAGCTCGCCCTTCTTCACCTTCTGGCCTTCGACGAAGAAGACGTTGTCCAGTCGGCCGTCGACCTGGCTCTTCACCGTCACCGTGTACAAGGCCGTCACCGTGCCCAGGCCCTCGAGGTAGATGGGCACGTCCTTCTGGACGACGGTGGACACGGCGACCGGCACCGTCCGGACGTCGGTGGGCGGCGCCTTCGCCTTGAGGCCTGGATGGCCGGTTATCTGCCAGACGACCCCGCCGAGGACGAGAACGCCCACGGCGATGAGAATCCAGCGTGTGCGATGGCCACTGCGCGGGACGGCGGGCACCTCCGGGGCCAATGGGGCTGTCGGTCGTTCTGTGGTTTCGCTCTTCATCATCGACGCCCCAGGGCGGCGAGCAGCTGCGCCCGCGCGGTCGCGAGTGTAAATCGAGCCTGCACCAGCTGTGCCCCTGCAGTGGTCGCGGAGACCTGCGCGTCGCTCAGCTCGATGATGCTTCCGACACCCAATTGGTAACGGGCCTCCGCGAGGCGGAGTAGCTCGCGGGCGTTCACCAAGGCGTCCTCGGCCGCAGCGAGGGCTTCCTTGCTTCCGAGAAGGGTTGCATCCGCCTGCTCGACACTGAACCGGACTTGCAGTTGCTGAGCGGTCAGCTGGGCGTTGGCACCGTTCAGATTGCTTTGCGCTTGACGGACCACCCCCGGCGTCTTGAGCCCGTCGAAGAAGTCCCAGGTGGCTTGAAGTCCGAAATCCCACGCGGGGCCAAGCTGGTCGAGCGCCGGGCCAGTCGAGGCAACGCTACCGAACAGCGAAAAGGCCGGCAGGTAGCCGCCCCGGGCCGCTCGGAGCGCGAGGTCATCGGCCTCGACGGTCTTCTGGCTCGCGGCAATCTCCGGCCGCTCGTGCAGGGCGATGTCCATCAGGGCATCGACCGACTGGTCCTCCCCCGGGAGCGGGGGCAGTTCCTCGTTGGCCACCTCGTAGGCAGTTCCCTGGACGACCCCCATCGCCTGGTTCAGTTGGGCCTTGGCGATGACGTAGTTGTTCCGCACCTGGATGAGAGCAACCTTCGCGTTGGCCACGTTGGTTCGGGCCTGGGCGAGGGCGATTTCTGGCTGGGTGCCGACTTTGACGAAGGCCTCCGTCTGTGTCTGGTGCTTGATTTGGTTGTCGAGCGTTTCCTCTTGGACCTGGACCAGCGCCCGGTCTGCCTGGGCCAGAAAGAAGGCGGTCCGAACGTTGAGCACGGTGTTGATGAGCGTGGCCTGCTCTGTGGCCTGAACCGCCGAGACGTTGGCGTAGGCGGAACGCGTCCGGTCCACGGACTGGAAGTCCCAGATGAGCTGGGTCCCATTGAGCGCGAAGGAGAAGTTGTTGCGCACCTTGGAGCCGGCGACCCCGATGGAGCCGCTGCCTGACTGGACGCCAGTCGAGCCGTAGAGCCGCTCTCCAATGGCCGAGGCATTCAGCTGAGGCAACAGGCTGGCCCGCGTCTGCTCTGCCGCCCCCTGGGCGGAGCCCACGTTGGCCTGCGCCGACAGCAGGGTGGGGCTTTGCTTGAGGGCGGTGTCGACCGCCTGGTCCAGGTGGAGCACCGGCGGGGCCGGGGGAGGGGTGTCGGCGCGCGCCACAGCACCCACGCTCAGGGCGGTCGCAAGGCAAACCCACACGGTGGCGCTTCGAGCGGCAGGACGAAGGAACACGTTGGACGGGCAAGAATATGTGGGGACGAGCCCCCTGGCAGGCCGACCGGACCGGAGGCGGCCCTCCTCGGACGAGCGCCTCGCTGGAACTGACGAAGGGTGTCTCATGAGGGAGCGCTCCTCAGCCCCGGCGCAGCCACGCTGCGTCGGCGAGCAGGCTATCGCGCACCGCTTGGACCCGGTCTCTCGAGACGGGCACCCGCACCCCGGAGGCATCCCCGCCCAGACCCGTGCCGACGAAGAGGCGGGTCTCGCTGCCGTCGCGCTCGAGTTCCTTTACATGGGCCGTGTTCACCAGCCAGTTGCGGTGGACCCGGGTGAGGGCCCGTCCGAAGGACAGCTCGATAGCACTCAACGAAAGGTCCATATCGAAGCGACCGGCCTCGGTGTGGACGAAGGTGAGGCGGTCCGCTGCCTCGAAAGCCCAGATTTCTGCTGGCTCGAGAAAGACGAGATTGCGCTTCCGCCGTGCGACGATGCGCAGGGGGTTCGGGGTGCCGGGTCGCGCGCGGTGGCGAAGCATGAGCCGCTCCAGGCACTGACTCACGCGTTCCTCGGTGAAGGGCTTGAGCAGGTAGTCCACCACGCCCAGGTCGAACGCCTCGAGCGCGTGTTGCTCGAAGGCAGTGGCGAGGACGAAGAGGAGCCCGGGATGGGAGCCGGCCAGGGACCGCACCAGTTCCAGCCCGGCCCGGTCCCCGGGCTCGGCGGCCAGCTGAACGTCGACGAAGACGACGTCCACCGACAGCCGGGCGGAGCTCTCCAGCGCCTCGAGTGCCTCCTCCACGGTCGCCACCGCGCCCACCACCTCCGCCGCGCGCGATGTCTGCAGCAGCTCGACCAGGTAGTTGCGGGCCGGCCACTCGTCCTCCACCACCAGCGCGCGAAGGGAGCTCACCGGAGCTCCTCGTGTCTGTTCGAGCTTTCAAGTTGCCGCGGGACCTGGACGATGGAGCGGGTGCCGTCGGCGGAGGATTCGAGCACCAGGTGGGCGCGCGCCGGGTAGCGAAGCTCCAGGCGCCGGCGGACGGACTTGAGTCCGAAGGCGCCCGAGCGCACCGAGCCTCCCGAGAAGCCGGGGCCGTTGTCCTCGACGACGCACGTCATCAGCTCGCCCTCGACGCTGCTGCGGATGGTGACGCGCCCGCCACCGGCGCGACGCAGGGCCCCATGCTTGACGGCGTTCTCGACGAGCGGCTGGAGCAAGAGCCGCGGCAACAGCACGTTCCGGCTCTCGGCAGCAATCTCCCAGCCGAAGGTGAGGCCCCCCCGGTGGCGGGCCTCGAGAATCTGCGCGTAGCGGTGCAGCCACGCCACCTGGGACTCCAGCGTCTGCATCTCATCCTCGTCCCGCAGCGCATCGCGGAGCAGGTCCCCCAGGGCCGCCAGCAGGCGCCGCGCTTCCCGGGGGTCCTCCGTCACCAGCCCGGCGATGGCGTTGAGTGTGTTGAGCAGGAAGTGCGGCTCCAGGTGTGCTCGCAGCCTCGCCAGCTCCGCCGCGCCGCGGAGCGTCTCGGCTTCGAGTTGCACCTTCTCCCGTTCCAGGGAGCGAATGCGGACGAGCTCCACCATGGCCGGCAGGAGGAAGGCCAGCGCCCACAGCCCGAAGTGACTCTGGGCCCACGCGACACCGAAGAGCACCGAACGGGTGAGGTCGGGCGGTGCCATCGAGGCCGGCATGAGACGCAGGAAAGGAAAGCGCTGGATAGCGAGCCACCAGAGAGCACCAAACACGGCGCCGACCAGGGCGGCGAGCAGGACGCCCGAGGCGACCAGTCGCGCTGGGCCGGCTCGGCTCCGGTACCCATGCCGGAAGACAGCGGACAGCAGCGCCATCAACGGAGGCATCTCCACCGCGAGGTAAAGAAGCTGCGAGAGCGCCCGGGGCACGTCCCGGTTGGCCAGGTACCAGGTGAAGACCTGCAGCAGCACCACCAGGACTGCCACGGTGATGCCGAGCAGCCGGCGCCTGCTGCGCGGCAGGAAATGCTCGATGTCAGTCTCCGCCATCAGTTCCACAGGCTAAACCTTCGGCACGGACGGCGCAGCCCTTGCCAGTTCGTGGTGGCCAGCCGACCGCTGGTGCGCCCCACATGACCTCTCGTCGATTCGGGGCTTGCGGGCGGGAACGCGAGCTCTTCGCTGGAGGTCCCCGGCTGCCGCATGGGAGAGTCCAGCCCCCCTTGCGGCCAAAGGAACACATGAGGTGGGCGCAGGCGCGGGGGAGTCGTCGTTGGCCGCGGAGGAACACACATGCGTCGTCTCGGGCTTCTCTTCATCTGGATGGTGGCCGCTCCGGCCGTGGCGACGTCGCCGGTGGCGCCGCTCGCCCTCAAGGCGGGTCACATCCTGGACGTCGCAGCGCAGAAGGACATAGGGCCAGCCTTCGTTCTGGTCTCGAACGGCCGCATCACCGGCATCGCCCCGGCGGCTCCGGCCGGTTTCACGGTCATCGACCTCTCCGACTACACCTTGATGCCGGGCTTCATCGACGCGCACACCCACGTGCTGCTCCAGGGCGATGCGACGCAAGCCGAGTACGACGAGCAGCTGCTCAAGGAATCCATTCCCTACCGCACGCTTCGCGCCACGCAGGCGATGCAGATTGCGCTTCGCCATGGTTTCACCACGTTGCGCGACATCGGAAACGAGGGCGCCGGGTTCGCCGATGTTGACTTGAAGCACGCCGTCGAGCGGGGAGTCATCTCCGGGCCCCGGCTCTTCGTCGCGACCAAGGCCTTGGCCCCGACCGGCGCCTACCCGCTGTCAGGCTTTGCCTGGGAATTGAATGTTCCCCACGGCGTCGAGCTGTGCGACGGGCCGGAGGGCTGCCGAAGGGCGGTGCGCGACCAAATCGCCCACGGGGCGGACTGGATTAAGGTCTACGCCGACCGCGGCTACTACCGCCTGCCGGACGGGCAATTCCGCAGCATCCCCAACTTCACGCAGGAGGAGTTGAACGCCATCGTCGACCAGGCGCACCGAAGCCGGCGCAAGGTGGCGGCGCACTCCATCACGCCAAGCGGACACGCCATCGCCCTGGCCGCCGGCGTGGACTCCATCGAGCACGGGGACGTGCTGGACGACGCCTCGGTGAAGAAGATGGCCGAGCACAAGGTGTACCTCTGCCCAACGCTCACCGTGACGGCGTACGTCGAGGGCCCGCGCGGTGGCGTGTGGCTGGAACTGTCGAAGGCGGCCGACGCCTCCTTCCGGCGGGCGCTCGCCGCCGGCGTGCCCATCGCCCTGGGCACGGACGCGGGCGGCTTCCCGTGGGACAAGCTCAACCAGGCCGAGGAGTTTCATCGCTACGTCGACCGCGGCATGACGCCCTGGCAGGCCCTGCGGTCGGGCACCGTCGTCGCCGCCGCGCTGCTGGGCAAGGAAGCCGAGCTGGGCACGCTGGCGTCAGGTGCGGCGGCTGACCTGGTAGCCATGGCCACCAATCCGCTGCAGGACATCACCGCGACGGAGCGGGTGGCCTTCGTCATGAAGGACGGCGTGGTGGTGCTTCAGCCCGCGCCGCGCTGAAGGCAACGTCCGGTGCGGGGGTCCGGTCCGTGGCGGGCGCCCGCTGCTTGGACGCGCCGCATCAGACTCGGGACGCGGCCTGCGCATGGTGGAAGGGGATTGCGCCTGACGCGGGCTGGCCGCAAAAGTCCCCCGCGCGGCTCTCCACCTTTCGACGAGGCTGTTCCCCAATGACTGGTCGGCGCTTGGGACTCGCGGTGCTGCTGCTCGCGGCGCCGGCGTTCGCGGACATCAAGGTTGGGGTCTACAGCCCCTTCACGGGGGGAGCCGCCGGCATGGGCATCTCGATGCGCAACGGCGTCGAGATGGCCGCCGATGAAATCAACCGGGCCGGCGGCATCCTCGGCCAACAAGTGGTTCTCGTCATGCGGGACGACGAGGCGAAGAACGAGCGTGGCGCTCAAATCATGCAGGAATTTTTGGAGAAGGAAAAAGTCATCGCCGTGCTGGGCCCCAGCAACACCGGCGTCGCTGACAACTCCACCCGTTACGCCAACGACAAGAAGGTGCCGGTCATCATCAACTCCTCGGCGGGCGCCAAGGTGAACGAGTACTTCGCGGCCGGCGTCGACAACTACATCTTCCGCCTGGCGGCATCCGACATCCTGCAGACTGAGCTGATTGTTCGGGAGGCCATCGACGTCCGCAAGTACAAGAAGCCCGCGCTCATCTGCGACGACACCAACTACGGACAGGGCGGGTGCACCAAGCTGAAGGCGGCGCTGTCCAAGCGAAACCTCGCGCCGGTCAGTGTCGGCAAATTCAGAATCAAGGACACCGACATGACGGCACAGGTCCAGGACGCCCGGGCGGCCGGCGCGGACGTGCTTCTCATCTACGGGATTGGGCCGGAGCTGGCGGCCCTGGCGAACTCGCTAGAGCGCATCGGCTGGAAGGTGGACCTGCTCGGCGGCTGGAGCCTGTGCATGGAGGCCTTCATCAAGAATGCCGGGAAAAATGGCAACGGGGCCACCGCCCCCCTCACCTTCATCGAGGGGGACTTGGGCAACGCGCGCCAGAGGACATTCGTCGACGCCTACCACGCGCGGTACACCAACCCCATCACCGGGCCTCCGGCGGCCGCGCAGGGGTACGACTCGCTCTACCTGCTGAAGGCGGCCATCGAGCAGGCGGCCAGCACCGACGGGACGAAAATCAAGGAGGCGCTGGAGAACTTGAAGGCCCCCTTCGTCGGCATCACCGGTACCTACCAGCGGCCCTTCACCCCCACCAACCACGAAGCCGTCACCGAGGCGGTGGTGAAGATGGGTGTGGTGGTGGACGGCACCGTCGTGCCCGCTGCCGCCTACAAGCGGTAAGGGTCCGGCGTGGCGACGCCGCTACTTCAGGACGGCCAGCTGCGCCTGGGTGAGGCTGCTGTCCTCGCCGTCGAAGTCCACCGGCAGCACCTGGGCCCAGCGGATGGTGGCCACCAGGGCCTTCCGCTCGGCGTCCTTGCGCTGCTGCTGGGACGGCGGTGCCGCGGGCCGCTTGGGTGGTGTTGCTCCAGTAGTCACAGGACGCAGGTTAACCCGCCCTAACGCACTGCGCTAAAGACGCACCTGGCCCCACGCAGGGGCGGCCGGGACCCAGCCATAAGCGGGGCTTCAGGCGTGGGTGCTGCTTTGGCGGTTACCGTCCGTGGCGCTGCGGGGCACCGGCGGCGTGGGCCCGTCCGGGGCCGCCGTCGCGGCGGGGGTGACGGCCTGCGGGGCCACCGGAGAAGACGCGGGTACCGTGCGTGCGTGCGTGGCGTCCGGGGGCCTGTCCGGCCGGGCGCGCGGAGATGCCGTGGGCAGGGCCGCGGGGCCCTGGGTCGACCTGTCGGTCCGCCTGCTGCTTCAACTCGGCCAGGAAGGCTGGGGCGTCGCGGGGCACGGTGGCCTGGGGGACGCGGCTCCGCGTCAGCCGCTCAATGGCAAGCAGCAGCGGCGTCTCGTCCGGGGCCACGAAGCTGGAGGCCCGGCCGCTGGCCGCGGCGCGCGCCGTGCGGCCAATGCGGTGGACGTAGTCCTCCGGCACGTGCGGGAGGTCGAAGTTGACGACGTGTCCAATGTCCGCGACGTCGATGCCGCGCGCGGCGATGTCCGTCGCCACGAGCACGCGGACGCGACCGCCGCGGAAGTCCTCGAGGGCACGCTGACGCTGGCCCTGCGACCGGTCGGCGTGAATGCGGTCCGTGCGGTGTCCGGCGCGCTCGAGCGAGCGTGCAAGCTTGTCCGCGCGCCGGCGCGTCCGGACGAAGACCAGCGTGCTGTCCGTGGAGGCGCTGAGCAGTGCCTGAAGCAGAGCTGCCTTCTCCCCCTGGCCCACCTTGTAGGCCGCCTGGGTGGCGCGCGGCGCCATGGTTCCGGAGCGCGCCACCTCCACGCGCACGGGCGAGCGCAGGTGGGTGCGGGCAAAGTCAGCCACCTCGCCGGCCATGGTGGCGGAGAAGAGCAGCGTCTGTCGCGGCTTCGGCAGCTTGGCCATCACCCGGCGCAGCTGCGGGGCAAAGCCCATGTCCAGCATGCGGTCGGCCTCGTCGAGGACGAGCATCTCGATGGTGTCCAGCCGTGCCGTCCCGGAGTCCAGATGGTCAATCAGCCGACCGGGGGTGGCGATGAGCAGCGGGCGGCCCTCGCGGAGCGCGCGTCGCTGCCCCTCGATACCGACGCCGCCGATGACGACTGCCGCGCGCATTCGCGCCTCGCGGCCCAGCAAGTCAACGTGCTGGGCAATTTGGAGCGCTAGCTCGCGGGTGGGTGCCAGCACCAGCGCACGCGTCCCGGTTTTGCCGTGGAGACGCTCGAGCAGTGGCAGCAGGTAGGCGGCCGTCTTGCCGGTCCCGGTCGCGGCGCAGCCGATGATGTCGGCGCCCTTGAGCGCCGGAGGAATGGCCTGCGCCTGGATGGGCGTGGGCGTGGTGAAGCCGGCGGCCGCCAGCGCGCGAAGCGAGGGCGCGGACAGGCCGAGGGCAGTGAAGCTGGAAGCAGAGGCAGACTCTGTAGACACAGGTGGAGTAACGACTTTCTGTCGAGCGGGGAAACCCGGCCGGACGGGAACACACGCACCAGCACGGCGCGGGAGGGCGCGGACGACGCAAACGGCGCGCTCCCGCGATGGGTAGGCATGTAACAGCAACTCCCCAGGAATGCCAGTCGGCGTCCCGGCCGGGCGCACCGCGGACCCCCGAGCGCGGCAGCCGCCTGTCAGGGCACCGCCGGCGCCGGCGCACGGGGTCGGGCCCGCACTTCGGCTGTCTGCGGCCCGAGCGCCGGGCGGCGGGCGGGCGGAAGCGCCGCGGCCATGCGCCGGACGGCTTCGTCCAACTCCGCTGCCTCCAGAGGCGAGAAGCCAAGGCGCATCGCCTGCAGCGCGCCGCCGTGAAAGTCGTAGTAGCGCCCGCTGACGAAGGCCACGCCGTGCCGCAGACCGCGCTCCGCCCAAGCCTCCATGTCGACGTCGGGCGCCACCCGCGCCCACAGCGCCATCCCGCCGGCCGGGACGTGGAAGTCCACCACTCCGCCGAGATGGCGGCGGAGCGCGTCGACCAGGGCATCCCGTCGGGCGCGGTACACTCGGCGCATCCGCCGGACGTGCCGCATGAGGTCCCCGTCCTCGAAAAGTTCTGCCACCGCGGACTCCTGCGCCAGGTCGCCCTGGATGTCCACCACCTGCCGCAGGGTCCGCACCCGCTCGAGGACGCTCCGGGGCGCGAGCAGAAAGCCAATCCGCAAGCCGGGGGCCAGCACCTTCGACAGCGTCCCGACGTAGACCACGACGCCCGCCTCGTCCCGGGCCGCCAGCGGCAGTACCGGCCGGCCCTCGTAGTGGAAGTCGTGGTCGTAGTCGTCCTCGATGATGGCGATTTTCAGGGAGCGCGCGAGCTGCAGCAGCTGCATGCGGCGCGTCGCCGGCATCACCGCGGTGGTGGGAAACTGGTGGTGCGGCGTCAGGTACACGGCGCGGATGCGTCGGCGGGCAGCGAGCTCGGCCAGCGCGGACACGTCCAGGCCCGCGCTGTCCACCGGCAGGGGATGGAGCTCGGCGCCGGCCAGGCGCAGCGCCGTCCAGGTGGCACGGTTGCCAAGCGCCTCGACTGCCACCACGTCCCCTGGGCGCAGCAGGGCCCGGGCGACGAGGTCCAGCGCCATCTGGCTGCCGCGCGTCACCACCACGTCGTCCGGGCCGACCGGGATGCCGCGCGTCGTGCTGAGCATCTCGGCCAGCGCCCGGCGAAGGCCGACATGTCCGCGGGGGTCTCCGTAGCCCAACAGGGCGGCGCCGTGTCGGGCCAGCGCCCGGCGGTAGGCGCGCGTGAGCTCTGCGACGGGCACCAGGCGAGGGTCCGGGGCGCCCTTGGCCAGCACCAGCGTCCCGGCGGGCCACGCCGGCGGGGCAGGGACGTCCAGCGGCGGCCCGACTTCGTAGCCGGCGCGTGCCCGGTGCGCCCCCATCGGGGGTGCCACCGGCAGGGGTGCCGGCAATTGCCGGGCGATGAAGGTGCCCCCGGCACGCGTGGTCTCCAGCCAACCTTGGGCCGACAGCTCGCCGTAGCCGGCCAGGACGGTGTTGCGGTGGACGTGCAGCGCGCTGGCCAGCTGCGGGAGCCGGGGAGCCGTGTCCCCGGCAACAGGCGGCCGCTGCGGATGTCCGCCAGCACGGCCTCGGCCAGCTGGAGGAAGAGCGGCAGCTTGTGCCGTGCGTCCAACGCCACTGTCAGCTCCCAGGAACGCAAGCGCCTTGCCCCTTCTGCTGGGCTGTATTGTCCCCCTTCGCCGGGTCCTGCAAACGGACCAGTTTTGGGAATTCCAGATGGACCAGCCTGGGCGGGGAGGGGGCGGAGCGTCTGGGCCCAGGGGGAAGCCCGGGCGAGCGGACGGGCGCCCTCCGCCGTTAACCTGCCCCCGCATGCTCGCCCTCTGCCTGTCGGCCCTCCTGCTTGCGGCCCCCGCCGATGCCTCCTCCTTCGCCGAGACCACCGCGGCCTGGCACGCCCAGCGGGAGAAGCGTCTCACGTCGGAGGAGGGTTGGCTCACCCTGGTGGCCCTGCTGTGGCTGAAGGAGGGGGACAACGTGGCCGGCTCCGGCCCGGGCGCCAGCGTCATCTTTCCGGCCAAGGCGCCGGCACGGCTGGGGACGTTTCGTCGGACGGGCACGGCCGTCAGCTTCCAGCCCGAGGCGGGCGTCGTGGTGACGACGCGGGACGGCAAGCCGTTTGCCGGTGGGCCACTCCAGTCGGACGCGGACGGGCCGCCGGACGTGCTGGAGGCGGGCGGCCTCCGCTTTCATGTCGTCATCCGGGGGGAGCGGGTGGGGCTGCGCGTGAAGGACCCGCAGTCGCCCAAGCGCCTTGGCTTCCACAGCATCCCCATGTACCCCGCCGACGCGCGCTGGCGCGTGGAGGCGCGCTGGGAAGCGGCCCCGCCCGGCAACGCCATCCCTTTGCCCAACATCCTCGGCACGGTGGACGAGATGCCTTCCCCCGGCACGGCCATCTTCACCCTGGACGGCCAGGAGTACCGACTCACGCCGGTGCTGGAGGAGGGGGACCCGCGACTCTTCTTCGTCTTCGCCGACGCCACCAACCGCACCGAAACCTACGGCGCGGGCCGTTTCCTCTACGCCGAGCCACCGCAGCAGGGGCGGGTGGTGCTGGACTTCAACCATGCGTACAACCCGCCGTGCGCTTTCACCGCGTACGCCACCTGCCCCCTGCCGCCCAAGCAGAACCGCCTCCCCATCGCAATCCCGGCCGGTGAGAAGCGCCCAGCTGACCACTAGCGGGGAGCGACGCGGGCTGGCCTGACGTCGGGCGGACCCCCTAGACTGCGACGTCTGAGCGCGTCTTCCCGGGAGGGTTCATGCACCGCCGTCTTCTGCCGTCGCTCGTCCTCGCTGCTGCTCTCGTCACGCCGGTGGCCGCCCGAGCCGACTGGGGAATTCGAGCCGCCTACCTGGTGCCGATGTACGTCAATACCGGCGTCTCCCCAACGTCGGGCGCTTCCATCTACACCTATGGTGTCGGACAGCAGTGGCTCTCGAACCTTGACGTGCTGGCGAGTTGGTACCCGCTCACCTGGCTTTCCATCGACGTGGAGGGGCAGTTCAACCTCTCTCAAGCCAGCGCTTTGTACCCGATGACTGGAATTTACGTCGGTCCGGGCGTCACCTTCGACTTCCCCTTCTTTTTGTACGCCCGGGCGGCGCTGCCGATTCAGGTCAGCGGAACGTCGTGCTGCGGACTCTCCACGCCCACGGCCTTCTTGCGCGCCGGCGGCGGCCTCAAGCTCGACATCTTCTTCCTGCGTCTGTACCTCGAGGCGACCGCAGACTTTGCCTACGCCGGAAGTGGCATCACCTTCTTCAGCGCCAAGACCATCAACGTCGCCGCTGGCCTCTGGGCGAAGTTCTAGGGGTCCGGACGGCCGCCGCGCGGCGGCCCTGGCCGCCCGGGCCTTCTCTGCCGCCCGCGGCGTGCGCGCGCGGGTTGCCGTCTGCGCCAGGACGGAACTGGCCTGTAGCAATCCGGTCGCAAATTTTTTCGCTGGGCCGAATGCGGCTACATCTCTTGCCCTTGCACCGACGCGTCTTCCGGCCGTCGGCTTCCAGGGGGCAACATGAGCGTCGCCGTGGAGCGGGATGACTGGGCCGGGCTGCTCGAGGACACGGAAGGCTCGGTCGAGCCTGCGCTGCTCGCCGTCCCGCCGCCCGTCGCCGAAAGTCTCCTCGCCCCGCGGCAGGTGCTGGCCGGGCGCTTCACCATCGTCCGCCTGCTGGCGCGTGGCACCCTGGGCGTGGTGTACGAGGCTCGGGACGAGGAGCGGCAGACGCAGGTTGCTGTCAAGGCGTTGCACCCGCGCCTGGCGGCGGACTCGGCGGCCATGGACCGGCTGCGCAGCGAAGTGCTGCTCGCCCGGCAGTTGCGCCACCCGGCGGTGTGCCGCGTCTTCGAGCTCTACGCGCTGAGGACGCGGGCGGGCGAGCCGCTGCACTTCCTTACCAGGCAGCTTCTGGCAGGCGTGTCACTGGCCGAGCGGATGGCGCGCCGGGGGCGATTCGCGGAGCGCGAGGCCTTGCCTCTGGTGTCCCAGATGGCCGAGGCCCTGGCCGCCGCGCACGCACTGGGGCTGGTGCACCGGGACTTCAAGCCGGCCAACGTCCTGCTCGTCCCGCGCGAGGAGGGCTCGAGCGCCGAGCGCGTGGTGGTGACGGACTTCGGCATTGCCCGCGCGCTGCTGCCGGACCGGCGCCGCACGGAACCGCTGCCCGCGCTGGCGGTGGACCTCATGGACTCGCTGGACCACCTGGCGCCGGAGCAGCTCGGCGGCGGGGCGGTGGGGCCGGCGGCGGACGTGTACGCCTTGGGCGTGGTGCTGCACCAGATGGTGACCGGGCGGCTGCCGGCGGTCCACCCGCTGGGCCCGCTGGCGGACTCCTCGGTGGTGCCGCCGGTGGCGCTGGTGCCGGAGCTTCCGGCGCACTGGAACGACACCATCCTGCGGTGCCTGGAGCGGACGCCGGGGCGCCGCTTCCAGGACGCACGCGAGGTGGCCGAGGCGTTGTCTCAGTAAGTCAGTGCGCCGGCCACGGGCAGGGTAGCGGTGAACGTCCGTCCGTCGGTGGTGGTGACACCGCCGTCGGCCACGACGGCCGCGCCGGTGGCGGTGGTAAACGTCCCGGTGCCACCGTCGTAGACGAAGAGTCCGTTGAGGCCAATGACCTTGCTGAGGTCGATGACGCCAGCGTCGGTGCAGGGGACGTCCGCGGCGCCGACGAAGGTCGAGTAGAGGGCCGAGCTGCCCTGGGTCCACGTTGCAATGGTGCTCGGCACGAGGGTGTGTCCACAGGTGCCGATGCTGACCGGCAGCGCCGCGACGCCGATGGTGTAGCTGCCGGCGCTACCGAGAGTGCAGGGGCCGCTCAGCTGCACGCCGCCGGCGCCGAGGCTGACGGTCACGCCGGTGCAGCCTCCGGTGAAGCTGTAGGTCGTCGGTCCGCTGCTGCAGGCGACTACGGCCGCGCCGGCGGCGAGCGCCAGGCCCGCCACCAAGTAAGTCTTTTTCATTCGCTGACCCTCCCAGGTCTGTCGAGGCGCCCCGGGGGGCGCCCGTTTGGTTGCTCCGGCCCCAACCGGGGCACCCTACCATCCACAGCCGTGCTCGCGGGTGAGAAGTGTTACCCGCCGGACGGCCCCCTCCGGGGGGGGCCTCAGGTGCCGGTGGGCTGCTGCGCCGCGCGGCTTCTGCGGGGCGCGGCCGCCGTCAGGTGGTAGCGCTTGGCCGCCGATTCGAGAATGCGCTCCACCAGCTGGGTGTAGGACCAGCCGCGGTCGGCCGCGGCCATGGCCAGCTCGCCGCGCTTCTCGAGGTAGGGGTTCGGATTGGCCTCGAGGATGTAGGCCTCGCCGGTGCGGGCGATGCGAAAGTCCAGCCGGGCGTAGTCCCGGAGCTTCAGCGCGCGGTAGGCGAGCCGGGCCGCGCGCTCGATGCGGGCGCGCAACTCATCGGAGAGGTCGCGGGCCATGACGAGCCGTGGGCTGCCTTCCGTCTCCGGGGCGAACTTCACTTCCCGGTCCGAGACGCGTGGCTGGGCTGCGGACCAGTTGCCGAAGTCCATCTCGACGATGGGCAGCATCTCCGGCGCGGCGCTCGGTCCGACCAGCCCCACGTAGACCTCGCGGCCCTCGATGAATTCCTCGGCCAGCGCCTCATCCTGCAGGTCGTCGCGGATGTCGCGCACCCGCTCAGTGAGCTCCTGCCAGTTTTGCACCACCGAGTGGCGGCCGATGCCGATGGAGGCGTCGGAGCGCGCCGGTTTGACGATGAGGGGGAAGCGCAGCGTTCCCTTGGTCTCGAAGGTGTCGTTCTCGAAGGTGGCGAAATTCGCCGTGCGGACCTCGTGGAACTCGAGAATCTGCTTGGTGAGCACCTTGTCCTGGGCAAGGAGGAGCCCGGCGGTGCCGCTGCCGGTGAACTTCAGCTGCGCCAGCTCCATCAGCGCCGCGATGTTCACCTCCATGCGGTAGTCCTCGGCGAAGGTCTCGCAGAGGTTGAACACCAGGTCGCACTTGCTCTTCTGGACGTCGCGCAGAATCTCCTGCACGCGGTCGTCGACGCCGACCTTCGTCACCTGGTGTCCGAGCTCCTGACAAGCCTCCACCACCTCGGTGACGACGGGGTCGAGTTCCTCACCCTTGGGCTGATAGTGGAGAACCGCGAGCTTCAGCGGCGGGAGTGGCATGCGCGAGCGAGGAGAATACACGCCCCTCGGCCGCGACGCCAACGTGCAGCCGCCATCTTCAGTCGGCGTCGAAGAGTCGGCCGGTGTAGAGGTCGTTCATCGCCAGTGCGGTGACGAGCGAGCTCGCGCGGGTGATGTACGCCGAGACGCGGTCGGCTTGCGCAGTCAGCTTCAGCTGACCGGTGCGTGCGATGAGATGGTCGACGACGCTGCGCACCACCGCGCGCTGCACGCCGGTGTACTGCGAGGCAGCCTGGATGAGGGTCTGCCGCTCGTCGGTCAGCAGCTGGGAGGCGGCCAGCGGCGCGGCAGCCGGCGGCTCGAAGAGGAGGAACAGTTCCTGGTCGAGCTTCTCGCCAATCTCCAGGTCGGCGCGCTCGGTGAGCTCGCGCGACCGGTAGTAGTCGGCGACCGTCTCCTCCATCTGGTCGGCGTCGACGTCGTGCGTCTCCAGGTGCACCTCAGTCGGCTTGTGCCCCAGCTCCTGGGCCAGCACGTCGACGTACGTCAGCTTCTTGAGTGCCGGCCAGTTCCGGTAGCGGTGGCGCCAGTCCAGGCCCGGGGTGAGCCATACCGCGAACGTCTCGGCGAAGTCCTCGTCCGGGTGCTTCTGCGCGTACCAGCCCGGGATGTGGTTGACGTAGCGGCGGCTGAAGGGCTTGGGCTTGTATTCCTCGTTGTAGGGCTGGTGGTAGTCGCCGAACAGTTGCTTCCAGGCCGGCGTGTCGTACAGGCGGTAGGCGTAGGCGAAGGCGTGGCCGGCCTCGTGCCGCAGGTACATGAGGATGTCCCGCTCGCTCTCCACCCCGCCCCCCAGCTCGCCCTCGATGGACTGCAGCTGCGGGTTGGCCAGGTAGAAGGGGATGCCGATGACGGGAATGCCGTCTGGACACCCCCACTCGTCGGACAGGTAACACTGGGGCCGCAGGTCGATGCCCTTGGCCTCGAGCTCGCTGTGGAGCTGCTGAATCAGCCGCTCCAGGGGGGTGCCGGCCAGCTGCAGCTGCAAGTCCTTGATGCGGGCCTTGAGGAGGGCCTGGCGTTCCGGGCGCAGCGGCTCCTTGGCCCGCTCGGGCTGGACCGGCCGCTCATGGAACGAGGGGCTCGGGGCAGCCGGGGGCTGCACAACTTCGGCGGCGGCGGAGGCGAGGGACACGGGGAAATAGAACGTATACGGCCTCCCCCTCATGGCGCTCCACCCACGTTTCTCCCCCGTCCGTGGCGCGTCTTTTCAAGGGGTTACACGCTTGGCTGACTGTCGGGTAGGCGTCACCCGGTGGATTGACACCCCCTGGGCGGCCGTGACCACATCCTCCGGCAGACCACCGCGTAGGGGTGCCCCGGAAGTCGGGCTGAGACGGCGCGCCGACGCCGGACCCTTCGAACCTGAACCGGGTCATGCCGGCGGAGGAAACGCACCATGGGCAGTCAGAAACTCACCGTCGACGCCGCCGCGCTGGCCGGCATCACCCGGGGGCCGCTTCCCGCCTCACGCAAGGTGTACCTGCAGGGCACGCTGCACCCTGACGTCCGGGTGCCAGTGCGGGAAATCTCCCAGACGCCGACGCGGCTTGGCCAGGGCGCTGACGCCCAGGAAACGCCGAATCCGCCGGTGCGCGTCTACGACGCGAGCGGGCCCTACACCGACCCCGCCGCCGCCATCGACTTGGGGGCCGGGCTACCGCCGGCCCGGCGCGGCTGGGCGCTGGACCGCGGCGACGTGGAGGAGCGCGGCCGCCTCGGCAGCCTCACCGCGCGCATGCACGAGGAGGACGCGCGCCTGGCCGGGCTGCGCTTCCCGCACCGGCGCCGTCCGCTGGTGGCCAAGCCGGGGCGCAACGTCACCCAGCTGCACTACGCCCGGGCGGGTGTCGTGACGCCGGAGATGGAGGCGGTGGCCTTGCGGGAGAACCTTCGGGCCGAGGCCTCGCTCTCGGCGCAGCACGAAGGACAGTCCTTTGGCGCCGCCATCCCCCGGGAAATCTCCCCCGACTTCGTCCGCGCCGAGGTGGCGCGGGGCCGGGCCATCATCCCCGCCAACGTGAACCACCCGGAACTCGAGCCGATGGTCATCGGCCGGAACTTCCTGGTGAAGGTGAATGCCAACATCGGCAACTCCGCTGTCACCTCCTCGATTGAGGAGGAGGTGGAGAAGCTGGTGTGGGCCATCCGCTGGGGCGCCGACACGGTGATGGACCTCTCCACCGGCCCCCACATCCACGAGACGCGGGAGTGGATTCTGCGCAACAGCCCGGTCCCCATCGGCACCGTCCCCATCTACCAGGCGCTGGAGAAGGTGGGCGGGAAGGCCGAGGAGCTCAGCTGGGAAGTCTTCCGGGACACCCTCATCGAGCAGGCGGAGCAGGGGGTGGATTACTTCACCATCCACGCCGGCGTCCGGCTCGCCTACGTCCCCCTCACCGCCTCGCGCCTGACCGGCATCGTCAGCCGCGGCGGCAGCATCCTCGCCAAGTGGTGCCTGGCCCACCACCAGGAGAATTTCCTCTACACGCACTTCGAGGACATCTGCGACATCATGCGGGCCTACGACGTCAGCTTCTCGCTGGGGGATGGGCTCCGGCCGGGAAGCATCGCCGACGCCAACGACCGGGCGCAGTTCGCCGAACTGGAGACACTCGGCGAATTGACGCGGGTGGCCTGGAAGCACGAGGTGCAGGTGATGGTGGAGGGCCCCGGCCACGTGCCGATGCACCTCATCCAGGAGAACATGTCGCGCCAGCTCAGCGCGTGCGAGGAGGCGCCCTTCTACACACTGGGGCCGCTGACCACCGACATCGCTCCGGGCTACGACCACTTCACCAGCGGGATTGGCGCGGCGATGATTGGGTGGTTCGGCACGGCGATGCTTTGCTACGTGACGCCGAAGGAGCACCTCGGCCTGCCCGACCGCGACGACGTGAAGGAGGGCGTGATTGTCTACAAGATTGCCGCCCACGCCGCGGACCTGGCCAAGGGCCATCCCGGCGCCCAGGCCCGCGACAACGCGCTGAGCAAGGCGCGCTTCGAGTTTCGCTGGGAGGACCAGTTCAACCTCTCGCTGGACCCGGAGCGGGCGCGAGCCTTCCACGACGCGACGCTGCCTGCCGAGGGTGCCAAGGTGGCCCACTTCTGCAGCATGTGCGGGCCCCACTTCTGCTCGATGCGCATCACCCAGGACGTGCGGGCCTACGCCGCCGCCCAAGGGGTGGAGGAAGCCGAAGCGCTGGCGCGCGGGCTGGAGGAGAAGAGCGAGGAGTTTCTGGCCGGCGGGGCTGAGCTCTACCGCTGAGCGACCTTGGGGAGCGCGTCGAGCGCCGCGTCGAACTTGGCCTCGGCCTCGTCGGCGTCGCCGGCGATGGCCTGCGGGGCGCGGGCCCGGGCCAGGGCCATGTCGAGGCGGATTTTGCGCAGGCCATCCACACCGATATCGACGAAGGCCCGCACCACCTCCGGGTCGAACTGAGAGCCGGAGCAGCGCTGCACCTCGGCCATGGCGTTCTCGAAGGAGGTCGCCTTTCGGTAGGGGCGGTCCGACGTCATCGCGTCCAGGGTGTCGGCCACGGCGAAAATCCGTGCGCCGATGTGAATCTCCTCGCCGCGGAGCTTCCGGGGGTAGCCGCCGCCGTCGAAGCGCTCCTGGTGCGACAGGACGATGGTGGCGGGGGTGGCCAGGAAGGGGATGGACTGAATCATCTGGTGGCCAGTGTCCGGATGCTTCCGCATCTCGCCCCACTCGGCGGGCGTCAGCTTCCCGGGCTTGAGCAGCACCGCGTCCGGGACGCCGATTTTGCCAATGTCATGAAGCAGCGCGCCGCGGCCCAGCTCTTCGAGGTCCGGCCCCTGCAGCGACAGGCGCTCGGCGATGGCGGTGGTGTATTTCACCACCCGCTGGCTGTGGTCCGACGTCTCGTGCTCCCGGGCGTCCAGGGCCGCCACCAGCGCGAGCAGCGTGTTCTGGTACGTCTGGGCAATGTCCTTGAAGGCGCTGCGCAACTCCGCGGTGCGGTCGCGCACCTTGCGCTCGAGCTTCTTCTGGTAGCGCTTGCGGGCCAGTTCAATCCGGCGCTTGGCCAGCGCCCGCTCGATGGCCCGGATGAGGTCGGTCAGCTTGGGCGGCTTGAGCAGGTAGTCGACTGCCCCCCGGCGCAGGCAGTCCACGGCGGCCTCGGTGTCGCCATAGCCGGTGAGCATCACCACTGCCGTCTCCGGGTGGCGTTCCCGGAAGGCTTCCAGCAGCCAGATGCCGTCGCGTCCGGGCATCTTCATGTCGCTGATGACGAGCGGCGGGGCCTCCTGCGCTGCGATGTCCAGAGCCTCTTCCGCGCCAGCCGCGGTGCGGCACTCGTAACCTTCTTCCTGGAGCAGCACGCTGATGACGTCCCGCACCGAAGCGTCATCATCGACAATGAGGATGCGTGTCGGCGCGGCGAGGGTCTCCACGAAAGCCATCCTAGGGGGGCTCCTTGGGCTTGACCACGGGGCGGCGGCACCCCAGGGGGTCGAGTCGACTCCACGGAAGCTGACCGTTCAAGTTATTCCCGGTCGGTTCCACCGGAACGGCTCGAGCGACAGCGACGGTGTGCGCGCGAGGACGGCCTGGGCCAGAAGCTCGGCGGTGACGGGCGCGAGAAGAATGCCGTTGCGGAAATGTCCGCTGGCGAGGAACAAACCGGGCAGCGGACCGGGCCCCAGCACCGGGAGCTGGTCCTCGGTGAAGGGGCGCAGGCCGGCCCAGGTTTCCACCACCGGGAGGCTTCCCAGCCCCGGGAGGAGTTCCAGCGCCAGGGACAGGATGTGCTTTAGGCCCGCTGCGGTGACTTCCTTGGCGAAGCCTTCGAATTCGAGCGTGCTGCCGGCCAGCAGGTGGCCGTCGGCCCGGGGCACCAGGTAGCCCTGGTCAGAAAAGGCCACGCGCTCGAGCAGCGGCAGCCGGGCCCGCAGCATCACCATCTGCCCCCGGGCCGGGCGCACTTGGCGGGGCGATACCCCCGAGCCGGGGACCAGCCCGGTCCAGGCGCCCGCCGCCACCACCACCGCGTCGGCTTCCAGCCGGGCGCCGTCCACGTCCACCCCGGCGGCGCGGCCGGCCACCTCCAATAGGGCGCGCACGTGCCCGGAGACGAAGCGCACGCCGGCGCGCGCGGCGGCCATGGACAGGGCCCGCATCAGCAGGCGGCTGTCCACCGAGGCGTCGTCGGGGAAGAGGGCCGCGCCCGCAAGGGCCGGGTTAAGCGCCGGTTCCAGGCGCAGCACGGCGTCCGTTTCGAGGAAGTCCGCCGACAGGCCAAGGCCCCGCTGCAGGGCGACCCGGGCCCGGAGCCGCTCGCGCGAGGCCTCGGAGAAGGCGACGTGCAGCACGCCCGAGGGACGGAATCCCACCCGGATGCCGGAGAGCGCCTCCACCTCCTCGACGAAGGCGGGGTAGAGGGCACGGCTGCGCAGGCACAAGGTGAGGAAGGGGCCCGCCCCGCCGGATTCAGCCTGGGGCGCGAGAATGCCGCCGGCGGCGCTGGAGGCCTCCGCGCCTGGGACGCTGCGCTCGACCACGGTGACCTCCGCGCCGGCTTTCATCAGCCGCAGCGCCGTGGCGCAGCCCACCAGCCCTCCTCCCACCACGACGACGTCCATCAGGGGACCTCCCGCGTCTTGAGCAGCACCTCGGGCGGAACGACGCGCGCTCGCGGCGGTGCCGGCCGGTGGGTCCGCCAGAAGAAGTGCAGGGACGCGGCGAGCGCCAGCACCATCAGCACCAGCGTCCGCAGGGGGAAGCGCGGCGGAGGCGAGACGGTCGGGGGTCTGACGTGCAGTGGCTGCATGGTGGACTTGCGGCGGCTGGTCCTTGCTTGCCCCGCACTGGAGGGTTATCCCCCCGGCGCCCCCGGTCTGTGAATGGGGGTGACAGGAGTCCACCGTGGCTGAGACGTTCGACGTGGTCATCATTGGCTCCGGCCCGGGCGGCTACGTGGCCGCCATCCGCGCCGGTCAGCTGGGCCTCAAGACGGCCATCATCGAGAGAGACAAGCGCCTCGGCGGAACGTGCCTGCACCGGGGCTGCATCCCCACCAAGTCGCTGCTCTGGACCGCCGAGCTGTGGGCCCATGTGCTGCACGCGGCCGAGTTCGGCATCGACCTGCAGAGCCCGGTCATCAACTGGGCCCAGGCGATGAAGCACAAGACCAAGGTGGTGACCAAAGGGGCCGACGGCATCGACTACCTGATGAAGAAGAACAAGGTGCAGGTCTTCAAGGGCGCGGGCCGCATCTCCGGCAAGGGCAAGGTGGAAGTCACCCTTCCGAGCGGGGAGAAGCAGGCGCTGGAGGCGAAGAAGACCATCCTCGCCTCGGGCAGCGTGCCCAAGTCGTTGCCGGCGGTGCCGGTGGACCACAAGCTGGTCTTCAACTCGGACTCCATCCTCGAGTTGGAGAAGGTTCCCGAGAGCATCATCGTCGTCGGTGCCGGCGCGGTCGGCTGCGAGTTCGCCTCCATCTTCGCCCACGTCGGCGCCAAGACGACTCTCCTCGAGTACCTGCCGCACCTGTTGCCCATCGAGGACGAGGACGTCAGCAAGGAATTCGAAAAGCAGTACCGGAAGCGCAAAATCGACTTCGAGGTCTCGGCCCGGGTGGACAAGGTGGAGCCGGCTGGCAAGGGCGTCCGCGTGACGATGCAGACCCCGTCGGGGGTGAAGACGCTGGAGGCGGCCATCCTGCTGTCGGCGGTGGGCCGGGCCCCGGTCACCGACGGCATCGGCCTGGAGAACACCAACATCAAGCTGGAGAAGGGCTTCATCCCCACCGACGGGTTCATGCGCACCACCGAGGCCGGCGTCTACGCCATCGGCGACGTCGTCCCGACGCCGATGCTGGCGCACGTCGCCTCCGCCGAGGGCATCCTCGCGGTGGAGCACCTGGCCGGCAAGGACGTGAGCCCCATCAACTATGACCTCACGCCCAACGCCACCTACTGCTACCCCGAGGTGGCCAGCGTCGGGCTGACGGAGAAGAAGGCGCGCGAGCGGGGCTACGACGTCAAGACGGGCACCTTCCCCTTCAGCGCCATCACCAAGGCCTCCATCTCCGACGAGCAGGGCCTCGGCTTCTGCAAGGTAGTCTCGGAGAAGAAGTACGACGAGGTGCTGGGGGTGCACCTGGTGGGGCCGCACGCCACGGAGCTGCTCGCCGAGGCCTGCGTGGCGCTGCGGCTGGAGACCACCACCGAGGAGCTGGGGCGCACCATCCACGCCCACCCAACCCTGTCGGAGATTGTCCACGAGGCGGCGGAGATGACGCTGGGGCACCCCATCCACATCTAGCTGCTGCCGCCCCCCGCGTGCAGCGGACGTGTGCCGTACGCGGACTGACGTTAAGCTTCGCTCGACCGTTCGCCATGGCCACGCCCGACCGCTTCCCGCTGCCCCAAGCGCCCAAGACGCACAAGCCCGACTGGCTGAAGGTGCGCCTGCCGCACGGCGAGGGCTACGAGAAGGTGAAGGCCACGGTGCGCCGGACGAAGCTGGCCACCGTGTGCGAGGAGGCGCGCTGCCCCAACATCGCCGAGTGCTGGGGCGGCGGGACGGCCACCGTCATGCTGATGGGCGAGGTGTGCACCCGGGCCTGCCGCTTCTGCCACGTGAAGGTGGGGGCGCCGCTGCCGCTCGACCCGCAGGAGCCGGAACAGCTGGCCCAGGCCGTGAAGGAGCTCGCCCTCAAGTACATTGTCGTGACGTCGGTGAATCGCGACGACCGTCCGGACGGCGGAGCCGCCCACTTCGCAGCGGCCATCCGTGCCCTGCGCCGCGAGAGCCCGAGCACCACAGT
Organism: Myxococcaceae bacterium; assembly: GCA_017881265.1. Lineage (GTDB taxonomy): Bacteria > Myxococcota > Myxococcia > Myxococcales > Myxococcaceae > JADGRA01. The sequence goes on along the minus strand of JADGRA010000052.1, from coordinate 20,683 downwards.
GGAGGTCCTCATCCCGGACTTCCAGGGCGTGGAGCGCGACCTGGCCACGGTGGCCGAAGCCCACCCGCACGTGGTGGCCCACAACATCGAGACGGTCGAGCGCCTGACGCCCACCGTCCGCGACCGGCGGGCCGGCTACCACCAGTCGCTGCAGGTGCTGGCCTACCTGAAGGCCCGGCCGCAGAAGCTGTACACCAAGAGCTCCGTCATGGTCGGCCTCGGGGAGACGGAGGCCGAGCTGCTGCAGACATTCCAACAGCTGCGCGCGGCCGGCGTGGACGTGCTGACGCTGGGCCAGTACCTGCAGCCCTCGCAGTACCACCTGCGCGTGGCGCGCTTCGTCACGCCGGCCGAGTTCGACCGCTACCGGCAGGCTGCCGCGGAGATGGGCTTTCTCTACGTGGCGGCAGGTCCCCTGGTACGCTCCAGCTACCGTGCGGCGGAGTTCTTCCTGCAGGGGTTGATGGAGCAGGGACGCCACGCCTGACGCTCACCCGTAGCACCCACCCTGGGAGCTCCCTTGGCCACCTTCGAGTTCAAGCTTCCGGACCTGGGCGAGGGCGTCGTCGAGGGGGAGATTGTCCAGTGGCTGGTGTCCCCGGGGGACGTCGTGGCCGAGGACCAGGGCCTGGTGGAGCTGATGACGGACAAGGCCACCGTCACCGTTCCCACCCCCAAGGCCGGCCGGGTGGTGCAGGTGCACGGCAAGGTGGGCGAGATGGCCAAGGTGCACGCGCTGCTGGTCACCCTGGAGGTGGAGTCCACCGCGCCGCTGGCCGCGGTGCCGTCGCCGGCGGCCGCGCCCTCCGTGAAGGCCGCTCCGGTGCCGGCACAAGAACCGCGCGAAGCGGCCAAGGTGCTGGCCACGCCGGTCACGCGTCGCATGGCCCGCGAGCATGGCATTGACCTCGGGGCCATCTCCGGCAGCGGACCGCAGGGCCGGGTGCTGAAGGCGGACCTGGTGGCGGCGCTCGAGACCGGCCCGGCCGCGACGCCCGCCGTGCGGGAGAGTCCGCGGCTGGTGCCGCTGCCGCAGGCCGCGGCCGACGAGCGCATTCCGCTCCGCGGGCTGCGGAAGAAAATTGCCGAGAAGATGGTGCGGAGCAAATTCACCGCGCCGCATTCCACCTTCGTGGAGGAGGTGGACTTCACCGAGCTCATCCGGCTACGCAAGCGGCTGAACGAGTCCCTCGCTGCGGCGGGCGACGACACCCGGCTGTCCTTCCTGCCGTTCTTCTGCAAGGCGCTCGTGCCGGTGATGCAACGCTTCCCCAGCCTCAACGCCAACTTCGACCACGCCAGCCAGGAGCTGGTGGTGCGGGGGGCCTACAACTTCGGCATTGCCGCGGCCACCGAGGACGGGCTCACCGTGCCGGTGGTGAAGGACGTCGCCCGGCTCAGCCTGCGCCAGCTGGCCTCGGAGATTGGCCGGCTGGCCGAGGCCGCCCGGAAGAAGCAGTTGAAGATGGACGAATTGTCGGGCGGGACGTTCACCATCACGTCGCTGGGCACGTCCGGCGGGCTGCTCGCCCTGCCCATCATCAACTACCCGGAAGTGGCCATCCTCGGCATTCACCGGATTCGCCGTCGGCCGGTGGTGGTGGACGAGGCGGTAGTGATTCGGGACGTGGGCACCGTCTCCCTCTCCTTCGACCACCGGGTCATCGACGGGCTGGTGGCCGCCGACGCCACCTACGCACTCATCCACCACCTCGAACGGCCGGAGACGCTGTTCCTGGACATGGCCTGAGTCGGAGCGGGGCCCTGCCCGACGACGTCCGCCAGCTGGTGATGTCCGCCCAGGCCGCCGAGCGCGCGGGGGACCTGCGGCTAGCGCAGGAGCAACTGGAACAGGCGGCGCGCGCCTGCGAGGCCGGCGGCCGCGGCGCCCGGGCCGAGCAGCTGAGGCGGCACGCGCGCCGGCTGGCCGAGACGCTTCCCGGAGACACCCGGAAGCCGTTTCCGGAGCGCGTCCCGGTGCTGGCCGATGCGGGCCAGGCGGCCTGGTGCAGCTTCTGCTGCCGTCCGGGGCAGGAGGTGGGAAGCCTGGTGGCCGGGCCGGCCGGGGCCTACATCTGCCGCGGCTGCGTGCAGCGTGCGCTGTCCCTCCTCGGCAGGGGGGCAGGCGGGGGATGACGGCCCGCGCCCGCTCCCTTCAAGTCTTCCGGCTTGGACGCGTGGAGTATGCCGACGGGCTTCTGCTGCAACAGCAGCTGGCGCGCGCGCGCCGGGAGGGCAGCGTGGGCGACACGCTGCTCTTGCTGGAACATCCGCCCACCATCACGCTAGGGCGCGGGGCCAAGGCGGCCCACGTGCTGGCCTCGGCGGAAGAACTCACCCGGCGCGGGGTGGCCGTCTACCCGACGGACCGCGGCGGGGACGTCACCTACCATGGGCCCGGGCAACTGGTGGGCTACCCCATTCTGGACCTGGCCGGGGCCCGCGCCGACGTCCGCGCCTACGTGCGTAGCCTCGAAGAAGGCCTCATCCAGGGCCTGGGCAGCTTCGGGCTTCGGGCGGGACGGATGCCGCGCTGGCCAGGGGTGTGGATGGGGGAGGAGGGGCGCGACGCCCGGAAGATTGCGGCCCTGGGCGTGCACATTGCCCGGTGGATTACCACCCATGGCTTTGCCCTCAACGTCAGCCCGGCGCTGGAGGACTTCGACCTCATCCTCCCCTGCGGCATTGCCGAGGCGGGGGTGACGTCCATGGCGCGCGAACTTGGGCAGCCGCCCTCGTGGGAGGCGGTGCAGTCGGCGCTGGGCCGGGCCTACGGGGACGTCTGGGAGTGCGAGGTGCAGCAGGCCCAGCACCAAACCGAGACGGTCTCCATCACCGTCACCCGGGAAGGCCGGGCTGGGACGGAGGTGCTGCTGCTGCAGCGGACGGCCGAGCGCGGCGGCTTCTGGCAGCCCGTCACTGGCCGGCGGGAGGCAGGGGAAAGCGCCGCGGCCGCCGCCGCGCGGGAGGTGGCCGAGGAGACGGGGCGGGCCGTGCGTGTCCGGCCGCTGCACTACCGGCACGCCTTCGCCCTCGGCGAGGCCAGCCCGCCGGCGCTGGCGGTGGAGGAGGCGTTTGCCGCCAGCTGGGAAGGGGACGCGGCCGTGCGGCTGGGGCCCGAGCACACCGACTTTGCCTGGCTGAGTGTGCCCGAGGCGCTGCGACGACTGCCCTACGCTGGGCTGAGGCGTGCCGTGGAGCGGGCCACCACCTCTCCTGGCTCGCCCAGCTGGCGTTAACTGTCCGCTACAGCGCGCCCCGCGACGCGAGGCGCGGCGGCGCGACGCTGGACCGGAGGACGTCCTGGTCCACCTTCAGGGTGAGGCCTTCCCGCGCGGCCACCGTGCCAGGGCGCAGACGGCGCGCCTTGCGCTCCAGCGCGCGCATGCCGGCGTCATCCCGTTCCGGGTCGTGGTGAAACAGGACGAGGGTGCGCACCTCGGCCGCCTCCGCCGCCGTAACCGCCGCCGTCCAGGTGCTGTGGCCCCAGCCGGCCTTGCCCGGCGGACCGGCATACTCCTCGGGCGTGTACATGGCGTCGTAGATGAGGACGTCGGCGCCGCGGGCGAAGTCGGCGAGCCGCCCATCCGTCGGGCTGCCATGTTCGATGTCGGTGGCGTACACCACCGAGTGCCCCTGAAAGTCCACGCGGTAGCCGAGCGAGCCGCCCGGGTGATGCAGCTCCAGGGCGCGCACTTGCACCTCCCCCAGGTCCACCACGTCCCCCTGGGCAACGGGCTTGTATTGCACGTCGGCCTGGAAGACTTCCTCGGCCGTCACGGGGAAGTAGGGGGGAGCCATCTGACCGGCGAGGATGGTCCGCACGTCGTGCTGGGCACGCGTCGGGCCGCGGATGACGAAGTGGTTCCTCGCGTCGAACATGGGCGCGAAGAAGGGCAGGCCCTGCAGGTGGTCGTAGTGGTAGTGGGACAGGAAGACGTCAGCGCTGGCCGGGACTCCCTGCGCCCGGAGGGCCTCCCCGAGGGCGCGGGCACCCGAGCCGAGGTCGAAGACCAGGAGGCGGCCGGCGCAACGCAGCTCGATGCAGGAGGTGTTCCCGCCGTACACCCGCGTCTTCGGGCCCGGGGCGGGGATGGAACCGCGGACGCCCCAGAAGGTGATGGCGAAGCGCGAGGCTGGCGACTGCACGGCGCTAGCTCGCCCTTGCCGCCTGGTCGTCCTCCCCGAAGAGCTCAATCAGGTGCCCCGTGCGCTCGCGCTTTGTCCGCAGGTAGTCAACGTTATGCGGATTGTGCGACGCCGGGGAAGGGATGCGGCTACGCACCGGCACCCCCTCCTCCACCAGCCCGGCAATTTTCAGCGGGTTGTTGGTGATGAGGTCAACACTGCGCACGCCGAGTAGCCGCAGCATGTCGGCCGCCACGTCGTAGGTGCGCAAGTCATCCGGGAAGCCCAAGCGACGGTTGGCCTCGTAGGTGTCAAGGCCCTTGGCCTGCAGGGCGTAGGCCTTCACCTTGTTGCCCAGCCCGATGCCGCGGCCCTCCTGGCGCAGGTACAGGACCACGCCCCGGCCGCGTGCGGCGACGTAATCCAGCGCCCGGTCGAGCTGCTGGCGACAGTCGCACTTGAGGCTTCCCAGCACTTCGCTGGTCAGGCACTCCGAGTGCACGCGCACCGGAATGCCTTCCTGGCCGAACACTTCTCCCATCACCATCGCCACGTGCTCGCGGCCGGAGTTCTTCTCGCGGAACACGACGATGCGAAACGTCCCCCGCGCCGTCGGAAGCGGAGCCTCGCTGTACAGCTCCAGGCGGTGGGTGCGGCGGGGAAGGGGCTGTGGAGTCTCGGCCATGAGTTGCCCTAGTAGATGCGCCTTGTAGCCCTACGTTGCGGACGGACCCCACGAAACGGGGAAGAGTTGCACGGCCTCTCCACGGCCCAGACTAATGGCCTCCATGGGAAAGTGCAGAAGATGTGTTGCGGCGGAGGCCGACCGCACTGCGCCGGACGTCTGCGTGGCCAGCGGCTCGGCCCACAGCTCGCCCTCTTTGAAGGTTGCCTGCACCCTGACGAAATGTGCAAGCCCGGCGCGCTTGCGCAGCTCCACCGCGCTCCGGGCCACCACTGGCACGGGCAGCACGTCACTTTGACCTAAAAGACGGCGCAAGGCCGGGCGAACGAAGAGTTCGAAGTCCACCAAGGACGACGTCGGGTTTCCCGGAAGGCCGAAGACGAGCGTCCGGCCCCGGCGGGCGAAAGCCAGGGGCTTGCCCGGCCGGATGGCCACGCCCCAGAAGTCACTCTGGACGCCGAGGCTGTCGAAGGCCCGCCGGACGAAGTCCTTCTCTCCCACCGACATGCCCGCGCTGGTGAGCACCACGTCGGAGGCGAGCGCCGGGGCGAGGAGCCGCTCCACGTCCTGAAGGGTGTCCCGGGCGATGCCCACCAGGTGCGGGACGCCCCCGGCACGACGGACGGCGACGGCCAGCGAGGGGGAGTTGGTGTCGACGATGAGGCCCGCGCGGTGCGCGTCGGGCCGGCACAACTCATCCCCGGTGGCGAGGATGGCCACCTGGGGCCGGCGCGGGACGGAAGCACCGGTGAGACCCTGGCCCCAGAGGAGCCCGATTTCCGGAATACCGAGGGGTGTACCTTCGGCCAGCAGCAATTCACCCGCCTTGGCGTCCTCCCCGGCCCGGCGCACGTTGGCGTCCTGTGGCACCGCATCGAGGAGTTCCACCTCGCCCAGTCCCGGCCCGTTGTGGCGACGGGTGCGCTCCTGCATCACCACCGCCGTGGCGCCCTCGGGCACCGGCGCCCCCGTCATGATGCGGGCTGCTTCGCCCAGGCCCAGCGCCCGGGTGGGCGTCTGTCCGGCGTAGATGGCTTCCACGACGCGCAGCCGGGCGCCCGCCGACTCGGTGTCCACGGCCCGCACCGCGTAGCCGTCCATGGCCGAGTTGTCCCAGGGGGGCTGGGTGAAGCGCGCCACCACCGGCTCCGCCAGGGCGCGCCCCAGAGCTTCCTCCAGAGGCACCCACTCCGGGCTGAGCGGCTCGCAAACCGCGAGGATGCGGGTCTGCGCCTCGGTGACGCTGAGCAGGGCCGGGTCCATCGCGTGAAACCGCGAGTCTGCCACAAATTTTTAGGAATTTAAGGGACTTAGATTGACAAAGGCAGGGCCGGGACGTTAGGAGGCCAGCCGTGACGTCGAAGGCTAGGACTGGGGCCAGGGCGAAGAAGCGTCCCGTAAAGACCCCGCCCAAGAAACCCTCCAGCAAAGTTGGACTCTTGAAGAGCGCCTCGCGGAAGGTAGCGACCGCGGTCGCGCGTCTGCGGGCGGCGGCCAAGCCCGCGCCGGCCAAGGGTGCGCCGGCCAAGCCCGCGCCGGCCAAGGGTGCGCCGGCCAAGGGTGCGCCGGCCAAGGGTGCGCCGGCCAAGGGTACGCCGCCCAAGGGTGCGCCGGCCAAGGGTACGCCGCCCAAGGGTGCGCCGGCGAAGGGTACGCCGCCCAAGGGTACGCCGCCCAAGGGTACGCCGCCCAAGGGTGCGCCGGCGAAGGGTGCGCCGGCGGCCGCACCGGTGCGCCTACCGGAGCGCCAGCGCCCGCGCGCCACCAAGCTGCCTCCCGTGGGCGAGTCCCTCACCCGTCGGGAGATGGAGCAAATTCTGACCGCGGCTGCCGGCCGCGGCGTCACCGGTGAGGGAAGCCTCAAGGGCCGCCTGGTGGTGAAGGACGGGTTGCCCTGCCTGCATGTCGTCGGTCGCGACAAGCGCGAGCTGGTGTTCCTGCTTCAGGGGCCGGACCAGGAGGTGCTTCCGGCCTACGTGGACCACAAGGTCAGCGTGACCGGCCTCATCAAGAAGACGCACAACTACGGCGGCACGGTGGACGTGCGGAAGTACTCGGCGAAAAAGCCGGAGGCGGAGGGCGTCGAGCCCGCCCCGGCGCCGATGAAGCTGAGCTACCTCTCGCCGGGTGAACTGGAGCAGGTCTCCAACCCCGGCATGGGGGCGGGCATGCGCGGCTTTGCCACGCTGCGGGGCGCCCTGGAGATGACCGGCGACGCGTATGTGCTGGTGGTCTCCAACGGGGGCACGCGCCAGCAGGTGTCCTTCCTCCTCGAGGGCAAGCTCGGGAAGTCGATGCGCAAGTCCATCGGGCACCAGGTGCAGGTCTCCGGGGTGATGGACAAGACGTCAGGGTGGGGTGGCCGCGTTGCGGTGGAAGCGGTCGAGTTGCGGCCCCACGAGCTGCGCAGTGTCTCGCGCGACAACCTCGACGTCCTCAAGGTGAACGGCAACGACGTCGACGGTCCCCTGGAAGTGAAGATGAACAGCGGCCTCAGCGTCACGCTCCCCGAACGCACCGGGCATATGTGGGCCATTGAACCCACCGTCGCCAAGCGGGTGGGGTTGCGCGAGGCCGTCTTTCACCCCTCCCAGAGCGGGCCGGGTGTCCGGGAATTCTTCTTCACACCGCGCAACCCGGGCGTCTTCGACGTCGACTTCTTCCTGGCCAAGGCCTTCGCTCCGGCGCAGGTCCACAAGACGGTGCGCCTCACCGTCTCGGTGAAGGCCTGACCCCCGGGTCCGCGGGCATGCCGCTCGAGCCTTCGGTTCTCCTGAAAGCGCTGCGCGCTTCGGCCCAGCCCTTGGGGCTGCAGGACCTGCTGCGTCGGGCGGGGCTTCCCAGCGCCAAGCGTGCGTCGGCCGAGCGGGCGCTGGCCGAACTAGTACGCGCAGGCACCGTCCGCCGCGACGGCAAGCGCTTCGCCCTGGCCAAGGCAGCCGAGGCGCAGGCCGCCCGTGCCCCGCAGGGGCGAGGGCACGCCGAGGGGCGCTCAGGACGGGGCGGCGGCCTGGTCCGCGAGGGGCGCCTTCAAGTCAACGAGCGGGGGTTTGGCTTCGTGGACGTCGGCGAGGAGGAGGACCTCTTCGTCCCGCCGCCGGAAGCCGCCCGCGCACTCGACGGCGACCGCGTCCGGGTGCGCGTGCACAGCCACGGCGGCCGCACCGAGGCCGAGGTGCTGGAAGTCGTCGAGCGGCAGCGCTCGGAACTGGTTGGGACCTACCAAGTGCAGGGCGCTGCGGCTTTTGTGCGCCCGCACGAGGGCACCATCCCCGGCCCCGTGCGCGTTCCCAGGACGCAGCTGGCGCAGGACGGCGACGTCGTCCGCGTGCGGCTGTCCCCCCCCAGTGGCGGGGAGGCCTTGCAGGGCGAGGTGATGGGCTCCCTCGGACGCCCCGGGGACCCGTCCCAGGACGTGCTCGCGCTGGTGGTGGCGAAGGGCTTCAGCGACCACTTCCCCGGCACGGTGATGGATGCGGCGGCCCGCGTCGAGGCGCGCGTCTCGGAGGCGGAGGTGCGGTCAGAGTCGCGCCGAGACCTGCGCGGCCTGGAACTGGTCACCATCGACGGGGCCGATGCACGCGACTTCGACGACGCTGTGTGGGCCGAGTCGCTGCCGGGCGGCGGCGTGCGCCTGCTGGTCGCCATCGCCGACGTCAGCCATTACGTCCTGCCCGGCAGTCCCCTCGACATCGAAGCCTTCCAGCGGGGAACCAGCGTCTATCTGCCGGACCGGGTTCTGCCGATGCTGCCTGAGCGGCTGTCCAACGGCATCTGCTCGCTGCGGCCGGGCGAGGACCGCCTGTGCCTGGTGGCCGACATGGAGTTTGGTGCGGGGGCCGTCCGGCGCAAGTCGACGCTGTACCCGGCCGTCATGCGCAGCGCCGCCCGGTGCACCTACGACGAAGTGCAGGCGGTGCTCGATGGGCAGAACGTCCCGGGGCGCGACGGCTTTTTGCCGCTGTTCCGGAGGCTGGCCGGGCTGGCCTCCGGCCTGCGGCGGATGCGCGAGGCCCGCGGGGCGCTGGACTTCGACTTGCCGGAGACCAAGGTGGTGGTGGATGGCTCCGGCCGGCCGGTGCGGATGGAGCGCCGCGAGCGCAAGGAGAGTCACCGGCTGGTGGAGGAGTGCATGCTGGCGGCCAACGAGGCGGTGGCCGCCTTCTTCCAGGGCGAGGGGCTGCCGTCGGTGTACCGGTTCCACGGCGAGCCGGACGAGGCCAAGCTGGAGGCCTTCGCCGAGCTGGCGCGGGCCCACGGGCTGAAGGTGCCGGGAAGTCGCCGCCCCACGTCGCTCGAGCTGAACCGCTTCATCCAGGAGCTGGAAGGCAAGCCCGAGCAGCGCGCCCTCAACCAGGTCCTGCTGCGCTCGATGATGCAGGCCATCTACTCGCCGGATTCGGTGGGACACTACGGCCTGGCCGCCGACGAGTACCTGCACTTCACCTCCCCCATCCGGCGCTACCCGGACCTCCTGGTGCACCGGCTGCTGCGGGCGCACTGGCAGCGGCAGGGGCGGGGCCGGGGGGCGCCCGAGCTAGCGCAGGAGGTGGAGTCGCTGCGCACCATGGCGGCCCGGGCCTCGGAACGCGAGCGCGCCGCCATGCAGGTGGAGCGCGACGTGACCTCCTTCTACGCCGCCCTGCTGATGCAGCCCCGGGTGGGGGAGACGTTTTCTGCCACCGTCTCCGGCGTGGCGGACTTCGGCGTCTTCGTCGAGCTCGACAACGAGTATGTCGAGGGCCTGGTCGCCGCCGATGCCCTCGGCAGCCGCTCGCGCTTCGACGAGCGACTGCACGCCGTCGTGCTGGGGGACGGGCGGCGGGTGCGGGTGGGGCAGGGCGCCACCGTGCAGCTGCGCAGCGTCAACCTGGGGCGGCGGCAGCTGGACTTCACCCTGGTGGACTGGGGCACCGGCCCGACTGAGATGGAACCGAACGCCGACTCGGCCCACCCGGGCTTCGACAAGAGGCGGACGCGGTCCGCCGGCCGGCCTGCCACCCAGCCGCGTGGCCGTCCCGAGCCCGGGCGTTCCCATGCCCCGGGGCCCAGCCCGGCCCAGGGCGGGCGCGGGAAGGGCAAGAAGAAGGGCCGGGGTGGTGCGGGCGCAGGCGGCGGAGGCGGCGGACGGGGCCGAAGACGTCGACGGTGAGGCGCCGCGGGCGGGGCGGCACGCGGCCGCCGCTGCCTCGGGGCCTCGCCCTGGCTGTCCTGGGCCTTGGGGCTGCGGGGGCCGTCGCCGGAATTGCGGTGCTGGCGCGGTCGCGCAGCGAGGAGCGGCTGTCCGTGGAGGCCGCCTCTTCGCTGGAGGGCGCCCAGCCCACGCCGGTCGCGGCCGACGGGGTGCCGGACCCGGTGCTGGACAGGCTGCTGGCAGCGGCCCAGGCGCCGGACGCCCCGCTGTTGGCGCTCGACGCGGCGGCGCATGCGCTGCTGGTGCGGGAGCGCTTCGAGGAGGCGGAGGCGCTGGTGCAGCGGGCGCTGGCTGCCTCCCCGAAGGACGCCGAGGCCGTCATTCACCGGGCGGTGCTGCGCGGTCTTGCCGGGGAGACGGCGGCGGCGCGAGCTGAACTGGAATCCCTCTCCGCCGGAGCCGGCGGCTGGGAGGCCTCCCTCTTCTCGGCCGGCTTCGCGCTGCGGGAGGGCGACGAGGCGGCGGCGCTGCGCGCCCTGCGACGCTTCGTGGCCGAGGCACCGCGGGCGGAAGTCACCCCGGCGCTCCGGGAGGAACTCGCGCAGCTGGAAGCGCGCGTCGGGGCACCGCGGGCGAAGAAGGCGCCCTAAAAACAAACATCAGACGCGTCGCGTTAGCCTTAGGAATACTGAGAATTCTTGACACCGCGCGACGCTTCCTTGAACTTATGCGGCCCATTTTCTGTTCGATGAGCGACAGGAGCACACGAATGCGGATTCTGAGCGCGCTGGGAGTGGTCCTCTGTTCCTCGGTGGCCTGGGCCCAATACGCCGAGGCGCCGGTCACCAACGGCGGGAGCATCTCGGGGAAAGTCACCTACGACGGCACGCCTCCCAAGCCGGCCACCATCACCATCACCCAGGACCCGGGGACGTGCGGGGCGACTCGAGTTGAGGACTCATGGTCCATCGCTGCGGACGGCGCGGTGGAGAACGTCGTCGTCTACCTGGTGGACATCAAGAGTGGGAAGAAGATGGATTTCCCGGCTCAGCCGGTGGTCGACCAGAAGGGCTGCCACTACGTGCCCCACGTCCAAATCATCGCGAAGAACTCGGAGCTTCAGGTGAAGAACAGCGACCCCATTCTTCACAACATTCACTCCTACTTGGGCACCAGCACGGTCATCAACCTGGCGGAGCCGAAGCAGGGGATGGTCATCCCCAAGAAAATCACCAAGGCCGGTGGGATGACGCTCAAGTGCGACATCCACAACTTCATGCGCGGCGCCATCTTCACCGCCGACAACCCCTATGCCGCGCTGACAGGCAAGGACGGGACCTTCGAGATTAAGGACATCCCCCCGGGGACCTACGAGATTGCCGTCTTCCACGAGGTGGGCAGCCCGAAGAGCGGCCCCATCACGGTGAAGGCCGGGGAGAAGGCCACCTACTCGGCGAAGATTAAGTAGGGGCCTTCCATCTCCGCCTCGCCCTCGAGCAGCCCCATCGCTGCGCCGCGCACGCTGCAGAGCACGGTCGCGGACCTGGTCGGCCGTCCGCTCTTCTGGGTGGTGGCGGTGGGGGTGCTGGCGGGCTGGCCGTTCGTCTCAGGCCTCCTGCGCCACCCGCCCGCCGTTCCCGAGGCGCTCGGGACGCTGCCGCCCTTCTCGCTCACGGAGCCGGGCGGCGAGCGGCTGGACAACGCGGCCCTGGCCGGCCGCGTCTGGCTTCTGGGCTTCGTCGACATGGGCTGCATCAGCTGCGCGGAACGGCTGGGAGGCGCCCTGGAGAAGCTGCAATACCGCATCCGCAACGTCGGGCCGGCTGTAGCCATGCTGGAAGTCGCGGTGCCTGCGGCCACGCTGGTGGTGGACGTGACGGGCGAGATGACGCGGCGCCACGCCAATCCGCGCCAGTGGCACACCGCCACCGGCCCGGATGCGCGCCGCCTGTTGGCGGAGGTGGGGGCGCTGGTGCTCAGCCGGGGTGCCATGTTGGAGGCCGGTGGCGCGGTGGCCCTGGTGGACCGCGAGGGCCGGGTGCGGGGCATCGAAGGCATCGAAGCGCCGGAGGCCGTCGACCGCCTCGTGTCCCAGCTGACGCTGCTGCTTAACTTTCCCCAAGCGCGGTAGTTGTTCGGCACGGGCAGCGTTTGGCGCGGTGCGCAAGCAATTGGCTTTCGTGAATTAGTTGGCGTGATGCAAAATTTAAGTCTTGAAAGAGGCTGAGCGGTCCGTGTTTGCTGCGTGACGTTCTTCTCGTTTCGGTGGAGGGGATGCATGGGACGCCGATTCACACTCGTTGCCGTCTTGCTTGCAGTGGGAGCGATTCTCTTGCCGACGTCCGCCCACGCCATCCCGGCGTTCGCGCGAAAATATGGCGTCGCCTGTTCTGCCTGCCACACCAACTGGCCGCGGCTGAACCAGTTCGGCGTGAACTTCCGGGACAATGGCTTCCGGATGAACCGGGAACGGGACAACCCCGTCACCCAGAACGGCGCCTACTGGCCCATCGCTTTCCGGACCACGGTGGGCTTCCAGTACACGAACCAAACCCTCGTCCCGGTGGACCCGACGCCGTCGAACCCCAACGGGCTGGCCACCACCGAGACGGGCACCTTTGGCTTCACCGGACTGGACATTCTCACGGCCGGAACGCTGGGGGAGCAGATTAACTTCCTGGTGGTCTTCACGCCGGGGCTGGCGAGTTCCGGCTTCTTCACGGCGCCTTCGCTCGACGGCAGCGACCTCGAATCCGCCTGGATCGGCTTCACCCGACTGTTTGGCACGCCCTACGCCAACATCCGCGTCGGGAAGATGGCGCCGGACCTGCCGGTCGACGAGCACCGCATCTACTTCCTCACCGTCGGGTACCAAGTTTACCACTTCCAGGCGATGGGGAGCGCCGTCACGTTCGCTCCCGGCGACAACACCGGTGGCCTCGAGTTCTATGGGCACGACGAGTTGAGCAACCTCCGCTACTCCATCCTCCTCAACAACGAATCCGGACAGTCCCTGTGGTCGGCCAACGTCGTTAGTAATCCCAACGTGTGGGCGCACCTTGAGTACTTCTGGCTCACGGGCGGCGACTTCCTCGCGTCGATTCAACCGGGCATCTTCGGTGCGGTCGGCTGGCAGCCCACCAAGTTCCTCACGGCGGGGGGTGCGCCGGTCAGCGGGACCGGCTACAGCCTCGCGAACTACTACCGCATCGGCGGCGAGCTGCACTTCCAGTTCCTGAGCGCGGTCAACCCGCTGACGCTGGACGGGGTGGTCTACTACGGCAACGACAGCGCGGCGCTCATCTCCGGAACCACCGGAGTCCCCGGGCAAAATGCGAACGGAACCCCCACCGTGAACGCGAGCTGGTTCGGCGGATTCGCCGAGCTGAGCTACACGCCTAGCCCGGAGTGGACGTTTGCCTTCAAGTACGAGCGCATCGTCACGCTCCAGCAGGGCTCGCTCGACTACTCCCATGCCGAAGGCAGCTTCGATTCCTGGGTCGCCCTCGTGCGCTACTACGTGGCGCTCTCCAGCCGGGCAGGCGTCGCACTCCACGCTGAATTCAGCCAGGCGGCGACCACCGTCGCCGGGTTGCCGTCCGGGGTCGGTCCGCCGCTGGGCAGCACGCTCCTCCTCGCCGTTGACTTTGCCTACTAGAGAGGACTCCACGATGACAACACACCGTCCAGTGCTCGCGGTCTTCCTCTGCCTCGCACAGCTGGTCCTTCCTGCCGCAGCGTCTGCGGACGACAAGCCAGTGCCCATCGACGAGGGCCTCGCCAAGAAAGGGGAGGGCGTGTATGGGCGCTGGTGCGTGTCCTGCCACGGCGCGCTCGGCGATGGCCGGGGCTACTCGGCTCAATGGCTCGAGCCGCGTCCGCGGGACTTCACGTCCGGCATCTTCAAGTGCCGCTCGACGCCCAGCGGCACGCTGCCGACCAACGCGGACCTGCTGCGCACCTTGAAAATCGGCTTCTACCATACCTACATGCCGGCATGGGCCGTGTTGGGGGACGCGCAGCTCTACGCGGTCATCGAGTACATCAAGACCTTCTCGCCGAAGTGGAAGGAGGAGGCGCCGGGAACGCCCATCGTGATTCCGCCGGAGCCGCCAAACGATGAAGCGTCCGTGAAGCGGGGCAAGAGCATCTGGAAAAACAACCAATGCGAGAAGTGTCACGGCCCGGAGGGCAAGGGCAACGGCGCCTCCGCACCCACGCTCCGCGACGACTGGGGATTCCCCGACCAACCGTTCAACTTCACGGCCAGTGACAAGCGCAAGTGCGGAGCGACTAACGTGGACCTCTACCGCACGTTCATGACCGGCGTCAGCGGGAGCCCGATGCCGTCCTTCGGTGACAGCATCAGCCAGCAGGACGCCTGGGACCTCGTCCACTACGTCAACAGCCTGTTGCTGCCGCCCAATACCGAATACCCCATCGCGGAGCATTACTGATGAGCACCCCCGCCCCCGCCCACGCCCACGGGCCTGCGGTCGCCTGGCCGCCGGACCGAATGCTGGGCAACGTCCGCCCCGCCAAGCTGGCGATGTGGATTTTCCTGCTCTCGGACTGGCTCACCTTCGCCGGGTTGCTACTCGGCTACGGCATTCTCCGGGCCGAGAGCACGGTGTGGCACCACCCGGGGGAACCGTCACTCAACATCCCGTTCACGGCGATGCTCACCCTGGTGCTGGCCGTCTCCAGCGTGACCATCATCCGGGCCTACGACGCCGCCTCGGCGGGCAACCGCGGCGGCACCAGCCGCTGGCTCCTCATCACCGCCGGCCTCGGGTTGCTGTTCCTCGTCGGCCAGTACCAGGAGTGGATTGGCATCTGGCACCCCGGGTTGATGAAGGAAGGTCTGGTCTTCGGCCAGACCGCCTACGCCAACACCTTCTACGTCATCACCGGGTTCCACGGCGCTCACGTCACGGCAGGCGTCATCTACCTGCTCATCACCCTTTACCGGAACTCCCGTACGGCGGTGAGCGGCAACGAAGTCGAGCTGGCGGGACTGTTCTGGCACTTCGTCGACTTTGTCTGGAACATCGTCTTCGTCTGCGTCTACCTCATTCCGTAGCGGAGCCAACGTGAGCGCTGAAGCACACTCGGTCGAGCCTTCTTCGGGGCACCACATGACGCCCACGCAGACGTGGGTGGTCCTCGGCGTGCTCGTCGTCCTCACCGGCCTGGAAGTGGCGGTGGCCATGTCCAACGGAGGGCACGGGCTGGTCACCGTCGGGCTCTTCGTGCTGGCCATCGCCCAGGCCGCGTATTTCGCGCTGGTCGCGATGGGGCTGGGAGGCGAGACGGCCACCATGAAGAAGCTGGTGGCCATCCCGCTCATCATTGCCGCCTTCTACACGGTCATCCTGTGCGCGGATGCCGCGTGGCGGGCGCTCGGCTGGGTGGTCTCGAAGTGACGCTGCTCTGCCTGCAGCTGCTCGCTTGCCCCATGTGTGCGGAGGCCCAGGCCTCGCGCATCGCGTGGCTCCTTCCCTTCATGCTCGCAGTTCCCTGGGTCGTGTCGGCGGTGGTCATTCGTTTCGTGCGGCGCCTGGCATAACTGCCGGCCGGAGGTTGCCCAACAGATGCACTCCCTCAACTGCCTCGCGCTCTTGTTCTCGGGCCCGTTCGAACCGGTTAACCTCCTTCACGATGCGTCCGAGTTTGGCTGGAAAATCGACGAGACCATCACGGAAACGACCGTCTTCGTCGTCATTCTGTTCATCATGACCGTGGTGTGGATGCTGTGGTCGGTGTTCATGAATGGCCCGACCCACAAGGCGGTCTTCGAGGACGGCGCGGACTTCAAGTCCTGGCGCTGGACGGCCCTCATTGCGGCCCTCATCTTCATCGTCGTCGACGGGCCCCTGCTCGTCCACAGCACGGAGTTCATGTGGGGAACCTTCTTTGACTTCAAGGGTGCCGAGGCGAAGCCGGGCGCCGTCCGCATCGAGGTCAACGCCCATCAGTGGGCCTGGAACGCGCGCTACGCTGGCCCGGATGGAACGTTCAACACGGCTGACGACATCGTCGTCCTCAACGACATCGTCGTGCCGCAGGGGGCGCCGGTCATCTTCCAAATCACCTCCACCGACGTCATCCACAGCTTCAAAATCCCCAACCTGCGGATGATGGTCGACGCCGTTCCGGGGACGGTGACCCGGATGTGGTTTCAGGCGAAGGAGACAGGCGTCTTCGAGATTGTCTGTTCGCAGCACTGCGGAGCCAACCACTACAAAATGCGCGGAACCGTGACCGTGCTCCCGAAGGCCGAATATGACCGCTGGGCGCAAGTCACATCCGTCAATGCCACTCGCGCCTTCGACTCCAAGGACATGGAAGCCCATTGGGGTTGGGACTGGGCCGAGCACTCGAGGATCGAATGACTGCACAGGAAGCCACCTTCAACCGCCAGGTCATCGAGGCGCTGCAGCCGATTCACGCGCCGCCAACGACGTTTTGGAGCAAATACATCTGGTCGCTGGACCACAAGACCATCGGCAAGCAGTACCTGTGGGCTGGCCTACTCTTCCTCCTCGTCGGAGGCACGCTGGCGATGATGATTCGCTGGCAATGGGCGTTCCCCGGTCAGCCGGTGCCCATTCTGGGGCCGACGGTGCTCCGCAGCTCGGGCGGGGTCATTGGCCCGGGGCTCTACATGCAGATTTTCACCATGCATGGGCTCATCATGATTTTCTTTGCCATCACGCCGGTCCTCATCGGCGCGTTCGGCAACTTCTGCATCCCGCTCATGATTGGCGCGCGGGACATGGCATTCCCCTGGCTCAATGCGCTCTCGTTCTGGGTGTTCGCGCTGAGCCAGTGCCTGGTCATCGGTGCCTTCTTCGGAGACCTCGGGGCGGCCGGCGCGGGGTGGACGACCTACCCGCCGCTGTCGACCAACATCGGCACCCCGGGCACCGGGCAGACCCTGATGGTGGCGGCCGTCTTCGTCACCGGGGTCGCCTCCATCATGGGCGGCATCAACTACGTCACGACGGTCATCCGGCTGCGTGCCCCGGGAATGACGTACATGCGCATGCCCCTCACGGTGTGGGGCCAGTTCCTGACCGCCATCCTCAACGTGCTCTTCATCCCGGTGCTGGGCGCGGGCGCGCTACTGTTGCTCATGGACCGACTGTTCGGCACGCAGTTCTTCATCGCCGGAGCGGCTGCGGTGAAGGGCGGTGGTGACCCCATCCTCTTTCAGCACCTCTTCTGGATTTTCGGCCACCCGGAGGTTTACATCCTCATCCTCCCGGCCTGGGGCATCGCCGCCGACCTCCTCGCCTTCTTCGCCCGGAAGCCTGCCCACTGGTACAAGGGCACCGTGCTGGCGATGAGTGCGGTCACCATCCTCAGCGCGGTGGTCTATGGCCATCACATGTTTCAGACGGGCATGAACCCGATGCTGGGGCAGGGGTTCACCACGCTGACGCTCATCATCAGCATCCCGGCCGAGGTGCTGTTCCTCAACTGGCTGCGCACCATCTACAAGGGCTCCATCCGGCTCACCGTCCCGATGCTCTTTGCCCTCGGGATGGTCTTCGTGTTCGGCTTGGGCGGGCTCACCGGCCTGTACCTCGGTGCCGCGACCCCCGACATCTACCTGCACGACACCATGTTCGTCGTCGGCCATTTCCACTTCACGATGGCCGCTGCGTCGTTCATGGCGAGCATCGCGGGGCTGTATTTCTGGTACCCGAAGATGTTCGGGCGAATGATGAACACCACCCTCGGGAAGATTCACTTCTGGTTCAGCGCTGTCGGCATCACGGCCGTCTTCACCGGGCAGCTGCTGGTCGGCTACGCCGGCCAGAACCGCCGGCTCTGGAACCCGTATGCCTATGACATCTTCAAGCCGCTCCACGGGTTGAACCAGTGGACCAGCTACTTCGCCTTCGTCCTCTTCTTCGCGCAGGCCATCTTCATCTGGAACTTCCTGTCCAGCATGTACATCGGCAAGAAGGCCGAGGCCAACCCGTGGCAGGTGGGCACGCTGGAGTGGTCGATTACGTCGCCAGCGCCGGTCCACAACTACGACGCGATTCCCATCGTCCAACGTGGCCCGCATGAGCTCTCCAATCCGGAACTCGTGCGTCGGCTTGGGCGGGACTGGGTGGGCCAGGCCGAGGTGGTCGCGGAGGAGCCCGGCGCCGCTCGGATGGCTCAAGGAGCAAGGTGAGCGTGGCTGCCACGCGGGACGTCATCCCCTACCGCCCGGCAGCGGCGCGCGGAGAGGACACCGCGTGGCTCGGGATGTTCATTTTCCTGGGCAGCTGGGCGATGATGTTCGCCTCGCTCTTCTTCTCCTACGGGGTGCTCCGCTTCCGCCAGGCCACGTGGCCGCCGCCGGGCACACCCCCGCTGCCGCAGCTTCTGCCGGCGGTCAACACCGGGGTGCTCGCGCTCAATGCGCTCGTTTTGCAGCGGGCGCTTAGCGCCGCGCGTCGCGGTGCGAAGTCGCGAGTCGTCGCGGGCCTCTTGGAGGGCACCCTGCTCGGCGCGGTCTTCGTGGCACTCCAGGTGGTGCTGTGGACGTCTCTGTTCAAGTCCGGCCTCGCGCTCGAGGACGGCTCGCTGGCTGCGGTGGTCTACGGCCTCACCGGCTTTCACGCGCTGCACGTCGTGGTTGGGCTCTTGGGCTTGGGTCTCCTCCTACCGGCAGTTCTCGGTGGGACGTTGAACGCGGCGCGGAACAACCGCCTCAGGCTGTGGGTGATGTACTGGCACTTCGTGGGCGTGGTCTGGCTGACCATGTACCTGCTCATCTTCGTCGTCTAGAGAGGTCCACCGTGCGCTGCCTCTACTTCGCACTCGCTTCCGTCGTCGTGCTTTCCGGCTGTAAACGAGAAGGGACTGCCTTCACGGCGCCACGGAAGCTCGCCGGCAAGACCGTGTCCGCGGAGGTCCTCAACGAGGGCCAGGTGGCCTACCTGCAGTACTGCCGCGCCTGTCACGGGGACCAGGGGAACGGCGAGGGCCCGGCCGCCATCGGCCTGCGCCCGCCGCCGCGGAACTTCACCCAGGGCGAGTTCAAGTTCGGCTGGGTGCTCGACCAGAAGCTTCCTCGGGACGAGGACCTGGTTCGCATCGTCAGAAGCAACCTACACGGCTCGGCAATGGTCGGCTGGGAGGTCCCGGACGAGAAGCTGACCACCATCATCCAGTACATCAAGACCTTCTCGGACGCCTGGAAGGACGATGACGCGGTGGGTGAGCCGGTAGTGCCGGCTCCGGACCCGTGGGTGGGCAAGGAATCCGCCGCCATCGCCCGGGGCAAGCTGCTGTACCACGGGTACACGCAGTGCCTGACGTGCCACCCGGCCTATGCGAGTCCGGAGGAAATCAGCGCCGCTTCCCAGCAGCTCTCCCAAAAGCCCACGACGGAATTCCGTCCGCACATGTACCAGCCGGAGCTGAAGGACAGCGACTACACGGCCTACGGCTACAAGGTGCAGTTGCTGCCGCCGGACTTCCTGGTGAACACCATCAAGTCCCCGCGCGACGAGACGCAGCTGGCGGACCTCTACCGGCTGCTGGTGGCCGGAGTCACCGGTGCGGCGATGCCGGCCTGGGACCCCAACGTCCTGCCGGAGAAGACGAGCGACGTGTGGGCCCTCGCCTACTACGTGCGCTCGCTGGTGCAGCTGCGACAAACCACCGCCGGCCTGGCGCTGCGCGCCAAGCTGAATGCCACGCCGCAGCCGCAGCCTGGCGACGTGAAGGGTGGGCCGCGCTAGCGGCCTGGCCGCCGGGGCGTCCCGGGCGTGCGCCTTTCCACCGTCCACCAGATTGTCATCGGCGGGGCCGCCGTCGGGGCGGCCCTGGTGTGCCTTTACGCCGCCCTCCTGGCCTCTGAGAGCCGCGGGGCGAGTTGGGGGATGCTGGCGGTGGTGGCCGCCGTCTGCGCCGTGTTGCTCGGGCTGTACCTGCGCCGCTTCCGGCAACGGCTCCGCGCCCGTGAAGCCAAGCCGTAGCTAGCCCCTGGCCGTCACCAGCGGAAGAGAGCCTCGGCGTTGTCGAAGAACACCTGCGCCTGCTCCCGGGGGGTGAAGCCCAGGCGGTGCACGCTGCTGGCGGCATCCTCCAGCCCGGTGAGGGGCCAGTCCGAGCCGAAGAGAATGCGGTCGACGCCCACCTGCCTGCACACCCACAGAAGCTGCGCGCCATAGGGCGAGTCCGCGTACAGCGGCGCCACCGCCGACAAGTCAAACCAGACATTGCGCGGGGTGAAGGGATGCAGGTCGAGCATCCGGAAGAGGAGGACGTCCGAGAAGCGCACGCCGCCCAGGTGCGTCAGGACGAGGCGCGCCTGGGGAAGCGCCAGCGCCAGCTTCCCCACTTCATAGGCCGCGTTGGGCCACCACCCTTCGATGTACACCACCAGCTTCAGCGCCGTGGCGCGGGCCACCACCGCGTGCACCTCGGGCGTCCCGAGGTCGAGGCGCTCTGGAGAAAGCTTTACCCCGGCGAAGCCCAGGCCCGCGACGCGTTCGGCCTCTCGCACCGCTGCCTCTCCGTCCAGGGCGGGAAGGGCCGCCACTGCCAGAAAGCGGCCCGGGTGGGCGCGGGCGAACGCGGCGAGGTTGTCGTTGCCCTGGCGCACGGCCGCGGCGTCTGCCGCCGGGGACGGCACGGCCAGCAGCACGGCCCGCTCCACGTGGGCTTGCACCATCTCCTGCGGCAAGTCCCCCGCCTTTTCCCCACTGCGGGGCCGCCGCCTG
>JADGRA010000051.1 GCA_017881265.1 Myxococcaceae bacterium | reverse complement strand
GGCGGCAGGTATGGCAGCTCGCCTGGCCGGGCTCCCAAGTCAGGGGACCGCGGCAGCGCGGACACACCAGAAGCGCATGCAGCCGCCCCTCGCGCTCGGCCAGGACGGCCGCCGCCACCTCGGTCGTGCTGTGCTGCTTGGCGTCCCCGGCAATTGCCACCCGCCCGCCCCAGGCCGCGACTTCCTCGCGCTCGGGCACCGTCTCGGGCGTGTAGTCCGTGCCTTTGACGTGTACCTCCGGACGAAGCCGCCGCAACACGGCCCGCACGTCCGCCTCATCGAAGAGGAGGACGAAGTCCGTGCAGCCGAGGGCGGCCACCAGTTCGGCCCGTTCCGTCTCGGGCACCAGCGGGCGGCTCGCGCCCTTGGCTAGGCGGACCGAGCGGTCCGTGTTGACGGCGACGACGAGGACGTCCGCCAGGGCCTTGGCCCCTTCCAGGTAGCGGACGTGGCCGACGTGCAGCAGGTCGAAGGCGCCGTTGGCCAGCGCCACCGTCTTCCCCGCCCGGCGCGCCTCCTCCACCCGGACCGCGACGGCCTCCAGCGGCTGCACCTTCTGCAGCGTCCCGGCCACCCTCAGGCCCTCTCCAGCTCGGCCCGCAGCTCGCCCATGCTGACGGTGGCCGTGCCCTGCTTCTGCACCACCAGCGCCCCGGCCACGTTGGCCAGTCGCGCCGCTTCCAGCGGCTGCGCCCCGGCGGCGAGGGCGAGGGTGAAGGTGGCCATGACGGTGTCCCCGGCGCCGGTGACGTCCACCGCGTCGCGAGCGCCGTGCACAGCAACGGCGGTGTGCCGGGCCTTTTCGAAAAGCACCATGCCCTGGCGGCCACGGGTGAGGAGGAGGGCGGCGCAGCCGAGCATCTCCCGGGCCGCTGCTCCCGCCCGCAGCAGGTCCTTGTCAGCCGTCACCGGAAGGCCCGTGAGGGCCTGAAGCTCCGGTTCATTGGGCTTGGCAGCGTGAAAGCCATTCAGGTGCTGGAGCCCGAAGCGCGAGTCGACGCACACCGGGGTGTGTCCGGCCAACCGGTGCAGCTCGGCCCGCACCGCCGGGCCCACCACGCCGGCCCCGTAGTCGCTGACCAGGATGACGTCCGCCGCTGCGGCCGCGGCGGACAGCTGGGCCACCAGCTGCTGCACCGCCGGCCTTGGAAGCGGCGGCGCATTGCCCCGGTCGACGCGCAGCATCTGCTGCCGGGTGGTGTTGATGCCGCCGGCGAGGATACGCGTCTTCGTCTCGGTGTGGGGCACGCGCGCTTCCGCCAGGCCGATGCCGGCGCCGTGCAGCAACTGGCGCACGGCCTCCCCCATGGCGTCTTCGCCCAGCGCACCCACCACGGTGACGCTGGCACCCAGGGCGCGGGCGTTGGCCGCCGCGTTGGCCGCCCCGCCCAGCTTCACCTCGCTGGACTCATGCCGCACCACCAGCACGGGCGCTTCCCGGCTGACTCTGTCCGTCTGCCCGTAGACGTACTCGTCGGCCACCAAGTCGCCCACCACCAGGACGTGGCGTCCCGCAAAGGCGTCGAGGAGCGCAGCAAGCGAAGCCAGGGGCGGGAGCGCAGGGGACAAGCGGAGGGGCTGGTTGTAGCGAGGCTTGGCCACGAGGGCCAGCACCCTTCTGGCAAGGGCCGTCGCCGTCAGCTCCCGCCCGGGGCGCCCCCGGACTCGGCGGAGGTCAGCGACTGCAGCAGCTTCGCGAGGACGTCCTCGCCCTCGAGGAGAGACACCCCCAGCCGCACCACCCAGGCGGGGAAGTCCGGCGGCAGGCGCATGGCGTCCTTCTCCGTCGTCACCAGCTGGGCCCCGGCTGTGTTCGCCGCGGCGCGCAGCGCCGCCAGCTCCGCTTCGGCAAAGCGGTGGTGGTCGGCAAAGGCGCGCACCCCCGTCACCTCTGCGCCGAGTTCCCGCAGCGTCGTCTCGAAGGAGGATGGGCGGGCAATGGCGCAGAAGGCGAGGACGCGCGCGTGGGCCAGCTGCGACAGCGGCAGCACCTGGCCCCCGGGGCCGAGGACGCCCACCGCCGCATGGCGGGCGCGCACCTGCGGCAGGTGGGGCGGAAGCGACGGCAGCGGCGCCGCGGGGACCGCCACCCGCAGCCACAGCAGGGAGGCGCGCCGCAGGGCCGAGGGCGGCTCGCGCAGAGGGCCCCAGGGCAGCAGGTGCCCCGTGCCAAGGCCGACGGCCTCGTCCAGCACCACCACGTCCGCGGCTCGCGCCAGCCTCCGGTGCTGGAAGCCGTCGTCCAAGAGGGCCACGCTGGCTCCGGCCGCCTGGGCGGCCCGGGCCAGCGCGACTCTGTCTGCACCCACCCACACCGAGACGGCGGGAAGCCTCCGCGAAAGAAGCAGCGGCTCGTCCCCCACCTCCTCCACCGATGGCCAGGGCGGCCCGGACACGCGCCGAAGGCCCCCGGCGCGTCGGCCATAGCCGCGGCTGAGGACGGCCACCTGGGTCCCCATGCGCTGGAGACGCTCGGCCAGAAAGGCCACCACCGGCGTCTTCCCGGCACCGCCCGCCGTCAGGTTTCCCACGGAGAGGACGCGCAGCCCCGGGACGGCCTGGGTGCGCCGGAGGCCCGCGTCGAAGAGGAGATTGCGCAACGCGACGCCGGCCCGAAAGCAGCCCGCCGCTGGCGCCAGGGGCGTGCGGAGAAGCTGCGCTGGGAGCGACGGTGGACCGGGCGGGTACCACATGGACTCGAGCCAGCTCACGCCGGCCCTCCGGCGCGGGCGTAGAGGGCGAGGAGGTCTCGGGCCACGGCATCCACGTCCGGCAGGGGGACGTCGCGTCGTCCCGGCTGAAGCGCCGCCGCCGACAGCGCGGCCGGCGTCACCTCCTCCAGCACGGCGTCTGCCCAGGTGGGCAGCGCGCCCAGGGCCGCCACCACCACCCGCGCGCCGCAGGCGCGCCCCTGCAGTGCCGGCCGGCCGGCCCAGTCATTGCCCAGCCCCAGTACCCACACCTCGTCCATGGCCTGCAGCCAGCGGATGAATTCCAGCCCACGCTGGTAGCCCGGCAGACGCACGGCGTCGGCCAGGCCCGCCTCGTGGATGGCCCGACGCAGCTCGGGCTCGAGAATGCCATCTCCCAGCAGCACCAGCGTCGCGTCCCGGACGCGGCGGCGGACTTCCCCAAAGGCGGCCAGGGCCACGGCATGGCCCCGCGAGGGCTGGAAGGTGGAGGCCATGCCCACCACCGGGCCCGCCGGCAGGCCGAGGGCACGGCGAAGCGCGGGCCGGTCCGGGCTGGGATGGAAGCGCTGCGCGTCGACGAGCGCGGGAAGCACCAGGGCTGGCCCGGGCCGCAGCCGGCCCAGAAGGACCGCCTCCGGCACGGTGAAGGCGTCGGCCGGCGGCAGACTCCAGCGGATAGAGCGCGGGGCGTGCAGCGAGCGGACGAGACACGCCCCGGCCGGCCGTCCCAGCCATGCCACCCAGTGGTCGTGGGTGAGATGGCAGTGGAGGACGTCCGGGCCCGTGCGGCGCAGCCGGAACGCGTCGGCCAGCAACTGGGCCGGCCCCCGCTTGGTGCAGAGGGCAAGCCCGCGGGCGTCGAGGAGGCCCAGGGCCTCGAAGCGTGGCACCGCGGGTTCCTCCGTCCCGGTGCCCTCGCGCGTGGTGTCCACCGCCACGCTGACGGTGGCCCCGGCGCGCCGCTGCGCCAGGGCCAGCAGCGCCACCGCCTCGGCCGGCCCGCTGAAGACGGGGCTACTGAGGAGATGCAGGACGCGCACTACGGCGGCCCTCCACGGTACAGCCGCTCGAGCGCTGCCACTTCGGCCTGAAGCGGGAAGCGCAGCTGCACGGCCTCGGCCGCCGCCCGGCCCACGGCGGCCGCCCGTTCAGGCTCGCGCAACAGCGGCTGAAGCACGTCCACCAGCGCGGCCACGTCCCCGGCCGGGTAGGTGAAGCCCGTCCTCCCCTCCTCCAGCAGCGTGCCGTAGTGCGGAAGCCGGGCGGCCACCACGCAGCAGCCGGAGGCCATGGCCTCGGCCAGTACCAGGGAGAAGGACTCGGCATGCGAGGGCTGAAGCAGAAGTGTGGCGCCCTGGTAGAACCGGCGGACGTCCTGCTGCTGCCCAACCGCCTGCACGCGGCCGCCGCCGAGTTTCAACAGCGAGGCCAGAAAGGCAGCCTCCCGGCCGCGCGCTTCCCCTACCAGGACGCCGCGCCAGGCCGGGGCCGCCGGCAGCGTCCGGGCCAGGGCGGCCACGGCGTCCCCCTGGCCCTTCGCCGGGCGGATGCGGCCCACCACCGCCACGCCGTGGGCCCCACCCAGCCCGAGGGATGCCCAGGCCGCAGCCCGGTCCGCGGGCGGCTGGAAGTAGCCCACGTCCACGCCGTGGGGCACGACGGTGGACAGAAGGCCCAGCGTCCGCTTCCCCTCCTCGGCGAGGGTGACGCGCACGTCGGCGCGGCGGGCCAGGGCGAGTGTCCAGCGGCTGGGCGCGCCTGTGCCGTGCCGCGTCCAGACGACGCGCACGCCCCGGCCGAGACGCCGGAAGACAAGTGCCAAAAGCAATTCCAGGTTTCGGTGCGCGTGCAGCACGAGGCCCCCCTGGCGCACAGCGCGCCACAGCGCGCCCAGGCGGGCCCGGGGCACCGTCGGGGCGAGGGCCCACCCCAAGGCGCGGGCCCCACCCGGGGCCAGGGCGCGCACCACGTCCTCCACGTGACGGGTGACGCCGGTGCGCCGCCGGTGCAGGTGCAGGTGCACCAGCGTCAAGGCGCGGGCCTGCCGGGCAGCCGGCGCGGCGGCTGCCCCAGCATCCTCGCCACCAAGTCCACGTTGCGCTGACTTGCCCCGGAGACTTGGCGCACCGCCTGCGCCGCCAATTCCCCCAGCTGGGCGCACGTCTCGGGGCGGGCCAGCAGGTCCGCCATCAGCGTTTGCAGGTGTTCGGCATCCGCCACCTGAATGCCGCCGCGGCCGAGCAGCACCTGCACGCTGTCGCTGAAATTGCCCATGTTGGGGCCGAAGAGTACTGGCTTGCCCTGCGCCGCCGGCTCCAGAATGTTTTGTCCGCCGCGGCTGGTGAAGCTGCCGCCGACAAAGACGAGTGTCGCCAGGCGGTAGGCCTGCGCCAGCTCGCCGATGGTGTCCAGCACCAGCACCTGGGCCGCGCCGTCTGCCCCCTCGCTGCGGCGCGCTACCCGGAAGCCGGCCGCTTCGGCCAGGGCCACCACCCGGCCGGAGCGGTCGATGTAGCGCGGCGCCAGCACCAGCTTCAGCTCGGGGTGCGCGGCGAGGAGGCGGCGGTACACGGACAGCAGCAACTCCTCCTCGCCCTCGTGGGTGCTGCCGGCGATGAGGACGCGCGTGCCGGACAGAAGCCCCAGCGCCTGCCGCAGTCCGTCCTCGCCGACGCCGGCCGGGGCGAGGCCGAGGCCGTCGAATTTGGTGTTGCCCGTCACCCACACCCGCTCCAGGGGTGCCCCCAGCGACAGGGCACGCTCGGCCTCCTCGTCCTCGCGCATGAGGAGCAAGTCCAACTCGCGCAGCGGGTTGCCGGCCAGCGCCAGCAGCACGCGGTAGGCGCCGAGGCGCTCCGGCGCGAAGCGCCCGTTGGTGAGGACCACCCGCGCGTCGGCCGCGTGGGCGGCGTGGATGAGGTTGGGCCAGAGCTCCGTGTATTCGAGGACCAGCAGGTCGGGATGCAGCGCGCGCACCGCGCGCCGGGTGGCACCCCACAAGTCCCAGGGCGCATACAGCACCGCGTCCAGGTCGGCGCGCAACCGCTCGCGCGCCATGAGGAAGCCGGTGTTGGTGATGGTGGACACCAGAATCCGGCACTCCGGGTAGCGCTCCCGGAAGCGCCTCATCATCGGCGCCAGGGCCTGGAGGTCCCCGGCACTCGCCCCGTGCAGCCAAATGCGCGGCCAGCCGCCCTCGGGAATGGACCCCGGACGGTAAAAACCGAAGCGTTCGAGCAGCCCGGCCCGCGTCTTCCGGTGTAGCAGCAGCACGGGGGCGAGCAGCAGGAAAGCCACCCAGCTCAGCACAACGTAGAGGAGTCTCACCCGAGGCTCCGCCGTCCGGTGCCGTCCTGTGTCTGGTGCTGCAGCGCCCACAGCCGCGCGTAAAGGCCCCCCTTGGCCAGCAGCTCCGCGTGGGTGCCGCGCTCCACCACCTGGCCGCCGTCGACGACGTGTATGCAGTGCGCATCCACCACCGTCTCCAGCCGGTGGGCCACCACCAGGGCGGTGCGTCCGGGCAGCACCTCGCGCAAGGCGAGCTGCACCTCCCGGTCGCTCTCCGGGTCGAGGCTACTCGTCGCCTCGTCCAGGACGAGGAGGGCGGCGTCGCGCAGCAGCGCCCGCGCCAGCGCCAGCCGCTGCCGCTGCCCGCCGCTCAGCCCCGTCCCCTGCTCCCCCAAGGGGGTCTCCCGTCCTTCGGGCAGGCCGGCGACGAAGGCCTCGGCGTGCGCCAGCGCCAGGGCGCGCCGGACGTCGGCGTCCGAGGCGCCGGGACGGGCCAGCAGCAGGTTGTCGCGGATGGAGCCGGAGAAGAGGAGCGGCTCCTGGGTGACGAGCGCCGTCTGCCGCCGCAAGCTGGCCCCGGTGTAGGCGTCCGCATCCTTCGCGTCCCAGAGCACCCGGCCCCGGCTGGGACGGACGAAGCGCAGCAGGAGCGCCACCACTGTGCTTTTCCCGCCTCCACTCGGGCCGACCAGGGCGGTCACCTTCCCCACCGGCAAGGTGAGGTCGAGTCCGCGCAGCGCTGGACGCTCGCCGTAAAAGACGTCCACGCCCTGCAGCACAATGCCGTGCGACAGCGGCGGCGCAGGGCGGGCCCCGGGCGCATCAGCCGCCGGGTGCACCGTGTCCAGCACGTCGAAGAGGCGCTCGCTGGCGGCGGCCGCCTGCGTGGCGAACTGGGTGGTGCGGCCCAAGTCCTTCGCCGGCTGGTAGAGAAGCAGGAGCGCGGCGAGGAGGGAGACGAGGCGCTCCGGGGCCACCCCCGCCGCGGTTCCCGCCCACACCAGCGCCCCTGCCACCGCGGCGGCGGCCAGCACCTCAGTGAGGGCCGGCACCGCACTGCGGGCCCAGGCGGCGCGCGTCAGGGCCCGGGCCAACATCGCACCGCGCTGGGAGAAGTGGCGGACCTCGGCCTCCTCGGCCCCGTAGGCCTGGACGGTGCGGATGCCGGACAGCAGCTCCTGGGCCTGCCCGGCCAAGGTCCCGAGGCGCGTCTGGCCCTCGCGGGTGCGCCGCAGCACGGCCCGCGTCAGCGCGGAGACGGGCAGGACGGCCAGGAGGACGCAGGCCAGCGCCGCCAGCGCCAGTCTTCTGTCCGCCGCCAGGGCCACGCCCACCAGCACCAGCACCTGGATGCCGTCCCGGACGTAGCTGCCCACGGTGTAGATGGCCGCCGTCTCGACGGCGCGCACGTCCGAGGAGAAGCGGGAGAGGAGGTCTCCCCGCAGCCGGTTGCCGAGTTGCACCGGGGACTGGGCCAGCAGCGCCTCGAAGAGGCGCTGGCGCAGCACAGCGGTGGTGCGCTGGCCGAACTGCCCCATCCAGTAGAACTGGGCGAGGTAGCTACCGCCCTTCACCAGCGCCAAAAGGACGAGGAGGCCAGGGAGAACGAGCAGCGCCGCCGTCCTGTCCACCCGGGCCAGGCCAGGGACGGAGGCCACCCCCTCCGCCCCACCGGTGAGGAGGAAGCGCAGGGCGGGGCCCACCAGCCAGGCGTAGGCGCCGGTGGCCAGCCCGAGGACGGCCATGGCCAGGAAGGCCAAGCCAAGCCGCGACGTCTGGCCGCGCGCAAAGGCGCCGAGGCGCACCAGCGCGCGCCAGGAGCTGGCCGGGGGCAAAGGTGGCCGGGGCGCAGGGGGCCCCACGGGTTTGTCGTCACCGCTCACCGCCGACGGTGTGTACCATCCTGGGCTGCATGGCGTCCGTGGACCTCCTGGTGGTAGCCGGCGAAGCCTCGGGCGACGTGCTGGCCGGCGAGCTGCTGGCGGCGCTGCGCGCGCGCCGGCCGGAGCTGCGCGCCTTCGGGATGGGGGGGCCGCGCCTTCGGCAGGCGGGCCTGGAGACGCTTTTCGACGCGTCGGAGATTTCCGTGATGGGCTTCACCGAGGTGCTGCCCCGGTTGCCCCGCATCTGGCGCGTCTTCCGGGCCCTTCTGAAGGCGGCCGCCGCACGGCGCCCGGCGGTGGCGGTGCTGGTGGACGTGCCGGACTTCAACCTGCGGCTGGCGCGGCGGCTGCGCCGCTTGGGCATCCCCGTCGTCTTCTACGTCAGCCCCACCGTCTGGGCCTGGCGGCGCGGCCGGGTGAAGCAGATTGCCCGCGACGTCGACCGCATGCTGTGCATTCTTCCCTTCGAGGAGGCCTTCTACCGCGCCTCCGGCGTGCGGGCGGTGTACGTGGGAAGCCCGGTGGCGGAGCGCCTGCCGGCGCCGGCCGAGGCGGCCGTCTTCCGACGCGCCCTCGGCCTGGACGCCCTCCGCCCGACGCTGGCCGTGCTTCCGGGTAGCCGTGCCGGAGAGCTGCGCCGGTGCCTGCCGGCGCTGGTGGAGAGCGCCGCGCTGCTGGCCAAGGAGCATCCCGGCCTTCAAATTGTGGTGCCACTGGCCCCCGGCGTGGACGGCGCCGCGGTGGCGGCAGGCTTCCGGGCCCAGGGCCTTACCCCCGTGCTGGTGGAGGGACGCGCGGCGGAGGTGGCTGGAGCCTCCGACGTGGCGCTGGTGACGTCCGGCACAGCGGCGCTGGAGGCGGGCCTCATGCTACGGCCGTTGGTGGTGGTGTACCGCGTGTCCGCGCTGAGCGCGCTTTTGGCGCGGCTTCTGGTGCGGGTGGCCTACGTCAGCCTCATCAACCTGCTGGCCGGACGCCGCCTCATCCCGGAGTTGCTTCAGGAGGCGTTGACGCCGGCCAACGTGGTGGCCGAGGTGCGTCGGGTGTGGGACGAGGGGCCGGAGCGGACGGCCATGGTGGAGGGGCTGCGCGAGGTGCGCACGCTTCTGGGCAGCGGCCAGGCCAGCGAGCGGGCGGCGGACGAAGTCCTCGACGTGCTGCAGGCGCACGGCGCGTTGCCCGGCGTGGCCCGCGTGGTAAGAGGCGCACCCTCGCAATGACGTCCGCCCTGGTCTGCATCCCCACCTACAACGAGCGCGACAACCTGGAAGGGATTGTCGGGGCTGTCCTCGCCGCCGACGCCCGCGTCGAGGTGCTGGTGGTGGACGACAACAGCCCCGACGGCACCGGGGACCTGGCCGACGCGCTGGCGGTGCGGGACAGCCGGGTGCACGTGCTGCACCGGCAGCGCAAGGAGGGCCTGGGACGGGCCTACCTGGCCGCCTTCAGCTGGGCGCTCGCGCGCCCCTACCAATACATTCTGGAGATGGACGCGGATTGGAGCCACCCTCCGCGTTACCTGCCGGGCCTGTTGGACGCGGCCGAGGCGGGGGCCGACCTCGTGCTCGGCTCGCGCTACGTGGCCGGGGGCGGCACCGTCAACTGGGGGCTGGCGCGCCGTCTCATCAGCCGCGGCGGCTCGCTGTACGCCCGCACCGTGCTGGGGCTTCCGGTGCGGGACCTCACCGGGGGCTTCAAGTGCTTCCGCCGGCGGGTCCTCGAGTCCATGGACTTCGCCGCCGTGCACAGCACCGGCTATGCCTTTCAGATTGAGCTCACCTACCGGGCCTTCAAGAATGGCTTCCGGGTGGAGGAGATGCCCATCGTCTTCGAGGACCGCCGGGTGGGGCAGTCGAAGATGTCGCGGCGGATTGTCGTCGAGGCCCTGAGTATGGTGTGGAAGCTGCGCTTCACCGTGCACGGGCGCCATGAGTAGCCTGTTCAGCTTCAGCCTGGTGGCGCTGTCGGCCGTCTTCTTCGTAGTCGACCCCTTCGGCGTGGTGCCCATCTTCCTCGCCGTCACCGCCGGGGACTCCCCGGAGAAGATGGACCGCACGGCGGCGCGCGCCTCGCTCACCGCCTTCGGATTGCTCGTCTTCTTCGCCCTCTTCGGCACGCTCATCTTCAAGGTGATTGGCATCTCCCTCGGCGCCTTTCGTGTCGCTGGGGGCATCCTTCTGCTCGTCACCGGGCTGGACATGCTGCGCGCACGCCAGTCCGAGACGCGCACCAGTCCCGAGGAGGAGGCCGAGGCGAGCAAGAAGGAGGACGTCGCCATCGTCCCGCTCGCGGTGCCGCTCTTGGCCGGGCCGGGGGCCATCGCCACCGTCATGGTGCTGATGTCCCAGGGGCAGGGCCTGCTCGCCGCCGTGCCGGTGCTGGTGGCGGTGACGCTGACCTGCCTGGCCAGCTACTTCATCCTCCGGGCCGCATCCCTGGTGCTTCGGGTGCTGGGCCAGTCCGGGGTGGCCATTCTTCAGCGGGTGATGGGACTCATCCTGGCCGCCATCGCCGTGCAGTTCATGGCCGACGGCGTGCACCAGCTCTTCAACCTCTAGCCGGGCGCCGGGGGCCGTTCGCCCCGGCTCCAGGCCTGGCTGACCCGTTGGGCGCGTTCCAGGTCATCCACCACCAGGACAAGCTGGTGCGCGTGGTCGCTGTAGAGGACGCTGATGTTGACGCCAGCCTGGGCCATCATCCGGGTGAGTTTCCCCAGTTGCCCGGGCTCATCCTGCTGCAGCCGCTGCAGCACCACGTCGCGCTGCGCCACCACAGCAATCCCCGCCGCGCGCAGCGCCGCTTCCGCGGCCGCCCCGTCCTGGAAGAGGAAGTGCGCCACGCCGGTCCCGTCCACCACCCAGGCACCGCCTCCCTCCACGCTGACGGCGGCGCGTCCCAGCGCCTCGCCCATCGCCGCCAGCGCTCCGGCGACGTCGGGCAGGTGAATCTCGAGGTCCTTCATCCCTCCACCGTCACCTGGGTCCGGACCGAGTTGGCGATGAAGCACTCGGCATGCGCCTGGTGGTGCAGCTGCTGCAGGACGTCGCCCGGCGGCGGCTGCGCGAAGGACACCCGTGGCCGCAGGGTGACGGCGGACACGTACAGCCTCCCGTCGGCATTTTTCGCCATCACGCCGACGGCGTGGTCCTCGTAGGCGTCGACGACGAGGCGCTTGCGGGCAGCAATGGCGAGGAAGCTGAGCATGTGGCAGCTGCTCAGCGCGGCCACCAGAAGCTCCTCCGGGTTGGCGCGGGTCGCGTCCCCCTTGAATTCCGCGGCTGCCGACATCGGGAGCGCCTGGCCGCCGCCCGTGGTGACGAGGTGGCTGCGGCTGTAGCTGTCGTACGCGAAGTCCGCGGTGGCGCGCTTCCAAGAGAGGCGGGTGACGTATTCCATGGGCGCAAGTCTTCTGAAGGCGGTGCGGGTTTGTCCAGCCCCCGGGGGGGGCCGCTTCTGCCCCGAGGGCCCGACGTCACTTCAAGGCCAACTCGATGAGAGCGCCGACTCCGGAAATGGGCGCGACTTGCGCCTCCGACAATCCGAAGCGCCGCGCCAAGAAGGCCGGGTCGTTGTAGCTGAGCCACACGCGCCCCTTCTCATCCTGCCAAGCGAGGGCCTTCAGCGGCAGGTCGATGGCGGCGGTAGGCGCGGCCAGCATCACGGGCGTCCCGGCCTTGGGGCTTCCGAAAATCAACAGCTGGGTGGGCGGCAGGGTGAGGCCCACCTTGGCCGCCTCGCCCGAGTGGTCCACGCGGGCGAAGATGGTGATGCCCTTGCTACGAAGGACGCCCTCCAGTCGGTCGAGCGTCTCTAGCACCGGCCGGGTGCTCGCCCTGCTGATGATGCCTTCGCCTGCTGTCATGGCCCGCTCCTCCTTGCCCGCTGATTGGGCACTGGCGACGGTGGACCCACCGGGCCGGGCCCCCATCGCGAGGACAGGCACTCCGGCCAGCACCGCCACCGCGGCGCGCGGCGTCCTCCTGCCGCCCACGGCAAAGGGGCGGCGTGTCCAGCGTGTGGGCCGGACGGGGCCGCCGGGCGACAAGACGGCGCGCGATGCGCGGTGCATGAAGGGCTCCCCTCCCGAATGCGACTGGCCACTCGCCTCGGCCAACACCTAGTCAGCACCGTGGGCGAGGGCAAGGCGAGGTGGCGGCTGGCGTGCGCACGGGCGGTGCGCAGGCCGGAGCGTCAAAAAACCCGACAGGGAAAGGGCCTCGCAAACGCAACGCCAGCCTGGCCGACGGGGCGCTAGGGAGGGGCGGGAGTGCCGGACTCCAGGGCCACCACGGTGATGCGGGCGCGCTCGGCCGTCGCCAGCAGGCGGTCCGCTTCGAGGAGGAGGGTTTTCCCCGCTTCCACGGCGAGGACGCGCGCGCCCACCTCGGCCATGACGTCCACCGTCCCGGGGCCCACCGCCGGCAAGTCGAAGCGCTCGTCCTGGCCGGGCTTGAGGCGCTTCACCACCACCACGCCCCGGCCGCCCAAGGAAGCCCCCCGGCGGATGCAGGCGTCGGTGCCCTCCACCGCCTCCAGCGCCAGCACGTGCCCGTCCTTCACCACCACCGTCTGGCCGACGTCGGCCCGGCCCAGGGCGGCCGCCACCTCGCTGCCCAACTCCACGTCCCGGCGCAGGCCGGCGTCCAGCTCCGGGCCCGCCAGTCGCCCGGCCGGCGCCAGCAACTCCGAAAGGTAGCTGGCCGGGGAAACAATCCGGATGCCGTGCGCCTCGAAGTCCTCGGCCACCGCACGCAGGAAGGCGTCGTCACGGATGCTGCGCAGCCGGGCCAGGACGCGGACGAGGCCGAAGTCCGGGCGCAGTTCGGCCACCGCGCGCATTCTCCGGAAGCCGCCGGCCAGCACCGCTTCCTCGACGCCGGCCCGCCGGAGAATGCCCTGGATGCGGGCCAGCTGCCCTACCCGCACCCAGGCGAGAGAGTCCACCTCCCCGGCCAGGGCGGGGTCCGTCTCGCCGCGGTGGGCGGCCACCACCACCGACAGGCCCCGGGCCCGGGCCGCCCGGGCGAACAGCCGGGGAAGCATCCCGTTTCCGGCGATGAGGCCGATGACTGCCACGGGAAGGGGCGCCCTAGCGCGCGAGCCCGCGCTTGGTGGTGGTGACGAAGTCGAGCAGCCGGTCGACCTCGGGCTGGCCGCCGAAGTCCGCCCGCAGCCGGGCGACGGCCTCCTCCAGCGGCAGCTTGGAACGGAAGAGAACGCGGTAGGCGTCCTTGACGCGGGCCAGCTGCTCCTCGGTGAAGCCGTGACGCTGCAGGCCGACGACGTTGAGGCCGGCCAGCTCGGCCCGGTCGCCCTGGGCAATGCAGTAGGGGGGAATGTCCATCACCACCATCGCCCCACCGGCAATGAAGGCGTGCGCGCCGATGCGGGTGAACTGGTGCACCGCGGACAGCCCGCCCAAGGTGACGAAGTCGCCCACCTCCACGTGCCCGGCCAGCGTCGCGCCGTTGGCGAAGACGCAGCGATTGCCAACCTGGCTGTCGTGGGCAACGTGGCTGTAGGCCATGAAGAGGTTGTTGTTCCCAATCCGCGTGACGCCGCCCCCGCCGGAGGTGCCGATGTGCAGGGTGGTGAATTCGCGGATTTGGTTGCCGTCGCCGATGACGAGGGCGGTGGCCTCACCGGCGTACTTGAGGTCCTGGGGGATGGCCCCCACCGAGGCGAACTGGAAGACGCGGTTCTTCTCCCCCAGCGTGGTGCGCCCCTCCACCACGGCGTGCGGGCCGACCGAGGAGCCCGCGCCGATGCGCACCTGGGGGCCAATGACGGCGAAAGGCCCCACCTGCACCGTGGGGTGCAGCTCGGCCCCCGGAGCGATGATGGCGGTGGGGTGGAGGATGGGTCCGGGGCTGCTCATTTCCCGGCGGCGTCCTTGTCCACCACGGTGGCCAGGAATTCCCCCTCGGCCACCACCAGGCCGTCCACCGAGGCCACCCCCCGGCTCTTCACCACCGCCGACTTGAGGCGCAGCACCCTCACGTCCAGCTGCAGCCGGTCCCCGGGCACCACCGGGCGGCGGAAGCGCGCCCCGTCGATGGCCATGAGGTACGTCACCTTCTTCTCCGGGTCGAAGCCGGTGCTGCTGTAGCAGAGGATAGCGCTGGCCTGCGCCAGCGCCTCCAGCACCAGCACGCCCGGCATGACGGGGTGGCCGGGGAAGTGGCCCTGAAAGAAGGGCTCGCCGGCGCTGACATTCTTGTAGGCCACCAGGCGCTCGCCGGGCAGGAGCTCCACCACCCGGTCGACGAGGAGGAAGGGAAAGCGGTGCGGCAGCAGGCGTTGGATTTCCTGGACGTCCATCACGGCTTTGTCTCCTTCTCGAGCGCCTCGAGGCGAGAGCGCAACCCGCGCACTTCCCGCATCAGCTCCATCAGCCGGGGCAGCGCCACCGACAGGCGGAGCCACGTCCAGTGGTCGACCGCCGGCGAGCCGGCCACAGTGGCGCCCGGGGCCACGTCCTGAGCCAGTCCGCTCTGCGCCTGCACGCGCGCCCCATCGCCGACAGTGAGGTGGCCGGACACGCCCACCTGCCCCGCCAGCACCACGCCGGTGCCGAGCTCAGAGGAGCCGGAGATGCCCACCTGGGCGCAGAGGATGGAGAGCGGACCCACCCGGACGTTGTGCGCGACTTGCACCAGGTTGTCGATTTTCGTGCCCCGGCCGATGACGGTTTCCCCGGTGGTGGCCCGGTCGATGCAGCTGCAGGCCCCCACCTCCACGTCGTCCTCGATGCGGACAATGCCGGCCTGGGGCACCTTGATGTGGGCCCGGGCCTCGGCGTCGAAGGCGAAGCCGAAGCCGTCCGCCCCCACCACGGCCGACGGGTGCAAGACGACGCGCTCACCCAGCACGCAGCGCTCGGCCACCGTGACTTGGGGGTGCAGGGTGCAGTCCCGGCCGATGCGCGCCCCGGCCCCGACGTAGACGCCGGGGTGGAGGACGGCGCCTTCGGCCACCTCGGCCTCGGCCTCCACCGTGGCGAAGGCCAGGACGCAGGCCCCGGGGTGGATGCGGGCCGTCGGGTGGACGTTGGCCTTGGGACTCACCCCCGGCGGCGGTCGCGCCACCGGGTGAAACAGCGCCGAGATGCGGGCGTAGGCCAGGTGCGGGCTGGGCACCGCCACCAGGCTGAGGTCCGGACGGAGGTCCTCCTCCCCCAAGGGCACCAGCACCGCGGCGGCACGCGTCGCGGCGAGGGCCTCCCGGTAGCGGTGACTGGCGTAGAAGGACAGGTCCGAGGGGCCGGCCTCGGCCAGCCCTTCGACGCCGTGGATGAGGAGCGAGCCATCGCCCCGAAGCCGTCCACCGACGTGCGCGACGAGCTCGGCCAGTGGCCGTGCGGCCATGGGAGAGTCCTTGGGCCTACCTTACTTGGGCGTCGCGGGCGCGGTGGGCGTCGCGCTCGACTTCTTCGTGGAGCTGGACGTGCCGCCGGCCACCTTGTACTTCTCGTTGAAGAGCCGAATCAATTCATTGGTGATGTCCAGGCTGGCCGGGGCGTAGAGCAGGCCGGAGTCGGTCTTTTCGAACACCATGGTGAAGCCGTCGCGCTGGGCGATGGTCTGGATGATGGGCTGCATCTTGCCGAGGATGCCGCTGAGGGTCTCGCGCTCGGTCTGCGCCAGCTCCGCGCGCCCCTTCTCGAAGCGCTGCTGCAAGTCATACAGCTTCTTCTGCAGCTCGGTGCCCTGCTGCTGGCGGGCACTGTCGGTCATGGTGGCCATCTGCTTCTCGAAGGTGTCCTTCTCCTTCTTGAGGCCCTCCTGCTCCTTGTCGAGCTCCTTCTGCTTGGCGTCGCGCATCTGCTCCAGCTTGGCCTTGGCCGCCTTGCCTTCGTCCACCTCGGCGAAGGCGCGCTGCAGGTCGACGTAGGCGATTTTCAGTTCCGCTGCGTGAGCGATGCGAGGGGCCAGAAGGGAGAGGCCGGCGAGCAGGGCCACGAGCATTTGACGGGACGGCATGGGGATGTGCGCTCCAATGTGAGGAAAGCCGGAAAGGCTTGCCGCCCAGGGCCCCCTTCTTTCGGGAACTCGACGGCCAACGGAGGGTCCCGGCGGACGGCCTCCAAAAAAGTGCGCGCACACTAGAGGCGGCCGCCCGGCGCCGTCAAGGAGACAAGTCGCTTCCATGGCTCCGCGGCGGCCAAGCACCATCTTGGGGTGCCACAGGGGGGGCCGCCTGCCGTGGGGGGCGTGGCGCCTAGAAGGAGTTGCCGATGGTGAATTCGAAGAGGACGCCCTGGTCCTGGGGGCGGGGGGTGAGCGGGATGCCCCACTCGAAGCGGAGCGGCCCCACCGGCGAAAACCAGCGGACGCCGAAGCCGGTGGCCAGAAACAGCCCCAGCGGCAGCTTGTACTGCCGGTCCTGGAAGAAGTTGGCGTCCACGGCGAAGACGTTGCCCGCGTCGAAGAAGACCACGCCACGCACGCCGGCCTTGGGGATGATGGGGATTTCCAGCTCGAAGTTGGCGATGAATTCCTTGTTTCCGCCCACCGTGAACCGGCTGGCGACGAAGTCGCCCCGGGCCAGCGTGCCGACCAGCAACGTCGGCGAGATGCTGTTGAGGGTGTAGCCCCGCAGGCTGTTGATGCCACCGAGGAGGTACTGCTCGGAGATGGGCAGCGGGTTGGACGAGTTGAGTTCGGCGATGTAGCCAATGGTGAACTGCGTCTTGAAGATGAGCCCCAGCGGCAGCGGGATGTAGAAGCGGGTGTAGGCCTGGAAACGGGCGAAGTTGAAGTTGCCGCCGAGCCAGCTCGGCGCCACCTCCGCCGAGCCGAACAAGAGCATGCCCTTGGTGGGGTAGAGCCGGTTGTCACGCCGGTCGTAGGTGAGGCTGAGGCGTACCGAACTCGTCAGCCCGGACCGAAAGCGGTTGGCCGGCGAGGGGATGGCACCGGAGGTGGGGATGTTTCCGCCGTTGACGCCCGAGCCGCCCGGGATGGCCGAGACGCCCTCCAGCGTGTAGGTGAGGGCGGCAGTCAGGTCGTCGAGGAGGTGGTAGCCCCAGCCGATGGCGCCGCCCACCGACTGGCGCGTGAAGTCGTAGGAGTCAATCTGCGTGCGGAACAGGTCGAGCGTGAAGATGAAGTCGCTGTCGAGGAAGTAGGGCTCGAAGAAGGAGGCGGTGAAGAGCTGCCGCAGCCCGGACACCTGCGCAGACAGCGAGGCGGTGTTGCCCCAGCCGAGGAAGTTGCTCTGACTGACCTGGGCCGTGAAGATGAAGCTCTCCACCGAGGAGAAGCCGGCGCCCACCTGGAAGGTGCCGGTGGCCTTCTCCTTCACCTCCACCGTCACTGCGATGTGGCTGTCGTCGTGGCCCGGCTTGAAGTTGATTTCCACCGTCTCGAAGAAGCCCAGCGCGGTGATGCGCTCCTTGCTGACGCGCATGCCTGTCCCGCGGAACAGCTCGCCCTCGTAGATGCGCAGCTCGCGCCGGATGACGCGGTCCCGCGTCTTGGTGTTCCCGACGATGCTGATGGTCTCGATGGTCTGCGGCTTGCCCTGCTGGACGGTGAAGGTGAGCGCCACCGTCTTGGCCACCGGGTCGACCACCGTCTCCGGGGCCCAGTTGGCGTAGGCGTAGCCGCGGTCCTGGTACAGCTCCGACAGGGCCTGGTCGTCGTGGAGGATGGCTTGGCGGCTGAAGTACTCCCCTTCCCGGCTGACGATGTGCAGCCGCAATTCCTCCTTGGGGAAGAGGAGGTCACCGGCGAAGTCGATTTTCGAAATCCGGTAAGGGTCGCCTTCCTCGATGCGGATGTCGATGAAGATGAGCTTCTTGTCCGGGGACAAAGAAACGGAGGGTTTCTCCACCTTCACCTGGAGGTAGCCGCGGTCGTAGTAGGCCGCCTCGATGACGGCCAGGTCGCGCTGGAACAGTTCCTCGCGGTAGGTGCCTTCCTGGGTGATGAAGGACAGGTAGCTGCCCTCGTGGGTGGCCATCTGCGCCTTGAGCTCCTCGGGCGAGACCCGGATCGCGCCGATGAGGCTGATGGACTTCACCTGCACCTTGGCGTGCTCATTGATGACGATGACGACATCCACCTGCTCGGCGGCCGCCGTGATGGGGGCGAGGTTGGCGCTCGCCTTGGACTGCTTCACCTCCTTGGCCGCCTGGGCGTCGGTGGGCAGCACCGGATCCACCCGGAAGGTCACCTCGGCGAGGAAGTAGCCCTTCTCCAGGTACTTGGCCTGGACCTTCTTCGCATTGCGGCGGACCGCGTCCATGTCGAGGATGGAGTACTTCTTGATGTCGATGTCGTCCTTGAAGTCGTCCTTGTTGAGTTCCTCGTTGCCCTCCAGCTTCACCTCGCGCACCGAGGGCCGCTCGATGACGCGGACGATGTAGGCCAGCCCTCCCTGAGGCAGCACCTGGGTCAGCAGCTGGATGTCGGCGAAGTAGCCGAGGGCCCACAGGCCCTGGAGGTCCGCCCCGGTGAGGCCCGGGTCATAGCGGCTGCCGACCCGGTTTTTCAGCGCGCGGGCGACGGCTGCCGGCTCGACCCGCTGGTTTCCCTCGACGCGGATTTCCGTAATGGTGTCCGAGCCGGCGGCGGACGGCGTATCGGCCGTCGCCGTCTGAGCGCGCGCCGGCGAGGCGGCGGCCAGCAAGGCGGCGGCCAGGCACAGGGCGGCGGTCGTCGTCGTGCGGGCGGAAACGGTGAACCTCGGTGCGCGGGCGTCCAGGGAGGGGCGCGCACTGTAGGGGACGCACGACGCGCCCGACAATGGGAAAACCAGCGCTGCGCCACTCACGCCCGCAGCACCTTGCCCGCCTGAAGACGCAGCTGCCGCGGCATGGAGCGCGCCAGGACTTCATTGTGCGTCACCACCACCATGGTGATGCCCAGGTCGCGGTTCACCTCGCGCAGCAGCTGGTGGATGCCCTCCCCCGTCGCTGGGTCCAAGTTGCCCGTCGGCTCATCCGCCAGCAACAGCGCCGGTTGCAGGACGAGCGCCCGGGCGAGGGCTACGCGCTGGGCCTCGCCACCGGACAATTCCCCGGGGCGATGGTCCAGGCGCGCGCCGAGGCCCACGCGTTCCAGCAGGGCGCGCGCCTGCGCCAGCGCCGCCGCGCGGTCGACCCGCTGGACCAGCGCCGGCATGGCCACGTTTTCCAGCGCCGTGAATTCCGGCAGCAGGAAGTGGCTCTGGAAGACGAATCCGATGGTGCGGTTTCGAAAGCGCGCCAGCCCCGCGTCGCTCAGCTCGAAGACGCTCGTCCCGTCGAAGTGCAGCGAACCCGCCACCGGGGCGTCGAGGGTGCCCAGGACGTGCAGGAAGGTGCTTTTCCCCGCACCGGAGGCGCCCACCAGGCTGACCAGCTCGCCCCGTTCAATGTCGAGCGAGACGCCACTCAGCACGTCGATGCGCTTGCCGTGCAGCCAGTAGCTCTTGAAGACGTCCCGAATCTCGACCAGCGCCATGCCTATTCCGCCTTCAGGCCTTCCACCGGCTCCACCTGCGCGGCCCGGAGGGCGGGGAACACCGAGGCCAGGTAGGACACCAGCACGGCGATGACGACGGCGAGGG
Organism: Myxococcaceae bacterium; assembly: GCA_017881265.1. Taxonomy (GTDB): domain Bacteria; phylum Myxococcota; class Myxococcia; order Myxococcales; family Myxococcaceae; genus JADGRA01. Next base: position 56,208 of record JADGRA010000051.1, on the reverse strand, counting down.
CCGTCTGCAGCGGCTCCACTTTCACCGGAAGCGAGTGGATGTAATAGACCTGCGGGTCCATCCTCAGCCCCACCTTCTCGATGAAGAGGCACCAGGCGAGGCCCGACAAAAGGCCCAGCAGCCCGCCGGCCAGTCCAATCTGCAGTCCCTCGGCGAGAAAAATCTTCACCACCCCGCTGTCCGGGACGCCGAGCGCCTTGAGGACGGAGATTTCCTTCCGCTTCTCCAGCACCAGCATGGTGACCGTCGCCACAATCAACCCGGCGGCCACAATCACGATGATGGTCAGAATGATTCCCATCATCAGCTTCTCCAGCCGCAGCGCGGAGAAGAGGTTGCGGTTCATCTCTCCCCAGTCCTTGGTGCGGTAGGGGTAGCCGTCCAGGGCCTGGAGCGCGGCACCGGAAATGCGCCGCGCGTCGTCCACGTCGGCCACCTTCAACTCGACGCCGGTCGCTCCCTTCACGTCGAGGAAGCTCTGCGCCTCCCCGAGGGAGATGTAGGCGAACTTCGAGTCGTATTCATACATGCCGGTGTAGAAGATGCCGGCCACCCGGAAGGCGCGGCTGCGTGGCACCGGACCGGTCGGCCCCATCCCCCCGCCCAGCGGCGAGACCGCCGTCACCCGGTCGCCCACCAGCACTCGCAAGGAAGCGGCCAGCTCCCGCCCCAGAAGGATGCCGGGAAGCACGGGTTCGGTGCCGCCGGGCGTGTGGTGCACCACCTCGTCATCGGCGTCCGTCGCTGCGCGCGGCCGCGCCGGGCGATGCACGGGGATGGAATTGGGCTGCGTCAGCCAGTCAATGTTGCCGCCGGGAAGCACGTTCTTCGGCAGGTCGGTGACGCTGCCGACGCTGGCCGGGTCGATGCCCTTAATAATCGTCCCGTCGACGTTCCCCTCGGACGCAATCATCACCTGCCCGAAGATGAAGGGGGTCACGCCGATGACGCCGCGCAGGCCCTCCACCTTCTTCACCACCTCGGCGTACTCCGGCATGGCGCCGTTGTCGGTGTACTTGAGGACCACCACGTGGGCGTTGGTGCCGAGAATCTTCGTCTGCAGGTCGGCCTCGAAGCCGCTCATCACCGACAGCACGATGATGAGGGCCATCACGCCGACCCCGACGCCGCCCACGCTGAGCGCCGTCATCATCGCGGTGGCCGTCTGCGCCTTCTCCGCCCAGGCCCGCTGCGCGGCCGCCGCCAGCATCGGGTCCTTCAGGCCCAAGGCCCGGATGCGGGTGCGCTCCACCGCAGCGTCGGCAGCGCGCAGCACGGCCAGCACCAGCAGCGGCGGGACGACGCCGAGCAGCAACACCAACAGCCCGCCGAACAGCAGCCGGGGGCGGAACACCTGGACGTGGCGCGCCGCGACGAACAATTCGAAGCCGGTGCTCAAGTCCAGCGTCCCGCTGCCGCCGGCGACGAAGCCGGAGAGGATGCCGAGCGCCAGCGCCACGACGAGGAGGGTGAAGGTGAGCCAGTAAGCAATTTCCGGCCGGCCAATCAGTTCGGCCACGTAGGTGATTTCCCGGAAGCGGTAGCCCACCCACAGCGCCGCCCGCGGGAAGTTGGGCAGCAGGGTGAGAAGCACCGGCAGGGGAGTCCCGAGGTAGAGGACGGCGATGGTGGCCTCGGGGGCGGCCAGCCGCCGGGCGCGGGCGGCACCGAAGGCACCGGCGGCGAAGGCCACCAGCACCGCCGCCAGCAGCGAGAGGACGAAGGCACTGGGGGCCGCCATGCCCAGTCCGCGGGCGCCGCTGGCCAGAAACGTCTGCAGCAGCACCAGCACCACCTCGCCGCCGAGGATGGCGACGGCGTAGGCGGCGAAGGTGGCGGGCGAGAAGTCCCGCCAGGCGGCTAGCGGCGGGTACAAGGGCGAGTCGGCCGCGGCGCTGGGCGCCTCGTCCTTGGCCTGCGCCTTGGGGATGCTGAAGGCCAGAAGCGCCCAGCCCAGACACCAGCCCACCGCCCCGGCCAGAATCCACCGCCAGGGCAATGCCAGCGCCACCGGCGGCGCCCGGTGGGCGGCGCGCAGAAGGCCCAGGCCCGCCTGCACCAGGCCGCCCCAGCCCGGGGCCAACAGGGCAAGCGCGGAGAACAGACCATCGCCCGCGCCGGCCTGACGCACCGCCAATAGCAGCAGCCCGGCGCCAACCGACAGCAGCAGCACGGCGGCCGCGCGCAGCGCCCAGCGGGGCCGCTCCACCTCCGACAGCGCCAGCGTGGCGGTGTCGGAATTCATCGGCCCTGCGGGCGAAGCAGCGGGAAGAGGATGACGTCGCGGATGGAAGGCGCGTCCGTCAGCAGCATCACCAGCCGGTCAATGCCGATGCCCTCGCCGGCGGTGGGCGGCAGGCCATGCTCCAGGGCCCGGACGTAATCCTCGTCGTAGTCCATGGTTTCCGCCTGCCCCCGCTCCTTGGCTGCCACCTGCTCGAGGAAGCGCTGCCGCTGGTCCGCCGGGTCGTTCAACTCGGAGAAGCCGTTGGCGATTTCCCTCCCAGCGACGAACAATTCAAAGCGGTCGGCAATTTCCGGGTCGGCGTCGCTGCGCCGCGACAGCGGGCTGATGGCGGTGGGGAAGTGCGTCACGAAGGTGGGCTGGGCGAGGGTGGGCTCGACCAGCAGCCCAAACAGCTGCCCGAGCAGCTCGCCGGCATTGCGCTTCTCCGCCGCCTCGGCCTCGGCCGCCGAGACGTGGTGGCGCAGCTCATGCTGCAGCGCCCCGGCATCGCGGGTGTCCTTGTCCTGCAGGGCCGGGGCCGCCTCGCGTACCGCCTCGGCCATCGGGAGGCGACGCCAGCCCTTGGCGAAGGACAGCGGCGTGCCCTGGTAGGTGACGGCGGTGGAGCCGGTCACCCGCACCGCCGCCTCGCCCACCATCTCCTCGGTCAGCGTCATCAGGTCCTGGTAGGTGGCGTAGGCCTGGTAGAACTCCAGCATGGTGAATTCGGGGTTGTGGCGGGTGGACAGCCCCTCGTTGCGGAAGTTCCGGTTGATTTCGTACACCCGCTCGAACCCCCCCACCACCAGCCGCTTCAGGTAGAGCTCGGGAGCGATGCGCAAAAAGAGGTCCACATCCAGTGCATTGTGGTGGGTGACGAAGGGGCGGGCGGCGGCACCCGAGACGAGGCTGTGCATCATCGGCGTCTCCACTTCGACGAAGCCTCGCTCGTCGAGGAACGCCCGGAGAAAGCGCACCAGCTCCGTCCGCCGCAGGAAGCTCTGCTTCACGGCCGGGTTGGCCACCAGGTCCAGGTAGCGCTGGCGGTAGCGCAACTCCTGGTCCTGCAGCCCGTGCCACTTCTCCGGCAGCGGCCGCACCGCCTTGGTGAGCGGCAGGTAGGCGGTGCAGGCCAGGGTGAGCTCGCCCGTCTTGCTGCGAAACAGGTTGCCGGTGACGCCGACGAAGTCCCCCACGTCGGTGAGGCGGAACCTCTCATAGGCCTCGCCCAGCGCGTCCTGCTTGACGTGCACCTGGATTTCCCCCGAGCGGTCGCGCAGCTTGAGGAAGGCCGCCTTGCCGAAGGAGCGGATGGCGACGACACGGCCGGCGACGGTGTAGCGGTGGGGGGCGGCGTCCAGTTCCTCGGCACTCTGCCCGCCGTGGATGCGGAGAATGTCGGCAGCCAGGTGCTCGGGACGAAAGCCGTTGCCGTACGGGTCGAGCCCGAGCGCCCGCCACCCCTTGGCCTTCTCCAGCCGAGCGGTGATGAGCTCCTGCTCCTTGTCTGTCGTCTCGTCGGCCATGGTGGGGGCAACCTCGCTATTCCGGCAGCGCCCGGGCCGGGTTCTTCACCCCCAGCAGCTGAGCGGTAATGAAGTCGTCCAGGTCCCCGTCGAGAACGGCGTCGACGTTTCCCGTCTCCACGCCGGTGCGCAAGTCCTTCACCAGCCGGTAGGGGGCCAGCACGTAGGAGCGGATTTGCGACCCGAAGGCGATGTCCTTCTTCTGCGACTCGACCTCCTCGCGGGCCTTGTCCCGCTTCTTCATCTCCAGGTCAAAGAGCCGGGACCGGAGAATCTTCCACGCCATGTCGCGGTTGGCGTGCTGGCTTCGCTCGTTCTGCATGGCCACCGTGATGCCGGAGGGGACGTGGGTGAGGCGCACCGCGGAGGACGTCTTGTTCACCTTCTGGCCGCCGGCGCCGCTCGCCCGGTAGACGTCCACCCGGACGTCTTTCTCCGGAATGTCGATGACGATGTCGTCGTCCAACTCTGGGTAAACGGACACCGAGGCGAAGGACGTCTGGCGCCGGGCGTTGGCGTCGAAGGGGCTGATGCGCACCAGCCGGTGCACCCCGTTCTCCGCCTTCAGGTAGCCGTAGGCATTCTCGCCGACAATCCGGACCGAGACGTTCTTCACCCCGGCTTCCTCGCCGGCGACGAAGTCGTTGATTTCCACGGTCCAGCCCTTGCTCTCGGCGAAGCGGGTGTACATGCGGAGGAGCATCGCCGCCCAGTCCATAGACTCGGTGCCCCCGGCGCCGGCGTTGATGTCCATGTAGCAGTTGGCGGCGTCGTTCTCGCCGGAGAGCATCCGCCGCAGCTCGAGCTTCTCGACCTCCGCGGTGAGGGCCGAAAGCTGCCCCTCGGCCTCGGCGCGGGTGGCCGCGTCGTCGGCCTCGGCGGCCAGCTCAAAGAGGGCCTGGACGTCCTGGAGCCCGGAGTGAATGCGCTCCACCGACGCCACCGTGGCTTCGAGCTGGGCCTTTTCCTTCAGGACGCCCTGCGCCTTGGCGTTGTCGTTCCAGAAGTCGGGCTGGGAGGCGTCGCGCTCGATTTGCGCGATGCGCGACCGCTTGCGGTCGACGTCAAAGAGTCCCCCGGAGCGCCTGCAGTCGCGCCTCGAGTGCCTTCAGCTGTTCATTCACGTCCACTGGCATGCGGGTTCCTCAGGTGGCCTCGGCCGGTCGGCGCTTCCGACGGGCGCGGACGAGCGCCAGCAGGGTGCCGCCCACCGAAAAGAGCGACGCAAGGTAGGCGGGAATGTCGCCGAGGGCAACGTAGACCGTGGTTTCTTTCAGCAGCGGCAGGTCGGCCATCCGCCACTCCGGGCCCACCAGTTCCGCCGCCGTCACCCGGGGCCGGTCGCTCTCGGTCAGCCCGATGGAGGTGGCCTGGCTCACCCGCCCCAGCGGGTCGATGAAGGCACTCACCCCGGTGTTTGCCGCCCGGGCGAAGGGCCGGCCGGTCTCGACGCTGCGCATGGCCACCTTGCGGAGGAACTGGAAGTTGGCCGAGGAGAAGCCGTACCAGGCGTCGTTCGTCATGTTGACCAGAACGTCGGCGCCGCGCTGGACCAGCTCCCGCGAGATTTCGGGGAAGATGGCGTCGTAGCAAATCTCGATGCCCAGCTTCACCGGCGGTCCCTGCTGCCGCCGCAGCAGCGCCGGACTGAGGTCGGCCCCCGGTGCGAAGGTGCCCGGCACCAGGTTCTGGATGGGAAGCCACTCGTCCATGTGGAGCGGCATGTACTCGCCGAAGGGCACCAGGTGGTGCTTCACGCAATGGTGCTCAATCGCCAGCCCCGGGCCCACCAGGAAGGCGGCATTCTCATTGCCCCGGCGCAAATCGCGCGGGTCATAGACGTCCACGCCGATTAGGAGCCGCGACTTGCTGAGGACGCCGTCGAGGCCGGCGCCCTCGACGGACGTCACCCCGGTGGGGAAGGCCAGGGGGTAGGCCGCCTCGGGCCACACCACCAGCTCCGCCCCGGCGGCGTCCGCCGCCGCCGTGGCCGGCACGTACCGGCCGAGGATGAGGCCCGCCCGGCTGCCCTGCACCATCTTCAGCTTCTGGTCGATGTTGCCCTGCACCACCGCCACGCGCACCGTGGGGGCGGCGGCGATGAGGGCGTCCCACTTGTGCACGCGCCAGGCCCCATACAGGTGCCCCAGCACCAGCACCCCGCCCGCGGTCGAAAGGAGCGCGCGGGGCACCAGCCGCTCCTGAAGGAGGCGCCAGCGAAGCGATTCGTACAGGGCGCCATTCACCACGCCCAAGGCGAGGACAATGCCGTAGACACCGGCCAGGGAGGCAATCTGGCTGAAGTAGAGGTTGCGCGCCTGGGAGTAGCCGAGGTTGGTCCACGGGTAGCCGGAGAGGGAGTAGTTGCGGAGCAACTCGATGGCCATCCACACCGGGCCCACCGTCCAGCCGGCCGGCCAGCCCAGGTGCACGTCCATGGTGTGGATGGCCCAGGCGCCGAGCGCCCAGTGGACGGCGCAGTAGAGGATGAGGAGCTCGAGCGCCGGGATGCTGAGGTAGTTGGGCATGCCGCCAAAGGCGGTCATCGCCACGTTGACCCACCAGAAGGTGCCGTTGAAGAAGGCGACGCCCGCCAGCAGCCCGGCGGCGAAGGCCTTGCGGGTAGAAAGCCCCCGCAGGGCCCACAGCAGGGGGACGAGGCACACAAAGGCAAGCGGTTCCAGGACGCCGCTGGCGAACAGTTCGCGCCGGGGCCCGAAGGGGAAGGCGAGCGGGAAGGCCGCAGCGCCCAGAAGGCCCGACAGCAAAAGCAGTCCGAGACGTCGCAGCGTGAGGAGGCGCTGGGGCCGTGGGCCCACGTCCGCGGCGGTGACGGCGGCCGGTGTGGAAGAAGGGGGGAGGGCTGTGGCCATGCGCGGGGGGCGGCTGCCCCCTCTAGCAGAAAGTGCCCCAGGGGCAATGCGACGCCCTCACGACGGCCCGGCCCCCGCGACGCCCAGGGGCCAGGGACGGCCCGGGCGGGGGCCCCTTCAACGGCGGCGGCGAGGCGGCGGGACGACAGCCCGCACCATGCCCGGGCCTCCAAGGAGGCGGTCCTCGAGGGTGGCCATCCGGCGGGCAGCAGGCGGCCGGTGGTGGTCATGCCCCAGAAGGTGGAGCAGCCCGTGGGCCAGGTAGCGGTCGAGCTCGTCGGCGAGACGCCGTCCCTCGTGCTTCGCCGCCCGCCGCGCCGTGTCCAGGGAGATGACGACGTCGCCCAGCACCAGCGGCCCGGGCCAGCCAGGCGGCGGCGGTCCGCCGGGGAAGCTGAGGACGTCGGTGGCGTGGTTCTTCAGGCGCCAGCGTCGGTTGAGGGTGCGGATGTGCGCGTCGGTGGTGAGCGTCACCGCGAGCGCTACGCTGCGCAAATCCAGCTTGCGCGCCAGGCGCTTGGCCTTCTCCTCGAGGTGCTCGCCCCACCGGCCGGCCGAGGGGTGTTCCACGAAGACGTCAATCTGGTTACGGGCGGCGCCCAACTAGACCTCGAAGTCCGCGCCGGCGGCGCTGAAGAGAATCTCCCCTCCCCCCAGGTGCAGGTTGGAGAGCTGTCCGCGCTGGAACTCCACCTGCACTGAGATGCCCAGGGCGAAGCGGATGGTGCGGCTCTCGTCCAGGCGAAAGGTATTCAAGTCGTCCAGCTCGTGCTGGTGCGTGCCGGTGGCGTTGACGCCCGAGAGGTCGAAGCCGTGCACCCGGCGCGGCCCGTCCCATAGGTGCACCTGCCGCAGCCACGCCTGGTCTGCGTGGTACAGAAGAAATAGCCGCGTGAAGCGCGGCCGCACGCCGTCGAGGATGACCGGGGTGGGCACCGCGACATGAAACCAATGGGTGACACTGAGCGGCCCGGCCCACTGGTGCGACAGCTTGTCGTAGACGGACGGGTTGCCGCGGAAGAAGCCTCCCCAGCCCCGACGCGCTGAGAACACCACCGGCTCCTCCGGCTGGAACGCCGTGCCGTGCACCCACATTTCTGCCTTGAGCACCGGCCACCTCCCCAGGAAGGGCGGACAGTCAGCAGGGCCGCGACGCCACCTGTGGGGCGAGGCCGCCAGCCCCTCCCCTGCCCCCATTACTTCCTCGGAGGAAGTAAAGCCTGGACCGGCCTGGAAAAGCGACTGCGCGCGGGGACGGTGGGGACGGGCCCTCAGGCCCGCTCGGTGCGAGCCGGGCGGCGCGCGGCCCCCGGGCGCCCCGGGTTCCGGCGCCGTGCGGCCACCAGGGTGAGGAGGACGGCAATCCGTTCGTGCCGCTCGAGCGGATGGCGGAACGGCAGCTCGGCCCGCACGCTGTAGCGGTTGCGACGGCCCACCCGCTGGCGCTGCAGGTACCCTTCGCCCTCCAGCTCGCGGAGGATGCGCTGCACGGCGCGCTCGGTGATGCCCACCTTGGGGGCGATGTCGCGCACCCGGGCGTCGGCGTCCTCCCAGACGCACAGCAGCACGTGCGCGTGGTTGGTGAGAAACGTCCAGGGAGGCAGGGCGCTGTCGCTCTTGGGGGCCACGGGCTTTCGGCGAGGAGCCTAGGGCACTTGACACCTGCTCGGACACCTACGACTTACGTGTCGTGTTTGATAACTCCCGTATTTACGTGCAGCAGGTAGTCGTGCCGACCGGGTCCCAGGCGCCCGGTGAGCGAGGTCTTCCGTCAAAACCTGCTGTCCCCAGTGGCCCTGGCCTAAGCGTCACGGCGAAAATTCTGCGGAGCGAGTTCTCGCTGCCCAAGGACGTCTCCGTGGGAATGGCCCCGTCCAAAGGCCGCCCTCACCTCGGGGCCGCGGTCGGCGTGCCGGCGCCTGGTCGGGCCGGCCGAAGGCGCGGCCCGCGAAGCCGTCGGCTAGCGGCGCGCGGGCGGCGTCCCGCCAGCGCGGCGCGACTCGGCCACCACCGAGGCGAGGCCGAGTTGCTGCGGACGGCCGCCCACCGCCCCCGGCGGGTACTCCGGCCGGGCGTGGTAGATGGCTTCCAGGGTGTGCAGGAAAGAACGGGCCAGCACGTTGAGGTCCCGCAGCGTCAAGTCGCACTCGTCCAGCTGTCCCTCGCTGAAGACGACGTTGATGATGCGCTGGACGAGGGCCTGCAATTCCTCCCGGGTGGGTTCGGGCATGGAGCGGCTAGCCGCCTCGACGGCATCGGCAATCATCACCAGCGCCGCCTCCCGGAATTGCGGCTTGGGGCCGGGGTAGCGGTAGATGGCCTCGTCCGGGGCCGGGCTGCCCTCGCGCTGCTCAAGCTCGCGGAGCGCCTTGTGGTGGAAGTAGCCCACCAGACGGCTTCCGTGGTGCTGGGCGATGACGTCGACGACGGCCCGGGGCAGCCGGTATTGCCGGGCGAGCTCCAGCCCGTCGGTGACGTGGCGCTTGATGATGACGGCACTCATGGCCGGCGCCAGGCAGTCGTGGGGGTTTTCCCCCTTCTGGTTCTCCCCGAAGTACAGCGGATTCTTCCCCTTGCCGATGTCGTGGTAGTAGGCGCACGTCCGGGCCAGCAGCGGGTTGCAGCCAATCTCCTCCGCCACCGACTCCACCAGGCTGCCGACGAGGATGCTGTGGTGGTAGGTGCCCGGGCTGCGGACAATCAGTTCCTTCAGCGCCGGGTGATTGAGGTTGGCAAGCTCCAGCAGTCGCAAGTCGCTGGCATAGCCGAAGACGACTTCCACCAGCGGCGTCAGGGCGAGGACGGCCATCGGCACGCCGATGGCCGTGCCCACCAGCGCGAAGCCCGCCGTCACTGCCGTGTCCTGCAGCGTCCCCTTCCCGTCGGCGAGCGCGAAGGCTGCCAGCACCGCCGCCGAGGCCAGCCCCACTGCGACGCCCGCCCGGAAGATGCCGGCCCGGTCCTTGGCCCGGCCAATGTGGTCCGCCGCCACCAGTGAGCCCACCAGAGCGAAGATGGCCCAGGGGACGGAGTTGCCCAGCATGACTCCCAACAGGCAGGACGCCACCACCGAGAAGAAGAGCGCCGCCCGGGCATCCAGCACGAAGCGCACCAGCATGGCGCCGGCCGCCACCGGCATGAGGGCGTAGAGGGCCTCCAGCGGGATGCGGCCGGACCGGTCGTGCAGCGCCTCCGCCAGCAGCATCCACAGCCGGCAGCCGGCCAGCACGCCCACCAGCACGACGCTGAGCAGCAGCGCGTCCCGGCGCGACGGGCGCCGGCGCTGGCTGAAGGCCCGGCGCTGGAAACTCCAGGCCGCCCAGAGGAGGAGCGCCACCACCCCCATCGCCCCGAGCTGGACCTGCACGCGGTCCAGCTGGTCGCTCTGGGCGCGCATGGCCTCAAGGAGTCGCAGGTGGTCCTCGGTCACTAGGTCCCCGTCGCCAATGACTTTCTGTCCGCGCTTCACCTGGATGATGGCGTCCTTCACCGCCGCGGCGGCCGCCGTCCGGCGGGCCTCGGTTTCCGCGGTGTTGACGGTGAGGTCCGGACGCACCAGCCGTTTGGCGAGCCGCAGCACCGCGCGGCGGAGCGCCGCGGGCGCGTCGGGCAGCAGGTTTCCCGGAAGCGAGGCGAAGCGCTCGACCTCGGCGCGCGCCTCGCGCACGTCGAGGACGGACGGCGTCGATGGCGACGTGATGCGTTCCACCCCCTCGCCGAGCTGGCGCACGGCCAGGGCGCTCGCACTGCCGAGTTCCTCGCGCGAGGCCACCACCGGCGAGAGGTAGGCGTGCTGCAGCAGCGCGTCCACCGCATCCTGGCTCTCGCGCGACGCGTGCGCCTGGACCAGGGCCTGGAAGTCCTCGTCCTCGAGCGGGAAGAGGCGCTTTTCGAAGGCCTCGCGGACGGCCAGAAGGCCCAGGGAGGATTCCGGGGGCCCCGCGCGGCGGGCGCGTGTCCCGGTGCGTGTCTCGGGCTCCAGGCGCGCGAGTGTGGCGCGCAGCTCCGAGAAGGCCTCGTGGAGCGCCGCCCGCGCCTCCACCAGCACCCCGGGGTTGTAGTCGTAGACGCTGAGGACGCTGGACCGGGCCTCCAGCCGCCGCACCTCAGTGCGTCCTCGGTCCACGACGTCGTAGTCCCGCGCCGCCTTCAACCCGGCCGGGCTGGTGCTCTGGAAGGGCTTGCCCACGTCGGCCGCCCCGAGTTCCGGAACGGCCTGGGCCGTCAGCCCCCGGGTGAGCGCCAGGGAGGCCGCGGCGGCCACCAGCACCAGCAGCACCAGGGCGAATCCCGGCGTCGTGCGCTCACCACCGGGGGGCGCCGCCGGGGGGGGAGCCTCCGGAGGGGCGCTTTCAGGGGAGGGAGGTGGCATGGGGCCCTGCGGCAAGCGGGGAAAGGCTGGCGACGGTGGGGGGGGGCAAGCCCTGCCCTGGGACGCTAAGACGGGAGGGGGACGTGCCTCAAGGAGGCACACTGCCGGGGCCAATGCTTCCGGGCGTCTCGCCCTGGGCCTTGCGGACCTCAGCGGGCGGCTGCGCCTCCTCGGCCCGGCGCGCCTGGGCCTCGGCTTCGTCGCGGGCGTAGGCGCGGATGACGGCTTGCACCAGCGGGTGGCGCACCACGTCCAGCTCGGTGAAATGGGTGAAGGCGATGCCGGGGACGTCCGCCAGCAGCGTCTGGGCGTGGGAGAGGCCGGAGGGACGGCCCGTGGGGAGGTCCACCTGCGTCACGTCCCCGGTGATGACGGCCTTGCTGTGGAAGCCGAGGCGGGTGAGAAACATCTTCATCTGCTCGACGGTGGTGTTCTGCGCCTCGTCGAGGATGACGAAGGCGTCGTTGAGGGTGCGCCCGCGCATGAAGGCCAGCGGGGCCACCTCCACCGTGCCCTGCTCCACCAGCTGGACGGCCCGCGCCGGGTCCATCATGTCGTGCAGGGCGTCGTACAAAGGGCGCAGGTAGGGATTCACCTTCTCGGCCAGGTCTCCCGGGAGAAAGCCCAGCTTCTCGCCCGCCTCGACCGCCGGCCGGGCGAGAATAATCCGCTTCACCTTGCGCTCCTGCAGCGCGGCCACCGCCATGGCCATGGCCAGGTACGTCTTTCCCGTGCCGGCCGGGCCGATGCCGAAGACGATGTCGTGGGTGCGGATGGCCTCGACGTAGTGCTTCTGCGTCAGACTCTTCGGCACCACCTGGCGTCCGGAGCGGCCGAGGACGACGCCCGAGTAGAGGTCCGCCAGGTCCTCCACCTCCCCGTCGCGTCCGAGCACCTTGATGGCCTGCTCAACGTCCTCGCGGTACACCGGTCGGCCGGCCAGCACCGCGCGCTCCAGCTGTTCCAGAAGCCGCGTGGCGAAGCCCACCGCCTCGGCCGGGCCCGACAGGTGCAATTCCGTGCCGCGCTGGCCGACGCGCACGCCGAGGCGCCGCTCCAGCACCTTCAGGTTTTCCCCCTGGTGGCCGCCCAGGGCCAGCGCGACGTCGCTGTCCCGCAGCTCCAGCTTGGCCGTGGGAACGCGAGCCTGGGCAGGACGGTGGGAAGCCAACGTGCGCTTTCTTTCGGGGGTCCCCAGGGGCAACGGGCCTCTCTCCCCCGGGGGGAAAGGGACTCTACCTGAGGGGAGGCAGGAGGATGAACCGCTGGGGCGCCACCCGGCGGTAGTAGTAGGGGTCGCGCCAGGGGTAACGCAGGTCGCTCGGGCTCACCAGGGATGTGTCCACCAGGGCCTGCAGCGAGGGTGGGTACTCCCCTTTTTCCAGCCGGTAGACGTCCAGCGCCGCTTCGAGGCGGCTCACCTGGGCCCGGGCCACCGCCTGCTGGACGGCCGACTCCTCGAAGCCCGTCCGCGCCGAGCCCGAGAGGCTCCACGGGTTGAGGTTGCTGCTGACGGCCACCAGCACCAGGCCGGCGAGGACGACGGTGCTGACGGCGATGCGCCCCAGCGTGCCGCGCACGCGGTCGAGCACGCTGACCTCGTCCTGCAGCGGGTCCGGGTCTCCCAGGGCCGGCAGGGCCTTCAGGTAGTCGAGGTTGACGAGGTTGCAGAGCGCCTTGCAGGTTTCGAACTCGCCCAGGCAGGACAGGTCGATGAGTTTGCGCACGTCGCGCACCGGCGTCACCAGCGCGTAGATGCGCCGCTCGGCCTCGCCAAAGGAGGCGAAGTCGCCCCGGCCGCGCCGCTCCTCGCCGCCCTCGTTCAGCTCGCCCCGCGCCGCTGGCAGCTCCTTGGCCTTCTCGAAGACCATGTCGTAGCGGGGGATGCGCTTTCGGATGACGGGCCACTCGTCCACCATCCGGAAGCCCTCCATGAGCACCGACTCGGCGCGCACCGGAGTGACGTCAGCCGGGTCATAGTGGACGGCTTCCTGCTCGAAGGCGTACGTGCCGCTCTTCCAGGAGAAGAGGCGGTACAGGGTTTCATTGAACTGCAGCTGCGCCATCTGCCGGTAGCGCTCCTTGGTGATGACGCCGGTGCTCACCAGCACGTCACCCAGGCGCTGCAGCGTGCGCTTCTGCGTCTCGAGCGCCTCCTCCAGCTGCTGCTCGGTAATAATCTCCGCGCGCACCAGCATGGTCCCGAACAGGTCCTTCTTGCGCCGCGTGGCGCTCTCGGCCTGCACGATGACGCCGTCCTGAAAGCCGATGTGCACCTCCTGGTCCTTGGCCTCGAGGTGCAAGGTGCCCGTCTTCTGCTGCTGGGCGATGAGCTGCAGGATGTCCGCGATGCCGAAGTCCCGCAGCGTCCCGTTGAGTGCCATGGCGCGTCCTCTAGGCCTTCCGGGAGAGACCGCGCAGGGAGAAGAAGGCCACCGCCGCCGCCAGCAGGGCGAGCGGTACCAGCCGGAGCAACTCCGGGGCCGGACCGTACGGGGCGCGCAGCACACCCTCGCGGGTGACGACGCAGGCCGCGGCAAACAGGAAGAGGAAGGCGTACCCGGTGCCGCGCAGGGCCGCGCCGCTGAAGACGTGGCCCAGCCCGCCGCACACGAGGCCCAAGCCGTAGGCGATCCGGCTGGAGCGGGCGCGGTGGCGGCGCACCTCCATCTCCTTGTTGACCTTGAGAAGGGGCGGGACGACGCCGCGCCGGGCAAAGACGTTGACGCACTGGGCGCAGAACTGGCTGCCCACGCTCAGCTGCGGGTCACAAAGGCGGCACACCGGCCGGCCGCACTTGTCGCAGGCGTGGCTCACCCCGCGCCCGGCGCGCCACAGGCCGAAGGCCACCAAAAGGGCCCCCACCAACAGCGGCACCAGGGCCCCGGTGGACGCATCGAGTCCGCCGAGCAGGGTGGCCGAGGCCTGCGCCCGGACCCGCGCCGCGCGCCCCTGCACGTCCGCCAGCGTGGAGAGGTCGACCGGAGACAGGGCCGGGCTGAGCAGGAGGCGATTCATGAGGGGCTTGTCGTCCGGCGGGTCCTGGCGCTGGGCGAGGCGTTCATCCAGGCGCAGGGCGGAGGCCATCGCGGTCTGGGCGCGGTCGAGCTCCGCCCCCACCGTGTCGTCATTCATCGTGCGGGCGCGGCGCCGGTGCAGCTTGGCCGCATTCCAGTACGCCTCGACCAGCGTGGGGTTGGCCTCGCTGGCCCGACCGTACAGCTGGGCGGCAGCGTCCAGCTTTCCCTGCACGAAGGCGAGGTTGCCCTCCTGAGTGAGGAGGCGCGCGTCGGCCGGGCGTTGGGCGGCGGCCGCGTTGAAGGCCACCTCGGCCTCGGCCAGGTGGCCCCGGCGAGCTTCATACCGGCCAAGCGCGTACAGCTCCTGAAAGGTGGAATTGCCCCGCGAGCGGACCTGCGCCGCGGCGGCGGCCGCTTCCAGCCCGCCGCGTTCCAGAAGGTAGACGTCCTCGGCCGGCGTCCCCGCGAAGGCGGTGGCCGAGGCGAGCCCCCCGGCCGCCAGCGGAACGACTCCGAGGCCGGCCACCAGGACGAGGGCCACCACGCGCTCGGTGGCAGACAGGTAAAGGGTGAGGGCGGCCAGCACCACGAGGAGTTCCACCGCCAGGCCGAGGTGAAACACCAACGGCAGCAGCAAGAGCAGCAGCACCAGCGCGGCCGTCTGCCAGCGCGCCACGGCCCGGGGGAAGAGGTGGTGCACGTCGTGGAACAGCAGCGGCGCGTGCCGGAGGAACAGCACCGCCATGGCCGCCACCGCCGTCGCCACCCAGGCGAAGAGCAAGGCGGTGCCGAGGTCGCCCAGGCCAGCGCGTGCGTAGCGCGGGTCCTCCCAGAAGGCCCGGGCGGCCGTCTTGAGGGACGTCCACACCCGGCCCCAGGCCAGCGGCTCCTCCGCCAGCTGCGCGCGGGCCAGCCCGAGGTAGACGTACGGGACGTTGGGGGAGAGCGCCGCCGCGGTGGTCGCCAGTTCCACGCTGCCCCGGTTGTCCTCGCGCTTTCTGCGTTCGGCGGCGGCGCGCAGCATGGCCACACTCATCGGTTCCAGGTCCGAGACGCCCAGCTCCTCGCGCAGGCTGAGCAGCTCACTGCGTGCCCCCTCCGCCACGCGGCTGGCCCCGTCGCGCTCGGCCTGCTGCCAGCGGCGGAACGTGGCGAGCAGCTCCGAATCGCCGGCCGTGGGGAGAATGGGAAGGGGCAGGGGCCGCGCCGCTACCGGGGCGGCTGCCGGCGGCTCGGCCGGCTTGGGTGCAACCGTCTCGGGGGCGCGCGGCGCGGCCGCCCGCGGGACGACGGGCGCCTCGGGGGGCGGTGGCACGGGTTTTCGCGGCGGCGGCCGCCGGGGAGGCTCCTGCTCGAGCTCCTCCACCGGGCGCGACGGCTCCACCTGAGCGAGCGCCGCTCGCGCCAGAAGCAGCGCCAGCAATGCGGCAAGCGCGCACGTGCCGCGGGGGCCAAAGAGACGCATGCTTAGGCCGTCATCCTACGCGAGCAATGGCGCACCGCAATGCTTCGCACCGCTGGAGTGCCTTTGGACCCGTGGCGACCGACCACCGGCCCCGGTGTCGGCTTACACCGGCCTTGTTGCTCCGGGGGCCGGTCGCGCTAATCCCGAGCGGCCCCGCACCCCCCGCGCTCGAAGGAGGTTGGCCTCCCCGTGGCCCGCCGGCAGCAGGCCTTCAGCATCTGGCTTCGCCCGGTGCAGCACGACAACGCCCTCTTCGCCCTGCGCGCGGCGCTCTATGAGTTACCGCGCTCGGTGGGGAAAGAGCCCTTCTCCGACCAAGAAGTCGCGCGAACGCGGAGCTTCCTCGACGGCTACGTGCTGCTCTTCGCCCAGACGGACGCACGCAAGCTGGGCTACGCGCTGGATGACCAGTTCCTCGACGTGAAGCACTTCCTGAAGGGCTGGCACGCGGCGCTGCCCGGGGTGACAACAGCCCAGGTGAATGACGCCTGGCGCCGCTGGGTGCACCCGGAGGACGTGCAAATCGTCATCGTCACCCCCGACGCGTCGGCCCTGAAGCAGGCCATTCTGGCCAACGCCCCCTCGCCGCGCAGCCTGCCCAAGGACGCGCAGGGCAAAGCCCAGGTGCCTCCCGCGGCGGTGACGGCGGAGGATACGGTCGTCGCCACCCTGCCGTTCGGTGCGCGCGGAGAGGACGACGTACGCATTGTCCCGGTAGGCGAACTCTTCCAGTAGCCTCGGCCCCTCCCGCGACGCCCGAGGCGCCCCGCCGGGGAGCGCGGCAGCCAGCCTGGCTAAGCTGCAGAAGGCCTCCTTGTCTCGGCCACCCATGCGACGCCTCGCTGCTGCGCTTCCCGTGTTTCGCTGGCTCCCCGGCTACCAGCGGGCGTGGCTGTTGCCGGACGTGCTGGCCGGGACGACGCTGGCCGCCTACGCCGTCCCCAACGCGGTGGCCTATGCGCTGCTGGCCGGCCTGCCACCGGTGGCCGGCCTGTCGGGCTACCTTTTCGGCGGGCTGGTGTACGCCGCCCTGGGGACGTCGCGGCGGCTGTCCCTGGGGCCGACGTCGGCCATCTCGCTGGTGGTGGCCACCAGCGTGGCGCCGCTGGCCGCCGGCGACGCCCACCGCTACGCGGCGCTGGCCGGGACGGCCGCGCTCCTCGTCGGCGCATTGGCGCTGGCAGCCGGGGCCCTGCGCTGGGGCGGCATCGCCCACTTCCTCAGCCAGCCCGTCCTCACCGGGTACAAGTTTGGCGCCGCCCTGGTCATCACCGTGACGCAGCTGCCCGCCCTGTTGGGTGTCCCCCCGGGCGGGCATGACACGCTGTCGCGGGCCTGGCACCTGCTGCAGCACGCGCGGCAGGCCCAGCCGTGGGTGTTGGCGGTCGGCCTCGGGTGCCTTCTGCTTCTGGAAGTGGGACAGCGGCAGTGGCCGCGGCTGCCGGCAGGGCTTCTGGTGGTACTCGCCGCCACCGGGGCTGCCGTGCTGTGGGGGCTACAGGCCCGGGGCGTGCCGCTGGTGGGGCCGGTGCCCCGGGGCCTTCCCCACCTCGTCCTGCCGGCGGTGGACGTGCAGGAAGTGCGGCAGCTTTTCCCGCTGGCCCTGGCCTGCTTCCTTCTGGCCTACCTCGAGGGCATGGCGAGCGCACGGGCCTTCGCCTCCAGCACGGAGGAAAAGGTGGACGCCAACCAGGAACTGCTGGCGCTGGGCGCGTCCAACGCGGTGCTGGCCTTCACCCAGGGCTACCCGGCCGGCGGGGGCTTCTCTCAAACCGCGGTGAATTCCCGGGCTGGCGCGCGGACGCCGCTGTCGCTGGTGGTGACGTCCGGCTGGCTGGCGCTCCTCCTCCTCTTCCTGGTGGGCGCCTTTTCCTGGCTTCCGCGGGCCACGCTGGCCGCGCTGGTGGTGGCCTCCGTCACCCGGCTTCTGGACGTGACGGAATTGGTGCGCCTGGCCCGGGTGAGTCCCAGCGCGCTGGCGGTGGCAGCGGTGGCCGGCGTCGGGGTGGTGTACCTCGGCATCCTCCAGGGCGTGCTGGTGGCGGCGCTGCTGTCTTTGGCCCTCATCCTCCGGGCCGAGGCCTCCTTGGGCGTCTCGGAGCTCGGCGCGCTGGAGGGGGCGCTGCAGTACGCGGACCGCGCCCGGCACCCGGAGGCCCGGCGCCCGCCGGGGACGCTGGTGCTGCGCGTCGACGGGCCCCTTCTCTACTTCAACACCGAGTCGGTGGAAGCGCGCATTCTTGCCGCCGCGGCCGCCGCGCCGCCCGGCCTCCGGCGCCTCCTTCTGGACATGAGCTTCACCACGGACCTGGACGTCTCCGCCGGAGACATGATGCGGCGCCTCCAGTCGGAGTTGCGCGCCCGCGGACTCGAGCTGTTGCTGGCCGACGTGCACCACCGGGCGCGCGTGGACCTTTTGCGGCAGGGCCTCGCCTCGCTGTTGGTGGACGCGGCCGCGCGGCTGACAGTGGCCGAGACGCTGCAGCTGCTCGACAGCCGCCAACCCGTCGCTCCGGCGTGCTAGCCCTGGCAGGGCGCATGGCACGCACGGGCGAGGCAGTGGAAAAACTTCAGGCCATCATGGCGCGCTTGCGCGCCGAGGGCGGCTGTCCCTGGGACCGGGCTCAGAACTTGCGGAGCCTGCGGCCCTACCTGGTGGAGGAAACCTATGAAGTGCTGGACGAGATGGACCGCATCTCGGAGGGTGGCGCGTGGCGCGCCCTGTGCGAGGAGCTGGGGGACCTCCTCTTCCAGATTGTCTTTCACACGCAGCTGGCGAGCGAGATTGGGGAATTCCAGCTGGCCGACGTGGCGGATGCCATCTCGGAAAAAATCACCCGCCGCCACCCGCACGTCTTCGGCGCGCTGCACGTGGCGGGGGCCGAGCAGGTGCTGGCCAACTGGGCCCGGCTGAAGGCCGAGGAGCGGCTGGAGAAGACGGGCAAGGTGGGGTCCGTGCTGGACGGCGTGCCGTCGGCGGCGCCGGCGCTGCTGCGCGCCGAGCGCCTGGGCGAGAAGGCCTCGCGCATCGGCTTCGACTGGCCGGACGTGGCGCAAGTGCGGCGCAAGCTGGAGGAGGAGCTGCGGGAACTCGACGGGGCCATCGCCTCCGGGCGCCCGGCGGCGGTGGAACACGAATTGGGGGACGTCCTCTTCAGCCTGGCCAACCTGGCCCGCTTTCTAGCCACGCCGGCCGAGGACGCGCTGCGGGCGGCCAACCGCCGCTTCACAGAACGCTTCCACGTGGTGGAGCGCGGCCTTTTGGCCCAGGGCGTCCCCTTCGGCACCGCCACCCTGGCGCAGATGGAGGCCCTGTGGGTGCAGGCGAAGGCCGAGGAGGCGGCGCTGCCCCGCCCGTTGCACCGGCCGCAGGCCGAGGTGGTGGCGGTCCGGCTGCCCGTGGCCACCCACAGTCCCGCCTTTTGGCAGACGGTGGGGCCGCTTTTGGGCTGGGCCGTCACGGTGGAGGAGAGGGCCGTGCGCTGCGAGACGGGCGGCGTCGCGCTGTCCTTCGTCGTCGGGCCAAGTGGCCACCCGGCGGAGCTCGACGCGCGCCTTCTGGTGGACGTCCCGCGCCTTCTGAAAGCGCTGCGCACAGCGGGCGGGACGGTGGACGACGTCGCAGAAGGGGCCTGCGTCTTCTCTGACCCGGGTCATTCAGTGGTGGTGAGGTGTCGTACCTCTGCGGTCGAGCAGGCTGCGCTTCCCACAGGACCTGTCTGAAACCTGGGGGCAAGCTTGTGGGAGGTGACAGCGGTGAGGCGACGGCTCGGGCGGCGCGCGGCCGTGCCGCTTCCTGCAGCACGTGCACTCGCCCTTTGCTGCCCGAGGGTTAGCGCGCAGACGCCCGGGTTTCTCCACAGGCAGCGCCGCCACCGCGGGCCGGGGCGCGGCTGGGGAGGGACCAGCTTGACGCCCCCCCTTGGGTCCGGTACTGAGGGCCCCCTTTCCCACCTTTTTCGCAGCTGCTGGAGCGGACGTGGCCAACACGAAGTCAGCCGAGAAGCGTGCCCGACAGAATGGCGTGCGGCGTGCGCGCAACCAGTCGGTGCGGACCCAGGTGAAGTCCGCGGTGAAGCAAGCCCGCGAAGCCTTCGCCACCAAGGACGTTGCCGCGTCGCAGCAGGCGCTACGCGATGCGATGAAGACGTTGAGCACGGCCGCCAGCAAGGGCGTCCTTCACAAGCGCAACGCCGCGCGGCGCATTTCCCGACTGGCGCGCGCCCTCAAGGCTCAGCCGGCCGCCAGCCGCACGTAGGCGTCCTGGGCCAGCGCGGCGGCGAGGCGCCTCAGCGCCGCCACCCGGTTGGCTTCCACGGTGAGGATGTCCGGGCGCTGTCCCTGCAGGTAATCCTCGTCCCCGGCCACGTCGGTTTGCGTCAGCAGTTCCGTGCCGCGGTACAGCTTCACCCGCATCACCACGTGCACGCGGTAGCTGACGGGCTGCAGCGGACGGGGCGCGCTGGAACTGGAGAGGACGGCCGGCGCGGCACTCACCGCGAGAATTTCTCCGTCCAGGTGCGCCGGGCTGCTTTCCCCGCCGAGGACGCCCACCCGGCCCAGCTGCTCGCGCAGCGCGTCGGTGAAGACGACTTCCAGCCCGGCCTCGGACGTCTTGTTCACCACCGTCGGGACAAACACCGGCCGGGTGCCCCCAGCAAAGCCCGGGCCGCCGGCGGTGAAGTGGTAGCCGCACCCGACGACAAGCAGTCCCAGGGCCAGCGGGCGCCGCACCCTCACCCCACCACGAAGTTGATGAGGCGGCGTGGGACAAAGACCACCTTGCGGACGAAGCGCCCCGTCAGGTGCGCCTGCACGCGCGCCTCCGCCTCGGCCGCCGCCCGCACCTCGGCCTCGCCGGCGGAGGCCGGCAGCTGCACCTCGGCCCGCAGCTTGCCGTTGACTTGCACCGCATACGGCAGCACGTCGTCGACGACGAGGGCCGCCTCGTACGCGGGCCACGGCTGTGTCACGGTGCACTCCGTCGCCCCGTAGGCCTCTGCAATCTCCTCGCACAGGTGCGGGGCAAACGGCGTCAGCACCAGCGCCAGAAGCCTCATCGCTTCCCCCATGGCGGCCTTCTCGGCCTCGCTGCCCAGCGTCTCCACGACGCCGAGGCCATTCAGACACTCCATGACGCCGGCGATGGCGGTGTTGAAGGAGAGTCTTTCAATGGACTCCCCCACCCGGCGCACGCACTTGTGGGCCAGCCGTCGAATCTCCAGCGCCCTCCCCTCCCAGGGGCCGGCGTGGCGCGCCGCGGCGGCGGCCGCATGGTGGGTGGACGCCAGTGCCCACAGCCGCTTGAGGAAGCGGTGCGCACCTTCCACCTGGTCGTCGCTCCAGTCGAAATCGCGCTCGGGCGGCCCGGCGAAGAGGACGTAGGTGCGGACGGTGTCCGCGCCGTAGCGGCCGACAATGCTGCTCGGGGCCACCACGTTGCCCCAGCGCTTGGACATCTTCCGTCCGTCCGGGCCATTGACGATGCCTTGGGTAATCAAGCGCGTCACCGGTTCATCCACCGGGGACAGACCGAGAATCTTCATCCACCGGCTCCAGAAGCGGAAATACAGCAGGTGCATGACCGCGTGCTCGGGGCCGCCGACGTAGACGTCCACCGGCAGCCAGGCCGAGGCCAGGGCGGCGTCGAAGGGCGCGGTGTCCAGGTTGGGCGAGAGGTAGCGCGCGTAGTACCAGCAGGAGTCGACGAAGGTGTCCATGGTTTCCACCTCCCGCCGCGCCGGGCCACCGCAGCGCGGACAGGTGGTGTTGACGAAGGAAGGCACCTTGGCCAGCGGCGGCTCGCCCTTGCCGGTGAGGACGCTCTCGACGTCGATGTCCGGCAGGCGCACCGGCAGCTGGTCATCCGGCACGGGAATGCCGTGCCGCTCCGGGTCACACTTCTCGCAGTAGACAATGGGGATGGGCGTGCCCCAGTAGCGCTGGCGCGAGAAGCCCCAGTCCTTCTGCCGGTACGTCACCTTGGCCGTGCCGAGGCCGCGGCGCTGCAACTCCGCCGTCAGGCGGTGGCGGGCCTCGGCCGACGGAAGGCCCGAGTAGATGCCGCTGTCCAAAAGCACGCCGTCGTCGGTGAAGGGCTCCGTCCAGCTGTCGGTGGGCCCGAGGGGTTTGTGGCCAGGGCCGGCCGGCTGCACCACCTGGCGGATGGGCAGGCGGTAGGCGCGGGCGAAGGCGAAGTCGCGGCTGTCGTGGCCCGGGACGGCCATGACGGCGCCGGTGCCGTAGTCGGCCAGGACGAAATTGGCAATCCAGATGGGCACCGCGTCCCCGGTGAAGGGATGCCGCGCGTAGGCGCCGGTGAAGACGCCCTCCTTGGTGCCGGCCTCCGCGGTGCGCTCGCCGCGCGGGGTGTTGGCCATCTTCTCGACGAAGGCGCGCACCGCGGCCCTGTCCGGGCCGGTGGCCAGCCCGTCCACCAGCGGGTGCTCCGGGGCCAGCACCAGGTAGGTGCAGCCGAAGACGGTGTCGATGCGGGTGGTGAACACCCGCACCGCCCCGCGGCCGTCCTCCAGGACGAAGTCGCACTCGGTGCCGTCGCTCCGGCCAATCCAGTTGCGCTGCATGGCCAGGATGCGGTCGGGCCACTCGGGCAGGCGGTCCAGCCCGTCGAGCAAGTCCTGGCTGTTGCGCGTAATCCGGAAGGCCCATTCCGGCATCTCCCGCTCCACCACCACCGACTCACAGCGTTCGCAGCGTCCGTCCTTCACCTGTTCATTGGCGATGACGGTGAGGCAGCTCGGGCACCAATTCACCTTGGAGAAGCGGCGGTACACCATCTTCCGCTCGAGCAGCCGCAGGAAGAACCACTGGTTCCACCGGTAGTAGGCCGGGTCGCTGGTGGCAATCTCCCGCGTCCAGTCGTAGCTGTAGCCGAGGCTGGCCATCTCAGCGCGGAAGCCCTCGATGTTCTCCTTGGTGCGGATGGCCGGGTGCACGCCCTCCTTGATGGCGGCGTTCTCCGCCGGTAGCCCGAAGGCGTCCCACCCCATGGGGTGCAGCACGTCGAAGCCGCGCATGCGGTAGTAGCGGGCGAAGACGTCGCCGATGAGGTAGTTGCGCACGTGCCCCATGTGCATGGCGCCACTGGGGTACGGCAGCATTTCCAGCACGTACTTCTTCGGAGCACCGGCCAGCCCGTCCGCCCGGAAGACTCCCTCCGCCGCCCACCGTGCCTGCCACTTCGGCTCGATGGCCCTCGGCTCGTAACGCTCGTTCATAGAAGCCGTCTCTCATACGGCCCGCCTGGGCGTCGCGCAATCTCCCCCACGGGAGCCATCCCCGGGGGGCGGCGCGCCTGCCGTCGGCCCCCCAGGGGTTGCGGCAGATGGGTGGCCTCCAGGCCCCGGCATCTGTTACGAGCAGCGCCGCCATGGCCCTACCCGTGGTCCGCATCGCGGACATCGCCCAGTACGAAAACCAGGACGTGGAGCTGCGCGGCTGGCTCTACAGCCGGCGCTCCAGCGGCAAGCTGCACTTCCTGCAGCTGCGCGACGGCAGCGGCATCATCCAGGCCGTCGTCTTCAAGGGGGACGTCTCCCCGGAGCTCTTCACGCAGGCCGACCACCTGGGCCAGGAGACGTCGCTTCTGGTGCGTGGCACCGTCCGCAAGGACGCCCGTAGCCCCTTGGGCTTTGAGTTGGGGGTGAAGGACCTGCAGGTGGTGCACGCCGCCGACGGCTACCCGATTACGCCGAAGGAACATGGGGTGGCGTACCTGATGGAGAACCGCCACCTATGGCTGCGCAGCACCCGGCAGAACGTCATCCTCCGCGTGCGCGCCACGGTGGTGAAGGCCATCCGCGACTTCTTCGACAACGACGGCTTCACCCTCGTCGACGCGCCGATTTTCACTCCGGCGGCCTGCGAGGGGACCTCCACCCTCTTCGAGGTGCCCTACTTCGACCTCGGCCAGGCCTACCTCACCCAGTCCGGGCAGCTGTACATGGAGGCGGCGGCCATGGCCCTGGGCAAGGCCTACTGCTTCGGCCCCACTTTCCGCGCCGAGAAGAGCAAGACGCGCCGCCACCTCACCGAGTTCTGGATGGTGGAGCCGGAGGTGGCCTACATGACACTGGAGGAGGACATGGTGCTGGCCGAGCGCCTGGTGTCCAGCGTGGTGCAGCGCGTCCTGGAGAAGCACGGGGCCGAGCTGAAGGGTGTCCTGGAGCGCGACACCAGCAAGCTGGAGGCGGTGAAGGCGCCCTTTCCCCGCATTACCTACAGCGAGGCCATTGAAAGGCTGCAGAAGGCCGGCCACCCCGCCCAGTGGGGGGATGACTTCGGCGGCGACGAGGAGACGGTGCTGGCCAACCAGTTTGACCGGCCGGTCATCGTCCACCGCTACCCCACCGACTTGAAGGCCTTCTACTTCAAGCGCGACCCGGCCAACCCCAAGGTGGCCCTGGGCATGGACGTGCTGGCCCCGGAGGGGTACGGGGAGATTATTGGCGGCGGGCAGCGCGAGGATGACCTGGCCACGCTGGAGGCCCGGATTGAGGAGCACCACCTGCCGAAGGAAGCCTTCGGCTGGTACCTCGACCTCCGCCGCTACGGCAGCGTGCCCCACGCCGGCTTCGGCCTCGGCGTGGAGCGCACGGTGGGCTGGCTGTGCGGGCTGCACCACGTGCGGGAGACCATCCCCTTCGCGCGGATGATGGAGCGCATCACTCCCTGACAGAAGGGCCGCCGTCAGGGCTTCAGCCGCTTCGGCAGCTGGTCGAGGAGGTCCGCCAGGTCATCGGCGGGGTCCTCCTCCTCGGCCTGTATCTCCTCCAGCAGCTTGCGCATGGTGGTCTCGAAGGCCGAGAAGTTGCGGGCCATCTCTCGGTAGCGGTCGATGGCGACGCGTCCGGCAACCAAGTCCTCCTCCATATTCTCTGAGAGGCTGTCCCCTTCCACGTACCCTTAGTGGCTGCGGCGGACGAGGCCGTCTTGGAGAAAAGTCAGGCGCCCCGCCCCGGCGGAGAGCACCCTGGGGGGGGGGAAGCCCGGCCCTAGCCGTGCTGCTTCGACTCGGAGAGGAAGAGGTGCAGCACGGCGCGCGTCAAGCCGATGACGAGCGCCCCCCAGAAGGCCGGGACGAAGCCGGCCACCGAGAAGCCAAGGCCCAGGGACTGCGACAGCTGGGCGGTGAGGAAGAGGAGGAAGGCGTTGATGACGAGGGCGAACAGCCCCAGGGTGAGGACGGTGAGGGGCAGGGTGAACAGCTTGATGAGGGTGCCGAGGAAGGCGTTGACGACGCCGAAGACGAGCGCCACGCCGAGGAGGGCCACCGGGCTCCCGGTGGAGTGGATGCCGGGCACCACCCGGGTGGCCACCCACAGCGCCACGGCGGTGATGAGGAGCCGCAAGAGGAAGCGCACGGGCGACAAGACCTCGCCTTGAAGAGGAGACGGCTAAGCCCAGCGTTCTTGCATGACACTGACGGCGATGGAAGCCGCTCCCTTTGCCTAAGCCCGGGTGGGGTCGAGCCGTTCCAGCCCGCGCCCCATGAGGAGGAGGGCGAGGTGAATTTCCACCGCCAGCACGGCGGCTGCACACGCGCAGCCGAGGGTGGCGGACAGCGGCCCGACGCCTCCCCAGCGCGCGGCCAGGCCGACCAGGACGCCCAGCACACCGGCAGGAAGAAGGCCCACCAGCAGAAGCAGCAGCGAGGCCCCGAGGCTGATGAGGCGGCTGCCGGTGGCCTCCACCCCCCGCGGCGCCCGCTCCTCGTCGTCCACCAGGAGGCTGGGGAAGACGAGGGCCGCCGCATTCTGGACCACCAACAGGGACGCGGTCGCGGCCGGCAGCAGCAGCGCCAGGCCCGCCGTCCAGCCCAGGCGGGCCGCCAAGGGGAAGCCGCGCAAGGGACTGCCCGCCGACAGCCCCAGCGACAGCACCAGGAGGGCCACCTCCGTGGCGCCGAGGAGGAGGAAGGGCGCCAGCAACTCCCCGCGCACCACCTGAAGTCCGCTGAGGGGCAACGTCCGCAGCACGTCCAGCCGTCTTAAGTCCGCGCGCAAGTCCGTGCGCGTGCTGAGGGGCCCGAAGAAGAAGGTGAAGACGGCGAACAGCAGGGCCACCAGCGAGGCGAGCAGCCGCCAGTCCCCGGCGTGCGTCCGGCGCAGCACCGCCCAGGCCGTCAGGCCCGCGCCGACGCCGAGACTGCCCAGCAGCACGCCGAGGCCGGCGCCGTACAGTCGCCGGAGGGCCGCCCAGTTCTTCCAGGCCAGTGCCAGCTCCGGCGCCCCGGTAGCGCGCAGCCGGGGCAGCCGCGACAAGCGCGGTGTCGGCAGCCCGCGGCGCCGGCGGCGTGCTTCCAGGCGCGCGCGCCGCTCGGCGGAGGCAAGCGCCGCCTCCTCCAGCGGCACGTCCAGCACCAGCACCGCCGTCAAGAGAAGCACGGCGAAGCCAGCCAGCACGGCCAGCGGGCCGAGGGCCTCCGCCAAGCTTCGCGCGCTGGCGCTGTCCAGCACCGCCCGGGCGGGCAACCGCGCCCAGGCGACGGCCGGGGCGCCGGCAAACCGGCCCAGCCAGGCGGTGCCGTTCGCGAGGAGGGCCTGCTTCTCCAGGGCGAAGTTGGCTTCCAGCGCGAAGCTGGGCACGGGGCCTGCCGCGCGCAGCCCGCGAAAGACGAGGCCCGCGACGCCGGCCAGCAAGAGGCCGCCCAGCAGCGTCCGCCGCTGCAGGGACGTCCCGGCGTGGTGCCAGCCGACGCGCACCAGGGAGGCGAGGGCCGAGTGCAGCCACACCAGGCTGAAGCCGAGGGCAGTGGCCAGCACCAGGGGTAGCAGTGCGGCGGCCAGGCCCCGGCGAAACAGCAGCGTCACCAGCACCGCACTGAGCAGCGTCCGCAACAGGCCGACGCCCACCTTGTAGCGGACGACGGCGCGCCGGCTGAGGGGGCCACTGAGCAGCCACGTCACCTCGGCCTCATTGAAGGAGAAGGACAGCTTGTCCTTGCCCAGCGTCCAGGTGGAAAACACGGCCAGGGCGCCGATGGCCGTCACCGCGAGTTCCAGGGCCAGCCGGACGGCGCCGTGGGTCTGCACGGGCAGAAGCCCGGTCTCCGTGTGGCTGCGCACCGCCCCGCGGAGGAGGAAGCTCCACAGGTACAGCGCCATGGCGGCCGCGCCCACCAGGTAGCGCGGCTCGCGGAGCTTCCGGACGGCCTGCAGCACCCGGTTGCGCGCCGAGGCAGCCACCAGGAAGGCGCCTGCCCGAACCAGGCTCACCGCTGGCCGCCAGCCTCTTCGGCAGTGACGGCGAGAAACAGGTCCTCCAGCGAGCTGCCGGCGGCGCCCGCCTGGGCACGGATTTCCGCCACCGTGCCCAGCGCCACTGCGCGGCCGCGGGCGAGTATGAGGACGCGGCTGCACAGCTCCTCGACCAGCGGCAGCAGGTGCGAGGAGAGCACCAGGGCCGCCCCGGACTCGGCCCGGTGGCGCAGGGCCTCCTTCATCCGGCGAATTCCCAAGGGGTCCAGGCCGGTCAGCGGTTCATCCAGCAGCACCAGCGCCGGCCGGTGCAGAAAGCCGCAGGCGATGGACAGCTTCTGCTTCATCCCGCGCGACAGTTCCCCGGGCAGCGCGGACTCCTTGCCTTCCAGTTCCAGCGTCGCCAGGAGCGCCCGGCCCTCGGCCTCCCAGTCCCGTACCCCGTACAGGCGCGCGGCGAAGTTCAGGTGTTCCCACACGGTGAGGTACTCGAAGAGACGCGGCTCATCGGGCAGGTAGGCCAGGGCCCGTTTGGCGGCCACCGGCTCGCGCTGCACGTCATGCCCGCCGATGCGCACGCTGCCCGCCGTGGGGGGCAGGATGCCGGCCAGGCAGCGCAGCGTGGTGGTTTTCCCGGCGCCGTTGGGACCCACCAGCCCCAGCACCTCGCCGGCCGCCACCTGGAAGTCCAGGCCCTCCACGGCGCGGAAGTCCCCGTAGCTACGGCCAAGCCCGCGCACCTCCAGCTGCGCCGTCATGGCAGGCCGAGCAAGTCCTTCACGGCCGAGGAGACGCGGGCCGCGTGAATGGGCTTGAGCAGGTAGGCACTGGCGCCCAGGGCCATGGCTCGCGAGCGGTCGGTCTCCCCGGCCTCGGTGGTGACCACGACGATGGGCACGTCCGGGCGCCGGTCGCCGGCGCGGATGTGGTGGATGAGTTTCAGGCCGTCCACCAGCGGCATGTTCAAGTCGGTAAGGACGACGTCGTACTCGGCCTCGGAGAAGCGCTTCAGGCCCTCTGCCCCGTCCTCGGCCTCGTCACAGGCGGCGGCGCCCAGGGTGTGAAGGACAGCCACCAGCCGCCGGCGCTGCGCCAGCGAGTCGTCCACCACCAGTGCGCGGAAGCCAACCGTCCCCAACTGGAGGAAGACTCTACCCTCTCCCTGGCACGGACGGCGACTTCCCCCCCAGCAGCTGCAGCATGTCCAGAAGCAGCGTGACCCCGGGCGGCTGGGCCCACACCGCCACCACCCCGCGCGGGACGGCCTCGGCCGCGCCCGGCACCCGCACCGCGCTGACGGCCACCGGCACCACGCCCCCCACCCCGTCCATGGCGAAGGCCACCCGGCGCCGGCCCAGCCAGCACACCAGAAGCCCAGGGCGGCTGCCCTCCGGGGCCGCTGACTCGCCCAGGGCGGCGCGCAGCGCCACCACCGGCACGCGCTCACCCCGCAGCCGGATGCAGCCTTCGACCGGGGCGTGCGCCTCCGGCACCGGCTGCACCGGCGTGTCCGGCAGCACCTCGTCCACCCGGGCCAAGTCCACGGCGTAGCGGTGCGCCCCCACCGCGAAGGTGAAGAGTTCCAACACCTCGTCCTCTGGACGCCCGGGCCTCACCTAGAGGGGCACCTTCTCCAGCTCCAGCAGCACCAGCGGCTTCTGCGCCACCAGGGCGCGGCCCACCACCGGTCCGTCGCCGGAGACTGCCTCCACGCTGCTGGGCGGTAGCCGCACCACGTCCCGCACCCTGTCCACCCACATTCCGGCCGGACCCGCTGCGGTGCGGGCGACGAGGATGCGTGCCTCCCGCGGCACCTTCTCGCACTCCTCCTCCGGGCCAGCCACCTTGCGCAGCTGCCGACGCAAAAGAAGCCCGAAGGCCAAGTCGTACACCGGCGTCACGCTGCCGCGGAGGTCCACCACCCCCAAAAGCGCGCCCCGGGCGCGCGGAATCTCCACCA
This sequence comes from Myxococcaceae bacterium, assembly GCA_017881265.1. GTDB lineage: Bacteria > Myxococcota > Myxococcia > Myxococcales > Myxococcaceae > JADGRA01. The sequence continues at coordinate 27,546 of JADGRA010000051.1, read as the reverse complement.
GGGGACGGGCGCGGAGGATTTCCAGCACCGCGGAGAGTGGCACCGCGTACGTCGTCTCCTGCAACTCGAACGAGAGGTACTCCCGCGGGACCTCGGCGGCCGGGGCCGCCGCCACCGGCGGCTCGCCCGCCTCCGGAAGCAACAGCCCGGAGATGTCCTCGTCCGGCCGGTAGCGAAAGGCCCGGAGGCGCGCCTGCAGGGACGGCGCCAGCGGGGAGTCCGGCCCGCTTCTCATTCGGGAAGGGCGAGGCGCGCGTCGGCGCCGGGGCCGGGCGCATGCAGCGCCTCCCCAATGAGGGCCGCCACGTCCAGCACCAGCACGGTGCGCCGGTTGCCGAGGTCCGCCACGCCGGCGATGCCCTCCACCCGGGCGAGGCGCTCTCCGAGGGGCTTGGTCACCATGTCCGCCTGGCCGAGCAACTCATCCACGGCCAGCCCCAGGCGTTCCTGGGCCAGCCCCACCACCACCACGTTTCTTCGCTGCAGCTCCACCTCGGGCAGGCGGAAGAGGCGTGCCAGCCGCACCAGGGGCAGCGCGGTGCCGCGCACCAGGATGGACTCGCGCCCGCCGCGGGTGTGCACGGCCTCCGGGCCCAGCGCCAGAATCTCCACCACGCCGTTGAGGGGGATGGCGTAGGTGCGGCCACTGACCCGCACAATCAAACCCCGCACCATGGCCAGGGTGAGCGGTAGGGTGAGGCGGAAGCACGTCCCCAGGCCGGAGACGCTCTCCACGTCGATGACGCCGGACAGCCGCGCCAGGTTGGTGTGGACGACGTCCAGCCCGACGCCCCGGCCGGACAGCGAGCTGATGCTGCGCGCGGTGGAGAAGCCGGGCGTGAAGAGAAGCCGGTGCAGCGACCGGGGGGAGGCGTCCGCCGCCTGCTCCGGGGTGAGGAGCCCGCGCTCCAGGGCCACTTCCCGCACCCGCGCGGTGTTGACGCCCCGCCCGTCGTCGCGCACCTCGATGACGACGTGCGCGCCGGAGGGCCGCGCGGTGAGGGTGAGGCGACCGCGCCGGGTCTTGGCCGCCTTCTCGCGCTCGGCCGGCGTCTCGATGCCGTGGTCAATGGCGTTGCGGAGCAGGTGCATCAGCGGGTCCGAAAGCTGCTCGACAATCAGTTTGTCCAGCTCCACGTCCCCGCCGCGCGTGAGGAGCTCGAGTTCCTTGCCCGCCTCGCGCGCCACCCGGCGCACCAGGCGCTGCAGCCGCTCGAACACCTGGTCGAGCGGCACCATGCGCGCCGCGAGGAGGCCGGACTGCAGTGCGTCCAGTCGTCGCGCCATCTGCCGCTGGTCCTTCAGCAGGTCGGCCCCGAAAGCCCGGGGCAGCTGCAGGACGCCCGGGGCGGTCGCCCCGTCGGCCAGGCGCTGGAGGTTGGCGGCGATGAGGCGCAGCTCCCCCACCGCATTCATCATCTCATCCAGTCTTTCGATGTCGACACGCACCGTCCGGCTGCTGCCGCGCAGCGGGCCCTCGACCTCCGCCGCCGGCGGGGCGGCCTCCACCTCGGCCGGGCGCTCCTGCCGCCCGGCCAGCTGCGCCAGGTCCACGCGCGAGCGGCGCTTGCGGAAGGGCACCACCGACAACGCCCCCCGGTCCGGGGCCAGGGCGGCGGCCAGCCGTTCCTCGCCGGCCGCGGAGCCAATCAACAACTCGAAGCAGATGGCGGTGGGGTCATCCACCGCGTGGCCGGGCAGCGTGGCGATGACTTCCCCGTAGGGGGCCAGACGTTCCACCAGGGCCGGCAGGTGCTTGTCGAAGTCCTCCAGCGGCCAGCGCACGCTGAAGCGCCAGACGAGGGCGCGCCGCCGCAGGGTTTCCCGCAGGCGGTGCTCCTCGTACTCGGTCAGCACGCCGCGGACGTCCGGGGAAAGTTCCAAGCGCTGCAGGAGGTCCGGGCTGACGCGCTCCGGTACCTGGGCGAGCTGGTGCACGCGCGACAGCAGCGTGTCCACGGCCGTTTGCAAATGGGCGTCCAGGCCGGACTCGGCGGCCACCGCCAGCCGCTGCAGCAACTCCACCGCCTCGCTGAGCGCGTCCACCACCGGCTCGCGCAGCCGCAGCCGCCCCAGCCGCAGCCGGTCGAGGAGGTCCTCGGTGGTGTGGGCCAGGTCCGCCATGGTGGCCTGGCCGTACAGGGCAGCCAGTCCCTTCAAGGAGTGGGCGTGCCGGAAGACAGCGTTGAGGATGGCCGGGGACGGCTCGCCGTCGGCGGAGGCGTCCAGGCGCAGCAGCTCCCGGCCGAGGGCCTCGGCCGTCTCGACCGCTTCAGCAACGAAGTCCGACAGCGGCCGGTCGGTACTCACGCGAGCTCGAGGTAGCGCCGGAGCAGCCCCACCAAGTCCTCCACCTTCACCGGCTTCACCAGGTACTCCGCTGCCCCCAGCGCCAGGCCGCGCGCCCGGTCCTGCTCGCGCCCCTCGGCGGTGACGATGAAGAGAGGGGTGTGGCGGTAGTTGGGGTTCTTCTTGACGAAGTTGATGAGCTCCAACCCGTTGATGTCCGGCATCTGGATGTCGGTGATGATGAGGTCGAAGCGGTGCAGGGGCAAAAGCTTGAGCGCCTCGAAGCCCCGGTCCGTGGTGACGACTTCAACCCCGTCGAAGGACGTCACCGCCGTCGCCAGGTAGTCCCGCGACGCCTCGGAGTCCTCGACGATGAGAACCTTGTAACCCATTTCCCTTCACGGCCAGACGCCTTTGCCCACGCTAGCAGACACGCGGCCCCAGCCGTCCACACCCACCACCGGGGGAGGCCCGCCGCCCCTTACAGCGCTCCAAAAATGAGCTGCAGGCAGAAAGCGAGGACAGCCGTGTTGTACGCGAAGGAGAGCACTCCCTGTCCCAGCACCGTGCGACGCATCGCAGTGCTGGTGACGATGACGTCCGACACCTGAAACGTCATTCCCACCGTGAAGGAGAAGTAGGCGAAGTCCAGCAGGCAGGGCCGAGCGGCGACTCAGTCCGAGAGCAGCTGCTGGAAGGCCTTGCTGCCCAGCACTGCCACATGCCGGCCGTGGAAGGCGGGCAGGAAGCCCGTCCGCAGCGCGCGCAGCCGCTCGCCGTCGGGAAGCTGTCCGGCGCCGGGCACTTCCAGCGCCACCGAGACCGCTCCGGCGCGGTCGAGGACGGCCCCGGCGGCCGCCAGGCGGGCCCCCAGCGCCGGCCCGTCGGACAGCGCCTCGCGCCGGCCCAGACCAAACACCACAATCCGCCCTGGGCCGATGCGTCCCCCGGACGGCAGCAGCACCGAGTCGTCCGCCGCGCCGGAGAAGAAGCCGTCCACCAGCAGCCGCGACAGCTGCCCGCACAGCCGCCAGTCGGAGAGGCCCGAGACACCCTTCAAGGGACGCTCGTCCTCGGCGACGAAGAGGCACAGCGTGTCCACCGAGTCGAGGCCGTCCAGCGTCTCCAGCGACAACTCGTGGGTGCTGACGCTGCTCATGCCTTTCCCACCGCCAGCGCAATCCGGTCCAGGACGCCGTTGATGAACGCCGAGGACTCCTCGGTCCCGTAGCGCTTGCCCAGCTCCACCGCCTCGTTCAACGTCACCTTCTTGGGAATGTCCTCGCGAAAGCGCAATTCGTAGACGGCCACCCGGAGGACGCTGCGGTCGACCCGCGCCATGCGGTCCAGCCGCCAGTTATGGCTGTGTTCCTCGATGAGGCGGTCAATCTCCTCGCGGTGCCCGCCCACACCCTCCACCAGCTCGCGCGCGAAGGCGCGCGCGTCGGCCTGGGCCTTGGCCGTCCCCTCCTCCTCGGGGGCCGAGGCCCAGGCCATCTCCAGGGCCGCCTCGGGCTCGAGCGAGCCCATCTCCAGCTGGTAAAGCGCCTGCAGCGCGCGCTCGCGTCCGGTGCGCCGGGCCCCCATGGCTACCGCTTCTTGGCGGGGTGGAGCCGCGCGTAGAGGTTCACCATCTCGAGGCACGCCATGGCCGCCTCGGCCCCCTTGTTGCCGGACTTCATCCCCGCGCGGTCCACCGCCTGCTCCACGGTGTCGCAGGTGAGGACGCCCATGGTGACGGCGCAGCCGGCCTGCAGGGCCACCTGGCCGATGCCCTTGACCGCCTCGGAGGCCACGTACTCGAAGTGCGGCGTTCCCCCGCGGATGACGCAGCCGAGCGCCACCACCCCGACGTACTGGCCGCCCTCCGCCAGCCGGCGCACCAGCCCGGGCAACTCGAAGGTCCCCGGCACCTTGTAGACGTCGACGTCCCCGTGGGCCACGCCATGCCGGACGAGGGCATCCTCGGCCCCGGCCCGCAGCTGCTCGGTGATGGGGCCGTTCCAGCGCGAGACGCACAGCGCGAAACGCCCCTTGGGGGCGATGAAGTGGCCTTCGAAGACGGGGGACATGGACGTTCCTTCAGTTTGCACTACCGGGCGCGGACGCGTGCCAGGGCACGCCTCGGTGCCGGGGCGCTCCCGCCCAGCGGCACCTGCTCGACAATCTCCAGGGAGTAGCTCTCCAGGCCCACAATCTTCTTCGGGTTGTTGGTGAGCAGCTTCAGCCGGCGCAGGCCTAGGTCCTTCAGTACCTGCGCGCCGATGCCGAACTCGCGCAGCCGGCCCCGGTCGTCGGAGCTGGCGGAGCGCGCCTCGGCCGACACCTTGTGGGTGCACTCCAGCGCCTGCGCCGCCGGCTCGTCCCGCCGCAGGTACACCAGCACCCCCCGCCCCGCCTCGGCGATGGCCGACAGGGCGGCCTCCAGCTGGGCGCCACAGTCACAGGCGACGCTGCGGAAGACGTCCCCCACCGGGCAGGCCCGGTGCACCCTCGTCAAGACGGGCCTGGTGCCGGTGACGTCCCCCTTCACCAGGGCCACGTGCACCGCGCCGTCCACGTCGCTGGCGTAGGCATGCGCCTGCCAGCTGCCCTGCCCGGCCCGTTCCAGCACCGTCGAGGCGACGCGGCGCACCAGGCGGTCGTGCTGCAGCCGGTAGCGGATGAGGTCCGCCACGGACAGGAGGGTGAGGCGGTGCCGGCGGGTGAAGCGCAGCAGCTCCGGCCGGCGGGCCATGCTGCCATCGGGATTCATCACCTCGCAGATGACGCCCGCGGGCGGAAGGCCCGCCAGGCGGGCGAGGTCCACGGAACCTTCCGTCTGGCCGGTGCGCACCAGCACCCCGCCCTCGCGCGCCCGCAGCGGGAAGATGTGCCCCGGACGGACGAGGTCCCCCGGCTTGGCGTCCGGGGCCACCGCGGCCTGGATGGTGCGCGCGCGGTCGGCGGCGGAGATGCCGGTGGTGACGCCCCGGGCCGCCTCGATGGAGACGGTGAAGGCGGTGCCGAAGGGCGAGGTGTTGTCATGCACCATCAGGGGCAGGTTGAGCTGGCGCAGCCGGTCGTCGGTGAGGGAAAGGCAGATTAGGCCCCGGCCATGGGTGGCCATGAAGTTGATGGCGGCCGGCGTCACTTTGGCAGCGGCCATGACCAGGTCGCCCTCGTTCTCGCGGTCCTCGTCGTCGGTCAGGACAACCATCTTCCCCTTGCGAATGTCGCTCAGGGCGCGCTCGACGAGCGCGATCCTGCCCACCTCTTCCAGACGCCGCGCCATCAAGACTCCCTAGAGGGGGCTTACTCCGCCACGCCAAAACCCTTTGCCCTTAACACGTCCAACGACAGGCCGCCGCCCGCGCCAGGGCGCACCAGGCGGGCCACGTACTTGCCGATGACGTCGGCCTCGACGTTCACCCGGGTCCCGGCGGACTTGTGTCCCAGGGTGGTACGGGCCTGTGTCTCCGGGATGAGGGCCACCGAGAAGTCCTGCGCGCCGAGGCGGTTGACGGTGAGGCTGACGCCGTCCAGGGCGACGGAACCCTTCTCGATGAAGAATTGGGCCAGGGCCTCGGGCAGGCTGACGTCCAGCACCACCGCCCCACCTTCCGGACGGCTGGACAGCACCGTGCTGACGGCGTCCACGTGCCCGAGGACAAGGTGCCCACCCAGCCGGTCGGACAGCCGCAGCGCCCGCTCCAGGTGCACCCGGGCCCCCGCCTGCAGCGCGCCCAGGGTGGTGCGCCGCAACGTCTCCGGCCCGGCCTGCACCCGGAAGGTGGTGGCGGAACGCTCCACCACCGTCAGGCAGACGCCGTCGACGGCGATGGACTCGCCGAGAGCGAAGCCTTCCGCGCCCAGCGCCGTCCGCACCCACACGTCCGTGGTGGCGCCGGGCTGCACCCGCTCGACGACGCCGACGTCCTGGATGAGCCCGGTGAACATGGAAGGTGGAAGTCGGGAGCGGCCTGCGCACTCATTTATAACGCGCAACTTCCCCTGCAAGTGTTCCGGGGCCGCCTGCTAGCGTCCGCGGTAGAAGACAACCCCATGCCTTCCCTCACCCCTGAGTCACTCACCCGCGAGGCCGAGGAAGGTCTGGCCACGGCCCGGAAGCTACTCCTGGAGCTGCACGCGGCCGCCGACGGACGCACCAGCGCCGACGCGCTTTCGCTGCTGCACCGGCTGCAGCTGGCGCTGGCCCAGCCCTCGCACCGCGCTGGCCTCTTCAGTGAGGTGCACCCGGAGCGCCCGGTGCGGGAGGCCGCCGAGAAGGTGACGCAGGCCCTCAGCGCCTTTGCCACCGAGTTGTCCCTCGACCAGCGCGTCTACCGGGCCCTGGGCGACGTGGACGCCGCCCCGCTATCCGCCCCGGGCCGCCGCTACCTGGAACATGCCCTGCGCGACTTCCGGCGCGCGGGCGTGGACAAGGACGAAGCGACACGGGCCCGCCTCAAGGCGCTGGCCGAGGAGGCGGTGCTGCTGGGGCAAACCTTCGACCGCGCCATCCGCGAGGACGTCCGACAGGTGAAGCTACTGCCCCAGCAGCTGGACGGCCTTCCCCAGGACTACATCGCGGCGCACCCGCCTGGGGACGATGGGCGCGTCACCATCACCACCGACTACCCGGACCTCCTGCCCTTCCGGCAGTACGCCCATGACGGGGAGGCGCGGCGCGCCCTGTACGTGGAGAATGCGTCGCGGGCCTGGCCAGCCAACGAGAAGACACTGCGGGCGCTGCTCTCCGTCCGGGCCGAGCAGGCGCGGCTTCTGGGGTACGCCTCCTGGGCCGAGTACGTCACCGAGGACAAGATGTCCCGCTCGGCCGAGACGGTGCGCCGCTTCCTGGAACAGGTGGGGACGGTGGCCGAGCCCCGTGCGCGGGCCGACGTCGCCCGGCTATTGCAGCGCAAGCGCCGGGACGTTCCCGCGGCCGACGTGCTGGAGGACTGGGAGAAGGCCTACTACGAGGAGCGGGTGAAGCAGGAGTCCTTCGCCTTCGACAGCCAGTCGGTGCGGCCCTACTTCGAGTTCCGCCGCACCCGCGACGGGCTGCTGGCCATCTGCAGCCGCCTCTTCGACGTCAGCTTCCAGAAGCTGGACCGCGTGGACGTCTGGCACCCGTCGGTGGACGTGTATGACGTCCGTCGTCGCGGGGAATCGCTCGGCCGCATCTACCTGGACCTGCACCCGCGGCCCGACAAGTACAAGCACGCGGCCCAGTTTCCCCTGGTGCCGGGTGTCCGCGGCCTGCAGCGCCCGGAGGGCGTGCTGGTGTGCAACTTCGCCGACCCGGCCGTGGCCTCGCCGGCGCTGCTGGACCACGACGACGTGGTGACGCTGTTCCACGAATTCGGCCACCTCATGCACCACCTCCTCGGCGGAGCGCAGGAGTGGGTGGGCTTCTCCGGGGTGGCCACCGAGTGGGACTTCGTCGAGGCGCCCAGTCAGATGCTGGAGGAGTGGGCCTGGGACGCGGGCACCCTGGCCCTCTTCGCCCGGCACGTGACGGACGACACGCCCATCCCGGCGGAGCTGGTGCGGCGCATGCGGGCCGCCAACGAATTCGGCAAGGGCACCCACACCCGGCACCAGGTGTTTTACGCGCAGCTCAGCCTGGCCTACCACCAGGCGGACCCCGCCGCGCTCGACCTGACGGCGACGCTGGTGCACTTGCAGCGGCGCTACAGCCCCTTTCCCTACCTGCCCGGAACGCACTTCTTCGCCAGCTTCGGGCACCTGCACGGCTACTCGGCCATGTACTACACGTACCTCTGGTCGCTCGTCATCGCGAAGGACCTCCTCTCGGAGTTCCGGAAGGAGGGCCTCCTGGACGCCGACACCGCACGGAGGTACCGCGAGAGTATTCTGGTGCCGGGCGGCAGCCGGGACGCCGCCGACTTGGTGGAGGACTTCCTCGGCCGGCCCTACGGCTTTTCGGCCTTCGAGGCCTGGCTCAACCGGGACTGAAATACGCGGGGCCACCCCCGCAAAGGAGGCAGTGGCCACATGCCTTCGCTACAGAGCAAGCAGGACTGGAAGCAGGCCCACGACGAACTCCAGGAAAAGCTGGTGGACTGGGACCCGGTGGGCCTGGTGGCGGCCGGCGGGCCCCAGGAGGAGTACTTCCAGCTGCTGTTTCCCTTCATCCACCGCCTGGACGCAGGCGCGGGGCCGGAGGAGGCCGCCGCCTGGCTTGCGGCCGAGCTGCCCCTGCGCTTTGGCGCGACGCCACCGGACGCAGAAGTGCAGACCTTCGCCCGGCGGACGGAGAAGTGGTTTCACGCGCGCTGGCCGTGGGCCCCATGACGGAGTCCCTGACGCAGGTGTTTCTCCTCACCGGGGCGGCCAGCGGCATCGGCCGGCACCTGGCCGGCGCCCTTTCGGCCGCCGGGCACCGCGTGCTTGCCGCCGACGTGAACGCCGAAGGCCTTGGGCGTGCCCGCGTGGAGGATGGCTGGGCCGAGGAGGCGGTGCTTTGCCATCCCTTCGACGTGCGTGTGCCCGCCGACTGGGAGGCGGCCCTGGGCCCGGCGCTGGCACGCTTCGGCCGGGTGAACGTCCTCCTCAACGTGGCCGCCTACCTGAAGCCGGGGGCCGGCTGGGAGGCGGACGCCGCGGAGGTGGACAAGCACGTTGACACCAACCTGAAGGGCGTCGTGCACGGGACACGCGCCCTGGGGCGTTACTTCGTCGCGCAGCGGCAGGGGCACATTGTCAATTTCGGCTCCTTGGCCTCGCTGGCGCCGGTGCCCGGGCTGACGCTGTACAGCGCGACGAAATTTGCCGTGCGCGCCTTTTCCCTGGCCTCGGCCCAGGAGCTGAAGCCGCATGGCGTCGCGGTGACGGTGGTGCTCCCAGACGCCGTGCAGACGCCCATGCTGGAGTTGCAGGTGGACTACCCCGAGGCCGCCCTCACCTTCTCCGGGAGCCGCCCCCTGACGGTGCAGGACATTCACCGCGTCCTTTTGGAAAAGGTCCTCCCCCACCGCCCGCTGGAGGCGACTCTGCCCTTCCACCGGGGGCCCTGGCGCGCCTCGTCACCGTCTGGCCCGGCCTGGCGTCCGCCCTTGCCCCGGCGCTCAACCGAAAGGGCCGCGCGGCGCAAGCCCTCGCGCACGCGCTCCGCGCCGGGAAGCCAGGGGCCGGCTGAGGGGGCTTTCGTTGGCCACGCCAACCATTGCGAGCCTCACAGCAGTGCTTGGGCGAATGGGACGAACGAAGGCAGCTCCGTCGCCGTCGGCGCAACATCCGTGCGCAAAGTCTCAGTCTTGAGCCTTTTGTTTTCTTAGAGCAGTGGGCCCTGCGACGTCAGGTCGAAAAGGACACGAACGCCAATCTGGAGGCTCATCGCCGGCTGCGTAGCTTCAAGGGACGAGGCGGTCAGGCCCAGGCCCCAGCCGACCCACACGCCCAATGCCATCCGGGCCAGCGTGAAGTCCACGCCTCCGCGGACCCGGAGGTACTGGAACTCGAAGTAGCTGGACTCCCACGCGTTATCGCCGGTCTCTACATACCGAAAGGAGCCAAGCCCCATGCCGAGGCCGACCCATGGGCGCACGGCTGGGTGGGCAACAAAACGCCACGACACCTCGAACGATGCCAGCACCTCGGTGAACGTGTACCCAATCGAGTAGGCCGGCAGTGTCGCGCTAGCGGTGGCGTACGTGACGGTGCCGCCGATGCCGAGGTTCGCGTTGAGCCGCCACCGGACCTCCCCACCGATGAACCAGCCCCACGGGGCAGCCTTAGCGCCGTATCCGGCGGGCCAGCTCGGAAGGAACTGGTAACCACCAGCCTGAGGGCCGAGCTCGAGCCCGGGCCGGTCAAAGGGCGTCGGCTCCGCCGCCTCTGCGGTGTGCTCGTTCAGCAAACAGAGCACGAGGACCAGACTCAGAATCGCACGCATCTGTTAACCCAATGCCCGAGCGGTACGCCTTGTGGTTGCGGCGAGGAATTTCCCAACCCGGCTGGCCGTCGCTGCCAACGACTTGCGGAAACGGTTTGGTTTGGAACTCAAAGTGTTGCACCGAACAGCCAGCAATGGCTGGGCGCGTCCCGCCCATCTTCCGCTCCTTTCTCAATGCAGTGCCTGCTCGGGGACGGCTGCACCCAGCGATGGAGTCGCTGCAGAGCAGACACGCGGGGCATCGCCGGGAGCTGCGCAGCCGGGCAGGGAGACCGCAAGCGTGGACGACTCGGGCGGGGCCGGCGGTGGAGCGTACTGTGGGTTCGCCTCGAGCCATGCTCGACAATCGGCGGTTCGCATGTAACCGACGATGGCCGATGGGGTGAAGATGAGCGTGGTTATCCCGCCAATGACCATCGCGCCGCCTCCGCCCACCTGCTCACTGAACCCACAGAACCACTCCCCGCCGGAACATTGCTTGGTCGTTCCGCTGGCGTAGACGACGGCTCCGGCGACGACGGCGGCGACCGAGACGGCGGCGAGGACAGCATCGGCGGTGGGGAAGCTGTTCGAGGTCGTGCACGGCGGCGGCGGCTTCACGTCTGGCTGCGGCCCTTTCGTGTAGATGAGCGAGCAACCGGCGGCGGAAAAGCCAAACACAACGAGCATCAGGGCGACGGTTGAACGCATGTCGCACCTCGACGGTCCGGGAGATGACCCCCAAAACATGCATTTCTGGCGCCGATTGTCTTTGTCAGGACAGACCAGCCTCGGATGAGTGAAGGAGTTGCGCGTCCAGGCGTTTGCCTGCGACGCGAGCGCAGGCGTTTCGCAGTGAGCCATACGGGAGTCCGGACTGCTTAGGTGAGCGGAGGACGGGCGACGGCGCGCTGCGTAGCGTTTCTGCGCCGCCGCTTGGGCGGGGGACTGCCCGGCCTTACGCCGAGCGTTTCGGCGCGGCCATTAATGCGACGCGGCTGCTTCGGCCAGCCGGGCCAGGCGCAGGAAACCGGCTGCCTTTGCCTCGGTGACGAGTGCCCGCGCGCGCTGGGTGCGCTCGGTGGAGCCCCGGGGCAGGGCCTGCACCTCGGCCAGCTTGACCTCGAGGAGCAGGCGGCCCGCGCCGTGGCTTTGGGCCTGGGCGTGTAACTCCCCAAGGAGGGCCGCGGCCGCCGCGGCCCCGCCGGAGGCGAGCTGGGCCCGGGCTAGTTCCAGCAGCGCGGACTGCAGCACCGGCACCTGGTGCGTCGCCCGGGCCGCCTCCACGGCGTCGGAGGCAGTGGCCGTCGCGGCGGCTGCCTGCCCCGCCTCCCGCCGGCCGCGCGCGCGCAGGCGCAGCGCTTGCGCGTGCGGCAGGGCGTCCGTGGACAGCCCGTCGATGACGCGCTTCGCCCCGGCTGCGTCGTGACTGTCCAGCAGCAGCTCGGCCAGAAGCGCCTGCACTTCATCCTGCGCCAGAAGCGCGGTGGCCGCCTCCAGACGTTCGCGGGCGGCCTGGGGCCTGTCCTCCTCGCGCTCGACGCGGGCGGCCAGCAGCACGGGCTCGCTGGAACTGGTGTCCTTGGAAAGACTCATCAGCGCCGGCTCCACCATGGCCGCCGCACCGGGCATGTCTCCGCGCTCCAGCGCCACGAGGCCGAAGCTGGCAAACACCTCGGCGTGGTTGGCCAGAATTCTCTCGGGGTAACCCTTCACCCGCGCCAGCAGCGCGGCGGCGCGCTCTGGCTCTCCCGCCGCCAGGTAGTCCGCGGCCCCGTTCCGGGCGGCAAGCACGGCGGCGTAGGTGGCGCCAAAGGCCTCCAGCAGCGTCAGCTGGCGCTCGAACTCGACCGCCGCTGCGAGAAACTCGCCCTTACCCTCCAGCACCTCGGCACGCTCGCTGGCCACCCGGGCGGCTTCAAAGGCATGGCCACCGTCCACGTACGTCTTCTCCGCCCGCGTGAGGAGGTTCAGCGCCACGTCGAAGTGGCCCCCGCGGGCGGCAAGCAAGCTGCGCTGGCGCAGCAGCGCCGCGCGGAGGAAGCGGTTGTCGGGGCCCTGCACCTTCGGCTCGGCGCGGTCGAGGGCCTCCTCGGCCCGCCTGTCCTCGTGCTCGGCGAAGGCCAGCCGGGCCTCCATCAAGTCGAAACGCGCATCCCGCGTCACCGGCGACGCGCTCGCCCGCGCCCGCGCCATGACGGCCAGGGACTCCGGCGCCGGCACGCAGCCGGTGAGGAGGAGGGAGGGAAGCAGGGCCTCGAAGTTGTCCGGTTCGCGGTCGCGCAGCGCCCGGGCCGCCGCCGCGCACTTGTCCCACTGGTTCTGGCCCCAGAAGGCGTGCGGCTCCACCCGCAGGCGAATGTCGTCCGGGGCGCCCGCGGACAGCCGGATGGCGTCCTGCATGGCGGTGTACACGTCCGTGCTGTTGCCGAGGAAGAAGAGGGCCACCGTCCGCCGCAACGGCGGCAGCGCGAAGGCGGGGTCCAGCGCCGAGGCCTTCTGGAAGAGAGGCACCGCCTCCGCCCAGCGGTACTGCTGCATGAGGGCCATGCCCTGCAGGTAGGCCTCCGCCGCCCCCGGGGCCGGCGGGCGCGCCGCCAGGGCCCGGGCCTCCGTTTCGGCGGGCGCCCCGGCGGCACTGGGCCCTTGCCGGCGGACGGCAGCCCACATGCCGACGCCCCCCAGCAGCAGAAGCACGGCCGCGGCCAGCCCCCACGCGGCGCGCGCGGAGGCCTTGGGCCCGGCGGCCATTCCGGGCTGGGGCGAGGGGGTGTCACTCACAGGGGGTGTCTGCAAGCGTAGCGTCCAGCCCGGGGCCCCGTCGACGCCCCTAGGGCCAGAGGAAACGTGCCCGCACCCGGACGTCGCCACCCACCTGGGTGACGTCCTCCACCTGAAGCGGCACCGCCTCCCCCATGCGCTGCAGGCCCAACCGGCCCAGCCAGGACTTCGCATCGCCCCCCAGCAGCTTGGGCGCCAGGTACAGCACCAGCGCGTCGGGCAGCCGGGCGGCCACCAGCGAGGCAAACAGCTGCGCGCCGCCTTCCACCAGCAGGTGTAGTCCGCCCTCCTCCACCAGCCGTCGCAGCACCGCCTCCAGCGCGATGCCGCCCGGGGCCCGCGGCACCCCCCACACGCGGGCGTGGGTGGGGGCCAGGCGCGCCTGGGCGTCCTGGGCTTTGTCCTCCGCGCACACCACCACCGTCCTGTCGGCGTCCGGCTGGTGGAAGACGCGCGACGACAGCGCAAGCTGTCCTTCGGTGTCCAGCACCAGGCGCAGCGGATTGCGGCCGTCGCCGCTGGCCAGGCGCGCCGTCAGGCGCGGGTCATCCGCGCGCACCGTGCCGGTGCCCACCAGCACAGCGTCCACCAGGCTGCGCAGCTGGTGGACGTCGGCGCGCGACTCCTCTCCACTCACCCAGGCACTGTCGCCGCTGGCGGTGGCCAGCTTTCCGTCCAGCGTCACCGCCACCTTCAGCGTCAGAAACGGCAGGCCGGTGCGCATGGCCTTGAAGAAGGGACGGTTCAGGGCGTCGGCCTCCTCCTTCAGCACCCCGGTGACGACGGCGACGCCGGCATCGCGCAGCCGGGCCAGGCCCTTGCCATTCACCAGCGGGTTGGGGTCCGAAGACGCTGACACCACGCGGGCCACGCCCGCATCCAGAATGGCCCGGCTACAGGGCGGCGTCCGGCCGTAATGGTCGCACGGTTCCAGCGTCGTGTAGAGGTCCGCCCCGTGCGCCAGCGCCCCGGCCTCGGCCAGGGCCAGCACCTCGGCGTGCGGCGCCCCGGCCTGGGCGTGGTGTCCCCGGCCCACCACCTGGCCGTCCCACACCACCACGGCGCCGACGCACGGGTTGGGGTGCGTGCGGCCAAGCCCCCGCCGCGCCTCGGCCAGCGCCTCGCGCATGAAGCGCTCCGCAGCCGGCGGGGCCGCGGGCTCAGGGCTTCCCGGCGCGCTCTCGCTTGCGGGAGGGGGGACGGGTGGGGTCATCCAGGAGGTCCTTCAACTCGGTCATGAATTCGGCAATGTCGCGAAAGCTTCGGTAGACGGACGCGAAGCGGACGTACGCCACCTCGTCCAGCTCCCGCAACCGCCGCATGACGTCCTCCCCCACGGCGCTGGAGGGAATCTCCTTCTCGCCCAGGGCCTGCAGCCGCCCTTCCACCGCGCCCACCAACTCCTCCAGCTGGTCCATCGAGACGGGGCGTTTCTCGACGGCCTTCTTCAGGCCCAGCAGCAGCTTGTCGCGGTCGAACGGTTCCCTCCGCCCGTCCTTCTTCACCACCAGCGGCATCAGCTCCTCCACCCTCTCGTAGGTGGTGAAGCGGCGCTTGCAGGCCAAGCACTCCCGCCGGCGCCGCGTCACGGCGCCCTCCTGGGACTCGCGGCTGTCGAGCACCTTGTTTTCCGCGCCGTGACAGTAGGGACAGCGCATGGGGCCTGGGGAGGGGCGTGGCTTGGGCTTACAGCCGCCCGGTGTAAAGGGGGAAGCTGTGGGCCAGGTCCCGCACCTTCCCGCGGACGCGCGCCAGCGCCGCGTCGTCGGAGGCCGAGTCCAGGGCCTCGCCAAGGAGGGCGCCCACCTGGGCCATTTCCGTCTCCCGCATGCCCCGGCTGGTGAGGGCGGGCGTCCCGACGCGGATGCCGGACGTCACCATCGGCTTCTCCGGGTCGAAGGGAATCATGTTCTTGTTGACAGTGATGCCGGCCTTGTCGAGCGCGGCCTCCGCCGCCTTGCCCGTCAGGTGCTTGGGGCGCAAGTCCACCAGCATCAGGTGGTTGTCGGTGCCGCCGGAGACGAGGCGGCAGCCGGCGCGGACCAGCGCCTCGGCCAGCGCCTGGGCATTCTTCACAATCTGCCGCTGGTACAGCTTGAAGTCGGGCTGCAGCGCTTCCTGGAAGGCGACGGCCTTGGCCGCAATAATGTGCATCAGCGGGCCGCCCTGGATGCCGGGGAAGACGTTGGAGTTGATGGCCTTGGCGTGCGCTTCCTTGGACAGGACCAGGCCCCCACGGGGGCCGCGCAGCGTCTTGTGGGTGGTGGTCGTCACCACCTCGGCCAGCGGGACCGGGGAGGGGTGTTCTCCGGCCGCCACCAGGCCGGCAATGTGGGCCATGTCCACCACCAGCGCGGCCCCAGCAGCATCCGCCACTTCCCGGAAGGCGGCGAAGTCCAGCGTCCGGCTGTAGGCCGAGGCGCCCACCACCAGCACCTTGGGACGGGCTTCCAGGGCGAGGCGTCGCACCTGCGCCATGTCGATGCGCTCGGTCTTGGGGTCCAGGCCGTAGTGCACCACCTTGTACAGCTTGCCGCTGAAATTCAGGGACATGCCGTGGGTGAGGTGGCCCCCGGAGTTGAGGTCCAGGGAGAGCAGCGTGTCCCCCGGCGCCATCAGCGCCATGTAGGCCGCCATGTTGGCCTGGCTGCCGGAGTGGGGCTGGACGTTGACGGCCTCCGCGCCGAAGAGGGCACGGGCGCGCTGGATGGCCAGCGTCTCGACGACGTCCACCACCTCGCAGCCGCCGTAGTAGCGGCGGCCGGGGTAGCCTTCTGCGTACTTGTTGGTGAGGACGGAGCCCGCGGCCGCCATCACCGCGCGGCTGACGAAGTTCTCCGAGGCGATGAGCTCCAGCCCCTCCTCCTGGCGCAGCATCTCCCGACGGATGAGGTCGGAGATTTCGGGATCGACTTGGGCGAGGGTGGGGAAGGCGTCCATGGCGGCTGGGGACTCTACCCCAGGAGCGCGACGTCTCCGTCGCCCGGGCGGAAGCGACTGCTACTTGAAGCGCTTGAAGATGAGGACGGCGTTGGTGCCGCCGAAGCCGAAGGAATTGCTCAGCACGGCGTTGACGCGGACCTCGCGCGGGGTGTTGGGCACGTAGTCCAGGTCACATTCCGGGTCGGGCGTGGTGTAGTTGGCGGTGGGCGGGATGACCCCGCGCGCCAGCACCAGCGCGCTCACCACCGCCTCGGCCCCGCCGGCAGCGCCCAGCATGTGGGCCGTCATGGACTTGGTGGAGCTGACCATGAGTTTTTTCGCATGCGCCCCGAAGACGGTCTTGATGGCCTTCGTCTCGTTGGCGTCGTTGAAGGGCGTCGAGGTGCCGTGGGCATTCACGTACCCAATCTCCTCGGGCGCCATGCCGGCGTCCTTCAGGGCCAGGCGCATGCAGCGCCCCGCCCCCTCCCCTTCCGGGGCGGGCTGCGTCTCATGGAAGGCGTCGGAGTTGGCGCCGTAGCCCACCACCTCGGCCAGGATGGGCGCCCCGCGGCGGCGGGCATGCTCCATCTCCTCGAGGACGACAATCCCGGCGCCCTCCCCCATGACGAAGCCGTCACGGTCCTTGTCGAAGGGGCGGCTGGCCCCGGAGGGGTCGTCATTGCGCGTGCTGAGGGCCTTCATCACGGCGAAGCCGCCGATGGACAAGGGCGTAATGCTCGCCTCGGCACCGCCGGCGATGGCGGCATCCGTCTCGCCGAGTCGGATGGACTTCACCGCCTCGCCGATGGCGTGCGCGCTGGTGGCGCAGGCCGACACCGGGGACCAGTTGGGGCCCTTGGCGCCGTAGCGGATGCTGACGTGGCCCGGGGCCATATTAATAATCATCTGCAGGATGAAGAACGGCGAAATGCGGTCGAAGCCCTTCTCCAGCGCCCGCTTGTGCTGCTCCTCGAGCGAGCCGATGCCGCCGATGCCGGAGCCGATGATGACGGCCACCTTCTCCGGCTCATACCCGTGCGGCTTGTCGGTGCCGATGGGCAGGCCGCTCTCGCGCATCGCCATCTCGCTGGCCGCCACCGCGTACTGGGTGAAGAGGTCCATTCGGCGCGACTCGCGGCGGTCCATCCCCCAGGCCTCGGGGTTGAAGTCCTTCACCTCGCCAGCGATGCGGGCCGAGAGCTGCCTCGCATCGAAGCGCGTGACGGGCCCGACGGCGGACTTGCCAGTAAGGAGGCCGGACCAAGTCTTCTCCGTCCCCGTCCCGAGGGCGGTGATGAGGCCAGTTCCAGTGATGACGATGCGCCGGGCAGCCACGGACGCGACGTCCTACTTCTTGTGGGAGTTGATGTAGTTGATGGCGTCCCCGACGGTCTTGATGTTCTCCGCTTCCTCGTCGGGAATCTCCACCTCGAATTCCTCTTCCATCGCCATGACCAGCTCGACGATGTCGAGGCTATCCGCCCCGAGGTCCTCGATGAACGACGACTCCGGCTTGATCTCATCCTCGCCCACCCCCAGCTGGTCGGCGATGATGGACTTGACCTTCGCCTCGATTGCGCTCGTCGACATGTCGTTAGCCTCCGGTACTGCCGTGAGTCCTCTGCAATGCCGCCCGCCGAGGACCCGTTCTCGGCCGGCGCGTATAACAGGCGGGCCTGCTACATGTACATGCCGCCGTTCACCTTCAGCACTTCTCCTGTGATGTAAGACGCAGCGTCACTGGCCAGAAACAGCACGCAAGCGGCAACCTCGTCGGCCGTCCCCAGCCGCCCGAGTGGGATGGCCTGCAATAGCCGCGTGCGCATGTCCGCGGAAACCTTCGACGTCATGTCCGTCTCGATGAAGCCAGGGGACACCGCATTGACGCGAATGTTACGGCTGGCCAGCTCGTGCGCCAGCGCCTTGGTCAGCCCGATGAGGCCGGCCTTGCTCGCGGCGTAGGCCGCCTGGCCGGCGTTGCCCATCTCGCCCACCACCGAAACCAGATTGATGATGGCGCCCGAGCGCTGCTTCATCATCGGCCGGGCGGCGGCCCGCGCCAGCGCGAAGGCGCCCTTGAGGTTGGTGTCCAGCTGGCGGTCCCAGTCCTCGTCCTTGACCCGCACCAAAAGGCCATCCACCGCCACGCCGGCGTTGTTGACCAGGACGTCCAAGTGCCCGTGCTTCAGCACGACGTCCTCCACGCACCCGGCGCACGCCGCGGTGTCCGCCACGTCGAACTTCACCGCCCGCGCGCGTTCCCCGGCCAGACGCACCGCCTCCTCGGCCGCCGCGTCGTTGCCGGCGTACGTCAGCACCACCGTCGCGCCTTCCTTGGCGAAGGCCACCGCGCAGGCGCGCCCAATGCCGCGCGAGCCGCCCGTCACCAGCACCACCTTGCCGGACAACGTCATGGCCCTGCCACCGCGGCCAGCGCCTTCTCGAGCGACGCCGCGTCCTCGACGTTGAGGATTTCCACCGCCCGGGACGTGCTGCGGACGAGGCCACTCAGCACCCGCCCGGGGCCGAGCTCCACCATGCGCGTCACCCCGGCCGCCACCATGGCCTGGACGCATTCCACCCAGCGCACCGGCGCCGTCACCTGCTGAAGCAGAAGCGGCACCACCCGGGCCGCCTCGGCATTTGCTTTCGCCTCCACGTTGGTGACGACGCTGACGCCCAGCGCCTGCACGCGCACCGCGTCCAGGACGGCCTTGAGTCGCGGCACCACCGGCGCCATGAGGGCGCAGTGGAAGGGGGCGGAGACGTTGAGGGGCACCACGCGCTTGGCCCCCGCCTCCTTGAAGCGGGGCCCCGCCCGCTCGACGGCCCGGGCATGCCCGGCCACCACCGTCTGCTCTGGGGTGTTGTAGTTGGCCGGCGCCAGCACGTCCTCCCCGGCGACGGCGCGGCACACCTCCGCCACCTTTGCCGCGTCCAGCCCCAGCACGGCCGCCATCGCCCCTTCACCCTTCGGGACGGCCTCCTGCATGTACAGGCCCCGGGAACGTACCGCGCGGGCGGCGTCGGCCAGGCCGAGGGCGCCCGCGGCGACGAGGGCCGAGTACTCCCCCAGGGAGTGGCCCGCCACATAAGCCGGCGCCGGCGCCCGGGCCGCCCACACCGCGTGGGCCGCCAGGCTGACGGCGAGGATGGCCGGCTGGGTGTTGGCGGTCAGGGCGAGCGCCTCCGCCGGGCCCTCGAAGCACAAGGTAGACAGCCTCTCGCCCAGGGCGTCATCCACGGCAGCGAAGACGGCGCGCGCCTCGGGGAAGGCCTGGGCCAGCGACTGGCCCATCCCCACCGCCTGACTGCCCTGGCCCGGGAAAAGCAACGCGGTCCGCATGGTCCGTCGTCTACCAGCGCACCAGGGCGCTGCCCCAGGCCATGCCCGCGCCGATGGACATCATCGCGATGAGGTCTCCCGGCTTGAGACGCCCGGCGCGGTTGGCCTCGTCCAGAGTGATGGGGAGCGAGGCGGAGGAGGTGTTGCCGTAGCGGGCGATGTTGAGCCAGCACTTCTCGAGCGGGATGCCGAGACGGTCCATGACCGACTCAATAATCCTCAAGTTGGCCTGGTGGGCGATGACGTGGTCGATGGAGTCGGCCGCCAGTCCGTTGGCGGCCAGGGCCTCCTGCACCGCGTCCGGCAGCGCGCGGACGGCGTACTTGTAGACCTCGCGGCCCTGCATCGACACCTTGTTCAGCTTCCGCGCCAGCACGTCCTCGGACTGCGGGTGCTTGCTGCCGCCGCCCGGAATGCACAGCGTCTCGGCAGCCGCGCCGTCGGTGTGCAGGTGGGTGGAGAGAAGTCCCCGGGCCGGGTCGTCGGAGGGACCGACCACCATGGCGCCGGCCGCGTCGCCGAAGAGGACGCAGGTGTTGCGGTCGGTCCAGTCGAGGAGGCGACTCAGAAGCTCCACCCCCACCACCAGCGCGCGCTTCACCTTCCCCGTCTGGATGAACTGGTCGGCGATGGCCAGGGCGTACAGGCTTCCGGCGCAGGCGGCGGAGACGTCGAAGGCGAAGGCCTTCTTCGCGCCCAGCTTGGCCTGGACGAAGGCCGCGCAGCTGGGCATCGGCATGTCAGGGGAAATGGTGCCGAGGACAATCATCTCCAAATCTTCGGCCCGGGTGTGGGCCATCTCCAGCGCCCGCACCGAGGCCTTGACGGCCATGTCCGAGGTGAGCTCGCCGTCGGCGGCGATGCGGCGCTCGCGGATGCCGGTGCGCTCGGTAATCCAGCTGTCCGAGGTCGCGACCAGCTTCTCCAGGTCTTGGTTGCTCAGGACCTTCTCCGGAGCGTAGCCCCCGGTGCCGAGAATCCGCGTGCGAAGCACCGTCGTTCCTTTCCGTCCGCCCAAAGAAGCGTCTGCTACCCCACCTCTCGTACCCTCAAAAGCCCTCTGGTGTCTTCCCTTTCGCGCCCTTGACGGCCCGCGTCGCGAGCCAGCCGCGGGCGGCTGCAACGGCCGACGCCAGGGTGCCTTCCAAATCCGCCTCCACTGTCCGGCGCGCCACCCGCAGCGCAGAGGAGATGGCCCGCGGGCTCGACCGCCCATGCGCAATGACGCCCACCCCGGCGATGCCGAGGAGGGGCACCCCGCCCACCTCCGAGGCGTCCACCAGCCGGCCCAGGGCGGCCAGGGTGGGCCGCAGCAGAAGCCCGCCCAGCCGGGACGGCAGGTGGGCCTGGTGCACGGCCTGCTGCAGAAGGCCCGTCAGTCCAGCGGCGACGCCTTCGGAGGCCTTCAGCACGGCGTTGCCGGTGAAGCCGTCGGTGACGAGGACGTCGAAGGCGCCGCTGAAGAGGTCCTTCCCCTCGGCGTAGCCGCGGAAGTCGAGGTCGCTCTGCTTCAGCAGGGCCAGCGCCCCCTTGGTGAGCGGCGTCCCCTTGCTCTCCTCCTCGCCGTTGCTCAGCACCGCGACGCGCGGGGAAGCCACCGCGTGGCAGGCCCGCACGTAGGCCGCGCCCAGCACGGCGAACTGGGCCAGGTGGCTTGGCCGGCACTCGGCATTGGCCCCCACGTCCAAAAGAAGGCAGCGCCCGCTCGCGCCCAGGGCGGGGAAGAGGGCGGCCAGCGCCGGTCTCTCCACGCCGGGAAGCCGGCCCAGCACCGCCAGCGCCGCGGCCATGGCCGCGCCGGAGTGGCCGGCGGTGACGGCGGCGTCGGCCTCGCGGCGTTTGACCAACTCGAAGCACACCCGCACCGAGGCATCGCGCTTGGCGCGGACGGCGGCCAGGGCGTGCTCCTCCATCCCCACCACCTGGGAGGCGTGGTGCAGGCGCACGTTGGCGGGAAGGCGCGCGGGAAGCGCGCCACGGACCTGGGACTCGTCCCCCACCAGCACCAGGCTGACGTCCGGGTGGGCGGCGGCGAAGTGGAGCGCGCCCGCGACGACGGCGGCGGGGCCGGTGTCCCCACCCATCGCGTCGAGAGCGAGGCGCACCTACTCGACCTTGACGACCTCGCGGCCCTTGTAGAAGCCACAGGCCGGGCAGGCCCGGTGCGGCAGCACCGGTTCCTTGCACTGGGGGCAGGCGATGACTTGCACCGCCACCTTGAGGTTGCTGTTTGCGGCGCGGCGACGGTTGCGTCGCATTTTCGAAGTCCGCTTCTTGGGAACGCCCATGTCCGACTGCTCCTAGTTCAGCTTGATGTCCTTGAGGACCGCGAGCCGCGGGTCGACCCGCTTGCTCTCGCAGCCACACGCCGTCTCGTTCAAATTCTGGCCGCACATACCGCACAGGCCCCGGCAGTCCTCGCGGCAAACCACGTGCATGGGCAGCGACAGCAATACCTGCTCGCGGACAATGGGGTCCAGGTCAATCTGCTTGCCGCGGTAGACGTCCAGGTCCGCCTCGGCCAATTCAAAGCTGCCGCTGGACTCCGCCTCGGACCCGTCCGAGTCGTCGTCCGCCGCCGGACGGTCCCGTTCCACCGGGGCCGGCACCAGGGTGAGGGTGAAGTGCACCGGCACCGTCAGGCGCACCTCCGTCGCACAGCGCTTGCAGGGGGCCACCAAACTCAAGTCGGTTTGGCCCTCCAGAAGCACCCGCCCGCCGGCCGTCCGCAGCAGCTTCGCCGTCAGCTGCGAGGCGGCGGCCGGGGAAAAGCCCTCGCGCACCGCGTCCGCGAGCACCTCGGCCAAGAACGGCTGGGCGAGGGGCTGGGTGAGGGTGAGGCCTCCCTCGCGAATCTGCTCGACTTGGACAACCATGGGCGCACCGCCCCGGAGAACAGCCCTGGCGGAAAAAGGCGCGCACCTTAGGCTCGGTGCCCCCCCCTGTCAACGCAGCCCTGTTGCATGGGCGAGGGCAGCGCGACACAAAAGCGTCACCGGCAAGGTGGGAGGGGTCTGCTAGTGAGAGGGCCGGGTTGTCCCCGAGGGGGGGAAACTTCCCTCCTCCTCCGCGGAAGCGAGCCTGCACGTGTCACGGATTCTCATCGTCGAGGACGAGCAGGACCTGGCGCACCTGCTCACCTACAACCTCACCGCCGCTGGATACGAAACGGAAGTCACCCACACCGGGGCGGCGGCACTGGCCAAGGCCAAGAGCTTCAAACCGGAGCTGGTGCTGTTGGACCTCATGCTTCCGGACTTACCCGGCAGCGAGGTGCTGCGCCTGGTGAAGGAGGACCCCAACCTGCGACGCACCGCCGTCGTCATGGTGACGGCCAAGGGGCAGGAACAGGACCGCGTCCAGGGACTGGAGATGGGGGCGGACGACTACGTGGTGAAGCCCTTCAGCGTCCGGGAGCTCATTCTCCGGGTGAAGGCCGTCCTGCGCCGCCTGGCCAGCGACTCCGAGGGCTCCTCCGCCCTGGCCGCCGGCACCATCCAGCTCGACCCGGCCCGCCACGAAGTCCGCGTCGCGGACGCCGAGGTGGCCCTCACCGCGCTCGAGTTCCGCCTCCTCAAGACGCTTCTGGAACGCCCGGGCCGCGTCCAGACGCGGGAAGTCCTCCTCTCGGACGTGTGGGGCATCGAGGCGGAGATTACGACACGCACGGTGGACACCCACATCAAGCGGCTGCGGGAGAAGCTTGGCCCTGCGGGGGAAGTCATCGAGACGGTCCGAGGAGTCGGCTACAAGCTGGCAAGCCCCGACCGCGAGGCGTGACGGCAGCCGGCGCGGCAGGGCGAAGCCCCTGGCTTCTGCTCGCGGTCCTCGGCCCCGCGCTGGCCGCCGGGCTGGTGGGCGCGCTGACGTCCGGGCTGCGGACGGCCCTCCTCGCCGCGCTGGCCGCCGGGGCCGTCGGCGCGGTGCTGGCACTGCTGGCCCGTGGCGAGCGCGTCCGGGTGTTGGAAGCCGCAGCCTCCGACGCGGCGGCGAAGGACCGGGCCACCCAGGCCGAACGCGACGCGGCCGCCTACGAGGAGCGCGTGCTGGCGGCGGCGCTGGAAGGCATCGCCGACGGCGTGTGGATTACCGACGCCTCGGGCGCCGTGGTGCGCCACAACGCTGCGCTGCGCCGGCTCCTGGACGCGGGCCAGGAGGTGGTGGGCAAGCGCCCGCTGTTCCTCGTCCGCAAGGGAGAGCTGCACGAAGCGGTGCTGCGCGCCTGCGCGGCGGGGACCTCCTCGGTGGTGGAGGTGGTGATGGAGGGGCCGCGCCCCCGCGTGCTGGAGGTGCAGGTTGCGCCCCTGGGCGGGGGCCTGCCCGGCAGCGCGGCCGTCTTCCGGGACGTCACGGAACTCAAACGCCTGGAGCGCGTGCGCCAGGACTTCGTCGCCAACGTCAGCCATGAGCTGCGCACCCCCATCGCCGCCATCCTCGGCTACGCCGAGACGCTGCAGTCCGGGGCGCTATCGGACGCGGTGCACGGCCCACAGATGGTGGACATCATCCACCGGCAGTCCGAGCGGCTGAGTGAA
This sequence comes from Myxococcaceae bacterium, assembly GCA_017881265.1. Classification (GTDB taxonomy): domain Bacteria; phylum Myxococcota; class Myxococcia; order Myxococcales; family Myxococcaceae; genus JADGRA01. Next base: position 3,788 of record JADGRA010000051.1, on the reverse strand, counting down.
CTGGTGAGCGACTTGCTCGAACTCTCCCGGCTGGACGCCAAGGAGCGCCCCCTCACCGTCGGCGCGGTGGCGGTGAGCGAGGTGGTGGCCCGGGCGGCCGAGGCGGTGGAGCCGCGGGCCACCGCCAAGCACATCTCCATCACCCACCGCGTCGCCCCGGGGCTGGCGGCGCAGGCCGACGCCAAGGCGCTCGAGCAAGTGCTGGTCAACCTCTTGGACAACGCCGTCAAGTACACCCCGGAGGGGGGGGCCGTGGAATTGACGGCCCGGCAGGAGGCGATGCGGGTGGAGCTGTCCGTGCGCGACACCGGCCTGGGCATTGAAGCCAAGCACCTGCCCCGCCTCTTCGAACGGTTCTACCGGGCGGACCGGGGCCGCAGCCGGGAGATGGGCGGCACGGGCCTCGGCCTCAGTATTGTCCGCCACCTGGTGTCCGCCATGGGAGGTGACGTGCGGGTGCAGAGCCAGCTGGGGCTGGGAAGCACCTTCACCGTCACGCTGTCTGCGGCCTAAGCCCCCCCGGCGCTTCCCCTGGCACCCCCCGGAAGTCGGTGTTTGGACTACACTGTCCGTTGTACGGGAAGCGGGTTCATGCGGGTCGCCATCCTCGCGGACATCCACGGGAATCTCCCCGCCTGTGAGGCGGTGCTGGCCGACGTGGGCCAGCACGGCGCAGACGTGGTGGTGGCCGCCGGGGACTTGGTGCTGCGGGGCGCCCATCCCCGAGAGACGCTGGAGCTGCTGCTGGGGCGGTGCAACGCCCTCCTCATCGGAAACACCGACGCCTACGTCGCCGACGTCTACCTGGGCGGGGCGTACCGGGAGCGCGAGCACTGGAAGACGGAACTTCTGGACTGGACGCGCGAGCAGCTGGGCCCCGCCCTGGTGCAGAAGCTGGCGGAGTTCCCCTTCAGCGTCCGCTACGGCCCGCGGCGCGGGCAGGACCTTTACATCTGCCACGCCAACCCGAGAAACCTGGAAGACTCGCTCGAGCCCACCTTGGACGAGGCGACGCTGCGGCGCTACTTCGCCCACCTGGACGCCGCCGCGTGCGCCTTCGGGCACCTGCACTTCCCCTACCGCCGGCGGCTGGGGCGCATGCTGCTGGCGGACGTGGCCTCCGCCGGCATTCCGCGGGACGGGGACGCCCGGGCAGCGTACGGCCTCTTCACCTGGACGCCCCGGGGCTGGCGCGTGCAAATCCGCCGGGTGCGCTATGCCGTCCGCCACGCCACCCAGGCCTTGCTGGCCCGACGGGTGCCGGGCGGGCCCCTCCTCATCCACAAGCTTCTGGAAGGGCGCTACCGCCACCACACCGCCCTGGCGGAGGCCGCCCGCCGGCACTCCGGCCTGCCTCCCCCGGGCCCGGTGCGCCTTTTGACGCCCTCGCCCCCCGCGCCTGGCGCGCAGCCGCACCAGGAAACGGCGGCGGAACCGGTCGAGTCCAGCGACTCCGGAGAGCACCCGGCGGTCGAGGCATGCGGGGAAATTGCCGACCCGCCCGCCGGCATGCGTTAGGAAGGCGCCTACCTCCCGTGGCCACCGCCTTCTCGCTCCGCGCTCCGGAGGCGCGGCAATTCCGGCGCTTTCTGCTGTCGCGCCTTCTGGCCATCCTGGTGCTGGAAACGACGTCCGTGGCGGTGGGCTGGCAGGTGTACGCCCTGACGCATGCCCCGCTGTCCTTGGGCTTGGTGGGCCTGGCCCAGTTTCTCCCCTCCCTCGGGCTGTCGCTTGTGGCCGGGACGGTGGCGGACCACGTCGACCGGAAGCGGATTGTGTTGGTGTGCCACGCCCTCTTCGGCGTGGTGGCGCTGTGCCTCGGGCTGGCCGGCCTGCGCGGCGCGCCGCCCCTGTGGGCCATCTACGCCGTGCTGGTGCTTCTGGGTTCCGCCCGCGCCTTCAACGCCCCCGCCGCCCAGGCCCTCATGCCGTCCCTGGTGCCGGCCGCGTCCTTCGGCAGCGCGGTGGCCATCAACTCCTCCGTCTTCCAGGTGGGCAGCATCGCCGGCCCCGCCCTGGGCGGGCTTCTCTACGCCTGGGTGGGCAACGCGGAACCCGTCTACTTCCTCGCCGCCGCCCTGGCCGTGGTGGACATCTGGGCCCTCCTCGGCTTGCACCCGCGGGTGGAGAAGCGTGAGCCGCGGGCCGTCTCCTGGGCCACCGTCATGGCCGGTGTGCGCTACGTCTGGGCGGACAAAGTCATCCTCGGCTGCATCTCCCTGGACCTCTTCGCCGTCCTGCTGGGCGGCGCGGTAGCCCTCATGCCTGTGTTTGCCCAGGACGTGCTGGCCTGTGGGCCCCAGGGCCTCGGCCTTCTACGCGGCGCCCCGGCGGTGGGGGCCGGCCTCACCGGGCTGTGGCTCGCCCGCCACCCCCTCAGAAGGCGCGCCGGCCCCACCATGCTTCTGGGCGTGGCCGTGTTTGGCCTGGCCACGGTGGGCTTCGGGCTGTCGCGCAGCTTCCCCGTGTCGCTTTTGCTGCTGGCCGTCATGGGCGCGGCCGACATGGCCTCCGTCTTCGTCCGGTTGACGCTGGTGCAAATCTCCCCGCCTCCGGAGATGCGGGGGCGCGTCAACGCCGTCAACATGTTGTTCATCGGCGCCAGCAATGAATTGGGTGAATTCGAGTCCGGACTGACGGCCCAGTGGTTTGGGGCGGTGCGGGCCGTCGTCCTGGGCGGACTGGGGACGCTGGCGGTGGTGGCGCTGTGGCTGCGTCTTTTTCCGGGCCTGGCCCGGGTGGACAGGCTGCCCACCGGGGAGGGGCGGCCGACGGCGTCGGAGGCGGCGGCGCAGACCGACGCGGAACTGTCCTCCGGGCTTGGCCCGCAAGACGTTTGTGGGGAGGACATGGGGCGTCCCGGCGACGACAGGGGCTAAATGCCCGCACTGCCAAAGGCTTCACACTCTGGTCACAAGACCGTCACCAAGCGCTGGGTACAGAAGGCCCGCAACTTTGGCCCCTGCCATCCTCGGAGTGAAACATGAAGAAGCTGACCCTCGCCCTCACCCTGGCCGTCACCGGCGCTGCCCTGGCCCAGGGAAGCCTGCTCATCAATGGAGCTGGCGCGACCTTCCCGTTTCCGCTCTATTCAAAATGGTTTAGCGAGTACAACAAGCTCTTCCCCAACCTGAAGTTCAACTACCAGTCCATCGGGTCGGGCGGGGGCATCAAGCAGATTACGGAGAAGACGGTGGACTTCGGAGCCTCGGACGCACCGCTGAATGACGACGAGATGGCCAAGGCCCCGGGCCTCCTCAACCTCCCCACTGTACTGGGGGCGGTGGTGGTGGCCTACAACCTGCCGGGCGTCCCGGCGGTCAACCTCTCCGGGCCGACCCTGGCGGGGATTTTCCTGGGCACCATCTCCAAGTGGAATGACCCGGCCATCGCCGCAGACAACCCCGGGGTGAAGCTGCCGGACACGGCCATCGCGGTGGCCTCGAGGTCCGACGGCTCCGGAACGACGTACGTCTTCACCGACTACCTGGCCAAGGTGTCCCCTGACTTCAAAGCGAAGGTGGGCGCCGGAAAGAGTGTCAAATGGCCCACTGGTCTGGGTGGCAAGGGCAACGAAGGAGTGACCGGGCTGGTGAAGCAGGCCCCCGGGGCCATCGGCTACGTCGAGCTCGCCTACGCCAACCAAAACCAGCTCAGCGTCGCCTCCATTAAGAATGTGGACGGCACCTATGTGAAGCCGACCATCGAGGCCACCTCGGCCGCAGCGGCGGGCGTCCCCATGCCCGACGACTTCCGTGTCTCCATCACCAACTCGCCCAGTAAGGGCG
>JADGRA010000050.1 GCA_017881265.1 Myxococcaceae bacterium | reverse complement strand
CGCGCAGTAGGGGCAGGTGCTCCGGGTCTCGGTGGTCCGGGCAATCTTGAGTAGCCGCAGCTCGGCCCGCGCCTCGGACAGGTCAAAGAAGGCCAGACCGACACCGACGGCGGCTGTTCCCTTGAGAAACGTCCGACGTTGCATCTGCATCGCGAACCTCCAGGGCGCTTGGAGAAGAGGGACGTACACTGAAAGTGCGAAGCAGATCTGTCAAGGCGTTCAGGCGCTATGCCGCTTTGCGTTAAGCGCCCACGGCGGAAGCGACGGCGCGCGCGGCGGCGACGAAGGCCTGCGCGGCGGCGCAATCGGGCTCCAACTCGACGATGGGCGTCCCCGCATCCCCTCCCTCGACGATGCGCGGGTGGAGGGGAATCTCTCCCAGAAAGGGAATGGACAGCCGCTCAGCAGTCGAGCGGCCACCGCCGTGCTTGAACGGGTGGTCGACGTGCCCGCATGCGGGGCAGACGTACGAGGCCATGTTCTCCACCAAGCCGAGAACGCGCACGCCCACCTTCTGAAACATGGCCAGCCCCTTCCGGGCGTCCACCAACGCCACGTCCTGCGGCGTGGTCACGATGACGGCGCCCGACAGCGCCGCCTTCTGGGTCAGCGTGAGCTGCACGTCGCCGGTTCCTGGGGGAAGGTCGGCGATGAGGAAGTCGAGCAGACCCCAGCGCACACCGGTGAGCAGTTGCTCGACAGCCTTCATCACCATCGGACCGCGCCAGACCGCCGGCTGGTCGACCTCCATCAACGCCCCGAGCGTCGCCACCCGCACCCGGTGACGCATCTGCGGCTGAAGCAGGCTGTCCTCGGCATCGACGAAGGGCTTCTCAGCAATGCCCATCATCATCTGCTGGGAAGGGCCGTAGATGTCGAGGTCCATCAAGCCCACCTTGTAGCCGAGCTGGGCGAGAGCCACCGCGAGGTTGGCGGTGACGGTGGACTTGCCGACGCCGCCCTTGCCCGAGGCAACGGCCACCTTGAAGCGGATCTGCGCCAGCCGCGCCTGCGCTGAGGCGTCGACTGCCGTCGGCGCGGGGACCGGCCCCTTGGCCAGCACCCGCGGCACGAGGTCCACTTGGATGGTCAGCCGGTGTGGCGTGACGAGAGGCAGCAACTTCTTCTCACACTCGGCTCGGATGACGTTGGCCGCATGCTGGGCCTCGGCGCTCAACTCCAAGCGGAAGCGAACGTCGCCTCCCTCCACGGTGAGGTCCTTCACGAAGCCAATGCTCAGGACATCCCGTCGCAGGCCCGGGAAGAGCACGGTCTTCAGGACGTCACGCACCTGGTCTTCCGAGAGAGCCATCGTCCAGCTACTCTGCCTGCCCTAATGCCCAGAGCAAGACCAAGCTCACGACAAGGTGCGCTCGGGCTGAAGGATGGCCGACCGCTCGACCCCTTTCTGCGCTCGGTCAAGGTACTCCGGGACGAAGTCCCGAGCCTCCAGAGCTACCCGTTCTCGATTCCCGCGGTGCACCAGCTTCACCAGCTCGAGCTACATCCACGGGTAACCTATTTCATCGGGGAAAATGGCAGCGGGAAGTCCACCCTCATCGAGGGCATCGCGGTGGCGGCGGGCTTCAACGCGGAGGGCGGTAGTCGGAACTTCAACTTCTCGACCCGGCGGTCCGAATCCACGCTGCACCAGGACCTCCGGCTCGTATGGAACTCGTCGACCGACGACTGGGTATTTTCTTCGGGCGGAGAGCTTTCTTCAACGTGGCGACGGAGGTCGAGCAACGCCTTGAGGGGGCCTACCAGTGGCATGGAGATAAGTCTCTCCATGGGCAATCTCACGGCGAATCCTTTCTCGCTCTACTGAACAACCGGTTCCTCCGAATGCCCTCTACATCCTCGACGAGCCGGAGGCGGCCCTCTCGCCTCAGCGTCAGCTGTCGCTGCTGACCGTCATTCACGACCTGGTGGTACGCGGGCGCTCGCAGTTCCTCATCTCCACACACTCGCCACTCGTCCTGGCCTACCCTGACGCTCACATCTATCACCTCGGCCCGGGTGGGCTGTCGACGGTGAGCTACGAGGAGACCGAGCAGTTCGCGCTCACGAGACTTCCTGCTTAACCGCAGGCAGTAGCTTCGCCGTTTGCTGGACGAGCAGGGCTGACCTCCAGGGGGGGCAAGACACCGCCCTCGCGGCGCCGGGTGCTCGCCAGGCCTCGCTTCGACTTGCTACAAGCCAAAGGCCGTGGACAGCCTTTCCCAGAGCGAGACCAGCGCCCTTCAGGCGGTTTGCGACGCCTGCCGCCACTTGCACGGCCGGAACCTGCTCGCGGCGGCCGACGGCAACATCTCGCTTCGCCTGGGGCACGACCGAATCGCCATCACGCCGGCTGGCATGAACAAGTACCACCTGCGTCCGGAGCACATGGCCCTCGTGCAGCTGGACGGCCAGATTGAATCCGGCGCGCCGTCGAGCGAACGGGCCATGCACCTGGCGGTGTACCGGCGCTGTCGCGAGGCACGCGTGGTGGTCCACGCCCACCCCCCCACGGCCATCGCCTGGACGCTCGCGCACCCCGAGCTGCTGGAGCTGCCCTCGGATGCACTGCCGGAGGTCATCCTCGCGGCCGGAAGCATTCCGGTGGTGCCCTACGCGCGTCCAGGGACCGAGGCGATGGGCACGGCGCTCGAGCCGTTCCTGCCGGCGCACCGGCTGCTGCTGCTTGCCCGACACGGCGCGCTCGCGTGGGGCGAGTCGCTCGAGGAAGCCGTCAACGGCATCGAACGGGTGGAGCACGCCGCGCTCATTCTGAAGACGGCGCTCGAGCTGGGGGGGGCCAAACCCCTGCCCGAGGATGAGCGTCGGGCCCTGCACGCGCTGCGCACCAAGAACGGTCCGAAGCTGCTGTGAAGGCCAGGGCCACATGCGAGACCTGACCTCGCTCGGACTGAAGACGGTGGGCGGTCGGGTGCTGGTCCTTGACCAGAGGCGCCTACCGGACATTGAGGAGTGGCTGGACGGAACGGCCCCAGCTGCGCTGGTGGAACACATTCGCCGGCTCAGCGTCCGCGGCGCACCCCTCATCGGCGTCTCGGCGGCGTTGGGTGTTGCCGCCCACGCCGAGCGTGGCGCCTCCCGTACCCAGCTCGAGCAGGCATGCGCGTCCCTGCGCGCCGCGCGACCGACCGCGGTCAACCTGGCCTGGGCGATGGACCAGATGCGGGGCGTGCTCGACGCCGGCGGAGGCGTCGGCGAGCTGGTGAAGCGGGCCGAGGCAATTTTCGACCAGGACGCCGAGTTCTGCGAGCAGATGGCGAACCACGGGGCGGCCCTCATCGCACCGGGAGAGGGAATCCTCACCCACTGCAACACCGGTGGCCTGGTGACCGCAGGTATCGGGACCGCTCTGGGCGTGATTCGGCGCGCCCACGAACTGGGCCGGAACGTGCACGTCTTTGTGGATGAGACGCGGCCCCTGCTGCAGGGCGCTCGGTTGACGACCTGGGAGCTCGGCCGGCTGGGCATCCCCCACACCCTCATCACCGACGGCATGGCAGCCAGCGTCCTCGCCCGCGGAAAGGTGCAGCGGGTGCTGGTGGGGGCAGACCGCATTGCCAGAAACGGGGACTTCGCCAACAAGGTGGGCACCTACGCTCTGGCCATCGTCGCCTGCCACCATGGCGTCCCCTTTCACCCGGTGGCCCCGTGGTCCACCGTCGACCTGAGCTGCGCGAGTGGTCGGGACATCCCCATTGAGGAGCGCGCGGCCTCCGAGGTCCGGGGCTACAGCGGGATGCGCTGGGCCCCGAGCGACGTGGATGTCTTCAACCCGGCATTCGACGTCACACCGGTGGCGCTCATCGAGTCGCTCGTCCTCGACCGAGGCGTCTTCTCCAGAAGCGCCCTGGCGCAGGGGCTATCCGGGGTGGCCGGTTGAACGAGGGCCGACTGACCAGCTGCCACACGGGGTAGGTACCACCTCACACGTCGATTTCGACGCGCTGCCAGAAGGCCGGGTTGCTGCACTCTCCCCGGTAGCCGAGGGGGTTGGCGTAGACGCGCGTCCCGCTCACCATGTAATCCAGGGGGCTGTGGGTGTGGCCATGCACCCAAAGCGTCGGTTTCAGCGCGCGGATGAGCTCCTCCAGGTCGGTGGTGAAGAAGCAGTTGACGACGCTCTCCTGGAACTCCGATGGGACAGACCGGAGGGTCGGGCCGTGGTGCGTGACGACCACGTCGCCCGGCGAGACGCGCTCGCGCAAGCTCGCCACCACGAGTTCATGCTCGCGTGGAGCGTCGTCGATGTCCTGGATGAGGCGAAAGTCGTTCAGCAGCCGCTGCCGCATGCGGTCTTGGGTCTCGGCCGTCAACGGAAACCAGAGCACGCCGCCGTACACACCCCGGGCGTCCAGCTTGGGAGTGCCCTCGGCGTGCGCGGGGGACAACAGGTGCACGTTCGCCAGCTCGGCGTTCTCGACGACGTGGCGCAGCAGCTGGGCCTGACTGTCCTGAAGGCTCGTCCCGTACGGCTCATGGTTCCCCGGGACGTAGAAGACGGTCCGGTAGCGGTGGCTGAACAGGCCGAGCGGCTCGACCAGTGTCTCCTGGATTCGCGCGGGGTGGGTGGACCCAATGTCTCCGGCGAGAATGGCAACCTCGGCGCGGCCCTCGAGGCTGTGCCAGCCGTCGCTTGCGAAGAATTCCGGCGCGGTCCGCTCGGAAATCTCGAAATGCAGGTCGGAGAAGACGTGAACCCGCATGGGGCCTCTCCCCGCACGGCCTGGGGCCATCCGGGCCGACGACTTGAAAACCTACCAGGAAACTCGCCCCGAAACGTCGCGGCCTCACTGCGCCGTGGGCACCGCTGGCGCAACGCAGAACCGGCGGAGTGACCAGCCCTTCCAGGCCCCACGCCCATGGACGCGGGAGAAGCCAATCCACTGGATGCCTTCCAGTCCCGCGAGCGAAAGCCGGACCTGGAAGTGGCCGTCGGCAGTCACCGGCGCCACCAGGCGTCGCAGCGGCTCGCGCGCCCCCTGGGGTCGCACCCAGAGGACCACCTCCCGCGAGGGGGCCTCGACCCGCCCCTCAATCTCGACCGCCGTGTTCGGCAGCAGGAGCGGTAGCTTCGACTCCAGCGCGATTTGCTGGCTGCCGAAAGCAGTGGAAGGGATGGCTGCCACGTCGACGTCGGCCGAGGGCTCGGGCCCAGGCACGTTGGCCGACGTCACGACTTCTCCCGCCTGGGGGACACCCGATTCGACGTCGAGGAAGCACGCTGGCTGAGACTGCAGGCTGACGTCCTCCACCGCGAAGTGGAGGTGCGGCCCGGTGGACATTCCGGTGTCGCCCGAGTAGCCGAGGAGCTCGCCCTGCGCCACGCGCTGGCCTGGCCGGACGCGCGTCCCGTGGTGTCGCAAGTGGCCGTACTCGGTGAGCACGCCGTTGCCGTGGTGGACCAGCACGAAGTTGTATTGCTCCGGGTCCATGTCCGCCGAGCGGTCGAAGGTGTCCTGTGTCTGCAGCACAATGCCCGGTGCGGCCGCGACGATGGCCGTCCCGATGGGGACGTTGAAGTCGAAGGCAAAGCGCGATGCACCTTGGTGGGTGAGGCGGGTACCGTTCCCCTGGCTGACGAAGGCTGTGTCCCGCGCTTCGAAGGGCAGCAGCACGCGGAACGCCGAGGGGACACAGGCCCAGAGTGACCGGCGACGGCGGGGCCCTCCGTCGGGGGGCGGACCCGCGTCGGGCTCGCCCGCATCGGCGGCGGGCGCGGCCCGTCTCCCCTTCGGAGTTGCGTCCGAATCCTCGACCGAAGCCGACAGCAAGTCATGAAGGAGCTTGCGCCGAAGCTCTTCCTCGCGCTCGAGCTGCGCCCGACCGGCCCGGATTCGCACCAGCAGCTTGCGTGCGGCCGCCGCGTCCACGCTCTTTTCCGGAACCACCTCCAATAGGCTCACCACCCGGTCCATCTCGGGCCGCGCGTAGGCCGCATCCAGGTACGTGGCGTAGAGCTGGCTGAAGAGCCGATGGGCCTCGGCGTACTCGGCCGAGGTGTTGGGCGGACACCCCGGCAGCAGGGCTAGGGTCGCCAGCAGGCAAAGCGCCCGGGAGCGCACGCGCATTGCCCTGTAGTCTCGCACAGCCAAGGGCAAAGGCCCGGGGACGGCTGGAAACAGGGCCCGGCCGCTCAGCCGAGCTCGACGACCTTCTCTCCAAAGAGTCGGTCCACTTGCGCGATGAGCTCGTCAGTGACGTCCACCTTCAGCGGGGCGCCGATGACGGCTTCGGCCTCTCCGGGAAAGACGATGGAGAGTGCGATGGGGGTCGCTCCGGCATGCGACTGGGCCAGACGGGAGAGCTCCTCCAGGCGCGCGTCGGTGACCAGGTCTGCCCGCACCCGCAGCTCGAGCCGCTTCAGCCGCTTGTCGCGGACTTCCTTCAGGCTCTGGACCTGCTCGACGATGAGCTCGGCGACGGGGTTCTCCTCGTCCCGGATGTTCACCTGCACGCTTCCGGTCACCAGGATGGGGTCGTCTGCCTTGAGGAGTTGCTCCCACGCATCGTACCCCGGCCGCGCGCCGCCTTTGGTCCACTTCCCGTCCTTGCCCATCACGCTGCGGCCCGCCTCCTTGCCGGGGAAGCACACCAACTCCACCGACCCGGACAGGTCCTCGAGGGTCACCCAGGCCATGCGCTTGCCCGTCTTGGTGGGCCGTTCCCGTAGCTGGGCGACGATGCCGGCCACGGTCACCACTTCATCGCGGCGGGCCCGCTGCACCGACGCCGCCGGGCGGGCCCAGCGGCGAAGCTCCCGCTCGTACTGGTGCAAAGGATGGCCGGACACATAGAAGCCAATGGCTTCCTTTTCCGCCGCCAAGCGCTCCTTCTCGGGCCACTCCTCGGACGCCACGTACTCGCCCGTCACCACCGGGGCGGGACGCGACGCCTCTGCGGCCCCCAACAGACCGAAGAGCGACGACTGGCCGACGGCCCGGTCGCGTTGGGCCGACGCACCACGCTCGGAGGCCCGCTCGATGCTCAGGAAGAGCTGCCGACGCGGGCGCCGCTCGAAATCAAAGGCCCCGGCCTTGACCAAGGCCTCCAGCCCCTTTCGATTGACCCGGCGAGCATCGACGCGCTCGCAGAAGTCAAAGAGGTCGCGAAACGTGCCCTTGGCACGCGCCTCGAGGATGGCCTCGATGGCGCTCTCGCCGACGCCCTTGATGGCGCCGAGCCCGAAGCGGATTTTCCCCTCCACCGCGCCGAAGGCGAGGTCGGACTGGTTGACGTCCGGAGGCAGCACCTCCAGGCCGGCCGCCCGGGCCTCGGCGATGTGGGCCACCACCTTGTCGGTGTTGTCCTTCTCGCTGGTGAGCAGGGCCGCCATGAACTCGGTGGGGTAGTGCGCCTTGAGCCATGCCGTCTGAATGGTGATGAGGCCGTAGGCCGCTGAGTGCGACTTGTTGAAGCCGTACTCGGCAAACTTCTCCATCAAGTCGAAAATCTCGCCGGCGACCTTGGGGTCCACCCCTTTCTGATGGCAGCCATCGAGGAAGCCAGCCCGTTCGGCCTGCATCACCTCGGCCTTCTTCTTGCCCATGGCCCGGCGGAGCAAGTCGGCGCGGCCAAGCGAGTAGCCGCCCAGCACCTGGCTAATCTGCATCACCTGCTCTTGGTAGACGATGACGCCGTAGGTGTCCTTGAGCACCGGCTCCAGCGCCGGGTGCGGATAGACCACCTTCTCGCGGCCGTGCTTGCGGGCGATGAAGACGTCGACCATGCCTGCGTCGAGGGGGCCCGGTCGGTACAGCGCGCCTGCCGCGATGACATCCTCGAAGCACGTCGGCTTGAGCTTCATCACCATCTCGGTGAATCCACTCGACTCCATCTGAAACACGCCGGCCGTGTCTCCGCGGGAGATGAGCTCGAAGGTGGCCGAGTCGGCGATGGGGATTTGGTGTGCCTGCAACTGCTGGTCTGGCGAGCGGTTGCGATTGATGAGCGTCAGTGCGTGCTGGATGACGGTGAGCGTGGTGAGGCCGAGAAAGTCGAACTTCACGAGCCCCGCCGCCTCCACTTCGTCCTTGGCGAACTGGGTAATCAGCACCTTCTCGCCCGGCGGCTGGTAGATGGGGACGTAGTTCCACAGCGGCTGATCGGCAATGACCACGCCGGCGGCGTGCATCCCGGCCTGCCGGTGGAGTCCTTCCAGGGCCAGGGCAATCTCCAGCAACTCCTTGGAGGTGACCTGCCGACCGTCGTCGAGCGTGCCCAGCACGGTGGGCGCGTCAATCATCTCCTTGAGGCGCGGCTCCTTCTCGATGGCCTCCTTCAAGGTGATGTTGAGAATTTCTGGGACCAGCTTGGCAATGCGGTCGCCTTCGGAGAAGGGCAAGCCGAAGACCCGCGCCACGTCGCGCAGGACGCTCTTGGCCTTGAGCGAGCCGAAGGTGATGATTTGGCCGACGTTGTTCTGCCCGTACTTGCCGGCGACATAGTCAATCACCTCATCGCGCCGCTCCTGGCAGAAGTCGATGTCGAAGTCGGGCATCGACACGCGCTCGGGATTGAGAAACCGCTCGAACAGCAGGTTGTAGGGAAGCGGGTCGAGGTCGGTGATGCGCAGGGCGTACGCCACCAGCGAGCCGGCTCCGGAGCCGCGTCCTGGGCCGACCGGGATTCCGTTCCGCTTCGCCCAGTTGATGAAGTCCTGGACGATGAGGAAGTAACTCGAGAACCCCATCGCTGAAATCATCGCCAGCTCGGTCCCCAGACGGTGCAGGTACACCTCTCGGTCGACCGGGTAACTCAGCTCACGGAACCGCTCCTCCATGCCCCGCGTGGCGAGTTCCGCCATGTAGGAGTCGGGGGTGTGTGCCTCGGGCACGCGGAAGGTGGGAAGCATCGGCTTGCCGAGCTTCAGCTCGAGGGTGCAGGCCTCGGCGATACGCATCGTGTTGTGCACCGCTTCCGGCACGTCGGTGAAGTACGCCAGCATCTCCTCCGGGCTGGTGACGTACAGCTTGTCGGTGGTGTGCTTCATCCGCCTGTTGTCGGCCAGGGTCTTTCCCGAGGCGATGGCCATCAACAGCTCGTGGGCACGCGCGTCCTCGCGCTTGATGTAGTGAGCGTCGGCCGTGGCGACCAGCGGGACGTCGACGTCCCGCGACAGCTGCTTCAGGTTGGTGTTGGCCAGCTCCTGCTCGGGAAGGCCATTGGACTGAATCTCGAGGAAGAAATGGTCCGGGGCGAAAATCTCCTTGTACTCGCGGGCCGTCCGCCGGGCGTGGTCCATGTCCCCCCGAAAGCAGGCGGCCGTCACCTCCCCGCCGAGGCAGGCAGTGAGGCCGAACAGGCCCGCACTGTGCTCTCGGAGGAGCTGCTTGTCGATGCGGGGGTGGTAGTAGAAGCCGTCGAGGTAGGCGCGGGAGGCGAGCACCCGGAGATTCGCGTACCCCTCCTCATTCTGGGCCAGAAGGATGAGGTGGTGGGCCACCTTCTCGTTCCGGTCTTCGCGGCCCTTGTCACCGGCCACGTACGCCTCCATCCCCAGGATGGGCTTGATGCCAGCGTCCTTGGCCTTCCGGTAGAAGTCGATGGCGCCAAACATGTTGCCGTGGTCGGTGACGGCGACCGCGGACATCCCCTTCGCCTGGACCGTCTTGATGAGGTCCTTCATGCGAATCGCGCCGTCGAGGAGCGAGTACAGCGTGTGCAGGTGCAGATGGGTGAAAGACATGGGCCGCCCCAGCACCTAACACGGCCGGGCGACGCATTCCCGCGGCCCCGGGGCCCTGGACGCCCATGGCCCCGGGCGCCGTCGGGCCCTGGGGGTAGCCTGTGGGCCGTCCCCACGTGCCCCTCCCACGGCCCACGGCTGTCCTTCCCTCGGCCAGCGACCGGCGACGCCACGGCGTGTACCTGACGCCCCCCGAGCTGGTGGAGACGGTCCTCAACCTGGCGCTGCCGCTGCTTCCCCCAGGCGCCATCACCGTGGTGGACCCGGCCTGCGGCGACGGGGCGTTCCTGGCCTCCGCCGCGGCGCGGCTCCCCAAGGCGCGGCTGGTGGGCCTGGAGCTCTCGGAGGCATTGGCGCAGACGGCCCGCGCGCGCGTCCCCCGGGCGCGCGTCCTCGTCGGCGATGGACTGCGCGAGGGCTGGACCGAGCTGCAGGCCGCCTTGCCGCCCGGGAACGTCGAGCTCTGGCTGGGGAACCCGCCCTACAACGGCACGTCGCCGCTGCTGGGCGACCCGCGGGCCTACGCCGCGCTCCGCGCCCGCATCGGGCTGGACGGCTCGCTGCCACGGGGCACCAGTCTCCGGGACGACTTCGCCTTCTTCGTGCTGCTGGCCGCCCACCACCTGCAGCGCCGGCGCGGCGTGCTCGCCTGGGTGACTTCCGCCACGTTGCTCGACGCCTTCCTCTATGCGCCCCTGCGCCAGCATCTCCTCAACACACTCGCTCTCGAGCACGTCGTCGACCTCGGCCCGGGTGCCTTCCCCGGCACCCGCGTCCGCACCTGCATCACCGTCTGGCGCTGTGCCAGTCCAGCAAAGCCCGCAGCCTTCCGGGAGCGGCTGTCTGGCACGCCGCTCCAGCTGGGGCGCGCGCTGCGCTTCGTCCCCGAGGGGCCCGAGTGGAACCTTCGGCCCACCAGCGCCGCGGCGCGCACGCTGGACGCCCGCTGGCGCGAGCGCGGAGAGCCCCTGGACCAGCTGGTGAAGGTGCACTGCACCGGCCTCAAGACGCGCTTCGATGAGCTCCTCGTCGACGCCGATGCGGACGCGCTGCTGTCCCGCGTCGATACCTTCCTCGGAACGTCCCCGCGGCAGATGCGGCGCTTCGCCGAGGCGTACGGGTTGCCCCCCCGCCTCGTCCCAAAGCTCGAGGCCCTGCGCGGGCAGGCGGCGCTTCCGTCGAGGGCCGAGCGAGGTGCGGTGCGGCCCTTCTTCCGCTACGCCGGAGCTCGCCACCGCAGGGGTGTCCCCGACTCGGCGCGGGCCTTCTGTTACCTCGACCGCCGGCTGATTCCGCGCGGCGACCACCGGCTGACGGGACGCTTCGACCCACACCTCCACCCCTGTAAGCTCATCTTCAATGTGCGCGAGCTTCCTCTCTGCGCGGCACTGCTGGACACCCCGGGGTGCATTCCCGCCCATCGCCATGCACGCTTCGCCCCGCTGGAGGTGCCGGCGCGCGTGTGGGCCTCGGGACCCGGCGTCGGCCGGCGGGAGGACGACCTCGGCCCGTCCGTCCTGAACCTGTCCCTGGCCGGCCGGGCGTGGGCCCGTCGCCTCGGCGGTGCACGGACCGTCTTCGAGCGGATTGTCACCTTCATTAACAGTCCTGCCGTGCAGGAAGTCTGGGCCCCGGCCTTCGGGCGTTCGCGCACCCTCCCCATTCCGCTGGACACCGTTCTTTAGGCAACGCCAGGGATGGATTTCGACTCGCCGGCCGCGCTGTCGGGGGTTAAGCACCTGCCCTCTCGAGGAGGAACACGATGACACAAGCTGTTCGCAGTGGACTCTTGGCGGTCCTGTGCAGCGCCGGCGTCGCCTTCGCGCAAGCCCCTGCGCCGCCGCCTGCCGTCCCCGCGTCCGCCGCCTCGAAGACGCTCGAGTTCAAGGACCAGAAGGGCAAGGCGGTTGGAACCGTGCTGCTGGTCGACACGCCGCATGGCTTGCTGTTGCGCGGAAGCCTCACCGGCCTGCTCCCGGGGACCCATGCCATCCATTTCCACGAGATTGGCCAGTGCGAGCCCCCCTTCAAGAGTTCGGGCGGGCACTTCAATCCGTCCAAGAAGGAGCACGGGATGATGGACCCCGCCGGGATGCACGCCGGGGACCTCCCCAACCTCGTCATCCCGAAGAATGGAAAGCTCGACTTCGAGCTCTTCGCCATCGGCCTCACCCTGGCGGATGGCCCGAACACCGTACTGGACGCGGACGGGACGGCCCTCGTCATCCACGCCAGGGCCGACGACTACAAGAGTCAGCCCGCCGGGGATGCCGGCGACCGCATCGCCTGCGCGGTCATCGCTCGGTAGCCAGCCGCCGGCCGCGCGCGGGCCCCCGGCAGCCGCACCTTTAGCTGTCCCCCCCGGGGGTCCCGGGGGGGCTTCGGTCCTCTGCCGGCGACGTTTTTCCGGTCTGCAGCCTGGGACCCCCCTATACTGAACGGATTGTCAGTCCCGCATGAGAGAGTGCCTCTCATGGAACGGAACCAGGGACATCCGGGCCGAGTCATCGAGCAGCAAAGCCTGCTGGGCGGCATCGACCTGGTCACCCCCGCCGTGCGGCGCGGGACGGGGCGTACGGTGCATGTCGAGTCGCGCTGGAAGGTGGGCTTCGCCGCGGCACTCGCCCTGGTCGTCGAGCACGGCAAGAAGGCGCAGGAGCGCGCGGAGATGCCGCCCCGCGCGCGCTGCCCGCGCTGTCAGCGTCTGGGAGACACGGTGCGGGACTTTGGTGTCCGCCTGGTGCGCGGCCGGCGGATTCCCCAGTCCTGGTGCCGAAGCTGCCGGTCCGCGCACGGTTCCCGCAGGGCACCGAGCCAGACCGACCTGCTCTCCCCCAGCGCCGCCTGACAGTCCGGGCCTCCGGGTCCGCTAGCGCGGGCCCGCGGTGACCCCGCCGTCTGGGAGGGCCTCGCCTGGGCAGGCCCGTGCGAGGCCAACCTCCAGCGCCCGGGTCAGCCCGGAGGCGCCCGGGGGCAGCAGCACCCGGGCCTGGGAGGCGACGCCGAGACCCTCGGCACAGCGGCCGGCCGCGGCCAGTGCCAGCGCGTCGATGGCCAGCACCTCGCCGTTCCACGGAGCGAGCTGAGCGGCCCGTTCCGCCAGGACAAGGGCCTGGGCCCGTTCGTCGCGGGAGAGGAGATTGCGCGCCGTGCGCGCGAGCACGAGCGGACTATCAGGCAGCAGCTCGCTCGCCCGGCGGTACGCGCGTTCTCGCTCCACGGCTGACCCAGCCGAGTCCCACAGTGCATCGGCGAGGAGGAGCCATGCCCAGCCGTCCTCCGGGTGGGCCAGGACCGCCCGGTGGGCGTCGTCGAGGCGCGTCTGCGGAGGGACCAGGGGGACGAGCAGCTGGAGCGCCCCCACCGAGGCCGGGTCCAGTGCCAGCGTCCGGTCCAATTCTCGCGCCGCCTCTCGGAGAAGGTCCTCTCGCCGGGGACCGGCCAAGGCCGCCTGGGCATGCAGCAGGTGCAGCTCGGCCTCGGTCAGCGGGCGTACCTTCACCTCGAGACCGAGCGGTGGGACGGCAATCTCGCTCAGCCCCGGGGTCCCGTTCCGGGAGAATTCCCACAGCACCGGGCCAAGCTGTTCAGCGACGATGTCCGGGAAGCAGCGCGCCCATCCGTCGGGGATGGGCACCCGTGCCGCCAGCTGCTCCTGGAGGCAGCGCAGGGAGGTGCGGTGCGTGGTGAAGAGCCATTCGTAGAGTTGCCAGGCCGCCCCGTACAGTCCCATCGACTCGCTCTGCGACAACCCGGTCAACGGCACCGTCCAGCGCAGCACGTCGCCTAGGTCGATGGCTCGGATGCGTCGGTATTCGCGCCAGGCAGTCGGGTTGATGAGGCCCAAGGTGGCCTTGCGCCCATCCTCGGAAAGTTTGAGTGACTCGAGGAATTGCGCTTGGCCCTCGGAAAACCACAGCGGCAGCCGCGGGTAGACGGCAGAGGCCACGTGGTGCGCCAGCTCATGGCGAAGCACCGACGCGGAGCCGGCCTGCGCAAGTTGAAGGTGCACCGCGAGCTCGTCCATCCCCACCGACGCCGGGCGTCGCTTGTCGGTGGGAGGTAGGCCATCGGAGGGCAGCTTCTGCTCCCAACGCTCAGGGGAGCCCCAGAGAATGATGCGGGGGGGAAGTGCCGAGTGCGAGTAGAGGCCGCGGCTCCCGTCGCCTGCGTAGTGCTCGAATTCCGTCCGGTCCTTGAACACGATGATGTCGACCGGCTCGATGCCGACCTCCCGCACCGGGGGCCACGTGGCGGCCACCAGCGCGGCGCGGGTGCGCGCGATTTCCACCGCTGCCCGCATGGCGGTGTCCGGGTCGAGATTCGTACGCAGATTGAAGTGCGTCGAGCTGAGCTCGTGCCAGTCCTGCCCCGGCGGGGAGGCGGCCAAGAGCACCGCGAGGACGACGGGAAGCATCACACGTACCCGAAGCGACGGCGCAGGACCCACTCCAGGCCGAGGGCGGTCCCCAAAAGGCCCAGCCACTCCCAGCGGTCCCAGAGCGGTCGGTCTCTGCTGCGCCCCACCTCGACGACGGGCGGGTCGAGCAGCGGGAAGTCCGGCAGCGCCTGAAGCGGCAGACGGTAGGCCTTGCCGCCGGTGGCGCGGGCCAGTGCGACGAGGATGTCGGTCCGCACCGTCGCGTCGGTGAGCTCCGGCCCCAACGTCCGCACCGCCAGCGCATCCTCTGCCTCGCCGAGCGCTCGCTCCCCCGAACGGGCCGAGGCCCGCACGCGGTAGGCACCCACCGGCTGGGGCGGGAAGCTGACGTGCGCCATGCCGTCCGCACCAGTGGTGGCGCGTGCCGTGCCCACCACGCGGCGGTCCCTGACACTCGACAGCTCGACGGTGACGTCCGCCCCCGCCGCGGGCTGGTAGTCTGCCTCCCGGGCTGTCACCGCCGCCCCGACCGGCGTCCCTGGCTCGACGGACGGCGGGTCGGCGGAGACTTGCAACGTGGTGAGGTCCGGGTCCCGCACCAGCCAGCGCAGCGCGTTGCCCCAGAAGCGGTCGTACAGCCGGCTCGGCTCACCGTTGCGGTGCACGGTGAAGGCCCAGGTCCAGCTGTCATCCGTCATCAGCGCCATCGCTCGCCCACGGCCGTGCTCCCAGAGCGCCAGCACCGGAGCCGGCTTGCCATCCACCAGCAGTCCGGGATGGTCGAGGAGGACGGTGGCCCCCGGTTTGGCGCGCACCAGGTTGACGCCGGAGGCGGCCGGCAATTCATCCCAGGCGGCGAGCGAGGCCGTCCCGGTGGGCAAGACGCTGGTGACGGGGTGCCGCTGGCCCTCCGCCGTCAGGTGCAGCCGGTAGGGGGCCACACTGGCGGCCTGACCGACCGAGTCCACTGGCAGGGCCCGGTCGAGAATTGGGTAGCTGGTGCGCCCATCGCCGAAGGCCCGGTCGCCGCCGATGGCCACCAGCGCCCCCCCATTGGCGACGTACTGCTCGAGCTTTCGCTCGTACTGCGCAATGGACAGCTGCGGGTCCGAGTGACCGAAGTTTTGGAAGATGACCACGTCGAAGGTGCTCAGCTTGGCGTCGAAAATCTCCTCCATCGGAAACGGGATGAGGGACAGCTCGCGCTCGGGGTTGCGCGTCTGGGTGTCGTCGCTGCTAGTGCGCAGAATGTAGAAGGACACCAGGTCGACGTTGGCGTCCTGGCGCAACAGGCCGCGCAGGAATCGCTCGTCCCAGGAGGGGCGACCCACCACCAGGAGCACGCGAACGCGGTCCCGAATCACCTTCAGCACGAAGCTACGGGTGTTGTTCTCGGTCACGGCCTCCCCGGGAAACACCGGGGTGCTCAAGGTGTAGACGAAGCGTCCAGTCTGGTCTGGCGTGAAGGTGAACGAGACCTGGGTGGTCTCGTCGGCGCCGGTGACGTGGACGGTCTTGGTGCCGAGCACCTGACCCTCGCGCTCGAGGACCACGGGCACATCGCGCCCGGGGAAGCCCCGCACCCGAAGCTCCACCTCCACCGCCACGGCATTGCGGACGAAGGCGAAGTCATCCACCTTCAAGTTCTCTAGCGCCACATCCAGCAGCGAGGACTCCCCGACCTGCACCGTGGAGACGGGGAAGCCCAGCGCAGCGAGCTCCGTGCTGGCCCGGGCCGACACCCCCGCCTGCAGCTCGGCATTGTCCGCGCCGTCGGAGAAGAGGAGTACGCCAGACAGCTTCCGGCTCCCCCCGGTGTCGGTCGCACGCAGGGCGCGCAGGGCGCCGAGGAGGTCGGTGCGCGTCCCCGGCGCGGCCGCGGTCCGAAGAATCTCCTCACCCACCGGCACCAGGGCCGGTTCAAAGCCAAGCACCTCCACGCTGAAGCGGTCCTCCAGAGCCTTGAGTCCGGGAAGGATGCGTTCGAGGGCCTCGGCCACCGCCGCGCTCCGGCTGCCGGCGCCTGGGGCCGCCGGGAGCCCCATCGACGCGGTCCGGTCCACCAGCACGGCCACCCGGTTCTTCACCCGGGCCACCTGCAGGGTGCGCACGCCCGGCTCGAGCAGAAGAAAGAGTGCCGCAGCAGCGGCCACAATGCGCAGGCCGATGAGCACAAAGCGGCGGGCGAGGGAGGGCTCCCGCCGAAGGCCGGCGGCAGCCAGGACCACGCCCAGCACCACCGCCGCGACCAGCAGGGCGAGCGCCCAGCTTGGCAGCGGTGACAGGCTCACCAGCTTCCGGGCCGTCGAGTCCGCCCCGGTCATCTGCGCTTCTTGAGAATCAACGGCAGGTGGACCGCGTCATCCTTGTAGTCCAGGCACAGCGCATACATGCAGATGTTGATACCGGCGCGGACCGCGAGCTCGCGCTGGGCCTCGCCTCCCGGGACGACCTCGAAGGCATAGTCCCCACCCTCATCCCGCGCCCACGCCCCAGCCAGGTCGTTCTGGGAGTAGAGGACCGCCGCCCGGCCACCAATCAGCGCCGCCTGCAGCTGCGGGTGGGTGAAGAGCCTGCCCGGCGCTGAGTCGAGCAAATAGAAGGACTTGAAGACGACGTGCGTGGACGGCAGCGGCTGCAGTGGGGAGGCGGGCAGAAGCCGCGCCATTTCCCTTCGGAAGGCGGCGTCGAAGCCGCTCCCGGAGGAGCCGTCGTTGGCGTCGGCCAGCACGAAGCCGCCGTAAGTGAGGTAGCGGCGGAGGGTCTCCAATTCCGCCGGGGCCAGTGGCGGAAAGTCGCCCTCGCCTCCGAAGTAGATGAAAGGGAAGTCGAACAGCCGGGTGTTGAGGGCCAAGGGGCGCGCCTCGGCCACCACCTCGACGGAGGTCCGGCGCTGGAGCTCCCAGGCGATGCGGCGCAAGCCGGACAGGCGCGCGTTCCAGTGCCCCCCGTGCTGGGCCACCGCCGGGACGAAACGTGAACCGTCGCCGAACGCGGACGCCCGCCTCGGCAGAAACAGACCTGAGAGGGCGGCTAGCAGGGCTCGCCGTGGGAGGGGAGGACCGGGCATGGGGTGCAGGAGAGATACCATCGACGGCCACGCCCATTCCTGCGCTATAGAGCCGGGCGCAAGATGGCCAAGACCGATAGAAGCGAGCAGCGGAGCGAGCCCCTGCAGGCGGCGTGGCGCGCGATTGACGCTGGAGACGTGGTCGCGGCGCGCCGTCTGGCGGAGGCGGTGCTGCTGGCCCCTCCCTCGCCCGGCGCTGCGGCGGAGGCCCGCGACGTCCTGAAGCGGACCGACGTGGCGTGGCCCGTCCTTTGGTACGGCGCCTTCGCCCTTCTGCTGGTGCTTGCCCTCGTCCTGCTCGCTGTCGTCCGCAGCGCACACCCGTGAATTCCGGCCTGCTCACCAGCGCCCTCAGCGTGTTCCGCACTTCGGACCCTGCCGCCTGGCTCTCGCTGTCCACCCGGCTGCCTTGGGTGGTGGCCCTGGGGGCAGCCCTCGTCGGTGGATTCCTGTTGGTGGCCGGCGGCGGGAAGGCCTTTCGCGTCATCGCAGCGCCGGTGGGAGCCCTGCTCGGCCTGCTGTGGGGAGAGGCCCTGGCGGGGCCACTCGGGCTATCGGGAAGCGAGACAGCCGTCGCGGTGGGCTCGGCCTTGGTGCTCTTCGGCCTCGGCGCGCTGGCCCCCTCGGTGGTGGTGGCCATCGCCTTCGGTGCCCCCGTTGGCCTGGCCTTCGGAGGACTGGTGGGAAACACCGGGTTTCTGCTCGGCTTCATCCCGGCGGCACTGTTGGCGAGTGCGGTGGCGGGCGTGCTTCACCGCCCCTTGCGCGTGCTGGTGGCGGCGGCCACCGGGGCCGCCCTGCTGATGCTCGGTCTGCTCCGGCTCCTGCAGGGTGTGCCGGGGGTGACGGAGCTGGCCCGGACGCATCCCTGGTGGTTTTTCGCCGTCGCCGGCGGGGTGGCCTTTGGCGGAGCAGTGGTACAACTCGCCGCCTCGATGAAGACCCCGACCGGGCCGCGGACCGGCAACAGCACGGCCCCACCCGGGGCCTGGAAGAGGGCCGACGGATGACCGCCAAGGCAACCTCGAGCACTCCGGCAGGCTCGGGCGAGCGTCTCGGCCGACGGGGCTGGCTGATTCTGCTCGCCGTCGTCGTGGCGGTGAACATCCCGCTGCTCATCCGCCCGTTCCGCCCCCTCCCCGAGGCCGGCGTTCCGCTGCCCTTCGCCGACGACTTCAGTGACCCGCGCACGGTCGCATCGCACTACCACAGCCTCGGAGGCTTCCCGCGCGTGGTGAATGGGGAGTTGCTGTCCCCGGGGACGAAGAACAACCCCCTCTGGCTGAAGGCCACCCTTCCCGACAACGTGTCCGTCGAATTCGACGCCCATGCGCCGAGCCAGGATGGCGAAATCCGGGTGGAGCTCTTCGGCAATGGCTACGACCACCTTTCCGGGTACGAATTGGTGTACGCGCCTTGGAACGCGGTGGGAGTCACGGGACGTCTTCCGGCCACGCTGGTGCGCCTGGACGAGAACGCTCCCACCCTGCAGCGCTGGCAGGAGAAGGCCCGTCTGGCCGGCGTGAGCTCGCTGGCGGCGGTGGGGTACGGACCCAACTCGGGCGTGCGGGTGGAAGGGCCCCCCGTCAGCATTGAGCCTGGCCGTGTCTACCGGATGCGGGTCGAGCGCCGCGGCGACACGCTGCGCTGGTGGGTGGATGGCCAGCGCCTCCTCGAGTTTCGTGACCCCCTGCCACTGCGCGGCCCGTGGCATGACCGGGTGGGGCTCTCCAGCGTGGAGGGCGACGTCTACTACGACAACTTCCGCGTCACCCCGCTGGACGCTGCACCCTTTGCCGCAGAAGCGATGGTGCCTGAGCTCGGACCCGGCCCTTCGAGCGACGATTTCGAGCGAAGCGCCCTCGGCCGGGACTGGCTCGCCACCGACCCGACCGCGGTGCGCCTGGACAACGGCGTGCTCACCGTCGAGCACGCGCACAACCACCCGGTGTGGCTGCGCCGTCCCATCCCCGAGGACACGACCATCGAATTCGACGCCTGGACCGAGAGCCCGGAGGGCGACATCAAGGTGGAAGCCTGGGGCGACGGGCGGAGCGCGCATGCCGGCGCCCCGGAGGCCGCATACGACGCGACCGGCTACGTCTTCGTCTTCGGAGGCTGGAAGAACACCAAGAGCGTGCTGGCCCGGCAGGAGGAGCACGGGCCCAATGTGGCCGAGCGCGCGGCCCCGCGTGTGGAACCGGGCCGCCGCTACCACTGGCTCATCCAACGCAAAGGCGGCAACATCTCCTGGAGCATCGACGGAATTCCGTTTCTGACGCTCAACGACCCGTCGCCCCTGCGTGGCCCGTCCCACGCCTATTTCGCCTTTTCCGGCTGGGAGTCGCCGGTGCATTTCGACAACCTGCGGATTCGGTAGTCCCGACGGGCTTCACCGGAGGGCCCGCCCTCAGCGGTCTGGCTTGGCCACCACGTCGAAGTCGGGAATCTCTCGCCGCAGGTAATCGCGGATGCGCCCGATGAGCTGCGCTTCGATTTGCCGGGCACGCTCGCGGGACACGCCGAAATGCGTGCCGATGTCCTGAAGCGTCATCGCGTCGTCGGCGATGAGCCGCTTCTCAAAGATGTACCTCTCCTTGCCGTCCAGGTCCTTGGCGAAGTCGCCAAGCTTGTCCTGGAAGAGGCGCTTCAGCTGCTCGCTGGCCAGCTGCTCGTCGGCGCCCTGCACAGAGCTCGCCGGCATGAGACGCTCAACGCGGGTGGTCTTCCCGTCCTCGCCGACCGGGGCGTCGAGCGAGACCTCGTCCTGGCCCAGACGCTGGTCCATCTCCTCCACGTCCTTCTCGGTGACGTGGAGCCGCTCCGCCAGAAGCTTCGGGCTCGGCTCCACCCCTTGCGAGGTGAGGCGCTGCTGCTCCTGGCGCAGCTTGAAGAAGAGTTTGCGCTGGGCCTCGGTGGTGCCCAGCTTCACCATCTTCCAGTTGTCCATGATGTAGCGGAGGAGGTAGGCGCGAATCCACCAGGCGGCGTAGGTGGACAGCTTGACGCCACGCTCCGGGTCGAACTTCTTCACCGCCTGCATCAGGCCGATGTTGCCTTCCTGGATGAGGTCGAGCAGGGCGATGGGGTTGCGCTGGTACTCGTGGGCCAGCTTCACCACCAGGCGCAGGTTGGCGGAGACGAGCTGGGCGGCAGCCACCAGGTCTCCCGTGCTGCGGTAACGGCGCGCCAGCGCCGTCTCCCCCTCGCGGGTTAAGAGCGGGTGGCGCTGCACCTCGGCCATGTAGGCCCGCAGCGGGTCCGCCCGCTCCAGGCCGCGTGGCGTCTCCACCGGGGGACTCGCCTCGACGTCGTCGAGCACCTCCTCGTCCGCGGGCGCCTCAATCTCCAGCACCCGGGCGTGGACCTCCGGGGTTTCGGCCGCTGCGGGGCTGGCGGCCGGCTCCGGCGCCACGACCGGCGCCTTCCCCGGGTCAACCGGCTGGGGCTTGGCCACCGCACGCTTGGTAACGGGACGCCGAGGCGTGGCCCGGGCCTTCACCGGCCGGCGCTTCACTTTGGAGGGGGCTTTGGTCTTGCGCGACTTGGCCATCGTTGCAGGCGCGGGACATTGCCAGAGACGCCCCCAGGGATTAAGCCCCCTTTCCACAGATGACAGACACTTTTCCTGCGTCCTCGCCCACGCCACCTTCGGGCGGCGGGGGCGCCGAGGATGGTTCGCCGACCGACGGTCCCCAGGACTACGTCGCTGACATCGGCTTCGACGACCTTCCCATTGCTCCCGAGATTCGCCGCGCCCTGGCCGAGCGCGGTTACGCACGGCCGACGCCCGTCCAAGCCAAGGCCTTCGCGCCGGCACTGGCCGGCCGCGACCTCATTGTCCGAAGCAAGACAGGCACGGGAAAGACGGCGGCCTTCGGCCTACCGCTGCTCGAGCGCATCGATGCGGCGGACCGGGAAGTCCGGGCCCTGGTGCTCTGCCCCACCCGTGAGCTGGCCCTCCAGGTGGCGGCCGAGGTGGGCGACCTCGGCAAGTACAAGGGCGTCAAGGTGGCGGCCATCTACGGTGGCGCTTCGATGAAGGCCCAGGAGGATGCGCTCGAGTCCGGCGTCCACATCGTCGTGGGGACGCCGGGACGCGTCTATGACCACATCCGACGAAAGAACTTGAAACTCGAGGGTTGCCGCCACGTCGTGCTGGATGAGGCGGACGAGATGCTGAACCAGGGCTTCTTCGAGGAAGTCACCCGCATCCTCGACTGCCTGCCGGCCGGCAGGCAGGTGCTCCTCTTCAGCGCCACCGTCCCGCCCGACATTCAGCGGCTCATCGCCAAGTACACCACCTCCCCGGAAGCACTGCTGCTCTCCGGAGACGTGCTGACCGTCGACCACATCCACCACATCCGCTACGACGTCACCGACGCGTACCCCAAGCCGCGCAACCTCATCTACGTGCTGGAGATGGAGGAGCCGGACAACGCCATCATCTTCTGCAACACCCGGGACGACACGGCGCTGGTCACGGCGGTGCTGAACCGGACTGGCTTCGATGCCGAACTGCTCAACGGGGACCTTCCCCAGTCGGAGCGCGAGCGGGTGATGGCCAAGGTGAAGCGCGGTGAAGTCGCCTTCATGGTCGCTACCGACATCGCCGCACGGGGCATCGACATCTCGGACTTGCAGTACGTCATCAACTACTCGCTCCCCGAGGACCCCGCGGTGTACCTGCACCGCGTGGGCCGCACCGGCCGCATCGGGAAGAAGGGCGTTGCCCTCAATCTCATCTCCGGCCGCGAGCTGGGCACGCTGTCGGTGCTGGAGAAGAAGTACGCCATTGCCTTCGAGAAGCGCCAGATGCCCAGCCCCGAGGAGGCCCTCAAGCTGTGGACCGAGCGGCATGTGCGCGACATCAAGGAGGCGGCCTCCTCGAGCGTGTACGAGGGCTACCTGGCCCTGGCCGGCGCGCTCAAGGGCCGGCCCGACGCGGACGACTTGATTGGCTTCCTCTTGAAGTCCTTCTTCCACCAGCTGCGCATCGACAAAGCGCAAGCCGTGTTGGCCGAGGAGCGTGCCGCAGGGCTGCCCCCGCGGGAACCCAAGCGCGAGCGGACCGAACGCAGCGAGCGTTCCGACCGAGGGCCGAAGCCGCCCGGCGCCCGCCGGGAGCGCCCGCCCCGGCGTGACCGCCCCCCGGAGGGGAGTCCGTCCGGGGAGGGTTCGCGCCGGCCGCGCGCGGACGTCGCCGGGCAGGTCCGGCTCTGGCTTAACCTTGGCAGTGCCGAGGGGCTGGACGAGGCCGGGTTGCGCGCCGCGCTCGAGGCGCTGGGCGCCCCGACGGGGAAGCTGGCTCGCCTGGAGCTGCGTCCGTTGTACAGCTACGCCTTTGTGGCGGAGGCCGACGCACCCGCCTTCGAGAAACTGGATGGGCAGTCCCACCAGGGCAAGTCGCTGAAAATCGAGCGGGCACGCCGCCGCTAGTCGATGTCCCTCGCCGCCACCACCCACTATTTCCGCACCGCGGCCCGACTGATGGACATCGGTGACCGCATCGAGACCCTGCTGTCCTCGCCACTGCGCGAAATCAAGGTCCAGCTGAGCATCGAGATGGACGCGGGCGAGGTCCGCACCTTCACCGGCTGGCGCGTGCAGCACGACAACAGTCGCGGGCCGATGAAGGGCGGGCTGCGCTACCACGCCGACGTGGACGGCGAGGAAATGGTCTCGCTGGCTTCGCTGATGACGTGGAAGACGGCGGTCATGAACCTGCCCTTTGGAGGCAGCAAGGGCGGCGTGCGCGTGGACCCAGCGCAGCTGACCGCTCGGGAAGTCGAGCGTCTGACGCGCAAGTACGTCGACCAGCTGGCGGACGTTCTTGGCCCCACCCGTGACGTCCTGGGGCCAGACGTCAGCACCAACCCCCAGGTAATGGCCTGGGTGATGGACCAGTACGGCAAGCACCATGGCCACGCGCCGGCGGTGGTGACGGGCAAGCCGCTGGAGCTCGCCGGTTCGCGCGGGCGCGAGGCGGCCACCGGGCGAGGCCTGCTGTACGTCGCGCGCGAGGTGCTGCGCGATTTGGGGCTGCCACTGCAGGGAGCCCGGGTGGCGGTCCACGGCTTTGGAAACGTCGGTTCGCACGCCGCACGGGCGCTGGCGGAGGGAGGCGCCCGGGTGGTCGCCGTGTGCGACGTCTCGGGGGGCGTCCGGGACGCGTCGGGGCTGGACCTCCCGTCCCTGTTTGAACATGTCCGCCGCTTCGGCGCGGTCCGCGGATTTCCCGGGGGGGACGCGTGTACGCCCGTCGACGTCCTCACCTCAGACTGCGACGTCCTGGTGCCGGCTTCCCTGGGAGGCGTCCTCACCCGCGAGGTTGCCGCCGAGGTCCGTGCCCGGGTGGTGCTGGAGGCGGCTAATGGCCCGACCGAGGCCGACGCGGATGCGCTGCTGGAGAAGCGCGGGGTGGTGGTGGTACCGGACATCCTCGCTTCCGCCGGAGGCGTGACGGTGAGCTACTTCGAGTGGGTGCAAAACCTGCAGCACCTCGCCTGGGATGAGGAGCGGGTGAACGCGGAGCTGGAGCGAGCGATGAAGGACGCCTACGAGAGGGTGGCGCAGGTCTCCCGCAGCCGGCAGGTGCTGCTCCGCACTGCGGCCATGGTGCTGGCCCTGGGGCGGGTGGGCAAGGCCACCGTCCTGCGGGGCATCTAGAGGGAAGCAGGCCCATGCCCCCGGGCGTCTGCCCCCCGGACTACAGCGTCGAGGGGGTGCCCTGGGCGCACGCCTCGCGCAACGCGCGGACCCCTGCACCCGGCCCGCCCGGGTGGGTGAAGACGCAGGTTCCGGCCACGAGGACATCCGCCCCGGCGGCGACGGCGAGGGGCCCAGTCGTCATGTCCACGCCGCCGTCGACCTCGAGCTCACACGCTGGAGCTCGCTCGCGGAGCAAGGCACGGGCGCGCTGCAGCTTCGACAGCACCGAGGAGATGAATTTCTGGCCACCGAAGCCTGGGTTGACCGTCATCAGCAGCAACAGGTCGAGGTCCTCCACCATGTCCTCGATGGTGTTGAGCGGCGTGCCCGGGTTCAGCCCCACTCCCACCGCCTTCCCCATCGCCTGTACCTGCTGCACGGCACGGTGCAGCTGGGGCGTGGCCTCCTGGTGGAGGATGAGCAAATCCCCCCCCGCCTTGATGAACGACTCGGTGTAGCGCTCGGGCCGCTCAATCATCAGGTGGACTTCCAGCGGGAGTTTGGTCCCGCGGCGCATCGCTTCGACGATGGGGATGCCAAGGGAGTAATTGGGGACGAAGGCCCCGTCCATCACGTCGATGTGGAAGCGCTGCGCCCCGCCCCGTTCGGCGTCCGCCACCTGTTCGCCCAGCCGCAGGTAGTCCGCGGCCAGGATGGAGGGGACTATTTTCATCGAACGCCTCCCTGGGCGGCGACCTGGGCCGCGCCCCGCATGCCCACCTGGTCATCCAGAACCACCCGCACGGGCGTCTGCTCGACCAGGGGCCGGAGCCGGCCCTTGTCGATGAAGGCGGCGCGAAACAGTGTCGGGTCCTGCAGCCGCGCCAGCACCTTGGGGGCGATGCCGCCGCCAAGGTAGATGCCGCCGGTGGCGAGGAAGAGCAGCGCGACGTTGCCGGCCACCGCCCCGTACACACAGGCGAAGAGGTCCAGGGCCTGGGAGCACACCGGGCTCGACCGGTCCAAACCGCAGGCCGAGATGACCCGCGCGCGGTCCTCGGTGGCCAGGCGCTTGGTGAGCCAGGCTGGCTCCTCGCCGCGGCCGCTCTCGCACAGGAAGTCGTAGACGTTGCTCAGGCCGGCTCCGGAGAGGATGCGCTCGTTGCTCACCCGGCCAAACCGCGTCGACAGGTAAAGCATCAACTCCGCTTCGAGGGCGCTGCGCGGGGCGAAGTCCATGTGGCCCCCCTCGGTGGCGAACGGGTGGTGACGCGTGCCGTCCCACACCAGGCCGGCGACACCAAGGCCGGTCCCAGCGGCGACGACCGCGCGGTTGCCCTGGGTTTCGACGCCCGGGTTGAGCACCACCAGGGCGGACGGCCCGACCAACGGAATTCCGTACGCCAGGGCCTCCAGGTCGTTGATGAGCGAGACGGAGGGAACCCCCAGCTCCGACGCCAGCCCCTCACCATCCACTTCCCAGGGAAGGTTGGGCGTGCGAACCCGTCCTTCGTGCACCGGTCCGGCGACGCCGAAGGCCGCGTGTCGGGGGACAGCCTCGGTCTCCTGGAGGAATGTGCGAACCACGGCCTCGAGGCCGGAGAACTCAGGGCTCGGGTAGTTGCGGTCGGTCAGCAGCGTTGGGATTCCCTGGCGCACCTCGAAGAGACCCAGCCGGGCGTGGGTCCCGCCAATGTCGCCGGCCACAATCACGCGTCGCCATTCTCCCAGTGTCGTCCGTCTCGCTCGAGCAAGGCGTCCGCCTCGGCGGGGCCCCAACTGCCGGCTGCGTAGTTGGGGAAGTCTCGCGGGGGCAGCGCCTTCCAAACGTCAATCAACGGCTGCACCATCCTCCAGCCCGCCTCCACCATGTCGGCACGCTGAAACAGGGTCGCCTCGCCCACCATCGCGTCGTAGAGCAGGGTTTCGTAGCCAGTGCTGGGCTTTGCCCCGAACCAGTCGACGTACCGGAAGTCCATTTTCACCGCGCCCATCTCCAGGATGGGACCAGGCACCTTGGCCCCGAACCGCAGCGAGATACCCTCGTCGGGCTGGATGCGCACGAAGAGGCGGTTGGTGGTGAGATGACTCACCGGCGTCCGGGTGAAGAGCATGAAGGGTGCGGCCTTGAATTGGATGACGATTTCCGTCACGCGCTTGGGCATGCGCTTGCCGGTCCGCACGTAGAAGGGGACGTGAGCCCAGCGCCAGTTGTCGATGTAGAGGCGCAAGGCCACGAAGGTGTCGGTGTTGCTCTCGGGCGACACCTTCTCCTCCTCGCGGTAGCCCGGGACCTTCTGGCCCTTCACCTGGCCCGAGCCGTACTGGCCACGCACCGCGGCGTGAAGGACGTCCTCCGGCGACAGCGGTTGGATGCTCTTGAGCAACTTCACCTGCTCGTCCCGGACCGCGTCTGCGTGAAACGAGATGGGCGGCTCCATCCCCACCAGGCTGACCAGCTGTGCGATGTGGTTGGGGACCATGTCCCGCAGGGCGCCCGCGTTGTCGTAGTAGCCGCCGCGGGCTTCCACCCCGAGTTCCTCGGCCGCGGTAACCTGCACGTGGTCGATGTAGTGGTGGTTCCAGATGGGCTCGAAGATGCTGTTGCCGAAGCGGAAGACCAGCAGGTTCTGGACGGTCTCCTTACCCAGGTAGTGGTCGATGCGAAAAATCTGTCGCTCGCTCACCACCGACCGCAAATCGCGGTTGAGCTGTATGGCGGACGGCAGGTCGTGGCCAAAGGGCTTCTCGATGACGACGCGGCGCCAGTGCCCTGCCGCTTCCTCGAGCAGCCCCGCGCCGCCGAGGCCCTTCACGATGGGGGCGAAGAACTCGGGCGCCACCGAGAGGTAGAACATGTAGTTCCCGGGCGTCTTCAGCTGCGTGTCGAGCTTGGCCAAGAAGTCTCGCAGCTGCTGGAAG
The DNA here is from genome assembly GCA_017881265.1 of Myxococcaceae bacterium. GTDB lineage: Bacteria > Myxococcota > Myxococcia > Myxococcales > Myxococcaceae > JADGRA01. Next base: position 41,734 of record JADGRA010000050.1, on the reverse strand, counting down.
GTCTCGGCCTGAGACACGTCGCCCGCCTGGTAGAAGATGCGCTCGGAGAGCACCCCCCAGGCCCTCCGCGCCTCTTCTGTTGCCAAGACCGACTCGTCGGGCTTCATCTTCTCGCGGAAGTTGGCGTGCGACATCTCCGAGCGGGCCACGCCTACCACGCCGACGTCCCGGGCGAGGAACCCCTGGTTTTGAAGGTTGAAGAGCGCCGGGACCAGCTTGCGCTGGGTGAGGTCGCCCGAGGCGCCGAAGATGATGACCAGGCACGGGTCTCCGACCCGCACTTCGACGCCCGTCTTCACCGGCGGCGCATTCACGAGCGCTCCTTCCATGGTGTCTCCGGCTGGAGAGCGGTCACGCCTTGCTCCCGGGGCCGCGCAGTCGGTCGCCAATCGCCTTGAAGAGGTCGTCGAAGGATTCGGCGAACTTCTGCACCCCTTCCACCACCAGCGTGTCCGTGACGGCCTTCATCGAGATGCCGGCCTCCTCGAGCGTGCGCATGGCGCTCTCCGCGCCGGGCAGGTCCTCGGTGAGGCTCGGGCGGACCTGGCCATGGTCCCGGAAGGCATCCAGGGTGGCCGGCGGCACGGTGTTCACCGTGTCCTGACCGATGAGCTCCTCCACGTACAGCACGTCGGAGTACTTGGGATTCTTGGTTCCGGTGCTCGCCCACAGCACCCGCTGGGTGTGCGCGCCCTTCTTCGCAAGCGCTTCCCACCTGGGTCCGCTGAACAGGCCCTGGTAGCGCCGGTAGGCGAGCTTGGCGTTGGCGATGGCCACCTTGCCCAGCACGGCATCGAAGAGTCGAGACCGTCGTTCGTCGACGCCTTTGGCACGGGCCTGGCCGATTCGCTTCTCCACTTCGGAGTCAATACGGCTGACGAAGAAACTGGCTACCGAGGCCAGTCCGGAGACGTCCTGGCCTTCCTTGGTGCGTCGTTCGAGGCCCCGCAGGTACGCCTCGGTGACACTGACGTACGCCTCCTGGCTGAAGAGGAGCGTGACGTTGATGTTGATGCCCTCGCTGATGCACTGCTCGATGGCCGGGACGCCCTCGAGCGTTCCGGGAATCTTAATCATCACGTTGGGTGCTCCGAGGGCCTTCCACAGCCGGCGCGCTTCCTCGATGGAACCCTTGGTGTCGCGGGCCAGCTTGGGGGAGACCTCGAGCGAGCAGTACCCGTCGCGGTGGGCTGAGGACTCCCACACCGGACGGAAGATGCGCGCCGCGTCGCGGATGTCCCTGAGGGTCAGGGCGTCGTAGGCCTGCGCGACCGTTTTCCCCTGCGGCCCGAGCTCGGCGAAGAGCTCGTCGTAGTCGTGGCTTCCGGCCACCGCCTTCTCGAAGATGGTGGGGTTGGACGTCAGCCCCCGGATGCGGTCCTCGGCGATGAGTTTGGCCAGCGCCCCCGTGGTGAGCAGGCTTCGCTGCATGAAGTCCAGCCAGACGCTTTGGCCGGCCTGCCCGAGCTGTTCGATGGGATTCATGGTGTCTCCTTGCGGTTGGCTCCGGTGGGCTGCGCGGGAGGTGCGCCGCCGCTCGGAAGCCACAGGTGGCTGGCCGGCACGGGTCCTACCTCCTGCCCTGGACCAGGGCCCGTGCCGCTTCGGCGATGTGCTCCGGGGTGAGGCCAAAGTGCTTCTGGACGTCCTTTATCGGCGCCGAGGCGCCGAAGCTCCGCATCCCGAGGATGGTGCCCCGCGGGCCCACGTACCGGTCCCACCCCAGCACTGCCGCTGCCTCCATCGACACCCGGGCCGTCACCGCTTCGGGCAGGACGTTTTCCCGGTAGGCGGCGTCTTGCTCCTCGAACAGTTGCCAGCAGGGCATGCTCACCACCCGGGCCCGGATGCCGCCCTCGGCCAGCTGGGCGCGCGCGACGACCGCCATGGACACCTCGCTGCCGGTGGAGAGCAGCAAGACCTGCGGGAGGCCGCCGGCGGCCTCGGCCAGGACGTACGCCCCGCGAGCCGTTCCGGCCGCGGCGCCGAACTGGCTCCGGTCGTAGGTGGGCAGCGCCTGGCGGCTCAGCACCAGCAGGGACGGCCGGTGCCGGTTCTGCAGGATGACACGCCAACACTCGACCACTTCGTTGGCGTCCGCCGGTCGGAAGACGAGGAGGTGCGGGACGGCGCGCAGTGCAGCAAGCTGCTCGACGGGCTGGTGCGTCGGCCCGTCTTCGCCAAGCCCGATGGAGTCGTGGGTCATCACCCACAGCGACGGAATCTCCATCAGCGCGGAAAGCCGGATGGGCGTGCGCATGTAGTCGGTGAACGTGAAGAAGGTGGCCCCGTAGCCCCGGAGCCCGCTGAGCACCAGGCCGTTGACAACGCCTCCCATCGCGTGCTCGCGAACCCCGTAATAGACGTTGCGCGCGGCGGGGTGGTCGGCCTCCATCGGGCCCTCGCCCTTGAAGGCCGTCCGGGTGGAGCCGCTCAGGTCTGCGGCACCTCCGACAATCCACGGGATGCGCTCGCCGAGAGCCTCGAGCACCCGCCCCGACGACTCGCGCGTTGCCATCCCCTTGGCGTCCGGCGGAAAGGCGCTGAGCGCCGCTTCCCAGCCCTGCGGCAGGTCACGCCGCGCCATGCAGTCCACCTCATGGGCAAGGTCCGGGTGGTCGCGGCGGTATTCCAGGAACAGCTGCTGCCAGGCCTCGCGCGCCGCCCTCCCCCGCTTGCCCAGCCCCTGCGCAAAATCCTCCAGCACCCCGTCCGGGACGAGAAATTGCGCGTCCTCCGGCCAGCCGTAGTTGCGCTTGGCCGCACGGACTTCCTCCACGCCCAACGGTTCGCCGTGGGCGGCGCTGGTGTCTTGCTTCTTCGGGGAGCCGTAGCCGATGTGGCTGTCCACGATGAGCAGCGTGGGCCGGTCGGAAGTCCTCTTGAAGAAGGCGAAGGCCCCGGCGAGCTTGCCGAGGTCGTTCGCGTCGTCGACATGGGTGACGGCCCAGCCCATGGAAGCGAAGCGCGCGGCGGCATCCTCGGAGAAGGAAAGGGCGGTCTTCCCGTCCAGGCTGATGTGGTTGTTGTCGTAAATCCAGCACAGGTTGGCCAGCTGGAGGTGGCCGGCCAACGACGCTGCCTCGGAGGAGATGCCCTCCATGAGGCAGCCATCGCCGCAGATGGCGTACACGTCGAAGTCGAAGAGCGTCTTGCCGGGCCGGTTGTACCGGGTGCCGAGCCACCTGGACGCGATGGCCATGCCCACGCTGTTCGCCACCCCTTGACCGAGGGGGCCCGTTGTCGCCTCGACACCGGTGGTGAGCCCGTACTCCGGATGCCCCGGCGTCCGGCTGCCCAGCTGCCGGAACGCTTTGATGTCATCCAGCGACACGGCTGGCCCAGCTCCGACCTTGCCGTCCTTGTCCACGCTGCGCACGCCGGCGAGGAACAGCGTCGAATACAGCAGCATCGACGCGTGCCCATTCGACAGGACGAAGCGGTCGCGGTTGGGCCAGAGCGGCTCGGTGGGGTCGTAGCGCAGCTGGTCGCGAAACAGGGCGTAGGCCACCGGGGCAAAGCCCATCGGCGCCCCTGGATGGCCGGAGTTGGCTTTCTGGACCGCGTCGATGCTCAGCGTCCGCAGGGTGTTGATGGCGAGCTGCGCGATGCTTGGGCTGGGCACGGGGGCATGCTCCCTTGGGTAGCGCGACGGTTGGGGACGTCCCCCCAGGTTCTGCGCCACACCGACCGGTGTGGGCAAGCCGCCGCCGTGTGACACATCCGCCACCGGACATGGCGCTGCGTCCGGACGCAAGAACGTCGTAGCGGATTGGCGCCGGGGCTTCCACCCCAAACCCACATCGGCGCCAAACATCCGACAAGCGTCGTCAAACTGCCCAGCTGCGAAAAAGGCCGTACACTCCGCCCTGCCTTTTCGAGAAAAGCGGCCCGCGTCCTCCACTGGGGGCCGGCCGCGACAGAGCGACGGATGTCCGACACGCGCGCAGCCATCCGCGAGCTGCGTACCCTCAGCGAGAGGCGAAGCCGAAGCGCACTCACCCAGCCGGAAGCGGCTCGATGGGTGGCGTTGCGGCGCCAGCTTGGGCTGCCGCCTGAGCCGGCCAACGTCGACTTGTCTACACCGCCTGCCCCGGAGGCGGTGGAAGCGCCGCAGGCCGCGGCTGCGCCCGCCGCGCCACTCGCCAGCCCGCCCTCCCCGCCTGCGCCGCGCGCGACTCCGGTGAACACGCCGGCCTGGCAGCCGGCTCCCGGCGGGCCTTTGGAGGCGGTGGCCCCAGCCGCCGCCGCTCCGGCCACGGCGAGCGAGGCGGACGCCTGGGCCGGGCCCTCGCTGGACACTCCCGCCGCGCCGGCCTCGCCCAACTGGGTCGGTCCTGCAATCGACGCCCCGGCCTGGTCTGATACGGCCGCTGAGCGGCCAACCGACCCTGGGCTGGATGAGCCGCCACCCGCTCCCTTCGACGAAGCACCAGCGGCCCGACCGCAGCAGGAGACGCGAGCGGTCGACCTGGGTGGCTCCCCCGACGACCCCGTGCAACTGGCCGCAGCCGTGGAATTCATCTCCTACTCCCGGCAGGGAAACGAGGCGATTGAGCTCCCTGAGGACGCGGGCTCGGCCGACAGCCTTCAGGCCCAGGGCTTGGCGGAGCTGGCGGCGGCGCCGCCACCGGACGTGCCATCGGGTGAGACACGGGCCCCCTTTCCTCCCGAGGCTGACGCGGCCGACAACGCGGGCGCTCGCCCCCGCACCCCGACCCCCCTGCCCCTGCAGGCCGTCGTGCCCTTTGCCCCGACCGACGACGACGGGGCTGTACGTCTCACCCCAGCCCCCCTGCCGCTGCAGGCCGTCGTGCCCGACGCCCCGGCCGAGGAGGTGGGCGCCGTTTCCCTCACGCCGGCCCCCCGGCCTCTCCCCACCTTCGCGCCCGACGCCCCGGCCGAGGAGGTGGGCGCCGTTTCCCTCACGCCAGCCCCCGTGCCCCCGCAGGCCGTCGCGCAAGAGGCCCAAGCCGACGACGAGGGGGCCCTGCCGCTCACTCCGGTCCCCCTGCCTCTGCCAGCCTTCGCACTCGACGAGCCGGGTGACGTTCCGCTGTCGCCAGCTCCCCTGCCTCTTCAGTCTGTCATGGAGGAGGTCCCGGAGGCACTCCAGGGCAACCATGGGGCAGACCTCGTCGCGCCCACTCCGGAGGAGCCGGCGCCGTCCAGCAGCGCCCCACCGGCCCCGGCGCCCAGCCCTGTCTCCACCTGGGCACCCGGCTCGGCCGCGCCTCCCGTCCTCAGTGCAGAGGAGTTCGCCCGCGGCGGTGGGTCCCTCGGCGAGAGCGGTCTGGACCCCTGGCCCGAGCCGCTGCGCGCGGAGGCTCCGGCCGAGGAGCAGGTGGAGACTGTCGGAGACGAGGACTTGGTGGAGGAGCTCGCGACTCCTGCGCCGCTGCCGCCTTTCCCGGTGTCACCGCCCCCAGGCAGCGGAGGCATCCGGGGCTTCCAGTTTCCGAAGCCGCCCCCGGCCCGCGTCCCGACGCCGCCAACGCCTCCCAACCTGCAACGGATGGAGCCGGGCCTTCCCCCCTTCATCTCCAGCGCTGCCCTGAAGACGCCCCTGCCGCCCTCCGGCGCCGGCGCTGTCGCCCCCGCGCCGGAGACGCACAAACCCCTCCGCGCGCCGGTGGCCCCGCAGGACGTCCAGCAGGCGCCGCCGCGTTCCGTCTCGTCCGCCGCCGTTGCGCGCAGCACACCCGTACCGATGGAACGGCTGGCGCAGCCCGTGCCAGCCACGCCCAGGGCGCCCGTCACGCCGCCGCCGGCGGCGCCTGGGCGCCCAGTTCCGCCGCTGACGGCTCCGCCAGTCGCCACCCCCCGGGCGCCGCAGTCGGTGCCCAACGGCACGGCCCCCAGTCGCTCCTTGACGCCGGAGCCTTCGAAGGCGGTCCCGGCCCCGCCCCGGGCGCCGCCCGCGCTACAGCCAGTGGCCAGTGAGGAAGAGACGGCCCTGCCGCTACTCGAACTGGTGGACGAGGTCGAGCCCCCGCGTCCGGCAGCTGCGGAACGAGGGCGTCCTGCACCGACCCCGGCGGTGGGCACGCCGGCCGTGTTTGGGCCACCGATGATGCTCAACCCCGGCTTCGTCGACGGCGAACACCGGGTGGTGATTCACACCCTGGAGGGCCAGGTGCACCGCGGCACCGTCCATGACCTCGACCTGCAGGACGACGTGTTGCCCTTGCAGCAGCAGGATGGACGCATGGTGAAGATTCCCTCCCAGCGGCTGAAGGCCGTCTTCTTCGTCCTCACGCCCGGTGCCAAGCACCCGCCCACGCGTGGTGAGCGGGTGCAGGTGACGTTCCGGGACGGACGCCAGGTGGTGGGCTACTCGGAAGACCACGCCGGCAGCGAGCCGGGCTTTTTCGTGGTTCCCTCCGACGCCCGCACCAACACCGCCCGCGTCTACGTCTACCGGGGCGGTGTCCAGTCCATCACCACGGGGTGACCGCCCCGGCGGACCGCGCCGGCGCTAGGACTTGGGCTGGAGCTCGGCGTCGATTTGGATGTTGACGTCGTCGCCGATGAGCACGCCGCCCGTCTCGAGGGGCTTGTTCCACACCAGGCCGAAGTCCTTCCGGTTCACCTTGGTGGTCGCCGAGACGCCCCGGCCGACCCGGCCGCCCATCCCCTTCACCTCGGGCGTAATTTCCGCCTCCAGCACCACCGGCTTGCTCACGCCATGCAGGGTGAGGACGCCTTCGATGATGAGCTTGCCGCCCTGGCCTGGAAGGACCTTGGTGGACTTGAACGTCATGGTCGGGAACTTCGCCACGTCGAAGAAGTCCGGCGACTTGAGGTGCCCGTCCCGCTTTGGCTCGCGGGTATCCACCGTGTCGAGCGGGATGGTTGCCTCCACCGTGCTCTTGGTGACGTCTTTGTCGTCGAGGTGCACTGAGCCGCTGACGCCGCTGAAGGCGCCACGCACCGTGGAGACCATCATGTGCTTCACGGCGAACTGGGCGCTCGTGTGAGCGGAGTCGAAGCCCCACTCCGAGGCATGGGCGGACAAGGGCAGGGCGAAAACGGCAAGCGCAGCGATGGCAGTACGCATCTATCTCCTCAGGGTGAAGTGTGGGGCGGGCATGCATACTCGGGCGGGGCCCGCGTTGCACGGCTCAGTGCAGGTACCGGTCCGAATCCCGCGGGGTGTTGCGGTCGGGCGCCACCAGCTTGAGGTGCTTGGAGCGGCCCCGCAACCGGCGGTGCAGGCGCCAGGACTGGAAGCGAAGCCACCACAGCTCGGGGCCACCGACCTTGAGGTAGCCGGCGGCCAGCAGCAGGCCCAGCACCGAGGGGACCACCAATAGCCAGCCGTAGAAGGCGCCCTCGAGTAAGACGAAGCCGACGCCGATGAGCGCCAGGATGTTGCCCGAGACCGGGAGGCCCCAGAAGTTGGTGCCGACCCGGCCCAAGGACAGCCCGTAGGCCACCCACAGACTGATGCCCATCACCCAGCCGCCGCCGAAGCCCGCGAGCGCCAGTGGCGGGACGACGACAGCCAGGGCGACGGTGAGCAGGCCGGCCACCACCGTCGTCCCCAGGGCGAAGGTCACCAGGCGGCGCGGTCCCCAGCTTTGCTCCAAAGAGCCGCCCACCTGCCACAGCACGAGCGCCGAGAAGATGACGCCCATCGGGCTCGTCTCGACGAAGCAGTAGGTGAGCGGCTGCCACAGCCAGAGGCGGCCCAGGACGTCCGCCGGCGTGAGGAGAAGCGCCGCGCCGTAGCTCTGCTTCAGAAGCGCGTAGAGGACCGAGCCGGCGACCAGCGCCACCGCGAGGCGCACGGCGGCGCTGCGCATGCCAGGGAAACCGGAGCCGAGGTGACGTCGTCGTGGGCGCATCGAGACTCAAGCCTGACGAGGCGGGCTTGGGGACGCAAGCGCACGGCGCCCGGTTGCTGCGACTAGGGCCTCGAGCAGAAGAAGAGCGTGATGGTAAGGCAGTGGAACTCCTTATCCGAGCTCTGCGTCACGACCTTGTCGACGATTTCGGCGCTCGGGTTCTCACGCAGCCAGCGGGTGATGGCCTCCCCCATAACCTCGCGGTCCCGCGCCAGTGTGGTGGAGAACACCTTGACCCCCGTGAACGGCTGCCCGCCCATCGACTTGGCGTCATATGTCCAAACTCCACCCGTCAGCAACGAGACGGGAAAGCTGAAGGACGGACGGACGGGGTGGGGCCTGTCAGCGGGTGGCGCGTCGCGCCATGCAGGCGGCCTCTTCGCGGCAGGCCGGCCCGATGCCGTCCGGATGAGGGCCCAAGGGCGTGCGCTCCGACTCCTCGACGCCGCACAGGACGCAGCGGCGCTTGCGCTGGCGGCGCTCGGCTCTCTGCTGCTCGGCGATGGCCTTGGCCCGCTCCCGGGCTTCCTTGTCTACACCGTCACCCATGAAGGCATGAGTAACACACTGCACCGGGGGCAGAGGAGACGGCCCCCCCGTGAATTTGAAAGTTGCAGAGAACGCCGAAGCGTAGAGACCAACTAGGGGTGTGCCGGGTTAATCTGCCCAGGTGACCTTCATGACTTTCCGCCCCGCAAAGGCCCTTCCCTGGATGCTGGCTCTGCTCGCCGCCTGCTCGCCGAATGGACTAGGTCCCGCAATTTCTGCGCCGTCCCCGGCCCGTGGACCTGCCGCCCGCCTCACGGCGGCCCCGGACATCCACGAGAGCGTCCGCCAGCTCACCGCGCGCGGCCCTGACAACCTCGACGTCTCCGCCGGGCCGGTTGCAGGCACGCGCCTCATCCGCATTCGCGGGGGCTATAGCGAGGTCGTCCTCGCCCGCACCAACGTGGACGGGACGGTGAGCACGCGCTGTGTGGACTCGGCCCCTGGAGCCGAGGCGTTCCTCGGCGAGACCGCATCGACCTCGCCCACCAAGGCTGCCCAGTGAAGGTGCACCGGCTCCTGGCCATCCTCCCCGCGGCGGTGGGCGTTTTGGCCTTGTCCGCCGCCCGGGCCGCAGACCTGTCCATCGCCAACACCCAGGCCGCTGGCTTCGACGACACGACGCCGGCCCAGCCGGTCTCGGTGAACATTGGAACCACCCGTGGGCAGCAGGCGCTCATCGTCTTCCAGACCGCCGCCGCCATGTGGGGCGCCAGCGTGCGGAGCGCGGTTCCCATCATCATCGACAGCCAGTTCAACAGCGCCGCGACGGATTCGGTCTTCACCTGCAGCGCCAACTCGACCGTCCTGGCCTACACCTCGCCGAGTGGCTACGTCACCGGCTTAACCTTCCCCTTCCCCATCCCCAACGCCGGCTATGACTTCGCGCTGGCCAACGCGCTGTCCGGGACGGACCTGTCGCTGGGCGGGACGCAGTTCCAGGTCAACATCAACGGTGACCTCGGAACGAGTGCCTGTGCATTTCCTGCGGCCTGGTACTTCGGACTGGACAGCAGCATCCCCGCGGGCCAGGTCAGCCTCTTCACCACCCTGCTTCACGAGTTCGGCCACGGGCTCGGTTACTCGTCCCTGGTCAACCCCACCAACGGTGTGGCGGAAAGCTCGGACCTTTCCATCTTCGACTTCCACATCTTCGACGTGGACGCCGGCGTTCCCTGGACGAGTGACAGCGCTGCCACGCGGAAAGAGCTGGTCACCACCCCGTCCGCTCTGGCCTTCGACGGCCCTGCTGTCCGCGCGGACATCCCCACCTACTTGGCGCCTCCGCCGGCACTCTTCACCCATTTTCAAGGCGTCACCACGCAGCTCGACTTTGCCAAGGGCGAGTTCTCCGGGCCGCTGGTGGGCTCGGCACCGGTGGTGGCGGCCGTCCCGCTGGACGCCTGCAGCAACCTGACCAATTCGGCGGAGATTTCGGGAAAGTACGCCCTCATCGAGCGGAGCTTCGCGGACGCCGGCGTCGTGTGCACCTTCTTGAGCAAGGCCGAACGCGCCCAGGACGCGGGCGCCGCCGGCATCATCGTCTTCGACACCCATCCGGAGGGACTGGTGACGATGTCCGGGACCCCAGCGCTGAGCACGCCGGCGGTCTTCATCAGCAACCAGGATGGTCTGGCCCTCCAGGCCGAGGTGGCGCAGGGCCCGGTGACGGCGACCTTCGCCGCTGGGACCCAGGTGTCCAACACCGACCCGAGCGGTACGCGCGTGCTGCTCTACACCCCGTCGAGCGTGAGTGCCGGCTCGTCGGTCATCCACTGGAATGCCAATTCCTATCCGCGCACGTTGAACATGGAGTTCGCCATCCAGCCGGACATCCGGCTCGACATGGACTTCACGCCCGACGTGATGTCGGACCTGGGCTGGTCGGTGGTGAAGGGCCTCACCGTCTCGGTGGTGAAGCTGCTCGAACCACTCGTGGTGCCGGGAACGCAGAGTAGCTACGTCGTCGCCATCATCAACCGCCGCCGGACCGCCATCAACAACGTGACGCTCGACCTGACGCCTCCTGCGAGCAGCACCGTCGCCTCCACCGTCTCGAGCCCGGCCGGATGTTCCACAGGCTTTCCCTGCACCTTCGGACCAATGCAAGCCGGCGACGTGGTCCTCGTGGTCACCACCTTGCAGGTGGCGGCGACTGCCTCGGGCTCCTTCCCGGTCAACGTCACCCTCACCCCGTCCTCGGCCGGCTCGTCCGACAGCTTGACGGCCACCACCACCCAGACGGTGGCCACCGGTGGAGACCTCAAGGTCACCGTGACGGGACCTGCAAGCGTCATCCCCGGCTCGACGGCGACGCTGGTCACCACCGTCACCAACGTCGGGCCCGGCACGGCCACCGGGGTGGTTCTCAACGGCGCGGTGTCTAGCTCGGCGAGCAACCCCCCCACCTTCAGTGTCAACAGCGGCGGCTGCACGGGTGCGTTCCCCTGCGGCGTGGGGACCCTCACCTCTGGCACCTCTATCAGCGTCAACACCGTCTTCAGCGTAGCAGCCGGTTTCGCCAGCGGGGCCAGCTTCACCGCCACCGTCAGCTCGACAACGCAGGACCCCAATCCGGCCAACAACAGCGCCTCCTACGCCTTCTCCACGACGGGCAAGAGCGGATGTAGCGCCACCGGGGAGCCGGCCACCGTGCTCGGTCTTCTGGGACTCGGCTTTGGCCTCCTCCTGCGTCGGCGCCGCGTTTAGCGACCAGCCCCCAGGGGGGTTCATGCCTCGGCGCGCCCTCGTCCTCTCTTTGGCCGTCCTCGCGCTGTCCGCGCGCGCGGCGCAGGGCGCCGACATCTCCATCCTGGACACCAATGCGCCGGGGCAGGGCCTCAACGACCCGACCCCGGCGACTCCGGTCGGCCTCAACTTCGGGACCACCCGAGGCGAGCAGGCCATCATCGCGCTGCAGTACGCGGCCAGCATCTGGGGAGCAACGCTCAGGAGCCAGGTCGGCATCGTCGTCGACAGCGCCTTCGTCACCCCTGCGGAGGACGGACGCCTCAGCTGCGCATCCACCGAGGGCATCCTCGGCATCACCCAGGCGGCGACCCTCGTCACCGGGGAGGCCCTTCCGGTGGCCGGGGCGGCCTACCCCGTGGCGCTCGCCAACGCGCTGCTGGACAGGGAACTCACCCCAGGGCAGGCCCACATCATTTCCCGCTTCAACGCCGCCGTGGGGACGGCCGGCTGCTTGGCCAGCCACAGCTACTACTACGGGCTGGTGGGTGGCACGGGCCCGTCCCAGAACGCGCTCGTCTCGCTGTTCCTCCACGAGATGGCCCATGGCCTTGGGTTCCTCTCCTTCGTGGACGCCTACAGCGGAAGCTTCGGGCAGTACCAGCCATCCGTCTTCGACTTCCACGTCTGGGACGTGCCGGACAACGCCCCCTGGCAGTCCGAGACGAGCCTCGAGCGAAGGTACCTCGCGGATAACGCCGGCTCCCTGTCGCTGCAGGGGCCCGCGCTGGCAGCGGCGGTGCCGGGCATCCTGCAGTTCCTGCCCACCTTGAGCGTGGACGTCCCGGGGTTACAGAACCCGGTACCTCTTTCGCAGGCCAGCTTCAGCGGGCCTTGGCTCCAGGGCACGGCTCCCCTCGCCGCCGCCGCGCCCCTGGACGGCTGTAGCGACTTCACCAACCCGGGCGAGGTCGCCGGCCACTTCGTCCTCATCCAGCGCAGCAACCCCGACGCGGGCGCCTTCTGCCGCTTCTGGGAGAAGGCGAATCGCGCGCAGGACGCCGGCGCGGTGGGCGTCCTCCTCTTCAACTACCTGCCCGACGCGCCCCTGGTGACGCCGAGTGGCTCGCCCGCGCTGTCCATCCCCGTCGGCTTCGTCTCACTGGAGACGGGCACCGCCATCGCCGGGCAGGCCAGCGTCGCCCCCGTCACCGGGACGTTCGGGGAAAGTCCGCTGCGCGCCGGGGTGGACAGCTCGGGAAGCCGGGTCCTGCTGTACACGCCCACGGCGGTGGTCAGCGCCTCGTCGGTGTCGCACTTCGACACCAGCGCGGTCCCGCCGCTCCTCATGGAGCCGAGCATCGAGCCCAGCGTGCGGCAAGGTCTCGACCTCACCCCGGCCGTCCTGTCGGACCTCGGATGGACGGTGGTGAAGGGCTTGTCGGTGGTGGTGACGAAGGCCCTGGCGCAGCAGGTGTACCCCAACGCGGACAGCACTTACCTGGTGACGCTCGTCAACCGCCGCCCGTCCGCGGCCACCGAGGTGGACCTCAGCCTCGTGCTCCCGCCCGGGGTGAGCGTGGTGTCCTCGGCTGGAGCCTGTCCGTCCGGGACATTCCCCTGCGCCCTGGGCACCGTCGCCCCGGGCGCAGTGCTGTTGACTGTCGTTACGCTGCATGTCCCGACTGGCGTGAGCAACCCCTTCCGCGTGCAGGCCACCCTCAGCGCCGCGGTGGCGAGCGCGGACGACGTCCTGACGTCCACCTCCACGCTGCACGCCGTGACGTCGACCGGCTGCAGCACCAGCGGCGGAGCGCCGCAAGGGGTCACCCTCCTGCTTCTCGTGCTTCTGGCTGGCCGGCGCTCCGGCCGAGACGACACGCGCCGCCGAAGAAGTCGCAACCAGGGCGCGCCTTCGGCATCATAGTGGCGACTCTCAACGAGGAGCTCCCATGGCCTTTCAGCCGCTTTACACCGCCGTCGCCAGCGCGCACGGCGGGCGCACCGGACGTGTACACTCGGATGACGGTCTCATCGACATGGCGCTCGCCATGCCCACCTCGCTCGGCGGGCCGGGTGGCAAGGGCACGAATCCCGAGCAGCTCTTTGCCGCCGGCTACTCGGCCTGCTTCGAGAGCGCGCTGCGCCTGGTAGCCCGGACGCAGAAGGCGCCGCTGCAGGACACCTCCATCACCGCCCACGTCACCATCGGCAAGACGGACGACGGTGGCTTCGGGCTGTCGGTGGAGCTGCACGGCACGCTGACGGGGGTGGAGAAGCCGGCCGCCCAGGCGCTGATGGAGGCCGCGCACCAGGTGTGCCCCTACAGCCGGGCCACGCGGGGCAACATCGCGGTCAAGCTGTTCGTGGACTGAAAAGCCCCGACCGTCAGCCCACCGGCGTGAGGGCCGTCTCGGCGGCGTTCCGGGTCTTTCGCCGTTCAATCAACCAGGCGGCCAGCACGCCCAACTCGTAACAGGCAATCATCGGCCCGGCCATCAGCATGAGGTTCACCGCGTCCCCGGTGGGCGTGATGATGGCCGCGACGATGAGGCAGACGACGATGGCGTGGCGCTGGTAGCGCATCAGAAAGCGGGACTTCACGATGCCCAGTGCCGCCAGCAGGGCCATCACCAGCGGCAGCTCGAAAATTATCCCCAGCGCCAGAAGCAGCAGCAGCACCAAGGACAGCTGCTCGCTCATCGTCAACAGGGGGCGTGTCCACGCCTCGGCCGCCAGCTGGTGCTGCCCGGAGGCCACCGCCCGCTCGAGCGCCCACACCCGGGCCACCTCGCCGCCCTGGGCTCCGGCAGCACCGGCGACGAGGGCGGCCGACTCCTCCATGGCTGCGTCGGCAGCGCTGTCGTGCCCCGTTTGGAGGGCATCCAAGGCCGTCATCCGCCGGTCCATCGCCTTGCGCAGCGCCGCCGCGCCGGAGGGGCCGAGTGCGGCGTGCATGGCGTCGAAGAGGCGGCCGAGGGCTTGAAAGCGCGCTTGCCGGTCGACCGTTCCGGAAGCTTGCTGTGCACCATCCCCGGCCACCTGTCCGTCCCCGCTGGCATGCAGGGCAGTCTGCGTCACGGTGGCTTGCTCGGCCGCCCGGTCGAAGGCGCCGAGGCTCACCAGGCGCAGCACCTCCGCCTCGCGGGCCTGGGCCTGTTCCACCCGCGCCTGCACCGGGGCTGACTCTCCGGTGAGGAGGAAGCGGAACATGGTGGGCAGCAGCACGAAGTAACAGAAGGCGGCTCCGGCCAGGAAGGCGAGCGAGCCGAGCGCGACGAAGGGCGCGGCGTAGCGCCGCTCCGTCGGGTACAGGCCCGGGGAGACGAAGCCCCACAGCTGCCAGAGGATGACGGGGGTGCTGAGAAAGATGCCGGCATAGAGGCCGACCTTCATCAGCACGTTCAGCTCCTCGATGCCGGAGGTGTAGATGAGGCTGCGCTGGCCAGGCGGCAGCGCCTCAAGGACGGGGCGCATCAGCGCCCCGAAGATGGGGCGCGAGAAGACGAGCCCGAGGATGCCCAAGACGAGCACGGCCAGGGTGCAGCGCAGAAGGCGGGACCGGAGCTCGCCGAGGTGCTCGGCGAGGCTCAGGCGGTGGCCTTCGGGCTCAGGCGTCACGTCCGGGGACAACATCTGCGTGCGGCTCGCTCCGGGCAGGGGTGTCAGCTGAGGCGGCGGGGGCCGGGCTTGCCGGCGCTGGGGCTGGGGCTGGGGTTGTCTCCGGGACGGGAGGCGGCGAGGCCACCACCCCGTCGGGTGCCGGGAAGGCGGGGAAGCTCGGCGCAGGAAGAATCTTCTGGCTCTCCTCGCCGGGGGCGTTCAACGGCAGCCCGAAGCGCGAGATGTCGACCCGGCTGACCTCGGGCGTGGCGGCGGACGGCTTCTTGTCGGTGAGCACGTCCTGGTCCATCCGGTAGAACTCGCGCTCCACCATGGTGCGCACATCGTCGGTCTGTTTGCGGAACTCGCGGAAGAACTTCCCGAAGCCCCGGGCCAGCTCTGGCAGCTTGTCCGGCCCAAGCAAGAGCAGCGCGACCACGCTGATGAGGGCAATTTCTCCGGCGCCGAGGTTGAACATTGGCTGTCTCTGGAAGACGCTCTTAAACCTTCTTGAGCGGGCGCGCCATTCCCCCCGAGGGTGGTCGAAGGTCGGTGTCGCCCTCCACGACGCCCTGCCCTCGGCCGACGGCCCGCTCCACCCGAAACAGCAGGACCGGCAGCGCCGCCGTCAGCGCCAGGGAGAGGGCGGCCAGGCGCCGCACGTGTAGCAGGCGTCCTCCGGGCCCCTCGGCCAGCACCAGCGCGGAGGTGATGGCCCCGGCGGCGCTGGCCAGGTGCTGCACGGCGGACTGGAAGGACATGAAGCGCGCCCGTTCGCCGGGCGCCGGCACCTTGGACGCCAGGGTGGTGTAGGAGACGTTTCGCACCGACAGGGCGAACATGAAGAAGAGGAACAGCAGCAACACCGGGGGCTGGGGCGGGACGTCGACGAAGGCAAGCCAGACGGCACACGCTACCAGCACGGACCCGACCGTCCCCACCCGGAAGCTGCCCAGGCGGTCCACCAGCTTTCCCACCAGGCGCAGCGAGACGAAGCTCACCAGTCCCCCGGCGCCGTACAGCGTCCACAGGGCGCTCCTCGGCAGCCCGAGGTTGTGCTGGACGTAGGCGGAGAGGTTGGGGATGAGGAGGAAGCCCGCCCCCATGACGACCGCGGTCATGGCGTAGGACTGCACCACCGTGCTCCGAAAGAGGGGAGCGGCCAGCCTCGGACCGGCGGCCCGCAGGTGCGCACGCATGGGCGGCAGCAGGGCGATGGTGGCCGTGGTGATGAGCAGTCCGAGGCCGGCGACGACGAAGAAGGGCGCGCGCCAGCCAGCCCACTCGGCCAGCTTCAGGCTCGCCGGCACCCCGACCACCGCGGCCACACTGAAGGCCCCCATCACCGCCCCGAGGGCCTTGCCTCGCCCCGCCTCGGGGACCGCGTCGGCGACGATGCTCAGCGACAGCGACGTCGCCGGCCCACCGAAGAGTCCGGCCAGAAGCCGCGCGGCCAGCAGCGAGGGGAGCCCGGTGGCCAGCCCTCCGGCGCAGGTGCCCAGCGCCAGTCCCGCCATGGACACCGCCAGGGCCGAGCGCCGGTCGAAGCGGTCCAGGAAGAAGGAGCCGGCCAGGCCGGCGGTGGCCGCCGCCAGGGTGTAGCTGCCGCCCACCAGGCCCAGCTTGGAGAGCGGAATGCCGAGCGTCCGGGCGAAATCCGGGCCGAGGGGCATCACCATCACGAAGTCGAGGATGTTGACGAATTGGATGGCGCCGATGAGGAAGACGAGCATCCGCTCGGAGACGCGGTGGGACGGCAAGGAGCTCACACCTTGAACCTCTGAACCTCGGCGCGCAGCACCTCTGACTGGTGCTGCAGGTCGTCGATGACGGTCTCCAACTGCCGCACGCTGCTTCCCTGCGCGTCGGCCACCACGCGGATGGCCTCCACCGCGGCCAGCACCCGCTCGGTGGCGGCCGCTTGGGCGCCGCGAGCTCGGCTGACCGCGCCGGCCATCTCTCGGATGCTGGCGAGCGAGCGGGCAATCTGCCGGCTGCGCTCGAGCTGGGCTTCGGTCGCGCGCTCCACCTGGGTGGTGACCGACAGCATGCGCTGGGCACGCTCGGTCATCTGCCCGGCGCCGTGCTCCTGCTCGGCGGTGGCACGGCGCACCGCTTCCACCGCATCGGCGATTCGCTGGACCGCGGCCGTGACCGACTTGCTGCTGCGGGACTGCTCCACGGTGGCCCGGGCGATGGCCTTCACCATCAGCGTGCTCTTGCTCGCGGAGGCGGAAATCTTCTTCAGCGCTTCCTCTGCTTCGCTTCCGAGTTCCACCCCCTCCTGCACCGTACGGAATCCTTGCTCCACCGCCGCGCGGGCGTTCTGGCTCTCGGCCTGGACGGCGGAGATGAGCTCGGAAATCTCCTTGGTGGAGGCGCCGGTGCGCTCGGCCAGTTCCTTAATCTCATCGGCCACCACGGCGAAGCCCTTGCCGTGCTCACCGGCCTGCGCGGCGATGATGGCTGCGTTGAGCGCCAGCAGGTTGGTCTGCTCGGCGACGTCGTCGATGACGTCGAGGATGTTGCCAATCTGCGAGGTCCGCTGGCCGAGGTTCTCGATGACTTGAAGGGCCTCCCGGCTGCTGCCGCGGATTCGGTCGATGGCCTGCAGCGTCGTCTGCAGCGCCTCGCCGGCGGTGGTGGCGTCCTGGAGCACGTTTTCCGAGAGGCGGGCGGTCTCGTTGGCATTCGTCTCCACCTGACCGATGGAGACGTCCATCTGCTGCATGCTGCCCGAAGTCTCCTCGGCCGAGCCGTGCAGTTCCCCAACGGCGCGGGCCACCTCGGTGACGCTGCGGCTCATCTCGCCGATGGCCGCCGTGGTCTCCGCGGCCGCCGCCCCCAGCTGCTCCACCAGGCCAGTCACCTCATCGTGCGTAGCGGCCATGGCCGCCGCGGTGGCGGTGCCTTCCTCGGCGCCGCGGCCAAGCACATCCACCTGCTCGGCCAGTCCGCGCAGCGAGGTGAGCAACTCGGAGATGACGCCGCGGGCTTCCTCGACGCGCTGCAGGACGGTGGCCGCGCCCCCGCTCACGCTCAACCCGGACCGGGATAGCTGGCCGGTGGCGAGGACGATGGCCTCCCCCACGCCCCGTGCCCGGCCGAGGGTTTCACGCAGCGAGTGACTGAGCTGGTCCAGCGCACCGGCCAGCCGACCCACCGCGTCCGTACCCCCCTGCTCGAGGCCCTGGGTGAGGTCTGCCTCCGCCAGCCGGTGGGCCATGGCCGTCATCCGCGCCAGCGGACGGTCGAGCAGCGCTCGACTGACCAGGCCCATGGCGGCAGCGAACACCAGCACCCCCACCAGGACGGACAGCACGAGGCCGGCGCGCAGGCCGGTGTTGACGTCCTCGAGAAATCGCTCGTCGACGGCCACCAGCACCGTGCCCTCGCTGCCGGCCACCGGCTCGGCCAGCAACACCAAGTGCCCGTCGAGGGGCACCCGGGGTGCCCGGCCGCTCAACTCCCAGCGGGCAATGGTGGAGGCCCAGTCGAGGGCGTCATGGCCGACGGCCTGCGTCTGCCCGCCGCCGTTGACGAGGGCCACCCCGGCCACCGCCGCCTCGGCCAGCGGGGCCTCGGCCAGCATCTGCTGGGGTTGGTCGCTGTGCGCCACCCAGGTGGCGACGTGCTGCGCCAGCACCCGGCCGGAGGCTTCCAGGCGCTCGCGCACCCGGTCGAGCACTTGCATCCGCATCAACGCCCAGGCAACGACCAGCAACAGCAGAAGGGCCAGTCCAAAGCTGCCAAAGATGGCGGTGCGCAGACCGAGGTGGCGCCGTGGTCGCAGCACAGGAGAGGTGGGCAGAACCATACGTCAAACCCGTTCTGCTGCGGGGAAACAACGGCCGCCCCCGGCTTTCGGCGTAGAGTAGTGGACCCGAATGTCTGCAGACGCGCCGACGCTGGTCTTCTCGGACCCTGTGTTTCTGGAGCACGACCCCGGCCGGGGTCACCCGGAGTCCCCTGCCCGGCTACAGCGTGTGCTGTCCATTCTGGACGAGTTGCCGGTGTCCGGCGTGGAGATGGTCCGCCCGCGCCCGGCCACCGAGACGGAGGTGGCGCGGGTGCACACCTCGCGGTTGCGCGCGCAGCTGGCCGCCACCGCCGGCAAGCAGATGGTGCTCGACGCAGACACGCACGTGTCGCCGAAAAGCCATGAGGCGGCATTGCTCGCCGCCGGCGCGGCGGTGGGAGCGATGGAGGCGGTGTGGCGGGGCCTGGCGCGCAACGCCTTCGCCCTGGTGCGACCGCCCGGGCACCATGCCGAGCCCGATGAGATGATGGGCTTTTGCCTGCTCAACAACGCCGCCATCGCGGCGGAAGCCGCGCGCGCCGCGGGCGCCGAGCGGGTGCTGGTGCTGGACTGGGACGTCCACCACGGCAACGGGACGCAGGCGGCTTTCTGGAGGCGCTCCGACGTCCTCTACCAGTCGGTGCACCAGTTTCCCTTTTACCCGGGGACTGGCGCGCCCACCGAGGTGGGCGAAGGACCGGGCGCCGGCTACACCGTCAACTGCGGGCTCCCCGGCGGCCGCACCGACGCCGACTTCGGCGCCGTCTTTCACGACTTGCTCCTCCCCGTGGCGGCCGCCTTTGCCCCCCAGCTGGTCATCGTGTCCGCGGGCTTCGACCCCCACGAGGACGACCCGCTCGGCGGAATGCTGTGCACCGAGCGAGGCTTCGCGGCGATGTGCACCCTGGTGAAGCAGCTGGCCGATGCCACCAGCGGCGGGCGCCTGGTGCTGCTGCTGGAAGGGGGCTACTCGCTGGTCGGGCTGCCCCGCAGCGTTCACGCCTGCCTCGAGGTGCTGGTGGGGCGGGCCGAGGAGTTCCCCACCGGCGCCAGCCGGGACGCGAGCCACTCCATCCGGCTGAGCCGGGAGGCGCTGCGCCCCTACTGGCCGGCCCTCTGACCGGACGCCATGGCGGACTACATCCACGGCGGCACCGACCTGCGCGAGGTGGCCCGCCTCGTCAAGCAGGCCCTGGTGTGGGTGGCGCCGCGAATGTTGCAGGACTTCACGGCCAGCCCAGGCATGCGGGTCCTCGACCTGGGGACGGGCGTCGGGGCCATGGCCGCCGCCCTGGTGCGTCGCCACCCTGGCATTGACTTGTGGGGGCTGGACTTGCGCGCCGCGCAGCTTCGGCAGGCCAGGGCACTCCACCCGGTGGCCACCTACGTCCAGGCGGACGCGACGCGGCTGCCGTTCCCGGACGCCAGCTTCGACCGGGTGCACGCCAGCTGGGTGCTGGAACACATTCCGGACCCCGCGGCCGTCTTGCGGGAGGTGCGCCGCATCCTCGTCCCCGGGGGCCAGTGCTTCTTCCTCGAGGTGGACAACGCCACCCTGCGGCTGGTCCCGCCCTCCCCCGTCGTCGAGGAGGCGCTGCAGCTGCTGAATTCCGTGCAGCAGGCTTCTGGCGGCGACCCCTTCATCGGCCAGAAGTTGGCGGGGCTGCTGCGCGCCGCCGGGTTTTCCCGCGTGGACGTCCACCCGGTGCACGTCCACGGAAGCGCTGGCGACCCGGAAACGCTGCGCGCCAGCGCCGAGGAGTTGGCGGAAATTTTCGAGAGCCTCGACGAGGCCCTCGGCCCGGACAAGGCGCCGCTGCTACACGCGGCGGCCCGGGCCGCCCGCGAGCTCCCCCAGGTGCCGGGGGCAGAATTCCACTACCGTCCGGTGGCCGCGCTGGGGACGCGCTGAGGCGAGACGTTCGGACTTGCCAGCCCTGGGGCAATGCACGAGACCCCTCTTCCCATGGAACCCACCTACGCCAATGTCGTCGTGACGGGCGCCTCCAGCGGGCTGGGGCGCGCCCTCGCGCTGTGGTTCGCCAAGCGCGGGGCCCGCGTCTACGCCGCCGCCCGGCGCGCGGAGATGCTCACTTCCTTGCGGGCCGAGGCCGCCGGCGGCCCGGGCCAGGTGGTGCCCGTCCCCCTCGACGTCTCCCAGACGGACACGGTGGTCCAGACGCTGCGCGCTCTGGACGACGATGCGGCCGGCGGCATCGACCTGGTGGTGGCCAACGCCGGGGTGGGCGGAATGCTGAATGGCCAGCGGGCGGAGTGGCCGGCCATCCAAGCCATGCTGCAGGTGAACGTCCTCGGCGCCACGGCCACGCTGTCGGCCTTGGCCCCGAGGATGGCCCAGCGGCGAAAGGGGCACCTGGTGGGCATCTCCTCCATTGCCGCGTGGATTGTCATCCCCCGCTTCGCTGTCTACGGCGCGAGCAAGCTGTACCTGCAGACGTACTGCGCGGGGCTGCGGATGGACCTCGCCCCGGCCGGGGTGCGGGTGACGTGCATCAACCCCGGCTTCGTGAAAAGCGAGATGACGGCCGACAACCGCTTCCCCATGCCCTTTCTGCTGGAGACCGCCGATGCGGCCGACCGCATGGGGCGGGCCATTCTCCGCGGAGACGCGCGCTTCGCCTTTCCCTGGCAGATTGCCCTGCTGACACGCTTCGGCAGCCTGCTGCCCAGCTGGGTGCTGTCCCGCGCCATGGGACGTCCTTCCGGAAGCCGGTCCGGCAGCGCCCAATAGTGAAAGCGCCCGGTGCCGGCCGGCGACTGACAGGGGGTTTCCCCCCCACGGGTGACTACGGCGTGAGGCGCTGGTCCGGGGCCACCGGGTTGTACGTCGGCGTGCTGCACTGGCACACCTTGCAGCCCCGGGCCTTGTCCGTCGAGCACTCGGGCGTCGACATGCAGTGAAGCGACGCCGACTCCGGGCACAGCCCGGACTCCCGGGAGGACACCGAGGCGCAGCCGAGGACGGCGGAGGCCAGGAGCGGGGCGAGGGCGCGCCTCAATTGGGGACTTGCATGAACTGGTTGGGGTCCACCACCTTCTTGTCCTGGGTGACTTCCTCGGGGGCGGTGCCCTTCTTGAACCACATGACGGCGGCGGTCTTGCTCGCACTCGACGCCAGCTTGCCGGTGCGGGTGTCCACCGTCTTCTTCTCCAGCTCCAGTTCCTCCGGCGGACTGAATTCGGGCTCCGGACGCCCCTCCACCGCGCGCTGCATGTAGCTGACCCAGATGGGGAGCGCGGCGCGTCCGCCCGTCTCGTAGCGGGACAGCGGGTGCGGGTTCAAGTCGTACCCCACCCAGGCCAGCCCCACGAGGTCGTGGGTGAAACCGACGAACCAGGCGTCAAAGGAGTCGTTGGTGGTCCCGGTCTTGCCGGCGGCCGGCTTGCCCAGCCGCTGGGCGGGAGCGCCCGTGCCCTCCCGCACCACCCCGCGCAGCAAGTCGGTGAGGATATAGGCCGTCTCGGGCGCCATCACCTGCTCGCCCGGCTCATAGAGGCGCGCGTAGCCGGCGGCGATGCGGTCGGTGAGGCTGGCCCAGGGGTCGTCGTAGGCGGTGTGGTCCTCGAGGGTGCGCCCGTAGCGGTCCTCGATGCGGCGGATGAAGTAGGTGGGCCGCCTGTTCCCGAGGCGGGCGAAGGTCGCGTACACCTGCGCCAGCTCCCACGGGTAGACGCAGGAACTCCCCAGTGCGGCAGAGAAGTCGCGATTCATGGCCGTGGAAAGGCCCAGCTTCTTCGCCCAGGCCGCCATCGGCTCAATGCCGACCGCCACGAAGGTCTTCACCGCGGGGATGTTCATCGAATTGATGACGGCGGTGCGCAGGAGCACGTCCCCGTGGAAGTCCTCGGTGTAGTTCTCCGGCTTCCAGCGCACCTGGTGTTCCGGGTCGTTCTCCACAATCGGGCTGTCGACGATGGTTTGGGCCTCGGTCCAGCCGAGCTGCTCGATGGCAGCCGAGTACACCACCGGCTTGAAGCTGCTGCCGGGCTGGCGGCAGGCCTGGAAGGCGCGGTTGTACTCGTTGGCGTCGAAGTCGTAGCCCCCCACCATCGCCACCAGGTACTGCCGCCACGGGTCGATGGAGACGAGCGCCCCCTGCAGCTCGGGCTCCTGCTCCAGCCGGAAGTAGAGCCCATCCTCAGACAGTTGGTCAGCCAGCTTCCTGTCGTACTGTTCCCTGTCGTCGTAGAGTTCCTTCTTCTTCACTGTGCGGACCACCACCACGTCTCCGGGCTTGAGCACCCTCTTGAGCGAGGTCAGCATCGCTCCGGGGTAGTAGGCCTCTGGATTCACCTTGCGCGCCCAGCGCATGCCGAGGAGCGGAAGCTGCCCCTGGTGCGGCCCGACCTGCACCGTGGCCGAGGTGCCGTCGGCATTCACCGCCGCCACCAGCCCGACGTAGTACGTCGCGTCGACCAGGGGCGCGCCGCCGAGGACGGCGGTGCTGCGGGCGAGGAAGGCGCGGCGTTGCTCGGGGCTGTCGAGGCTCATCAGGGGGCCGCGAAAGCCCTGGCGCTTGTCGACGGCCAGAAGCCCGCTGAGCATCGCGTCCTGCGCCGCCCGCTGCCGCTCCGAGTCCATGGTGGTGAAGACCTTGAGGCCACCGGTGAGGAGCGCGGGGTTCCCGTACCGGTTGACGACGTCCTTGCGGACCTGCTCGACGAAGTACGGGGCAAATTCGTGAAACACGTCCTCCACCGGGTAGACGCGGATTTGCTCGTGGCTGGCCGCGTCGTGCTCCTCGCGCGAAATCATCCCCTCCTCGCCCATGCGCCGCAGCACGTAGCCCCGGCGCTCGCTGGCGGCCTTCGGGTTCATAAACGGCGAGTAGCGGCTGGGGGCCTGGGGAAGGCCGGCGATGAGGGCCATCTCGGCCAGGGACAGGTCCCGGACGTCCTTGCGGAAGTAATTCTCCGCCGCCGCCTGGACGCCGTAGGCGTGGTGCCCGAGGTAGACGTTGTTCAGGTAGAGGTAAAGAATCTCCTCCTTGGTGAGGGCCGCCTCCAGGCGACGCGCGAGGATGGCTTCGCGGATTTTTCGGACCAGGCCCTCCTGCCCTTTGCGGCGGGTCCCCTTCTCGAAGCCCTCGACGGACACGAGGAGCGCCTTGGCGGTCTGCTGGGTGAGGGTGGAGCCGCCCTGCACGCCGCCCGTGCCGGACGTCTTGTGGAGAATGGTCTTGAAAGCGGCGCGGGCCGTGCCGACCGGGTCCAACCCGTAGTGGTCGAAGAAGGCCGCGTCCTCCGAGGCGATGAAGGCCTGCACCAGTCGCTTGGGAATCCTCTCGTAAGGGACCACCTTGCGGCGCTCCTCGTAGAACTCTCCGGCCAGCACCTGGTCGTCGGTGAACACCTCAGTCAGGACCGGCGGCGCGTAAGCAGACACCTTGGGGATGTCCGGAAGCCCCTGCGAGAAGCGGTAGTACAGGAAGCCCGCCACCCCCACGGCGGCCGTCAGCGCGGTGAGCGCGAGAAAGGCGCCCACCTTGGCCAGGGGGATGAGGATGCGGCCCGCCGGGCCCCGGGGCGGCGGCGGCGACTCCACCAGCACCAGGCGGCTGGGGGCGTCGGGCTCGGGCGGCGGAGAGTCGGGCGGCGAGGTGTCGCGCATCGGCAGGGCCTGGCCGGCCACCTTACCTCAGGGTGCAGCCAGGCCAGTCCTGCCGAGTACGTCGCGTAGGTCGGCGGGCAAGGGGGCCTCGAGCCGGACGGTCCGTCCGTCCTCCGGGTGGGGGAACTGGATGCTGCCGGCGTGCAGAAACAGACGTTTCAACCCCCAGCGCGCCTTGGCCTCGCGGTTGAAGGCGAAATCGCCATACTTCCGGTCCCCCGCCACCGGGTGGCCGAGGGAGGCGAGGTGCCGGCGAATCTGGTGCGTCCGGCCGGTTTCGATGGTGCAGGCGAGGAGCGCCGCCTCACCTCCCTGTTGCAGCAGCTGCCATAGCGTCACGGCCTCTTGAAGATTCACGCCCCGACGCGCCTTGGAGGCTGCGGTCTGCTGGTGTTCGGAGAGGGGCAAGTCGATGCGTCCGGACGGCCGCGGCATGCGCCCCTTCACCAGCACCAGGTAGCGCTTGCTGGCACGCCCCTCGGTGAAGACTTCGGTGAAGTGCACCATCGCCGGCCGCCGGATGGCGACGAGGATGACCCCGGAGGTGTCCCGGTCCAGCCGGTGAGCCGGACTGGCTGCGAAGCCATTCCGTACCGCGCGAGGACCGAGGTAGGCCCGGACGTAGTCGACCAGGGTGCCGCCCGTAATCCCGCTCCCGGTGTGGACCGCCATGCCGGAGGGCTTGTCCACGGCCATCATCCAGTCGTCCTCGAAGAGGACCTTGAGATGCGAGGGGTCCACCGGCACGGGACGCTCCACGGCTGGCCCCGGGCTGAGCAGGCGCTCCTCGGTGCCCCGGATGCTCACCAGGTCGTTCAGGGCCAGCGCCTGGTCGACCGAGGCCCGCTTGCCATTCACCCGGACCTTCTTGGTGCGAATCATCTTGAAGAGGTGGCTGACCGGGACGGCAGGCAGCCGCTGGCGCAGGACCTTGTCGAGCCGTACCCCCGCATGGTCGCTGTCGATGCGAAACTCGATCATTTAGAGCGCGGTGATGGAACCACACCGCTAAACTGCTGTGTATATGCCGAAGGCCATGACCATCGAAGACCTCCTCAAGAGCGGTTCCACTGAGTGGAACAAACTGCGCAAGAGCGGCAAGGTCGGCACCGACCACACGGGCGCCACCTTCGAAAACCTCTTCTCTGCTAACGCCGACCTGTCCGGGCTGGTGTTGGTCGGTTCCGAGTGGGACCGCTGCGACCTCTCCAAGGTCACCTTCCGGGAGTCGGACCTCTCGGGCGCCTACTTCCACGGCGGGCGCCTCCAGGATTGTGACTTCCGGGGGGCCAACCTCGAAGGCGCCACCTTCGAGCGGCTGAAGCTGTTGCGCTGCGACTTCGCCGGGGCCATCGGGCTGGACGCCCTGGAATTCGAAGAAGTGGACATGGACCGGGTGGTCGGCCTGGACGGCGAGGAGCCGCCCCCGCCTCCGCCCCCGCCGGCGCAGGGCATCACCTCCTTCACCCGGGAGCAGCGGCAGGCCAATGAGCTGAGCCTCTCCGGCGCCGATGAGATGCCGCCCTTCACGCCCCAGGACCCGCCGGGAACGCTTCTCTTCCGGGGTCTCAAGCGGCTGGGAGGCCCCTTGCCCTGGGTGCTGGACACGCCCGGGCTGCGGCCGCCGCTGCCGACGCGGCTGGTGCCAGGCGCCGGGCTGGAGTCCCTTCTGCGCGAGGCGGTCAAGACGCGCCTGGAAGGAAGCCGCCCCATCACCGACCCGGATGGCGTCACGCGCGCCCAGGCCGCGCTGCGCCTGGGAAGCAAGGACGCCGCCTTCGGCGTCATGTACCTACGCGAGGTGGGGGTGGAGCCCCTCTTCCGCTTCTCGGCGGCCAGCGTCCTGAAGGGCGCGCTGCGGGCTGACCTCGAGGTGGATGACTTCACCGGGGCGGTGGACCCCCGGGTGGCAGGGGCGCTGTGGGAGCTGCGCCTGCCCCGCGACCTCGAGGAGGCCCACGGGGAGGTGCGCCGCCGGCTGGCAGCGACGCAGCTGTTCTCGGCCCTGCTGGAGGCCGGCTTCAACCCGGACAACAACTGGGAGGAGGCGGTGGACGCCTCCGAGGCGGCGCTCGACTTGGTGGCCCTCAGCGTCGGGGACCGCCGGGACCTCCTGGCCGAGGCCTTCTCGGCCTTCGCCGGGCTGCCTGAGGAAGCCCGCCTGCGGCGGCTGGCCTACCTGGCCGAGGCGGCCACCCACCTGGAGCAGCTGGGCCGGCTTCCGCCCGCCACCGAGCCGGCGTGGCTGCAGGGGGCGGAGTTCCGCGAGTGCCACGACCGGGAGATGCTGACGCTCGAGACGCTGCACGCCGAGGACGTTCCGAACCGGGTGCCAGAATTGGCCCAGGCCGAGCTGGGCGTCACACCCGGCACGGTGCCCGAGGACAGCGAAGGGGACCTCTTCATCCACCTGCGCTGCGCCGTCTGCGGCAAGGAGAAGCTCATCGTCCAGTCACCGGACGCGTGAGGGGTCCGCCTCCGGCACCCGGGCGAAGGTAGGCGAGGGCTCTGGGTACAGCCCTGGCCAGGCGTCCCTCCGACGCGAACCTTCCCTGACCCCGCGGTCCAATCGGGGCAACCTGCGCCCCGGGGTGGGTGCCCATCGGTCGGAATCGACAGCGGGGCGGAGGTGTCTGGCCCCCCCTGCCGCCGTGTCCGCCTCAGCACGAGGCTAGTGGCAAAAGGCCACGTTGCAACTGGCCGGAGCGTTGCCACCCGAGATACTAGCGCACGATGCGCCGTTGACGTCGTTGATGCACGTGCTCGCCGCGTTGCTGTCGAAAGACGTCCCAGCGGGGCAGGTGCGGGTGGAGCAGGTCGCCGCAGCCTCCACCTGCGTGATGCATTGAGCGACAGTCGTTCCGTTGAGACTGCCACAGGAAGAGAGCTTGTTGCAGATGGTGCTTGCCGCATTGTTGCAGGCATCCACCGGGTTACCGTTGCTGCTGCCACATCCCACCGCCATAGCGCACAGCCCGGCCAGCACGAGAAGCCTTCGCATGGTGAATCCCCCCTCGCCGCGTGGCGAGATTTGCGCGGGCCCGCAGAAGGCGCGCGCGTGTAAGGCTTGGCACCGTACAGGAAGTCTGGCTCGCTGTCAGCGGCCACGCTGCTGAGAACATCGCGCGCGAGTGCGAGTGAAAGTCAGCCGCGCGCAGAGCAGAAAGAACAGCGAAACGCGACGTCTCAAAAAAGCGAGAGCTGTTTTGGCTTCCCCAGTACGCGCGCGTCGAGGCCCGCCGCCGAGAGCGCCTGGGCCAATTCGCGCGCAAACCCATGGTGCGTCACCACCTCGCGGGCCCCGGTGGCACAGGCGTATTGCACCAGGGCTGCGCAGTCGGCGTGGTCCGACACCGGGAAGGCCACGTCGGCGCCGTAGCGGCGGGCCGTCCCGGCGTCCATGGCCCAGCCAGTCAGTACCGCCGTCTCGCGCGGCCAGGGCCGTTGCAAGCGCTGGAAGCGCCAGGCGTGCGGTGGAAAGACGGCCACTTCCCCCGCCTTGACGGTGTTGTCGAAGCGGCGGACCGGCCCCACCTCCACGCCGAATTCGCGGTACAGCTCCGCGATGTCGCAGATGCTCGAATGCGCCACCACCGCGTGGCCAGACCGGGTGAGCGAGCAGATGACTTCCTGCGCTTTCCCCACGGCGTAGCCGAGCAGCACCGGGGTCGCCCCGCGCTCCAAGGCGGCGCGCACCCAGGCCTCCACTTGCTGCAGGACGATGGTGCGCTCGGGGAATGCGTAACGCGGGTGGCCGAAGGTGGACTCGATGACGAGGGTGTCGCAGGCCGCGACCTGGGCCGGCTCGGCGGTGAGGGCCGGGACGAGGTTGAGGTCTCCCGTGTAGACAATTCGCCGTCCGTCGGGCCGGGTGACGCGCAGCTGCGCCGAGCCGAGGATGTGGCCCGCCGGCAGCAGCTCCAGCGTCAGAGGCCCGAGCGCGAAGGGCCGGTTGTAGGGCGCGCTGAGCGGCCCGTCCAGGGCACCCAGCCGGTGGGCCATCAGCCGCAGCGTCGGGGCGGTGGCGATGACTCGGTCATGGCGGGCGATGTGGTCGGCATGGGCGTGGCTGACGAAGCTGAGCTCTCCTTTGCGGCGTGCGTCCAGGGCGAGCACGGTGCCCGAAAGGTGTAGCCCGCCACGTCGCAACTCGACCGCCATTCGTCTCTCTTCGGGACTCCCTCCAAAACTCTATACAGGGCCGGGCCGACGCCGGGGCAGGCCGAGGACGCGCTGCGCCCGGCTCCAGCCCAGGGGCCCCAGCTCCGAGACGAGGACGCCGGCGAGGATGAGACAACCGCCGAGGAGCTCGCGCTGGCCAAGCCGCTCCCGGCCGAGCGCCACCGAGTAGGCCGTCGCAAACACCGGCTCGAGCGCGTACACCAGCGCCGCCCGCACCGCCGTGGTGCGCGCCTGGGCCCACGCCTGAAGCAAAAGCGCGAGCGCGCTGCCGCCGACGCCGGTCAGCAAGACGGCGCCCCACAGTCCCGCGGTGGGCTGCACCCGCGGGCCCAGGGCCAGCGCCGCCACAACGGCCAGTGCCGCCACCGTCCACAGCTGCACCGCCACCAGGGGACCCGAGGCATGCAGCCGGGCCAGCCGCTCGAGCAGCGTCATTTGTAGGGCGAAGGCCAGCGCGCACAGCAGCGTCAGCTGGTCCCCCTTGGTCAGGCCGGCCGTCACGCCCAGCGCCGTGCCGCCGGCGAGCGCCCACAGCCCGCACACCGCGAGTGCCACACCGAGGAGGCTGGCCGGGGGCGGGCGACGGCGGTGGACGGCGATGGAGAGAAACGGGACGAGGAGAACCGACAGGCCGGTGAGGAAGGCACTCCGGGACGGCGTGGTGAATTGCAGGCCGGACGTCTGCGCGGCAAAGCCGACGAAGAGCAGCATCCCGAGGCCGACGCCGGCCCGCAGGAGCGTGCGGCTGCGGATGCCCCGCCAGAAGACGAGGCTGAGCAGCAGGGCCCCCACCAGGAAGCGAAGCGCCAGAAAGCTGAAAGGGTCTGCCAGGACGACGGCGTCCTTCACCACCACGAAGGTGATGCCCCAGAAGGCGGTGATGGCCACCAGCACCGCGTCCGCGCGGCGGGTGTCGATGGCAGCTGGGTTGGTCACGGGACGAAGAAGAAGACGATGGCGAGCAGCGCGTAGACGCCGAGCAGCATCGCCCCCTCGAGCCAGTTGGACTCGCCGTCCAGCGCGATGATGGTGGTGGCCCCAATGGAGATGCCCAGTGCCAGTACCTCAATCCGCGAGAACTCCAGCGTCAACGGGTGACCGAGCGGTCCGGACACCAGCACCAGCAGCGGCGCGACGAGGAGGGCAATCTGCTTGCTGGATTCCAGGCAGATGGAGAAGGCGACCTCCACCCGGTCACGCAGCGCCATCAGCACCGCGGTGGAGTGCTCGGCGGCATTGGCCACCACCGCGATGACGACGACGCCGACGAATGTCGGCGTCAGGCCCCAGGCCACGGTGGCCGGCTCCAGCCCCCGCACCAGCACTTCCGCCACCGCCACGGTGCCCAAGGTGGCGGCCCCGAGGACCGCCACCGCCTGTCGCACGGTCCAGCGCGGCTCCTCGCCGCGCTTGTCCTCGCCCTCGAAGAGGCGGGCGTGCGTCTTGAGGGAGAAGAGGAGGGACAGCGCGTAGAGGATGAGCAGCACCACCGAGACGGCGAGGGAGAGTCGCCGCATGAGCGGCGAGGCAGCCTCGCCGAGCGCCAAGTGGAAGAGGTTGGGGATGACCAGGCCCGTCACCGCCAGGTACATGAGGGCCACCCCGGACATCACCGCGGTGGCGTTGAAGACCTGGCGCTCGCGCCGCAGTCCGCCGGCGAAGACGGCCGCGCCCAGCACCAGCAAGAGGTTGCAGATGATGCTGCCGGTGATGGACGCCTTCACCACCGCCGTCTGGCCTGCCCGCAGCGCCACCAGGGCAATAATCAACTCGGCCGCATTGCCGAAGGTGGCATTCAAAAGCCCCCCCAGCCCTGCCCCCACCCGGTGGGCGATGGCCTCGGTGCTGACTCCCATCCAGTGGGCGAGCGGGACGATGGCCAGCGCCGCCAGAAAGAAGGTGGCCACCCCGCCGTTGAAGTGGCCCGAGAGGAGGGCCGCCGGGACGAACAAGAGCAGCAGCAGGAAGGCCCCGTCGAGCGAGCGCCAGCGGAAACGCGGAAGGGCGGAGGGCGCGGACGTCATGGGCGGCGCGCGTTCTCCCCCGAGAAGCGCCGGCCCTGCAAGGGGGCAGCGCCCCAATAAAGCAGCGTTGTCACCGTCCCAGGTGCGGCTACGCCCGCGCCCAGCGCTCGAGGCCGTCCACCTCGCCTCTTTTGACGCGGCCCGCGT
This sequence comes from Myxococcaceae bacterium, assembly GCA_017881265.1. Taxonomy (GTDB): domain Bacteria; phylum Myxococcota; class Myxococcia; order Myxococcales; family Myxococcaceae; genus JADGRA01. Next base: position 11,263 of record JADGRA010000050.1, on the reverse strand, counting down.
CCTCCATCACCTCGAGGTTTCCCACCACCTCCGACAGGGTGAGGTAGAGGCGCGGGCCGTCGTGCGCCCCGAAGAGGGACTGCGTCAACGCGTAGGCGGTGTCGGCGCCGCCGTCCATCGCGGCCAGCAGCTTGTCCTGGCGGCGGGCGTAGAAGCCAAAGAGACGTTCCAGCAAGGGACGGACGTCCTGGAAAGGCTCCCCGTGCCCGGGCAGCACCCACTCCACCGGCAGCGTCAGGACGCGACGGATGGAGGCGAAGTAGTGGACCAGGGCCCGGCGGGTCCGCAGTGGCTGCTCGCCCACCAATTCGAGGAAGGGGTTGGGAGAGGTGCGGGCCAGAATGTGGTCATCGGCGAAGAGGACGCCATGCTCGGCGTCGAAGAGGCACACCAGCCCCGGGGTATGCCCCGGCAGATGCAGCACCTCGGCCTCGAAGCGGGCGAAGCGCAGCCGCTGCCCGTCGGCCAGGGGAAGGGCCCGCTCCGGGTCCACGCGGCGGCTGTACTTGCCGGTGAAGCGGCCCATGGCGGCCAGCCGCTCGAGCTGTTCCGCGGGAACGCCCGCGCGCAGAAGGAAGGCCCGGTACAGGTGCGCCCGGCCGTCCCAGCCATCCGGCCCGACGGCCTTAGGTGCGTCGGCGGGATGGATGAAGACGCGGGCCCCACTCTCCTCCGAGAGCGTCTGCGCCAGGCCATAGTGGTCCACGTGCCCATGGCTGACGAAGAGGCGCGTGCAGCGGCGCAAGTCGATGGAACGTTCCGCAGCGCCCGCCCGCAGGGCCGCCTCGCCCTCCTCGGTGCCGATGCCGCAATCGAAGAGCGCCCAGCCCCCGTCGTCCTCCAGCGCATAGACGTTGACCGGCCCGCCAGCGTCGGCAAACGGCACCGGCAGGGCAATGCGGCTGATGCCCAGCGAGGCGAGGAGGGCGTCGCTGGAGGAGGGAGCTGGCATGCCTTGGGAACGGACGCGGGCTACTTGGCGCCGTGGATGGCGGCCCGCAACTCCGGGAGAACTTTGAAGAGGTCTCCGACGATTCCGTAGTCCGCCACCTGGAAGATGGGGGCCTCCGGGTCCTTGTTGATGGCCACAATCACCTTGCTGCCCTTCATGCCCGCCAGGTGTTGAATGGCGCCGGAGATGCCGGCGGCCACGTACAGTTGGGGCGCCACCACCTTGCCGGTCTGGCCCACCTGCCAGTCGTTGGGGACCCAACCGGCGTCACACGCAGCGCGTGAGGCGCCCACAGCGGCGCCAAGCTCATCGGCCAGCGCCTCGACTTCCTTGAAGTCCCCCTTGGTCCCGCGCCCGCCGGACACGACAATGCGGGCCTCGGTAAGCTCCGGCCGAGCGCTCTTCACTTCCTTGAAGTCGACGAAGCGGGTGGGGCTCGCCGGTGCCGCGGGCGCCGAGAAGGCCGTCACCTCGGCCGGCGCCTTCCCCGCCGGGGCGGCCGGGAACTCCGTGGCCCGGATGGTGAACGCCTTGATGGCCGTCTTCAGCTTGACGTCGGAGATGACAGCGCCGGCCCACATCGGCCGGGTGAAGACGATGTCCGTCCCGGCGCCGGAGAAGCCGACGACATCCGAGGCCATGGCGGCGCGCAGGCGCGCAGCGACGCGGGGAAGCAGGTCACGGCCCTGCGCGGTGGCAGCGGCACCGACAAAGCTCGCCCCGACGCTTTTCGCCAGCTCCGCGACGGCTGGTGCATACGTCTCGGCCAGGTAATGGGCGAAGGACGGTGAGGCCAGGGTGTGGATGACCTTGGCGCCGCAGTCCTTCAGCCGCTCGGCCAGCGGTGCAGGGTCTTCGGCGAGGATGGCCAAGTGCAGCTCGGCCCCGGCCTTGGCGGCAAGGTCCGCGCCCGCGGCCGCCGCGTGAAGGGTGGCCTTGCGCAACTGCCCGTCTGGCTGGCGCTCTGCGACGATGAGGACGATGGACATGGCGCTTGGCTCCCCGGGGTCTAGAGAACTTTCGCTTCGTTCTTCAGCTTCTGAAACAGCTCCTGGACGTCGCCCACCTTCACGCCGGCCTTGCGCGGCGGAGGCGGACTCATGCGCAGCACCTCCACCTGGAGTCCGACGTCCACGCCCAGACCGGCGGGAGTCAGTTCCTCGATGGGCTTGTTCTTCGCCTTCATGATGCCCGGCAGCGACGCGTAGCGGGGCTGGTTGAGGCGCAGGTCGGTGGTGACCACGGCGGGCAGGCTACAGGCGAGCGTGGCGAGGCCGCTGTCCACCTCGCGCACCACCTGGAGGGTTTTCCCGTCTGCGGACAGCTCGATCGCGGGCGCCTTCGCCTTCTCCGCCTCGCTCTCCAGCGAGTCCAGCTTGGAGGCGAAGGTGCCCTGGCTCCAGCCGAGCCACTCCGCCAGGTACTGCCCCGTCTGCCCCTGGTCGTCGTCGATGGACTGCTTGCCCAGGATGCAGAGGTCGGGCTTCTCCTTCTCGACCACCTTCTGAAGCAGCCCGGCGGCCCCCATCGGGTCGAGCGGGCCCGGATGGTTCACCCACACCGCCCGGGCGGCCCCCATCGCCAGGGCATGACGCAGCTGCTCCTGGACGTCCTTGGGGCCGATGGAGACGACCACCACTTCTCCACCGTGCTTGGCCGTCAGGCGCAAGCCCTCCTCCACGGCAATCTCGTCGAAGGGATTCATCTTGTACTTCAACCCCTCCTGGACAATTCCGGAGCCGTCCGCCTTGACCTTGATTTTGGATTCCGGGTCTTCGACCCGCTTCGCGGTGACGAGGATTTTCATTTGGGGGCTTCCTCGGGTTTGTGCCGTTTGACGCGCTGCGCAGCAGTCGTGGGTTGATTTACGCGTCAACTTGGGCCGAATCAACCGTTTCTGGAGGACCGGCGCCTCACCGCGGGACGGCTTGAGCGCAACTCATCGCAGCGCGCAGCGGGCCGTTCAAGGCTAGGGCGTTTCCCCGGGCAGCTCCCAGACTTGGGCTGCCCCCGCGCCCGGCTGCGCCGTCCAGCGCGAGAGCTCGCCTTCGACTAGGGGTGCCTCGGCCTCGGGCAGCTCCACCGCCAACCGTACGCCGGGCCCATCCGGGGCAGCGCGCGTGACGAGTTCCACCGCCCGGGCCAGGGCGGGCGAGGCCAGGGCCAGCTCGCCGCGGAGGTCCCGGTAGGAGACTCCCCGCCCTGCCACCACGGCGGCGTGCACGCGGATGCCGGCGGCGCGGGCGGCGTAGGCCACCTCGCGCGCGAAGCGGATGGTGCGGACGGCGGCCCAGCCGGGCGGGTCCCGGTCAGAGTCGAAGCAGGCGGCCAGCAGGTAGGCCCCCATCTGCACGACGCTGGTCTGGCTCGCGCCAATCCAGGCCCGCGCTTGCAGCGCCGCCCGGGCGAGCACCTCCTGGGCCGCGCCGGTGGCGGCGTTGGCGCCCGGGGGCGCGACGGCCAGGCCGAGGTACGCCACCAGCGACACGGTGGGCCGCTGCGGGCCCTCCGCCAGCTGCTCGAGGATGGCTGGACTCCCCTCGAGGGCCGTCCAGGCGCGCAACAGGGCGAGGTCCCGGTCGGACTGGGGCAATTCACCCCGGAGCAGCCGCTGCACGCGGGCTTCCCCGCTCGCTGTTCCTTCCGCCGGCAGGCCCTGCGGGCGGCGCGCGCGCCGGTCCCACCACGGAAGCAGCAGGGCGGCCGTCGGGGCAGGCGCCGGGGCCCAGCGTCCGTCGCGCTGGAACAAGACGTCGGCGCGCGACATCGCCTCGTAGCGAAGGCCATCGAAGGGGAGGAAGCGGACGCGCCGGACAGGCTCGCCGCGCTCCAGCTCGCACGTCACCGCCAGCGGGACGCGCAGGCACTCCTTCAGCTGGTCCGCCAGGCGGTGCTCGCTCAGGTTCTCCAGTTCCGCCACGAAGACGCCGGTGCGCCGCCACTCCGAGGCCATGGCACGCACCTCGTCAGTCAGCACCCGGAAGACGTCGAACAGCGATGCCAGGCGCTCCGACTCCCGGACCACCAGGGCAACCAGCTCTCGCAGACGTTCGCGTATTTCCCCCAGGCGCTCCGGACGCACCAGGTATTCCAGCCCGTCGAATTCCATGGCCTCGACGTCGGTCGGCGCGAGCGCCCGAAGGCAGCTGCGCACCGAGACGTAGGTGACGCCCTCAACCAGGGCCGGCTGGCTGCCCACCGCCTGGAGCGCTTGCAGCTGCGCCGGCACGGCCTTCCGGAGGAAGGCGCGCTGCTCGGTGAAGCGCGGGCCGGCCAAGGGGGGTTCGCCCTCGGCGTGCCGGCCTGGCTCCACGGCCAGCCGGCCCGAGCGAAACAACGCCCCCACCACGTGCGACAGCGGCCCGCCGACCGAGGTGGTGAAGGCCATCTCGCCAGCGGTCGCCGGCCCGGGGAGGTCCCTAGGCGCCTCGGTAGGCCGGAGGTAGCGGCGGTCCCCGCTGAAAATGTGATGCGTCTTGTTCACCTGCACCAGGCCCGAGGCACCGAGGGCGTGGCCAAACGTCAACAGGCCACCGTAGGGGTTGCTCCACCCGTCGGCGATGCGGTCGGTCGCCTGCTCCCAGCCGAACCCCAGGGACAAGAGGAAGGCCAACTCAATGCTGGGGAAGGCGTCGTGCACCACCGCAAAGGAGCAAGCGGGCAGCGCGCTCACCGGGACGCCGGCGTCGTCGGCGGTGGCGATGAAGGCCTCGCGGACGGCGGTGCCGAAGACGAGCGGCGACTGCCGGCGCAGGAAGCTCGCGTTGCTCGACCCCTCACCCACCCCCAGCGCCTCCACCACCGGGACGCCGGCGTGGCGCGCAAGGCGTGCCCGGGCCACTTGCGCCACCAGGTCCTCGTCCGAAGTGACCAGCGTGGCGGCGGCGCCACAGCAGGGGGCGGCGATGTCCGCCCCGTCGAAGTAGGGCGTGCGGCGCGCGCTCCGCCGGGCCAGGCGGCCCGACTGCATCGCCGCCGGGTAGAACTGCGCCCCGAGGAATTTCCGTTCCGAGACGCGGGCGAGGAATTCCTCCACGTCGGCCCGGGTCCGCCCCTGAGTGCGGCGGAACGCATCCATCAGCAGGTCGCCCACCACCAGCATGTCCAGCCCCCGGGCCTGGTCTTCTTCTCCGAGGACGGTGCGAATCTGGTACTGCGAGGCGTAGCCGGCGGGAATGACTTGCCCGGCCACCACCAGCACGGTGGCCGGCCGTTCCGAGGTCCGGGCGGCACGGACGGCCTGGGCAAAGGCCCACGCGCCGCTGTCGCTGGTGCCCACTACGAATTGACAGCCGGCACGCCGCGACAGTCCCAGCTGGGCCTGCAGCATCTGCGGGACGAGGCCGATGTTCATCCGCTCGTTGGGGTCGAGCCCGGGCATGGAGGTGACCACCAGGTCCGTCACCCGCTCGCACGTCCGCCGGTACTGCGACTCCCCCAAAAGGGCGTGCAAGGTGGAGAGCGCACGGTGGGCGGCGGAGGCGAGCAAGTCCACCAGCCCCACCGGTGTCGCGACGCCGAAGTCTCGTTCCCAGTCCTCCGGCTTGGCCCGGCCATCCTCGGAGCGGTTGGGGTAGCGGAAGAAGAGGCGACTCAACTCCTCGGCCGACGGCTCGGGCGCGGGCGCGGCGAGCCACGCCGCCGAGCGCTGCTCGAGACGCAGGTATCGGGGGTTGGCGCTGTACTCCCCGGCGATGACGTACACCCGGCGGCGCATGCGTTCCGCCCTGAAGAGACCACGGCCCAGGGCCACAGAACCAGCCCGGACGCACTTGGCCGGCTGGCCGGCGCGGGCAGGCGCCGCCCTTCGCGAGGACCGCCCCGCCCCCCGGGCCGCGGGTTGGCCGCCGGCCGTGCTGCATTGCATCAGCAGTTCCAAGGGGACCGCCCACGCCCGTTCCGTGGTACGGAAACCCCCCGCTCGTCGACTACCGGGAGGCCTTGTACCCATGAGACTCCTCCGAGAATTCAGCCGCGCCGTGCTCGCCCTGTTGCTGCTCCACCAGGCCGCCTTCGCGCAGGACGTGGTCCGTCTCGGCGCCGTCCTGCCCGTCACCGGGAAAGAGTCGAAAATCGGCAGCGCCTACAAGCAGGCCACCGAGCTGGCGGTGAAGGAAGTCAACGACGCGGGCGGCGTCCTGGTGGGTGGCAAGAAGCTGAAAATCGAGCTAAGCCTCCTCGACGACACCTCGGATGCGGCGAAGAGCGCGCAGCTGGTCGAGCAGCTCATCACCCAGACGAAGGTCCACGCCATCATCGGCGGCTACGGCTCGCAGCTGGTCCAGGCGCAGTCGGTCGTCCCGGAGCGCTACGGCATCCCCTACATCAGCGGCGGCGCCGGGGCGACCAGCATCTACGGACGCAGCAAGTGGGTCTTCGGGACGCTGTCCCCCGTCGAGCACCTGGCGACGACGCAAATGGACTTCCTGCAGGACCTTGTATCCACCGGCAAGCTGAAGGCCCCGCTCTCCATCGCCCTCATTACCGAGCAGACCGAACACGGCAACGACTACGCCAAGGGGGTGAAGGCATACGTCGCCGCGCACGCGGCCGGCTGGACCATCCCGGTCGAGCAGAAGTTCGAGCTCTACACCGCCGACTACCGTCCCCTCCTCGGGCGCGTCCAGGCGGCCAAGGCGGACCTCTTCATGGCCGATGCGCACCTGGAAGACTTCATCAGCATGCAGCGGACGTACGCACAGATGGGCCTGCGCAACCAGATGATTACCTACGGGGCGCGCGGGGCCGACGAGAAGGGCCGGAAGACTCTGGGAGCAGCCGCCGACTACATCTTCGCCAGCGGCTGGTGGTCGGACCTGCTCCCCTACCCCCAGGTGAAGGCCTTCAACGCGCGCTACAAGGCGGCCACCGGCGTCGCCCCGGAGTGGTACCACGCCCTCGGCTACGAGACGGTACGGGCGCTGCTGGTGGCGCTGCAGAAGGCCGGCTCGCTCGAGCCAGAGAAAATCCGCAGCGCCCTGGCCGAGCTGCGTCTGACCGACTCCATCCTGCCAGGCGGCGTGCTGACGTTCACCAAGACGGGCCAGGCCGACCTGCCTTTCGTGGTGACGCAGAACAAGCCCGGCGGCAAGGTGGACCTGGTGTGGCCCAAGGAGTCCAAGACGGGCGAGCCCGTTGCGCCCATTCCGTGGCAATGAGCGCCTAGGCCCGTGGAGCGCCTCGCGTCGGTCCTGCTGAGCTCCGTCTTGTCTGCCGGCCTGTACGCCACCATGGCGTACGGGCTGGCCGTCATCTACGGCGTGATGCGCATCATCAATCTGGCCCACGCCGGGCTGATGATGCTGGCTGCCTACGTCACCCTGGCGCTGAACACCCGGTTTGGCCTGGACCCCTTCCTCAGCCTTCTGGTGGTGGCGCCGCTCTTCTTCTGCTTCGGCGTCCTGCTGGACTTGACGCTCATCCGCCGGCTGCCGCAGGGAGGCAACGCCCCGTCCATGCAGTCGCTGCTGCTGCTGTTCGGGCTGTGGCTGGTGCTGCAGAACCTGGCCTACGTCGTCTGGGGCGGGGACACCCAAGCCATCCTGACGCCGTACACCATGTCCTCGGTGCCCTTGCTCGGTGAGCGCTATGGCGTCCCGCTACTGCTGGTGTTCGGGGTGAGCGTGCTGTCGCTGTTGGGTCTCAACTTCATGCTGCGGCGCAGCTTCCTCGGCCGGGCCATCCGCGCGGTGACGCAGAACCGCGATGCGGCGCTGCTCTCTGGGGTGAACGCCGCCCGCATCTCCGCGGTGGCCTTCGGCCTGGGGACGGCCTTCGCCGCCATCGCCGGCACCATGCTGAGCACGCTGTACGCCTTCACGCCGGACTTCGGGCGGAGCTTCCTGTTGAAGGCCTTCTGCATCATCGTCCTCGGCGGGTTGGAGAGCTTCACCGGGGTGGCCATCGGCGCCCTCGTCCTGGCCCTCATCGAGAACCTGATGGCCGCCTACACCAGCATCCCCACCTCCTTCCAGGACGCCATCAGCTTCTCGCTGCTGGTGCTGGTGCTGGTGGTCGCGCCCACCGGGCTTCCCGCGCTGTTCCGCAGCTTCTCTCGCCGCGCGGTGGCCCGGTGAAGGGCGCCCGGGCGTGGATGGCGGTGCTGGCCGCCACGCTGCTGTTGGCCCCGCTGCTCGCCGAGCGGGGCACCCTCAACGACTTGTGGAACGTCGCCTTCGCGGTGGTGCTCGCCTCGGCGTGGAATCTCCTCGGCGGCTTCGCCGGTCAAATCTCGCTCGGCTATTCCGCCTTCGTCGGCATCGGCGCCTACACCACGGTGCTGCTCGCGGACGCCGGGTGGAATCCCTGGCTGACGCTTCCGGTGGCCGCCGCGCTGGCGGTGCTTTTCAGCGTGGTGGTGGGACTGCCCACCTTCCGGCTGCGGGGGCCCTACTTCTCCATCGCCACCATCGGCGTGGGGGAAGCGGTGCGCGTCATCGCCTCGGGCATGGAATTCACCGGAGGCTCGAGCGGTCTGCGGATGCCGTCCGCCGACTTCCACTTCCTCTCCAACTACTACGGCATGGCCGTCCTCGCCCTCCTCACCGTGGGGGTGATGGCCTACGTCCGCGGCCAGGCCTTCGGGCTGGCCCTGTCGGCCATTCGCCAGGACATCGACGCGGCGGAGGCGCTGGGCATCCCCTCGACGCGCTACAAGCTGCTCGCCCACGCGCTGTCGGCGGCGCTGGTGGGCACCGCCGGCGGGCTGTTCGCCATGAATTTCCAATACATCTCCCCGGGAAGCGTCTTCGACTTCCGGCTTTCTCTGAGCATCGTCCTGATGCCCATCGTCGGGGGCATCGGCACCCTCGTCGGCCCGGTGCTGGGGGCGGTCCTCTTCAGCTACTTGCAGATAAAGTTGCTGGCCAGCCCGACGCTGCGGGACTCCTACCTCTTCATCTACGGCGGGCTGCTCATGCTGGTGATGCTCTTCGAACCGCACGGCATGGTGGGCCTCTGGGAGCGCCTGGTGCAGCTGGGGCGCCGGGCCGGGCGCCCGGTGGCGGGGGCCCCCCGTGGCGGCTGAGCGCATCCTCGAGGTGCAGGGCCTGGGCAAGCGCTTCGGGGGCCTGGTGGCGCTCGACGGCGTTAGCTTCCACGTCGACAAGGGCTCCATCTTCAGCGTCATCGGCCCCAACGGCGCCGGGAAGACCACCCTCTTCTCCTGCCTGGTGGGCAGCCAGCGGCCCACGACGGGCAGCATTCTCTTCAAGGGCCGCGAGCTTGCCGGGCTGCGCAACGACCAGGTGGTGGAACTCGGCCTGGTGCGGACGCACCAGATAGTGCGGCCTTTCCGGGACATGACGGTGGCGGACAACGTCGCCGTCGGCAGTCTCTTCGGCAGCCGGCACCGCCGGGGGGCCGACGCGCGGGTCCGGGTGGCAGCGGTGCTGGAGCGGGCCGGTCTGGCGGCCCGTGCCGGCGCGCTGGCCCGGACGCTGTCCATCGGCGACCTCAAGCGCCTGGAGATTGCGCGCGCGCTGGCCACTGAGCCCGACGTGCTGTGCCTGGACGAGGTGATGGGCGGCCTCAATCCCTCGGAGATTGAGGGCGCGATGCAGCTCATCCGCGACATCCGCGCGAGCGGCGTGACCGTGCTGATGATTGAGCACCACGTCCACGCCGTACTGGGCGTCTCCGACCGGGTCCTGGTGCTCAACTTCGGGAAAACCATCGCCGAGGGCCCGCCCCAGGCGGCGCTCCGCGACCCGGCGGTGGTGGCGGCCTACCTGGGCGATGAGGCCGGAGGGGCGGCCGCGTGAGCTCCCTGCGCGTGGAAGCCATCGACGTCTTCTATGGAGACGTGCAGGCGGTGTGGAACATCTCCTTCCAGGTGGAGGCAGGGGAGATTGTCACCCTGGTGGGCGCCAACGGCGCGGGCAAGACGACAACGCTGCGCACGCTGGCCGGGCTGCTCCGGCCGAGGGCGGGCCACATCCTCTTCGACGGCAAGGACGTCGCGGGCCTGCCGGCGAATGAGTTGGTGGCCCGCGGCATCGTCCTCATTCCGGAAGCGCGTCAGCTGTGGCCCGGCATGAGCGTGCGCGACAACCTGGAGATGGGGGCCTACACCCGCGCCGCCAGGGCCGAGCGGCACCGGACGATGCAGAGCGTCCTGGAGATGTTTCCCATTCTCCAGAAGCGTCTCACCCAGAACGCGGGCACTCTCAGCGGGGGCGAGCAGCAGATGTGCGCCATTGGCCGCGGGCTGATGGCACGGCCCCGCCTGCTGATGCTGGACGAGCCGGCACTGGGGCTCGCGCCGATGCTGGTGCGGCAGGTGTTTGCGGCCCTCAAGGAGATAAACGGCCGCGGCGTGACGCTGCTGCTGGTGGAGCAGAACGTCCAGCACGCGCTGCGGCTGGCCCACCGGGCCTACGTGCTGGAGACGGGGCGCGTCACGCTGGAGGGCACCGGCGCCGCGCTGATGGACGATGCCCGCGTACGCCAGCGCTTCCTCGGCGAAGCCGGCCTGTAACGCCCACGCCCGCCTTTGGAGCCCCTCTCCGCCCCGGGGTTTCGAGAGAGTTCCTGGCCCGAGAACAAGCACCAACGCGGCTGCGCCCAACAGCGTGCGGAGAAACCCCAGCCGGAGCACCTCGCCCCGGGCGGCGGTAGGGTTGGCGCTGGCCTCGGCACGGCAGCCCGGGCTACAAGCTGCCACTCTCCCATGCGCCGCCCCGCTCCCCGGGTACCCCGCAGCCGTCGTCCCAAGCCAGAGCGGGTTGTCCGCCCGCGAGCCGCGCGTCCGGGCGCCGAGGAACTCGCCTACGCCCGGGGTGTCCTGGACGCCGAAGCCGAGGCCATCGCCAGCGCCAAGCAGCGCCTGGGCCCCAGCTTCCTCCGCGTCCTGGCGCTGCTGCTCGACTGCCAGGGGCATGTGGTGGTGACGGGCCTCGGCAAGCCCGGCTTCATCGCCCAGAAGCTGTCGGCCACCTTGGCCTCCACCGGCATCCCCTCCCTCTACCTGCACCCGGCGGAGGCGATGCACGGGGACCTCGGCCGCGTCAGCCGGGGCGACGTCGTGCTCGCGCTCTCCAACAGCGGCGCCACCGAGGAGATTCTGCGCCTGGTCCCCGCGCTTCGCCGCATCGGCGCCAAGGTGGTGGCCATCACCGGAGAGGGCACCTCGCCGCTAGCCCGGCTCTCGGACCTGGTGCTGGACGTCGGCAGCATTCCTGAAGCGTGTCCGCTCGGCCTGGTGCCCACCGCCTCCTCGGCCGCTCTGCATGCCGTCTCGGACGCCCTGGCCATGACCGCGCTTAAGTGCCGGCAGTTCTCCAGCGAGGAGTACGCCGTCCTGCACCCGGG